>JAEWGC010000039.1 GCA_023388495.1 Bacillota bacterium | reverse complement strand
TGTATATATTAACAAGCTGCTTCTTGAAATTTTCCTCATAGTATTTTTTTGACATGATTTTCTCCTCCTAATATTATTATATCATGTTCGGAGAAAACCTGTCCTATCTAGTGTAACCTATCCACTGTAATTAAATCTGTGCTTAAGTGAAAATAAATGCTCTTTTCTGGCAAGAATCAAAATAAGATTAAAACCAGAAAAGAGCATTTGTTTTATATAAGTAAAATTCTAATTATTGTCCCAATCAAATCATCAGCTTTAATCTTTAAATATTAATTTGTTAGGTACTATTTTTCCATCTCTTCCTATTTCTCTAACATGTCCATCTTTCAGATTAATAAGTAGACTTATTTCATAACTGTCACTGTACCAAAACGCAGTTTCTTCAAACATACTAACGTAGTTCCCTAAATAATCTCCATCTTCACTTATTAACTCCACATAGCCCTCATTATCTATTGTAATAATATTAGCTGAATTTCCATGAGAATCACAGGACCCTATTGCATATTGACCATTATACAAAATCTTACGAAAATCAATATATCCTTCAAATGATGAAACCCGACGATTTAATCTATTCCTAGTTGTAATATAACCACTTGTATCAAAATTATTAGGAGATGGAAAAACAATTTCACTTTTACTACTGTTAAAATCATATCTAATTATACCCTTGTAATTATCCTTTACATAAAGACATCTATTATATAGATCAACAGCTATATCTTCTCGATGTACATTTACAATTGAATCATTAATATATAGCATACTATGTTTTAATTCATCACTAACTATATCATATATATAGTATCCACTTGAATATCCATCCCTGTTAATATATATACATATTTCATTTTTATATCCATAACATAAGTTATTAACTTCTTCTTCATTTGCCCTTTTATATATTTCTTTTATTTGATCTCCCTTTAAACTAGTGGAAAATAAACCTTCATAAGAGTTAAAGTACATTCTATCTCCTAAAACAATCATTTCTTCAATAGAACCTATATCTATTTTTATTTCGGAAATCTCTTTTCCATCTATAGATACTTTACAAACTCCTTCTCCACTTAGAAAATATATGTCTTCTCCTATAATATTTAATCTACTTCCTATTCCTAGTCTACCACCACTTATATCTTTTAAATCAAATAGCTTAGTTATAGTTGAACAATATTCTGTAAACCTATAGATACTATCGCTTCTTATCATATAATAATAATGACCTTTCTTTGTAACAGTAGATCTATATCTTGATCCTCCAGCCATAGTTGTAGCATTGAAAAAGTTATAGTCATAAAAACCTTCTTCATTTTCTTTTATAGATATATTCTTAACTGGTGTTCCACACTCATTACAAAATTTTGATCCTTCTAGAAGTTCATTGCTACAGTTACTACATATAAGCTTAGTACTTAATTTTTCTCCACAGTTATTACAGTATTTTGATCCATTTGAATTCTCTGCTCCACATTTTCTACAGTTCATTATTATCCCTCACTTTTTGTTAATCATTAATCAATGTTAATATATTTTCTTCATTATTAAAATAAATTAGTTCTATATCTATTTTATAATTACTTCACTAAGATTGTTTTTGTTATACTATTAAAGAACATATAAGTTCCTTTGCCATGTCGTTTTGATTTTTGATAATTCCCAATATAGATTTCAGCTGATTGTATATATTCTACATCATATCCTTTTTTAGTTTGTTTTTTAAAGTTTCCTAGTGTTATACCATAACCCTTAGCCTTTCTATCTTTCCTATATAACTACTATCCTTAGGCTGATTTTGTTGAATACTTACATCTTTTTGAAACATTGTCATTACGTTAAATGCTTCTAAGGATTCTGACCTTTTTTTATTAAAATTATATGCCCTTACAACACTTGAAACATCCCAGCCACTTTATGTCCACAGCCTTTACTTTTTCTTACCTTTTCTTTTATCAATACTTCTAATAGTCTTCTTTTTACCCGAATCTCTATTCCATTTAAAATCTTGATTTTTACTTTGTTCCTTAGATTTTTTGTTTTCTGGTTTATGATTTTTATTATCCCTAACAACTGTTATTGTCTTTAAGTTTTTCCTTATTTTATTTTCTATAGCAACTAGCTCTTGTCTGTCTCTAGGAGTAACAAATGTAAAGGCTTTTCCAGTTTCTCCAGCTCTACCTGTACGTCCTATACGATGAATATAAGACTCAGGATCTTCAGGTATATCATAGTTAAAGATATGAGTTACTCCTTCTATATCTAGACCACGAGCTGCCACATCTGTTGCAACTAAAAGTTGTAGCTTCATATCCCTAAATGCTTTGATTACTTTCTCTCTCTTAGCTTGACTAAGATCTCCATGTATTTCATCTGAGTTATATCCACGACTTCTTAAATCATCGTTTAATGCCTTTACTCTTCTCTTTGTACGGCAGAAGATTATAGCCATAAATGGTCTTTCTTCGTCTATAATACTACAAAGGGCATCTTGTTTACCTCTATCAGTAGTTTCAATAACTACTTGATTTATTTCATCTAATGTTACCTTTTCACCTTGTACTTGTACCTCTACTGGTGATTTCATATATTTAGCAGCTAGAGTTCTAAGCTGTTTTGGCATTGTAGCTGAAAATAACATTGTTTGACGTGTTTTAGATGTCTTGTAAATTATTTCCTCTACATCCTTCAAAAATCCCATATTTAGCATTTCATCAGCCTCATCTAAGACAACCATTTTTGTTCCGCTTAAATCAATGTTCTTTCTTCTTATATGGTCCAACAATCTTCCTGGCGTACCGATTACAATATTAACTCCTCTTTTTAATTGTCTTAGCTGTCTTTCAACGTCCTGTCCACCATAGGCTGCTAATATACTTATATCTTTAGCTTGTGCTAGTTTTTTAGCTTCATTTGTTATTTGGATTGCTAATTCTCTGGTGGGAGTTATAATTAAAGCTTGTATATATGGCTTTGTTATATCTATATTTTCTACAATGGGTAACATAAAAGCAAAGGTCTTACCTGTACCAGTATGTGCTTGCCCTATTATATCTTTTCCATTCAACAACTGAGGAATAGCCTGTTCTTGAATTGGTGTAGGCACTGTAATCCCATTCCTTTCCAATACCTTTTCTAATTCGAGACTTATTCCAAGTGTT
Source organism: Bacillota bacterium (assembly GCA_023388495.1). Lineage (GTDB taxonomy): Bacteria > Bacillota > Clostridia > Tissierellales > Tissierellaceae > Tissierella. The sequence goes on along the minus strand of JAEWGC010000039.1, from coordinate 223,076 downwards.
TTAAAGTCAATTGTCATTATATTTTTACCGTCCTTTTTTATTTATTAAATTCTTTAGCTAGTTTATTTTACCACAAAATGCACATAAATATATAAAAAGATAATCTTCTATCCTAATAAAGATTGGTTTTCAAATTTAATTGTATAATAATCTATGGTAATTTATTATTTTTAATTTCTGAAATATGTTGAAATACTCTCGAATATACGCCTTTTATATTTGTTTCACTTTCAATATCATTATATAATCCATATTTCCAAACCCTATCCTTAATATATAATAAGCCTGTTATATACATTCCATCTTCAATATCTGATTCATCTTCATAAGATAAATCTTCCTCAATAAAATTAACATGAGATTTTTCATTACCAATAAAATAGTATTTTTGATAGCTTGTATATAGGAGCGTATTCAATATTAGATGCCTCATCTAAATTTTCCTTATTTGAAATTATTGGTGCAATGGTTAAAGAAAAAAAGAATATCAATACTGTTAATACAAAAGCCAAACCAATTTTTTTCATATAGATCCCTCCAATTAAGCTAGACTTTTTATTTGTAAAATGATATAAAATTCGGCCCTGAATAATACAGTATTTCAAATATATATTTAATTTTATTAATCATGATATTTGATATAAATAAGGCATCAGAAACTTAAAATCTTTTAGTTATATTATTTTACCTCTTGAGGTTTCTTAAATGCTAACTCGCACAAACTTATAAAAAAGCCAACAAGAATCGTTCCTATTATATCACTTATTCCAAAGCCAACCACAAATATTGCACATATGAATATCAGAATAAAAATAGCTATCCATTTAACTTGCCACTTACCTTTCCATTTTTCAGGAATCTTGTGAAAAGCAGAAAGTACTTTAGGATTAATTCTACCCAATTGTATTAATAAAAAGTCAAAAACAACCCTACTTACTAATATAATGAATATACTTTTTATAGACATATCTATCCCCCTAGTGGAATTATCTTTATTGTGTATAATTTTACATCTTTACAGCTAAAGTAATTGCTGCAATAAAATCTATAACAACTCCTATCTTCAAACACCATTTTACTGTTATTTTCCACTTATCACTCTTTATATCAAAATACTCTTTCATAATTCCCTCCCCTTTGTTCTCTGTACCACAATTAATATGCTATTTTAATCTGTTGCTAATTACTTATGTAAATACTATAACATATGTAATAATGTTCTTGATATGTTTGGTAAATATTTTGCTTTTTAATACCGTATTTTCAGTTTTCAAAGTACATTCTTCACAAAACTTAGAGTTATTTAATATTTTATATATAAAAAGCTTAATTTAGATAGAATTTCTCTTATCTGAATTAAGCTTTTAGATGTCTTGATTTAGTTAATGTCACATATAAATTATATTTCTAAGGCAAATGAACTTCTTATAAAATAGATATAAATAATCAAATATTATAGCAAAAACTTTTTTAGTATATAGCCTTCACTTTATTAACATTATACGATAACTATAGTATATATACAACCTATTCTACATCTCATTATTCATTTAGTAGCTAATATTAATAATCAAGTATTAATTTAACTAAAAAATAAACCTTATAAAATTTAGATTTAGATCACGATATTTAAAAAGCCTCCTATCTTAATTTCTAACTAAAATAAAAGGCTTTTTAATGTCTAACTTTTTATTACTTAGGAATAACTATTTCTTTTCCTTCTTTTCTCCACTCTCTAAATTCAGCAACTGCTGTTAAAAGTACGTCTGTTGATGAATTTAGGGCAGTTTCTGCAGAGTCTTGAATTACTCCTATAACAAAACCAACACCTACTACTTGCATGGCTATATCATTTGGTATACCAAACATACTACAAGCTAATGGGATTAGTAGTAGTGAACCACCAGCCACCCCAGAAGCTCCACAAGCACTGACTGCTGAAAGTATACTAAGGATAAATGCTGTACCTATATCTACTTCAACACCTAATGTATGAACTGCTGAAAGAGTTAATACAGATATTGTAATAGCTGCACCTGCCATATTTATAGTAGCTCCAAGAGGAATAGAAACGGAGTATGCATCTCTATCTAATCCTAATCTTTCACATAGGGCCATGTTTACAGGAATATTAGCTGCCGAACTTCTAGTAAAAAATGCTGTAATACCACTATCTTTTAAACATTTAAATACAAGGGGATATGGATTTTGACGAATCATTACAAATGTAACAATTGGATTTACTACAAGTGCTACAAAGAGCATAGTACCAATTAATAAAGCAAGTAATCTCCCATAGTTTAATAAGGAACCAATACCATATACTGCAATTGTTTCAAATACTAGCCCTGCAATACCAATTGGCGCAAGACTTATTACCCACCTTACAACTTGAGATAATGCATCTGAAAAGTTACTTACCATTGTTTTTGTATGTTCAGATGCATCTTTTAATGCAAGACCAAGAAGTACTGCCCAAACTAAGATACCGATATAATTAGCATTCCCTAGGGCTGTTATTGGATTGTCGACTACATTCAACAATAATCCCTTTAGTACCTCGTTAACTCCTCCTGGTGGTGCTATGTCTTGCACACTTTCACCTAATATGATTGATACTGGAAATAGAAAGCTTGCTACAACTGCAGTGAGCCCTGCCAAAAAAGTTCCCAATAGGTAAAGGATTATAATTGATTTCATATTAGTCCTTTGACCACTTTTATGTTGAGAAATAGCTGACATTACTAAAAATAGCACCAGTATTGGGGCAACAGCTTTTAAAGCACCTACAAACAAAGAACCCAAAATACCAATAGGCCTTGCTATATCAGGAATTGTAAGAGCTAAAATAATACCTACGAACAATCCTATAATAATTCTTTTTACTAGACTTAATCTATTCCAACGCCCTAAAAAATCTCTCATTTTATTTACTCACCTCTAATTATTTTTTATTGACTCTAAATATTTTTTATTTAAGGTAGTTCATAAGGAAATTGCTTTTAAATAAAAGATAACAGGATAATCTCCTGTTATTTTATTATTTCATTATTTCATGATTTTATTAGTTTATTCTAATTTATATTGTTATTCATATTTTTATTAAGTAAAATACTCAATCCTAGCATTATCGAATTTTTCCCCAATTAAACCTGAAAGATATTCTTTTATTTCATTACTTTTATCCTTTGGATAGACATATTTAAACTTTCCATAGGGTCCCCACTTTAATTGTCTATTTTCTTCATTAAGATCAAGTTCAGTCTTAGGGAATCTAGTAACTATCAATTCTTTTGCAGTAGCTGTAAATCTATGTTGTATTAACTCAAAGGTAATCTCATCTTTATAGTTTTTAAATCCATTTTTTAAGTTATCTATTAATTCTTTATATTCATCTTTCCAATTTTCATATATCATAATAGGAGCTATAATAAAGCCTATGGGATAACCTCTATTTGCAACTTTTCTTGCTGCTTCTATTCTTTCCTCAAAACTAGCAGTACTATGTTCAAATTTTTTTATTATATATCTAGTATTGATACTAAATCTAAATTTAGTGTGATTGTTGTGGTTTATATCTAGGAAAGAATCAACATTATCAAACTTGGTGATTACTCTAAGTCTTCCATTCTGACTATCTGCAAAGAATTCTATACATCTTTTTAAACTTCCTGTTAAATGTTCAAGAGCAACAGGGTCAGTGATACTTCCACATTCAAATGTAGTTATATTAGGCAAATTATTGTCTATATGCTCCTCTATTATCTGAAGTATTTCATCTACGTTTACAAATATCTTCATAAATGGCTTTTCACCTTGAGTTGTTTGCAGGTAACAATATTCACAGTTACCTGGACATGAACTTGATAAGGCAAATTGGTAATCTGCCGATGGTTTACATCTTCTTAACTTTTTTTCTTTACTTACAGTTAGGTAAATAGTTTTCTTTGCTTTAGCATAATTTTCAGAAGGTGTTTTACCTTCTATTGAGACCCTTTTTGTCTCTATTATAGGAATATTCAACTTTTCTAGTTTCTCTTTTATAAATCTTCCAGTATCATATTCCAAACTTTTGGGATCAATATATACTTGGTCCGGAATAAATAATCTCAATTTTCTTCACCTCATAGATATTGTCTCCTCAGATTTAATATGTATAAATAAAAATCCTAGAAAAATTTGTATATTTTTTCAATAATAATTAACACTTTATATCTATCTTACATATTGTATCATGAGTGGATTTCCACCCGACTATATAATCATTAACTGGAGGTGTTCTCATGGGCGACTTATTAGGTAGAAGAGATGAATGCGGCATGGATAGTTCCCTACTATTTTTCTTTTTACTATTAGTAATTATTTTCTGCAACTGTGACATGCTAGGTGGAATTGGAAGAAGATGCTAAACTTATGTAAATTTTAAGGGCTGCAAAAGCAGCCCTTAAAATTATTTAACAACTAAATTATATATCTTACCAGGTACAAATATTTCTTTTACTATATTCTTTCCTTCTAAGAATCTATTTATATTTTCATCAGCCTTTGCTTTTTCTCGAGCCACATCTTGTGAATCATCAACACTCATTTCTATTGTACCTCTTACTTTACCATTAACTTGAACTGGAAGCGCAATTACCTTATCCTTAGTTTTCTCTTCATCGTATTTTGGCCATGTAATTTCATGAAGATATCCTTCTAATCCGAGGATTTCCCAAAGTTCTTCCGTAATATGAGGTGCTACTGGATTTAGTAGTATTATAAAAGTTCTTAGATCTTCTTTTGTTATACTACCATGATCATTAAATTCATTTAATAAACTCATTAAAGCTGCTATTCCTGTATTGAATTTAAGTGTCTCGAAGTCTTCGGATACTTTTTTAATGGTCTTGTGAATATTTCCTTCTAATTCCTTAGTATATCCTTCGCCCTCTACTACTATATCTTGAAGTCTCCACACTCTTTCAAGGAATCTTCTACATCCTTTAACTCCATTTTCTGACCAAGGTACACTCTTTTCAAAGTCTCCAATAAACATTTCATATGTTCTTAAAGTATCTGCACCATAATCCCTTACTATATCATCAGGATTTACTACATTTCCACGAGACTTTGACATCTTCTCGTTGTTATCTCCCAATATCATACCATGGGAAGTTCTCTTTGAATAAGGCTCTGGTCCAGGCACCACTCCAATATCATATAGGAATTTATGCCAGAATCTTGAATATAGTAGGTGAAGTGTAGTATGCTCCATTCCACCATTGTACCAATCTACTGGCATCCAATAGTTTATTGCTTCTTGGGAAGCTAACTCTTCTTCATTGCATGGGTCAATATATCTTAGGAAGTACCAAGAAGAACCTGCCCATTGTGGCATTGTATCTGTTTCTCTGTGAGCCTTACCTCCACATTTTGGGCAAGTAGTTTCTACCCAATCTTTTATATTAGCAAGTGGTGATTCACCTGTATCTGTTGGCTCATAGTTTTCTACCTCTGGTAGCATAATAGGTAGTTCTTTTTCTGGCACTGGCACCCAGCCACATTCATCACAATGCACTAGAGGAATTGGCTCTCCCCAGTACCTTTGTCTGGAGAATACCCAGTCTCTAAGTTTAAAGTTCACTTTTCTTATGCCAAGTCCTTTTTCTTCTAGCCATTTAATCATATATTCTTTTGCTTCTTTTACTTCCATATCATTGATAAAGTCAGAGTTTACAACAACTCCTGCTTCTGTGTCGGTAAAGGCTTCTTTTTCTATATCTCCACCTTTTATTACTTCTACTATTGGAAGATTAAACTTCTTTGCAAACTCCCAATCACGACTATCATGTCCTGGTACTGCCATTATCGCTCCAGTACCATAGCTCATAAGCACGTAGTCAGATATCCAAATAGGGATTTCTCCTCCTGTAGCAGGGTTTATAGCTCTTAATCCTTTTATTTCTAGACCTGTTTTATCCTTTGATAGCTCTGTTCTTTCAAAGTCTGATTTCTTGCTTACCTCATGTTGATATTCATGGATCTCATCTAGATTTGTTATTTCATCTTTATATTTTTCAATTAAAGGATGCTCCGCTGCTATAACCATGTAGGTTGATCCAAATAGAGTATCAGGTCTAGTAGTAAATACCCTTAGTTTATCTTCCTTCCCTGCAATTTGGAAATCTACCTCTGCTCCTTCTGATTTACCAATCCAATTAGTTTGCTGAGCCTTTACTCTTTCTATATAGTCTACCTTATCTAAATCACTTATTAATCTATCTGCATATTCAGTTATTTTTAACATCCATTGATTCTTTACTCTTCTTACTACTTCTCCACCACATCTCTCACAGTTACCTTGAATTACTTCTTCGTTAGCTAATCCGATCTTACAGGATGGGCACCAGTTAATAGGCATCTCTTGTTTATATGCTAAGCCTTTTTCAAATAATTTTAAAAATATCCACTGTGTCCATTTATAATAATGTGAATCTGTAGTATTTACTTCCCTTGACCAGTCAAAGGAAAATCCTATTGATTGTAATTGAGCTTTAAATCTAGCTACGTTTTGTTCTGTTACGATAGCTGGATGAATTTTATTTTTTATAGCAAAGTTTTCTGTTGGTAATCCAAAAGCATCCCAACCCATTGGAAATAAAACATTATATCCTTCAAGTCTTCTCTTTCTAGAAACTATATCTAATGCTGTATAAGGTCTTGGATGGCCTACATGTAGCCCATTTGCTGATGGATAAGGGAATTCTACTAATGCATAAAACTTTGGTTTATCAGATTTATTTACTGCCTTAAAAGGCTCTCTTTCCTCCCAAATCTTATGCCATTTCTGTTCAATTTCATTTGGCTTATATTCTTTCATATTCGCTCCTCCTATTAAAATAATTCACAAAAACAATAAAACCTTTCGTCTCTATTAGAGACGAAAGGTTAACTTCCGCGGTACCACTCTTATTGATATTGCTATCCACTCAAAATATAACGGCATTTAACCGACTAAGGCTAATTTTCACCTTAGTAACTCATGGACGAGTTCAGTCTTCATCAATACTGTCTTTCACCAGCCGACAGCTCTCTACAATTAACATCGGACCTACTACTTCCATTCATAGTATTTATTGATTTAAACTATATTCTAGCAAATAAAGTTCATAAAATCAAGCCTATTTAAGAATATTTGTGTTTAACTTTTATTCCATAGTAAGTGACTTCAAATAGTTTGTTCATTTCTCCTACAGATATTTCTCTTGGATTTGTACCTAATTTTAATTGTCTCTATTTAATATATTGTATATTAAAACTGCTGCTTCTTCTCTTGTTAAATTATCCTTTGGTCTAAAGCTTCCTTCACCACTTATAACCCCTAATCCCTTAGCTATTGCTATATGTCCCTTTAAATTAGTTGATATTTGATCTGCATCGTCATATTCTATCTTGTATATATCACCTAAATTATCTAATGGCTCCTGTCCAAAAATTCTAATTATATATTTTATTGCTTCCTCTCTTGTTACTTTTGCTTCCATATTTTTTTCTTCTTCTTTTAGTATCCCATCTCTAACAAATCTTTCATACATATAACCTTCATCTTCATATATATAATACATTTCTCTAGTTTGTGCAAGTAATTTTAAAAACTCTTTCTGTGTTATTTCTTGTTTTGGTTTAAATTCTTCACCTTCAAATAATATAATATGATTGTTTAACTTATTTATTTGATTTTTAGCAAAGCTATTTTCTATATCTTTATATTGTTGTTTTTCTATCTTATCTACTAGATTTTTTCGATTATCTATTACTTCTCCTTTTTTAGCATCTACCACTAAATACTTGTCTTCAAAATCATATACTAACTTAACATTTTCTTTTTCGTTTTCATTGTTTTGTATTTGATATTGTAGATTTAATTCTCTATTTTCTAATAATATTTCTTTAGCTTCATCCTTATCTATTATATTTTCTGGAGATTCAAATTCTAAATCATTCCAGTTATAATCATAGGATAGTACATTACCTGTTACATTGCTTAAGGATATTCTAAATCCATTATTCTCTACTTTGATGTCATTTGCCTTTCTTATAAATACAAAGTTTGATATGTTTCTTTCATTATAAAATGAATCTTCATCTCTATATTCTATATACTCTACTTCTTGATACTTTTTAGCATCGTTTTGTTTTATAAATTCTTTTGCTTTTTTAAGTAATTCTTCTTTACTATATTTTGATTTTTCATCTTTTTTCTGTTCCCATGATCCTGGATCAGAAAAACTTACAATTTCACCTGTTTTTGCATTTACTCTTGATCCAGTACCACTAGCACTATTCTCAACACGTTTCATCACCATTACTTCCCATACATATATATCCTTTTCTTTATTACTTATTAGTCTACAATCATCTACTTCATATCCTTCTCCCAATTTAAATGTATCTACTAGTTTTTTTCTTGCTTCTTCCCTGCTTATTATTTTATTAGAATCTATTAGTTTGTTTTCTTCTTCTATAGATATATTTTCCATCATTTTATTGAATTGAGATCCATATATTGAATACATATATTTATATGAAGTACTCAATATATCTTTTGTTTTAGCGTCTACTGATTTATCTGTATCTATTATATTATATCCTAGGTATGATTTTGTATCTTCATCTGTATCTTTTAATCTATATACTAATTCTAACTCTATATTATCTTTATATATTTCTTTTGCTTCATCTTTTGAAATAGTGTCCTTTGTATCTACAAATTTTAAATCCTTTTGCCAGTTTATATTAAAATTTCTCACTTCTCCAGTTTGAGTATCTACACCAATATATACATTATTTACATTAAAGAATATATTATTTTCTACTCTTGTAAAATTATATGTATATTCTCTTAAATTTTCTCTACCATATAAACCATAAATATTAGTCTCATCATTAATTTTGACTTTATTCACTATATCAGGATATAACTTTTTTATAAAATCTTTAGCTGTTTTTTCTCCTTCTTCTTTAGTTATTTTAGGAAATTTATGGACTCTTGTATTTCTACTAGAACCATATTCATCTTTGTTATAATTTATTATATTTCCTTCTTCATCAATTGTCACATTTAAGTATTTGTTTTGACCACTCCAATATAAATTAGTTTCATCCTTACCATCGAGCCTATCATATTTACTTTTATGAAAATGCTCATATTCATCTCCTATTTTAAATAGAGATTTGATCTTTTGAATATCATTACTTAAATCCTCTTCTTTTGCAAATCCTTTTAATGGTATGCCTGTAATTATTAATGTTAATATCAAAATAATTACTAAGGACTTTAATTTTCTTTTTTTCATAATCTCTCCTCCTAATATAATATTGTTACAGTTTAATAACTGCATTTTATTTTCTATAACACTTCTTTACATCTATATGTAGATGTTCTAGACTTTATCTGTTAATATTCTAAAAGTAGGTGATTTTATGTCAAGAGTCTATTTGTATTTAATATTTAATATTTTCTTAATTTTCGCATTATACCAACTATATCACACTTCCGTGGAATAAACAATTTAAAAACCAAAAAACTATCCCAATTGCGTTATTAATTTTTAATCTAAGATTTTATGAACATCCATCAAAACTTCAGTATGATGATGACCTGACCAAGCTGAGAATAGAGTTCCTTTTACTTTAATATGCTTATTTTTATATTGCTTTACACTTTCTATATCCACTTTATTTGGATTTAATACTAATTGAATTTCTGAAGCATGAGATATATCTGAATTAAAATTATCATCTTCTCCTGTAATGACTTTTATTGGATTATCAAGCTGTAAAATAAATGGATATTCTTTTTCATCAGTATTGGGATTTTCACCATATCCTGGTGGGCCATAATGCATTCTTGTAATTAATGTACCTTCAATTACTGAGATATTTGGTTCAAAATAATATTCTTGTACTGATGAATTTAAAAATTCTTCTATAGTAGCTGGATTTATAACTGTTAAATCCGTATCTTTAACTTGAATCTGCCCTAAATTAAAAGTTATATAGAGGATTGCTACATCAATAGGGTTATCTAAGAATAAATTTTCACCATTATCAAATCGTTTCTGCAAGTTTTTATAATGTTCTTCTATTCTTATATCGTGAATCGGAATATCATGATACATATTACCATTCCCATCCATCCATCTTTCCACTGCCCATATACCTTTATCCCCTTGAACCACTGGTTGAGATAATAATAGTTGACAAGTCTCACCTGTGGATAAGGGAAATTTAATAATTACATGGTTTCCTTTATAGGTCTCATTAGGTAATATCCCCATGTTCTCTAACATAATGCGAATTGCAATTTCTTGGGTAGCAAAGGAATCCAGCTCAAATTCAATGGCATTTGCATTACCTAAAAGCTTTAACCCCCCATTTTCATAGGTAAAGGTCAAATACGGTTTACCAGTGATACCATTATCTATTAGCCAACCGTCAACAATATCTAAGCCTCCTGCCACTACCATCTTTTCAGGACGCTCAGGCTTCAATCTATAATCAAGGGCCCATAGTTCAATTGGAGTTGAAAGTATATTATCAAAGGTGGATAGTTTTTCTAATTTGATTATTTCCTTATCTATAAATTTTACTTCTCCATACTCAGCACTTTCATAAATACCAATTTGACTATCAACATATTGCCAAGCTAGGTCTACTACAGTTCCTTTTTTAGGCGGAAGTTTATTTAGTAACATATATTCCATATCTGATGCAACATCTTCCAGATCCGTTTTTTCATTGGTTTCATTAATCACATATGAATTTTCATCCTTAGGTTGATTACTCAATAATCCTATGGCTAGTACTATGATTACAATAGCTGCTGCCACTATAACCCAAAACTTAGGCTTTTTATAATTTAATATATTTTTAATTCTACCCTTTGTATTGTCTTCACCAAAGGCAATAGGAGATCCTCCTATTATTCTTTTTCCAACTGATAATGATAATAAAGAGTTGGAGTAATCCTTTTTTATCCCATAGCCCATTTCCTTTATCACAGCTTCATCACAGGATAATTCCATATCTTCACCCATTAAATAAAACGCAATCCATACTATGGGATTAAACCAATGGATAGATACTACTAAAAAAGCTACAAACTTGATTATATGATCCTTTCTCCTAATGTGAGTTTCTTCGTGTTTTATAATATAGGGCTCTTCAGTTTTAGAAAGATTATTTGGTAGATAAATCTTTGGACTTATCAAACCAAAAACAAAAGGTGTTTTTATTGTATCTATTTCATAAATATTTTCATAAAGATAAATTGCTGATTTAATACTCTTTGAAAGTTTCAATGTAGCAAGGACGCTATAGATTAATAGTACAACTAATCCCACTACCCATACTACAGTACCTACCTCAATCCAGATTTGCATTGGGTTTATACTTGCTTCCACAACAGGTGCAGGTAATACTCTATTTACTGCGCCATCAATTGCCATAATACCACTTTCAATCTTTGGAACCTGAGTATATGCTATATTTTCAGGTATGGTCCTTGTATTAATTGATATTAAACTAAATATACTTTCAAAAGAAAATGGAAATATTAATCTAAAAAATCCTATACCCCAAAGCCCATAGGAAAATATTTTAGGTGCTTTTTTCAAAAACAATCGAGCTACTATGACAAATAAAATTACATAACTAGAAGTAATACTCATATTGATAATTTGCAAAAACAATTTATCCATTACATTTCCTCCCTATGTTCATTTATCAGCCTCTGCAATTCTTCTACTTCTTTGTTGCTAAGTTTTTTCCTCCTTGTAAATGCTGCTAAAAATCTAGGTAAGGAGCCATCAAAATTTTCTTCAACAAATATTTTACTTTGTTCTCCATGAAAATCTTCTTTTTTAACTAAGGATTCTACCATACTATTGTTGTTCTTAAATACCCTCTTTTCTTCAAGTCTCTTTAGCATTGTATAAGTAGTAGATTTTTTCCAATTAAACTTTTCTTCACAAATTTTTACTAATTCTGGTGATTTAATAGGCTCATTCTCCCATATTATATTTGCTAAGTTCTCCTCTGCTTCAGTAAGTCTATAGCTAGTCATAAATAACAACTCCCTTCAGTCTGTATTTCGTAGACCACGTTGATTACAGTTTATATGTTGTAGACCAATTTGTCAATATAACTTTTTATATATAGAAAAGAACTCCTTTGAAAGAGTTCTATAGATAAAGCTTATATTATGTTTTATTATAAGATGGAGAGTGGTCTTTTAGTGGAACTTTAAGCTTAGCTATTTTAACTTTTCCACGATAAAATCTGTTTTTAAGAAAAACTCTTGCCTTTTATCCTCATCCTCTATATCTTCAAATCCTAATTGATAAACTGTTGGATTGGCATCAGATTTTACAGTTAATAGCCTGTTTTTTGAATCATAAGAACAAATATATCTAGTACAAGTAGTCTCGTTATACTTTCTATTTCTGACAAATCCATTTGGCATAGCCATTGCACCCATTATATTATAAGAATAAGAAAGGGCTTCCTTATAATTATTAGCCTTGGCATTCATTTTAGTTAGATAAAAAGCTTTAATAAACCTAGAAACAGGGTCGTATCCTCCTGGTAAGTCTTTTGAGGAGTTAAAATCACTAAGATTATCTAAATCTATAAGTTTATTTAGTCTTTTAACATGAGACTCAAAACCTGGTGAATTAGTCATTATATCATATGGATTTTCATAACATATCAATTCGCTTCTTTTAGGTTCAATAACAATGCACCTTTTAGTAGAATCAGCAAACATAAAATGGAATTCTGGTGATATTACATTTTGTCCCCTATGATCTTTTGTAGATACATGAATATTTGGTAAGTCCTCAACTAATTCCTCTGCCGATTTGTAGTTTGCAAGTGCATAGGTGAAGTAATCTAAACTGGAAATATTGATCTTTTCTGGTTTTACTTGATTAGCATAAAGATTAAATCCTTTAAAATCATTGGTAATACCTATTAATCCATGCTCATTTACGCCATCCTTCAATGGATCACGGTTTCCAAAACATACACCTAATGTCTTATATTTTGAATACAATTGATTACCCATTAAATCATTACAAAAATTATAGCCTCTTGGCAAATAGATTACATTATAATCTACAGGAGCTTCAAAATCCATTGTCCTTCCCATGACACATCCATCTTTATAATTTATTTTTATACCTGTGCACATATTATCCCTCACATTCCTGTTAAAAATAGTAGTGCAGATATGCACTACTATTTCACTAAAATTCTGCTGATTTTACTGTTCTTGGGAATGGGATAACATCTCTGATATTAGTTATACCTGTTATATACATAACTGCCCTTTCAAATCCAAGACCAAATCCTGCATGTTTTGTACCACCAAATTTTCTTAGTTCTAAATACCACCAGTAGTCTTCTGGGTCCATACCATTGTCTATTATTTTTTGCTCTAGTACTTCCAGTCTTTCTTCTCTTTGGCTACCACCTATTATTTCTCCTACTCCTGGAACCAATAGATCCATTGCTGCTACAGTCTTTTCATCTTCGTTTAATCTCATATAGAATGCTTTTATTTCTTTTGGATAATCTACTACAAATACTGGTCTTTTAAATACTTCTTCTGAAATATATCTTTCATGCTCAGTTTGTAAATCTATTCCCCATTCCACTGGGTATTGGAATTCCTTACCTGATTTTTGTAATAGTTCAACAGCTTCAGTATAGGTGATTCTACCAAAGTCTGAATTAACTACATTTTCAAGTCTTTCAATTAATCCCTTATCAACAAAGTTATTGAAAAACTCCATTTCTTCTTTAGCATTTTCCATTACATATTTTATTATATATTTCATCATATCTTCTGCCAATTGCATATCATCATTAATATCAGCAAAGGCAATCTCAGGCTCTATCATCCAGAACTCTGCTGCATGTCTAGCAGTATTGGAGTTTTCTGCTCTAAAAGTTGGTCCAAATGTATATACATCTTTATATGCAAGGGCAAAGGCTTCTGCCTCTAATTGGCCTGATACTGTTAAACTAGTTTCCTTACCAAAGAAATCCTTAGAAAAGTCTATTTCCTTTTTATCATTCATAGGTACATTGTGCATATCTAAAGTAGTTACCCTAAACATTTCACCTGCACCCTCAGCATCTGATGCTGTAACTATTGGTGTATGAACATATACAAATCCTCTTTCTTGGAAAAACTTGTGTATTGCATATGCAAGTACTGATCTTACTCTAAATACTGCATTGAAAGTATTAGCTCTAGGTCTTAGATGAGCAATAGTTCTCATGTATTCAAAAGTATGTCTTTTCTTTTGTAATGGATAGTCAGGTGTTGAATATCCCTCTATTTTGATTTCACTTGCCTTTATTTCAAAGGGTTGTTTTGCTTCTGGTGTAGGTACTAATATACCCTTTACCATTATAGATGAGCTAAGTGGAAGTTTCTCTACTTCTTTAAAATTAGCCAATCCCTCTTCAAAAACTATTTGAATGTTTTTAAAAAATGTTCCATCATTTAATTCTATAAATCCAAAAGCCTTTGAACTTCTTGATGTTCTTATCCAACCTTCCAGTTGAATTTCTTGATTTAAAAATTTATCCGTGTCATTGTAAATACTTCTAACTGTAGTCTTCATCTTTTATTCTCCTTTCTCATTTTCGCAGCGTTTGACCTACTAAAGCTCACAACCTATCTCTACCCCGTAGGGTATAATTCAGTAGTGTCCGATAGGACCTATCGTTCGCTAAGTTAGGTCATTTCCCTCAGTTTCGCAACTCGAATCTATTTACTCGCTACGCTCGTATAGATTTGGTGCTCATTGCGTTTGACCTACTAAAGCTCACTATCGTTCGCTAAGTTAGGTCATAAAAAAAAGCCTTCATCCTAAAAGGACGAAAGCTTAACTTCCGTGGTACCACCCTAATTGCTAATAGCCACTTTAACACACATCTTAATGTGTCTCACATATAACGGTGTGATTCCGTCTAAGTCTACTTTCCTATGGATTTCGGTTAGAAACTCAGGGATGTTCTTCAATACAAGCTTCGTACCTATGTCTCACTATCATAGGCTCCCTTTGACTACATCTTATATCTACTCTTCCCATCTAAGTTTATTACTTTTATACTATTATAGTTATTATAATCATTGTTGTCAATAAGTTTAACTAATTTTCACTTTATTTCTTTATTATATCCATTTTTTACAGTTTTATCACTTGTCTTAGGAAGATTACATAAAAAATGCTCTTTGTTATAAAAGCATTTTTTATGTTAAGTTAGCCTTATTAGTTATTTAATAGATTCATAATCGTTTTATATACTAATACAGGTGCTACTTCAAATGAGTATTTCTTTTCTATTCTTTCTGTGAATTTATGTGCATCTTTTCCAAAGGCTCCTATATCTAATACTGGTAAATCTAGTTTTTGCATATCTTCCAATGGCAAATTATATTTAGTGCCAAATCCAGGCATATTATCCTTTAGCGCTGCTATGATCTTTGGATCTTTCGGTGCTGCTCCGTAGCTTAGGTCTGAAATATATGGGAAGAATTTTTTATAAACTAGCTTATAATCTGATTCCGTTGTATTTACGGCATCTTTTACTGCATCAAGTAAGGCCTTTTCTTTCGGTGCACTTCCTTCTACATAAATATGAGGATAATATGGCGGTGTATAATATACTATAACTACTGGTTCCCTATCAGACCATAGTCCATGAACCGCTTCTACTAACTTTAAAGAGAAATCTCTTTGATCAATGGATTCATTCTTTAGCATTTCCTCTGTAAGTTTTGCAATTCTTTCATCTAGTTTATTTCCCATCTCAGCTTTTACTGCATTATATAATTCCTCATAGGATAATACCCTTGCTTCCCAAGGAAGCTTTTTGTACTCTCTTCCTGCTAACTTACAGAATCTTTCATATTGAATATTTAGATTATCAATAGTTGACTGGAAGGCTTCTTTAGCTGCATCCTTCATTTTTATTAGGACCTCGTCTGGAGTACTCTTGTGTGTTGCGTAGTTAAAGAATAAAGTAGTTGTTTTTGCTATTTGAACTGAGTACTCTGGCTTTAAATCCCTTTGTTTTAGTGTAATAGGCGGAAGCGATACTTCACCTTCAGCCACATCACAGAAATCAGCATTTAGATTGATTCTATTTGTGATGGAAGAAGCTATTTGGTTTGGGTCTATTCCCTTAAAGGACTCCCCAACATGCGTTTCTTTCCCTACTACATAAAAGGATGGCATTAGTTTTCCTACTGTTCCTATATAAACATATTTATTTTCGTCTCCTTCAAACTCAGATGTCATATAATCTGTATCTAGAAGTGCCAGATATTCAAAACCCTCTTGCTCTTGTATCTTGGTTAACTCAGGTATTACAGATAGCATCCCACCTGAATTCCCTTCTTCATCACATACAGCAGCAAAAATTAAATTGCCTTCAAAGTTTTCAATATCCTTTGATATTTCCTCCATCAATGCTATTATAATAGCATCACCAGTTTTCATATCAAAAAGTCCGCGACCAAATAAATAATCTCCTGATTCTAAATCACGCCTGACCTCTTCTGGCAATGTAGATGCTATTTCTTTAAACTTTTCTGTTAGCTCATAGGGTTTATGTGCATATTTTTTTAAACTACCATAGTCAGAAATACCAACTGTATCAGTATGACCTATCATCAATACAGTTTTCTTGCTATTTCCTTTCTTTCCCTTTAATATGGCTAAAACAGATTTTCTGCCAAGCTTATCATCAACCACATCTACAAACCTTAAATGCTCAGGATTTTCTTTATAATAATCCATTTCTGAAAAAATATCATATACCTTTTGTACTGAATCTAATTCCCCTAGTGTTTCAACTACACTAAGTTGATTAGTTAATTCTACTGCTATCTCTTCTATACGTGCTGCAAGTTTCTTATTCATATTTTGCCTCCTAAATTCTGCTATTATCTGTTTAGACCTTTTGCTCCTGGATAAAATTCAGGGTTACTAAAGAATTCATCTTTTAATTCTTTAACTTGTTTTCTCATCAATACTAATCCTATCATGTTAGGAATAATAATAGAAGCTAATAGTATATCTAAGAAGCTGTATAAGAACTCAATACCACCATAAGCCCCTAGGAAAATAGCCACTAAGTAGATGAATTTCATTACTTGTGCAAATTTTGTTCCAAATAGATATTCAGCTTGTTTCTCACCATAGAATACAATAACTATAATCGTTGAGATTACAAATAATGTAATACTTAATGTTACAACTCCTCCACCGAGAGTATTTCCCATCAAACCTTGAAAAGCTCTAGCAGGTATACTAGCTGCTTCTGATGCAGGAACAGTCTTCCATAATCCTGTTGTTAAAACAACCATAGCTGTCATAGAACATACCATTAAGGTATCAACTATTATTTCAAATATACCCCAGAACGCCTGACGAACTGGATGATCAGTTACTGCAGAAGCATGAGCTATTGGAGCAGTACCCATACCTGCTTCGTTTGAATAAGTTCCCCTTGCAACACCACGACTAATGGCCTGTGATATAGCCGCTCCAGCAAATCCACCCACAGCAGCTGCTGGAGTAAATGCATGTTTAAATATTAAAACTAAAATTCCTGGTAATTCACCTATATTTATAACAGTAATTACCAATGCACCTAATAAATATAGCCCAGCCATAAAAGGAACTAATCTTTCTGAAACTTGAACTATTCTTCTAATTCCACCATAAACAACAATACCAACTAAAATAGCAACAGCAGCTCCTGAAATCCAGTTTGGAATATTAAGAGTATTAGCCGTTTGTACTACTGAAACTGTTTGAGTAGCTACAGATGGAACGATTTCAAGCATCAAACAGAAAGCGAATAATTTACCTAACCAAGGTGCTTTTAGACCCTTATCTAGATAATATTGAGGTCCACCGACGAATTCCCCAAGTTCATTTTTTTCCCTATACTTAATGCCTAGAACAATCTCACTAAATTTTGAAGCACTACCTATTAAAGCAGTTAGCCACATCCAAAATACTGCACCAGGTCCACCAAAAGCTATAGCAACAGGTACACCAACAATATTAGAAGCACCTATTGTAGAAGCTAGTGCAGCTGTAGCAGCTTGGAATGGTGATACGGTTCCCTCACCTTTTTCAGGTTTTTTAAGCATCTTTCCAAATGTTTCTTTACAGATGTAACCAAAATACCTAAATTGGAAAAATCCTAAAGAGATACTAAGGATTAATCCACCACCAAATAAAATAACAAGCATTGGAGTTCCCCAAATCCAATTGGAAATGGTGACAATAAAGTTTACAAATGAGTCCATTGTTTTTCCTCCTTTAAATAGTTTTAGTAATATTATTCTATACCTTTTAATAAAGCAAAATTCATGCCAACCATACCAAATAAAGTCAATTGTGAATAAATCTAATTTTCAGTATATTTTGATATTTTTTTATCAAAGAAAAAAGATATTTTAAAGTAAAATTTCCTTTACAGTAAAATATCTTTTACGTTATATAATTGCATTATAGGATTTAATAAATAGTTTTATGTTAATCTATATTTATCTAGCTTATATTTTAATAATTGCTTTGAAATTTTTAAGGATTTAGCTGTTAGACTTAAGTTGTTTTGGTGAGCCTTATACGCCTCCATTATAATATTTTTTTCGTGATTTTCTAAATATGATTTTAAATCATAGCCAGAACCTTCTAAAATCTTTATTGCATTAGTATTTTTACTTTCCAGAACTCTTTTTGGTATATCCTTTATGGTTAGCTCGTTTCTTATAATAGTATTAAAGCCACCCTCTATTATATTTCTAAGTTCCCTAATATTTCCAGGCCAATGGTACGTCTGAAATATAGAAAGTAATTCCTGTGAAATTAACCTGACATTATATCCTAACTCACAGTTAAACCTTTCTATATAATAATTAGATAAAAGTTCTATATCGTCTTTTCTGTTAACTAAATCTGGTAAATTAATTTGAACCACTGAAAGTCTATAATATAAATCTTCTCTCATCCTACCTGTCTTTATAAGATCTTCAGGACTTTCATTCATCGCTACAATAATTCTTATATCAAGAGGTATATCTTGGGCTCCACCTATTCTTCTTATTCTCTTTTCTTCAATTGCTTTTAAAAGTTTCACTTGTGATACTGGACTTAAAGAGTTTATCTCGTCTAAAAACAAGGTTCCCCCTTTAGCTAATTCAAAAAGTCCTTCTTTTTCTTCTGCTGAAGTAAAGCTACCTTTAGTAGTACCAAAGAGAAGACCCTCTAATAAGTTTTCTGGTATGGCTCCACAATTTTGAGAAACAAAAGGTCCTTGCCTTCTATTACTACAGTTGTGAATGGAATGAGCAACTAATTCCTTTCCAGTACCAGTATTACCTTGAATCAAAACTGTTGATTCTGTTCTTGATATCCTTCGAATTTTTTCTTTAATTTCTAACATTCTAGGATTTCTTGTGATTATATCATCAATTGTATAACATGTCCCATTTTCTTTATAGGATATTTCTTGTTTATAAAACTTACTATATCCACTTATATTTTCTTCTATAATATCTGCAAACTCTATAGCTCCAATTATCTTTCCATCTTCAATTAGTGGATATGTAGAGCCAACCTGATAAACCAGTTTATCTCTTTGGGTTTGTAGCCCTTGTTTTAAATTAAAAAAGGATTTTCCAGTCTTTATAGCAGCAATCATAGAACTATTATCATTATCTAAATTTTTATAAAGAGAAGTAATCTTTCTTCCCATTGTATTTTCCAATAATAAATCATATATAGGTAAATTATCTGAGGTAAAATAAATGATTTCACCTTTGCTATTAACTATAACTACATTTTTAGAATCATATTGCTCAAACATATTATCACCCATCAATATAATATTTATCGATTCAAAAGCTTATATTTAATTTTTAGATTTCTCATGCTTAGTTAATAACCGTTTCTTTATTTCCTTTTCATATCCATTTTCTGTAGGCTCATAATATTTTTTGCTAGCAAACTCACTAGGTAGATATTGCTGTGGTACATAAGCCCCCTCATAGTCATGAGGGTATTTATATCCTATTCCATGACCTAAGTTTCTTGCTCCAGGATAATGTCCGTCTTTCAGATGTGTTGGCACTTTTCCTATTTCTTTAGATCTTATGTCTTCTAAGGCTCTATCAATACCTATATAAGCTGCATTACTCTTCGGAGCTGTAGCTATATATACTGCTGCTTGAGCTAGTGGTATTCTTCCTTCAGGCATACCTATTACATTTACTGCATTAAAGGCTGAAACTGCAACATTTAGTGCATTTGGGTCAGCATTTCCTACATCCTCTGATGCACATATGATTATTCGTCTAGCAATAAACTTAGGATCTTCTCCTGCATTAATCATCTTTGCTAACCAATATAGAGTAGCATCTGGATCGCTTCCTCTCATACTTTTAATAAAAGCAGAAATAGTGTCATAATGCTCATCTCCGTCCTTATCATATCTTGCAGTCTTAATTTGAATAGAGGATTTTATGGACTCTAGATCTACTTGAATTATTCCATTCTCATCCTTTGGTGTAGATAGTACCCCTATTTCTAGTGAATTAAGTATAGTCCTTCCATCTCCATCAGCAATTGTTATTAAATAATCTATGGCCTCTTCAGTTATATTTACTTCATACTCACCCAACCCCTTTTTTTTATTTAATAAGGCGTTTCTTATAAGTTTCCTCAAACTTTCCTTAGTTAAGGATTCTAACTTCAAAACCATCACTCTTGATAATAAAGCTTTATTTACCTCAAAATAAGGGTTTTCTGTTGTAGCACCTATTAAAATGATTATTCCTCTCTCTACGAATGGAAGCAAGGCATCTTGCTGAGATTTATTAAATCTATGTATTTCATCAATAAAAAGAATAGTTCTTTTATTATATAGTTTTAAATTGTCTTCTGCCCTGTCCATTACTTCTCTAATATCCTTCACTCCAGAGGTTACAGCTGATAATTTTTCAAAGCACATATTTGTACTATTGGCTATTATCATGGCTAATGTAGTCTTACCAGTGCCTGGAGGTCCAAAAAATATCATTGAAGTAATTCTATCAGCCTTTATTGCCCTATTTAAGAACTTCCCTTCACCTAATAAATGATCTTGGCCAACAAATTCATTTATATTTTCTGGTCTCATCCTATCAGCTAAGGGAGCATTTCTTTTAAGTTTTTCTTCCATATTTAAAGTAAATAAATCCATATTATCACCTAATTAATTTTAGTTATATGTTTATTATAATATATCAGATAACAAAATTAATCAAATTTTTAAAATAAAAAACGAATTCACCCTTTGGTATTTGCTTCCAAAAAGTGAATTCGTTTTTTATTTCTTATAATCGTAAAATTCTTGTTTAATTTTATTCAGTAAGTCATTATCTTTAATAACTTCAACTCCTGTTTTTACTAAAGCATTAATTGTAATAACCATATTTTCATATGCCTTTTCTGTTAAGGTAGCGTCTCTAAATTCCTCTGTATGTGCTGCTATACTTTCATCTCCATATATACCAAAGTATGGATGGATCGAAGGACAAACATGACTTACATTTCCCATATCTAAAGATCCAAAGGATAATTTTACTTTATCAGGATTTTCTACTCCTTGTATTTTTAAATTTTCAATAAATACATTTGATAAACTTTCATTAGTCACTAAATCATCATATATAAATTCATAATTAGATATTTCTAGTGTAGTACCAGTAGCTAATGCAGCCCCTCTAGCACAATTTTTAACTTTTTCAGTTAATTCTTGTAAATAAGCTTTGGTGCTAGCTCTTACATAAAATTGGGCAGTAGCTAGATCTGGAACTATATTAGCAGCTTTACCACCATCAGTTATAACTCCATGCATTCTAGCTGAAGGTAATATATGTTCTCTTAGGGCATTTATGCTATTAAATGTCATTATAACTGCATCTAATGCATTAATCCCTTTTTCAGGATCTGAGGCAGCATGAGATACTTTACCTTTAAATGTAAATTGGATTGGCTCAAGGGCTAAAGATGTACCGCTTTTGTTATATTCTGGTGCTGGATGTGCTAACATAGCTATATCAATATCCTTAAAAGCACCTTTTTCTACCATAATAACCTTGGCACCACTAGTTTCTTCCGCTGGAGTTCCAAGAACTACTACCTTTCCTCCAATCTCATCTAATAAATGTTTCAATACTATAGCTGCTCCAGTGTTAGTAGTACCAAGTAAATTATGTCCACACCCATGTCCTATTCCTGGTAAAGCATCATATTCTGCTAAATAACATATGGTGGGCCCTTGGATTTCACTTTCATAATAAGCTTTAAATGCTGTTTTTATTCCTAGATATCGTTCTTCTACATGAAATCCATATTTTTTCAATACATCTATATGAGCTTTAGAAGATTTGAACTCCTCATATCCTAGTTCTGGATTATTGTAGATATATTGATTTAATTCTTTTAAATCATCTAATATATTGCTAGTTATATTATTTATCGCTGCCAACATATTAATCCCCCCTAGATTTATTTTGAATCCTTTTAATAGCTTTACCAAGTCTGTTTTCTACTATCTTACCTTTCTCTAAGGCTATTTTGCCAGAAATTAGAACATATTCTATTCCTAATGGCTCCCTTGTTTGATCACTGAAAGTTGCACAATCTATGATTTTATCATAATCGAAAATAACAATATCTGCATCCATTCCCACTTTAAGTTCACCTTTTTCCTTAAGTTTCAATCTTTCAGCAGGTAACTTTGTCATTTTCTTCAATTGATCCATAAGTTCTAGTTTGCTTTCTTCTCTTACATATCTTCCAATCACTTTGGGGAATGTCCCGGAAGCTCTTGGATGTCCTTGTCCTTTATTCAATATACCATCACTAGCCACATAAACAAAGGATTCCTTTAAAGCCTCTATTATTTCATCTTCATTCATTACAAAGGCAACTGCCAACATTTTTGGATATTCCCTTCTAACTTTATTAAATATTTCTTCATCACATCTTACATTTTTATATGGTTCTTCTGTTAGGAGTATTGAATCATAACTCTTATTCCAGTTTTCAAAACAACCATCATCAAAAACTGAACTTCCTATATAGGTACTAAAAGCGTCATACGGATAACAATCAACTTTTATATCCGTACCTCTAGCTATAGCCTCTTTTATAATATCTAAGGATTCTCTCATCTGCCCCATTGCAGTACAGCTTCCTATATGAGAAATCTGCATTGGCAGACCTGTTAGTTCTGAAATCCTTATTAACTCTTTTACTGATTCTATACCTTTTCCTGCATCTGCTCTGTAGTGTGCCGATAGTAAAACATCATATTTTTTTATACTGTTACAAAGTTCTAAAATCTCATGAAAAGATACTCCTGGAGAATACTCTATGCCGAAGGATAATCCTATAGCTCCATTTTTTTCTATATCTTCTATTATAAAGTCTGACATTAATTGTATCTCTTCTTCTGTGGCCTCTCTATATCTATCTATATCTAGTTGATTTCTATAAAAATTATGACCAGTAAAAAGCATATAATTTACGGGAGAGCCATTTTTATCTATAAAGTCGAAGAACTCTTCTACTGTCTGTCTATTATTACCACAATTTCCACCTACGCAAGTCGTAACCCCCATCTTAAGCATTTTGTTAGAAATATCATAATCATCTCCACCTGAACTATTACCAATTATCTCTTCATGCATATGAAGGTCAACAAATCCAGGTGACACTATTTTATCTTTCGCATCTATTATCTTTTTACTATTATCAAGACATTTTTCTATAGCTACAATTTTATTTTCTTTTATACCTATATCCATAACAATTAATTTATTTTCCTCAAAATTTACTAATGAACCATTTTTAATAATTAGATCATACATATACTCTCCCCCTATTACTTACTAAAATATTCTCATCGTACCTTCTAACTCAAACTTTTCATGCCAAGAAAAAGCGTTTCTGAGAATTTGTGGCGTATGAGAAATACTTTTATTTGTAATCATCTTATAATAATCCATAAGCATAGGTCTATAATATCGGTTGCTACAATTGTTTATTATAGATAAAGCTCTTTCCTTTGGAGATAACCCTCTTAAGTCAGCTAATCCCTCTTCGGTTATTATAATATCTACATCATGTTCAGTGTGATCAACATGAGAAACAAAGGGAACAATAGAAGAAATATTCCCATTTTTTGCTGTAGATTCAGTAAAGAAAATAGATATATAAGAGTTTCGAGCAAAATCTCCTGAGCCGCCTATTCCATTCATTATTTTCTTTCCCATTATATGTGTTGAGTTCACATTACCATATATATCAGCTTCAATTGCTGTATTTAAAGCTATTACTCCTAATCTTCTAATTACTTCGGGATTATTACTTATCTCTTGTGGACGGAGAACGATTTTCTCCTTATATTTATCTATATCTCTATAGAACTTTTCCAGTCCCTTTGGTGAAGGTGTTATGGCTGTACCAGAAGCTATATTAACTTTACCACAATCAATTAGATCTAACATTGAATCCTGAATAACCTCTGTGTAAAAGTTTAAGTTTTCAAAATCTGTGTTTTTAAATCCTGATAATACAGCATTAGCAACAGAGCCTACTCCTGATTGTATAGGCAATAATTCTTTAGGTAATCTCTTTTTTCTGATCTCTTCATCTATAAACCCTATCAACAATTCTGCCATTTTTAAATTATTTTCACTTATAGTTGCAAAAGGTCTGACATCATCTTTTTTATCAGTAATGACTATAGCCTTTACCTTACTTATGTTTAATGGAATAAAATTCATCCCAATTCTATCGGAAGCTTTTAAAATAGGTATATGTTCTCTGTTAGGTGGATTATTCACCTTATATATATCGTGAATACCCTTTAATTCTTTAGGCTGACTAGTATTTATTTCTACTATTAGCTCTTCTGCTTTATCGATTATAGTAGGAGTAATTCCCACAGAAGTAGAAGGAATAATATATCCTTCTTCTGAAATTTCAATAGCTTCTACTATACCTAAATCCATTTTACCTAAAAACCCATAATTAATGTATTGAGATAATTGGCTCAAATGAATATCAATAAAATCAATATCTCCATTATTTATACTATTTCTACAATGATCATTGGTCTGATAAGGTATTCTCTTAGTTATTATTCCTCTCTTAGCAAACTCTCCATCTAACTCTTCTCCTACAGAAGCCCCAGTTATTAGAGTTATAGATAGTTTTTCTCCATATTTATCTAATCTTCTAGATAAAGCCAAAGGAACCTCCTTTGGATAGCCTGAGGGTGTAAAACCACTGGTTCCTATGGTCATTCCATTCTTTATAAGACGGGAAGCTTCCTCAGGATTTACAATCTTTTCTATTAGATGATTACCTTTTATTCTATCTTTCATAATTCACTAGCCCCCTAATATATTATAGGCAGAAGATTAATTCTGCCTATAATATTTGCAAATCATTGTATTTCACAGAACTCCTCAGCAATTTTACAATAGATGTCTACATAGTCTACTAGATGTTTAATAGAAACTCTTTCATCCTTTGTATGAGAATAGGCTATATCTCCTGGTCCTGTAATTACAGTTGGAATATTTCCAAAATTGGATAATAAAGCTGCATCTGTCCATCCTCTTCTTCTAGTTATTTGTGGTTCATGATTAATTACATGACTTAAAGCATTCTTAGTTGCAATTACTATAGGATCTTCTGGGGGTGTCATTAAATATAGATGATCTAAGGTTAAAAAGTTGTTATCCATCCTAATTATTTCCGCATCAAAATCAGGATCTTCTTTTTTTAATTCCATAACTATTTCTTCAAGTTCTTTAAATACAGATTCAACGCTTTCTCCAGGAATATATCTTCTATCGATCTTAATAGAACACCAATCTGCTACTGTACTTGGTTGACTCCCCCCTTCAATTCTTCCAAAATTCATTACTGAAGGTCCCATATATTCATTATTTCTTTCTGCTAATTTCGGCATTAGATTTTCTTCAATTTTTAAAATTAGCTTTGCTGCCTTAGAAATTGCATTTATACCTAAATGAGGTACTCCTCCATGAGCCGCCTTCCCCTTAACTTTTATCTCAATCCATTCTAATCCTCTATGACCAATTGCATATTCATAATTAGAGGGCTCTCCGACTATAGCTCCATCGGCGCTAATATTTGATTTTACTAATGCTTCTGCACCCTCACTTTGCTCTTCTTCCCCTAAGACCCCTGTGAAAATTATATTACCTTTCATATTCCTTTTAGCCCTTTTAATTGCCAACATAGCTATAAGCATAGAGGCTATAGGGCCTTTCATATCTGAAGTTCCTCTACCCCAGACAAATCCATCTTTTACTTCTCCTCCATAAGGGTCTATTATCATATTATAGGGCGGTACCGTATCCATATGTCCATTGAGCATAAGAGTTTTACCAGTTCCGTCACCCTTTAGATAAACTATAACATTCTTTCTAGGGCAATCTACTTCTTGATACTCTACTTCTAAACCATTTTCTTTACAAAATTTATAAATATATTCTGCAACTTCTTTTTCACGATTTTCCACATCTTTATGACTAGGTATTCTTACTAATTCCTGAGTTAGTTTTACTACTTCTTCCTGTGAAAAATATTTACTATAATCTATCAATATTAGTACCTCCAATCTTTACGCTAAAACGGTCCATAGGCTATGGCATTGGCTATTATTAGAAATACCATACCAGTACCAATCCAGATTAACATTAAAGGCCATATGAACTTAAACCATTTTTCATATGGAATATTACCCATAGATAAATATCCCATCAACGCAGCAGATGTGGGAATTATTGAGTTAGTAAAACCATCACCAAATTGGAATGCCATAACTGCAGTTTGCCTTGTAATACCTAATATATCTGCTAAAGGAATCATAATAGGCATAGTAGCTGCTGCTTGACCACTACCTGATGGAATAAAGAAGTTAATTACTACTTGAACTAAATACATACCAATAACAGATAATGATTTAGGTAACATTTTAATAGTATTCGCTAAACCATATACTATACTATCAATAATTAAACCATCAGTCATAACGATTAAAATACCACGTGCAACCCCTACTACTAAAGCTCCAAAAGCTATAGACTTTGCACCTACAACAAATTCTCCTGCAATTTTACTAGGTCCCAATCCTCCTATTAACCCACTAATGATACCAATAGTTAAGAATGTAGATCCAATTTCAACTATATACCAATCATAATTAAACACACCTGTAATTATAACTGCAAACCCCAATATAACTATTAACAGTATAATTTTGTGTTTTATATCCATAGGTGGCACACTAGATAAATCTATTTTTTTATCTTTTTCCTCTACTTCTAATTGGGATACTATACTTTTGGTAGGATCGTTCTTAACTTTTTCTGCATATCTAATAAGGTATATGGCAGCAATTATAAGTAACACTACAAATATAATTAGCCTCATAACAATTCCAGAGAATAATGGTAACTCGGATATACCTTGAGCCACTCCTATAGTAAATGGATTCATAAATCCTGAGTTAAATCCACAAGCTGCTCCCAAAGTTATCATCGCCGTTCCTGTGATGGCATCAAATCCTAAGGCTCTAGCTAGGGCTATACCAATCGGTACGAATACTATGGTCTCTTCAGCCATTCCAAAAGTTGCTCCACCTAGTCCAAATATAAGCATAAATATAGGGATCATTAGATTTTCTTTACCATCTAATTTTTTGGCCAAACTTCCTATACCGGCCTCTATAGTTCCTGTTGCAGTTATTATTTGAAAAGCTCCTCCTACTATAAATATAAAAAATATTATTTGCGATGCTGCTTCCATTCCTTTCGGTACAGCTTTAACTAAATCGAAAGGCTTGATTGGATTTTGCTCAACATTATGAAAAGAACTTGAATCTACAACAGTTCTTCCTGTATTCGGGTCCTTTACTCTGTCAAATTCACCAGCTGGGATTACATATGTCAATATTGACATAATGATGATTACTGAAAAAAGAATTACATAAGTGTGCGGCACTTTAAACCTCTTCCTCTTTGCACTTTCTACCATAATAAATCCCCCTCATTTCTAAAATAATATTTTTTACTACAATTCAATAAGATAATGCTGATTTGCTTTCCTCCCTCCTCTATATATTTAATTTACTTATTTTATCTGCATAAACTTTTAGCCTTTCTATTATGACATTTCTTTCTACATCACTTATATTACCTTTTATATATTTAACTGCAATGCATGCTATAACTTTATTGCTAAAATTTCTAACTGGAACACCTATACCAACCAACCCCTTCATATTCTCTTCATCACTTAATGCAAATCCTTGTTCTCTAATAGTTGAATATTCTTCTAATAGTCGCTTTGGATCCGTTATAGTATTTGGCCCCTTTTGTTCCAAATTACTTGAATAAACGATTTCTTCTAATTTCTCATAGGGTTCATAATATGCCATTATACATTTTCCATAAGCACCACAATGTATTGGATAATAAGTTCCAACCTTAAAGCCTATCTGAACTGGTTGATAGCTTTCTAATTCAAATAAACTTAGTATTCTATCTTCAAATGAAATGGCATATCCAACGGATTGCTTTATTTCTTTAGCCAAATTCTCTAATATCATCTTTATTTGTTCCATATTAGTTTGATTATACATATAAGTAGTTCCAATTTGATATGCTCTAGGTCCTATGGAATACTTTTTAGAATTCGGACTTTGATGTACTACTTTATTATCTATTAAAATATTCAAAATTCTATGGACTGTACTCCTATTCATTTTTACTTCTTCACTTATCTCTAATGCCGATTTTTCATAAGGTAAAGTTGTTAAACTTTCTAAAATCATGAATGCTTTATCTATTGATGAATAATTATCTTTCATTTTATCCTCCTTAAGTTTTGTCCATTATACTGACATATGTTTATCTAATTGACATTATATATAATATTCTACATAAATTTAAAAAATCCTTCTTTTTTCGAAAAAATTTTTAAAATATTTCAAATATTTCTTATTCTTTTTCGAAATAAAAAAATAAGTTCAGTTTTTGATGTTTGTTTCAAAACTGAACTTATTTTTTTATTTTATTATATTAATTCTTTTTCAATATATTCAGATGTCATTCCCCTTAGCATACTAACATAGGACAATCTAAATTCGATTATATCTCCTACTTTATAGTCTATCTTACTATCTGATCCATCTAATATAAGATGATCCGAGCTACCCCCTAGGATTATTATATCTTCATCCATCGGATGCATAGTCCCAAAATCAACATCTTGCTTCCCTACTGCACAGAGAATTCTTTTACGAACTCCCCTATCTGTGAAGGTTGGTATATTTCCAAAGGCATCTCTACCTATTTTCCCAGTAGGTAGTGAAGGTTTTTCTTTTACTTCAATAACTTCCACTTGAAGTTTAAAAGCATCATTTCTTGTGCCTTCTATTTGCTCTCCATATGATGATTCTGTTCCAAGAACTAGAGACTCTCCTAATCTCAAATTACTTAATCTATCAATTTCATGATTCTCCAATAGATGCACTGTACTTGAGTTTCCTCCAGATAGTATCTCTAATTCTATATTATATTTTTCTTCTATTTCATTCCCTAGTCTTCCAAGTCTATCTAAAATCTCTTTAGTTGGTATTACGCCACCATAACATGTTAGATTTGTGCCTAAACCTATAATTTTAACTCCCTTTAATTCAACTATCTTTTCAACTGCATCTAATAAATCTTCCTCTTCGTAGAATCCTTCTCTTAAATCTCCCAAATCTACCATCAAAATAATCTTGTGAACTTTCCCTTTATTTAAGGCTGCTTCTGATATTGCTCTTATTGTAGTTAGCTCTGAGTTAAGTGAAATATCGGCATAATCTACTATTTTCTCTGCCTCAGATTTCATAGGCAATCTAAGCATTATTTTAGGCAAACTCAAATCCTTTAGTTTTATTAGATTTTCGATTCTAGAATCAGCTAGATAAGATACCCCACCATCTATATATGCCTTAGCAATTGCTGGATTTCCGCAAAAGACTTTAGTTACTCCTGCTACTTTTATCCCTCGGTCATTGCATAGTTTAACTACTGTCTTTACATTGTTTTTTATAGTTTCTAAATTAATTGTCATCTTGGGATAACTCATCTATTATTCCTCCTTAAGACTATTTTCTAAAAGCCTCAACGCTTCTTCTGGATATTTTTTAGCCATTACTCCAAGGGAAGCCATTATATAGTGATTATCTATTAAGATTTCGGCTTCAGTATGTGGTAATAAATCATTTCCCTTATTAGAAAGTGAAATTTGATGTAGTATTGATTTTCTATTAGGTAGTCTCGTTAAAGCGCCACCTGTACCTATTATATATTTCACCCGAGTTAAATCTTTACCTTCGGCAATAGTCTTCTTACCAGATGGACCATATAGATGTTTAAGGACTCCTGCATGTCTTCTCACTGCTGTAATAGTTGCATGTAGAGTAAGTTTTTCTACAAATTGTTTTTCTAAATCTGTTTCTGGAATTGGTTTATGATTTTCTATTAAATCTTCAAGCTCTTCCATTGTAATTTGTAGTTCCTTTGCTAGCTCCTCTTTTCCTACCATCTCTACTACATTCTTCATACTTACATAAACTCCAAGATCACCTTCTACAGTTCTCTTAGCTTTAGGTTCTGGATTTATTAATATTCTTGATATCTCATCACTATCTTCTGTAACTGAATGAACATCCGTTGTAGCTCCTCCTACGTCAACAGTTACTAAATCTCCAATGTCATCATATAGAAGTTGAGAAGCCGCCATTACAGCACCTGGCGTTGGCATTATAGGACCTGTTACCATTTCCCTTACATGTTCCATACCTGGTGCATGAATTATATGTTTTTCAAATACTTCTTGAATTACCTTTCTCGTAGGCTCCACATTTAGTTCATCAATTTTTGGATATACATTGTCAACTATATAAAGCTCAGTTTGTTTGCCGTGAAAGGCTTCCTTTACATCTTCATGATTTTCAATATTTCCTGCATATATAACTGGAATATTTAAATTCATATCTGCAATAAGTTCTGCATTATGAAGAGCTGTATCTCTTTCACCATAATCTACTCCACCTGCAATTAGGATAATATTAGGTTTTATTTCTTCAATCTTTCTTAGATCAGATCTTCTGAGTTTGCCAGCTGTAATGAATTTAATATTGGCTCCAGCACCGAGTGCTGCTTCCTTAGCGGCCTTAACAGTCATGTCATATACTAAACCATGAACCGTCATCCTAAGACCACCCGCTGCAGAACTAGTAGCTATTAGCTCCTTATAGTCAATGGACTCTACAGAAAGTTTTTTTGCTAAGTCTTCTATTGCCCCTTTTAGGCCAATATTAACATCACCTTCTAATACAGTTGTAGCAGATTGACCCTGCCCAATAAATACTGGGCAGGTATCTAAATCATTAAATGCATTAACTACAGTTGTTGTACTACCTATTTCTGCAACTAATAAATCAATTTTCATTGCTCATCTCTCTTCTCTTTTCAACTAGGAATGTAGCAACGTGGGCTCCTTTTGTACCTCTACCAAATCCTGCATCCATACCTGACTCTACTGCAAGTTCATTAGATACTTGAGTTCCACCTGCTATAAGGATGATCTTATCTCTTATTCCTTTTTCTATACATAGATCATGTAATTTCTTCATGTTCTTGTAGTGAATATCATCATGTGAAATTATTGTTGATGAAAGAATCGCATCAGCGTTTAACTCAATAGCTGCATCAACTAATTTTTCAACTGGCACTGATGTACCTAGAATATGACATTCAATACCATATTTTTCTATTCCACCATGTTTGATATCTATGATTTCACGAATACCTACGGAGTGTTCATCTTCGCCAACAGTTGCTGCTACAATCTTCATTGGCTTAGCTTTAATATCTTCACGGATCTCTTCTTCAGTTAATATCTTTGGTTTTGGAGGTATAACTAAATCTTTGGTATCTATAGTAAATGCAACTCTACCTTTTAACTCTATACGAGTTCCTTCAGCTTCTTGCATGATTTCTTTGTGAATTACTTCTACATCTTCTAACCCCATTTTCTTACCTATTTCAATTGCAGCAAATTCTGCAGTTCTTTCATCAGTTGGTAAGAATAATGTTTGTAAAACTATACCATCACCAAGCCATTCCATTTCTGGCTTAATCTTAGATGTAGTTCTAAGTTCTTTTACTTCTTCTAATCTTACATTAACATTGTCATTTTCATCTAATTCATCTATAAATATAATCTTAGATGGATCTTCAAATGTTCCCCCACCTATTAAGGCAGCTGGATTTTCTACTAAGCTCTCATCATATTGAGCTACGTTATTATATCCAAAATGCGCAGTTACAGGAGCCATATAATCAGCATCTCTCTCGTATACTGTTCCTTCTCCTACTCCAGCCTCAGATTTTCTAACTATACCATCACCATTTCTTTCTGGATAATATCCAGAGTCTACAAAGAATCCAGCTTCTACTGCATTAAAGTATCCACCAACTTCGATGATTTCCTCCATGAATAAGATAGCTCTTTCTTTTAGTTCTCTAACCTTATCTGCTAACTCGCCCTTATCTCTCTTGATTTCAACCATTGCTCCAAGTCCATCCATACCTGCAAAGGCTTGTTTAGCTGTATCTACTGCCTCAATATTATATATATGCCATGGTACGTTTCTTCCTTCATCAGGAGTAATTGTTGATTGGATATCTGCTCTAGTTAATTGAGAAATAAGTAAGTTAAGCACATGAGTTACAGTTGCTTCTCTAGGAGAAGATTCCATGTATTTTGTATTCATTTGTGCTCTCATCTTATATTCTCTAAAGAATTCTCTTAAAGCAACAGCATAAGGTAAATCCAGTCTCATACATGGTGCCGGAGGTGCTGTTGGTGGTACAGTTGAAAGACAGATATTTTCTTTCTTCATTCCAACTTTTACGGAGAATATTGAGTTTATAGCATGTTGTACCATAAGCTCAGGCATTACCTTCCAAGCTTCTCTTGCTGTAGCATTAGCGTTGTGAGCTCCGTCTATTTGTGCAATATCTGCCCAAGCCATAACTCTCTTAGCCTCTGCTGCATCAACGAAGGATCTGATCATATTAATATTTCTATAAAGAACATTATATTGAGGGTCTTGGTGCGCTCCATTTACTCCTTCTTCTGCAAACATTACTGCAATCTCTGGACCTGCTACACCAGATACATATGAGTGGTAATTAATTGGTCTACCTACTTCATCCTCTATAAAATCTAAAGCTTTTCTTTGAGCTCTAACTTGTTTTCTTGAAATAGGAATTCCACCTACTCCTTGTGGAGTTCCTTCTATAAGACTTTCAAAGTGAGATTGTCCTGCAGTTCTAATAACCATTATATGGTCTGCACCATGCCACGCAGCCATTCTCATACGTCTTATATCATCTTCAAACCTACCTGAAGCGATTTCAGTTGTGATTACAGCTTTTGGCTGTGGATCTATATTATCAAAGTATTTTGCTGCTGGTAGTGGTTGACTCATCTTTAAGGATTCAGAGGTATCGTAGTATTCAAATTTACCAATTTGTCTATTTTCTCCTGCCCCATCTCTCCAATGCCAACCTCTTCTTCTAGGTCTATATTTATCAATATCCTTTAAAATATATTCTATATCTAACTTTTGATTTGGTTTCAACTCCATTAGTTGGCACCTCCTTTAAATAAAGCTACTACATCATCCCACATTTGACCTTCTACTAATTTAAGTCCTGCTTCTCTTATTTCCATATTTCTTTCCTTAGCTAATTTATAAACTATATGTCCAGCACCTTTGCCTATGATTCCTCTATCAATTGCTCCATCTACAATAGCTTTAGCTTCTACACTTGAAAAACCCATTCTTAGTAGTACTGATCTTTCAATGGATGGAGATGTATTTTTTCTAGCTAAATCAACTATTGGATCAACGATTTTTCCAGCTAATTCCCAGAACCTAGCTTCTAATTCTTCTTCAGTTAAATTAGCCAAATGTTTTCTTCTTTCTTGAAAATCATCTGTTCTACTCATTTTCTAGCCTCCTAATTAATAGCTTATTCCTAATTCGTCTAATACACTCTTAACAAATTCAATATTTGATTTAGTATCTTCAGCAAGGAATTCTAAATCTTCTTTAGTTGCTTTCGTAGCTTTAACATGATCTACTGCATTTCTTATATAAGATTTTCTAGTTTTGTTTAAATCTAATTCTTCTAATTTAATATAGGATGGATCCTTTGGAAGTATGATATTCTTTCCAGGAACTTCATCAGATGGATCTCCAATTATGATTTCTATGCCGTTTTCCTTAGCAAAAGTAAGTTGCGGGTTAATATGTTTACCAGCTCCCGTATATTCAGTTTCTTGTACTACTATTATCTGGTCCTCATCTAACTCCTGAGCTAATTTAAATGCAGCTGATAAAGCAGTATTTCCTGCAGGTCCTCTTTCAAGTCCTTCTAATTGAGCCATTAGCTCTGTCATATAGAATACTGTACCTTGATTCATGGTAACATATCTATCAATATATCTTAAAGGTCTAGCAGCTGATCTTGGAACGTCAGATCTATCTGGCCAAGTAGCAAAGGGTATACCGAATCCTGTATGTCCTGTTGTAAATGATTTTTTATTAAACTGTGTATCTGAAGCCATATGAAGTCCTTGTAAGCTAACACTTGCACCAATAATTTGAGTATGTGTTGCTCCTGCCTTAATCAAACCTCTAGCAGTACCAGTTAAGTTCCCTCCACCTGCATTTGTAACAACTACTACATCTGGATCTTTTCCTTCTCTTTCTCTAAATTCCATTGATAATTCATATCCTAAAGTCTCAACTCCAGCTATACCAAATGGAGAATATAAAGAAGCATTAAAATAACCAGTTTCTTCTAATAATACTAGGAATGTATAGAATAGCTCTGGTCCTACAGTAAGCTGAACTACTTCCGCGCCATACGCTTCACAAGCCCTAGCTTTTTCGATTATCTCTGGTTGACCTACTCCTCTAGAATCATAACATTCTTGAACAATAATACATTTTAAACCTTGCATTGCTGCCTGAGATGCTACTGCCGCACCATAATTACCTGATGTAGCAGCTATAACACCTTTATATCCTAATTTTTTTGCATGATAACATGCTGTAGCTGCTCTCCTTGCTTTAAAACTTCCTGAAGGATTGCTAGCTTCATCTTTAACAAATATTCTTGCGCCTTTTCCTTTTGGTGCAAATTTTCTTGCTAACTTTGTTAAATTTCTAAGTTCAAGTACTGGTGTATTACCTACTCCTGTTCTTCCTTGAATTTCTTCAATTTCTTGTAGACTATAACCAGTTTCTCTCATCATTTTTTCATAATCAAAAGCTATATTACCTGATTCAAATATTTCATAATCTATACCAACTGCTTTTTTCATTATTTCTGGTCTTCTTGCCATAACAGCTTCATAGCTCATATCTCTAGTCATTATTATTCACCATCCTTTGCTAATAATTCTCTTGCTTGACGTCCTATATATAAAAGTTCGGGAACACATTTTCCAAAGTCATGTTTATAATATGGATTTACCTCTAATAAATCCCCTTCTACTGTTCTTCCAATATAAGTTTCTATCTTTACTTTATCACCGATATTTGCACTTTCGTCTAATAAAAAGCCCTTAACCCACATTTCTAGTGGTACATTTTGTGTATCTTCTGGAATACTTGTTGCTCTTTGCCCTACTTCTAATACAATATTATGAATTCTTACCCAATCACCACGTTTTGCATCCATTTATATCCCTCCCAGGCTTTCGCCAATTTTGAATTGTAAATTGTGAATTGTGAATGAGAAACAAAAATCAGATTCACCCACAATTCACAATAGCTTCTATATGATAAATTACTATCTTTATTAGTTTTACAGAAAAGACAGGAGAAACGTCCCCGTGTCTTACTCTTCTATAAGCTCTCTCATATCTCCCATGATAGCTCTTGGAACTGGTAGATCTATCATTGTCTTTAAGCCCGGTCTTGCGTTGATTACATTTGGAATCATGTTAACTGTCATAGCTATAGTCCCTATACCACCAGGTACTTCAGGAGTAATCTTCATGCTAATATTCGGTGTACCTTTAATATCTATATAATCTCCAGTAGTACCTCCTTCTAATTGTGGTTCTACTTGTTGTGGGTGAAGCATTTCAATTTTTAATTCACCATCTACATAGCCAAAGCCCTTCATGTTACATCCTGCTACATCTCCTGGTTGCACTTCTGCATATGGAGCTTTTCTATATACTGATGAAATAATTGGTGCTCTATCTAATTTAATTTCATCACTTAATTTCCATCCTATAGCATCTGCTATCATAGTAATTGATTCTGGGAATCCTACGTGTCCAGCTAAATTGTTTTCTGCTACTCTTTTATTAAATTCATCTACTGTAATACCTACTCCTTGGCCATGCATTACAGCTGGTCCAAATGGTGAAAGGTTATTGATTCTCTCAGCCTTAATGCTTTCTACATCTATACATGCTCCAGTAAGTGTAATTACTAATAAGTCCATAATAAGTCCTGGATTAATACCAGTACCTAATACAGTAACTCCATTTTCTTTAGCTATTCTATCTAATTCTTTAGCTAGTTCTGGCTCTTGTGCTTGTGGATATGCCATTTCTTCAGCAGTAGATACTACATTGATTTTCCTTGTCAAACAGTATTTCATCTTATCAAAAGAATCTCTTGTAAAAGAATCAGTAGCGATAACAACTATATCTGCAACTCCTTCTTTAATTACATCTTCATATGAACCTGTAAGTAAATCTTTCCTATTTCCTCTTTCTATGTCTAAGAAATCATACATGGATTTGCCTATTTTATCTCCTCTTACAACTGCTCCAACTATTTCTACACCTTTTTTGTTTAGTAGCATTTCAGCAATACCTTTACCCATTGATCCTAAGCCCCATACAATAACTTTTACGTTTTCTTTTCTCATAAAATAAACCTCCCTATTATTTTTATTTATCGCATACATAGTATTGTTGTTACTTAATGTTATATATGCAATATTCTTGCCAACCTTATGTCAAATATTGGTTTTTATAATAAATTGGCTATTTATGGAGCTTCCTTCACAATATTCATAAATATTTTCCAACAATTTAGAATTTTAAATATATAAAAAGCGCAATAATATTTGCATGCCACTGCAAATATTATTGCGCTAAATTTTATACTTCTTCAGTTTATGTTGCAATGTCTGCCTCTTTATTCCCAGTTCTTCTGCAGCTTTAGATATATTTTTTTGATTATTATTTAAGGCATTGATTATAATTTCTTTTTCTATATCTTCTAAAATATTAGGTAATGGTTTGTTTTTCGCTTCAAAAATAGCCGCATTTTTCAATGGCTTGTCCTGCATTATATAGATAGACGAAATAAAGTCTTCTCTTCTAAGTATCTTTTCATCATCACCTACTATATTCATTGCTCCCTCTATAACATTGCCTAATTCTCTAACGTTACCAGGCCAAGCATATTCCATAAATGAATTTAACACTTCTTCAGAGACTTTTTCTACTTTTTTGTCTAAAAGAAGATTATATTTATTTATAAAATGATTTGATAATATTAGAATATCTTTTTTCCTTTCCCTTAAAGGAGGAATTTGGATAAAAATAACATTTAATCTATAATATAAATCCTTCCTGATGGTTCCGTTTTTTAAACTTTCTGAAGGCTCCTCATTTGTAGTAGCTATTATTCGTACATCAACAGGTATATCCTTTGTTCCTCCTACTCGTCTTATATATCCTTCCTGAAGTACCCTAAGAAGCTTAGCCTGTAGTGGTAAGGACATGGAGTTAATCTCATCTAACATCAATGTTCCTCCATTTGCCTGTTCAAAAATACCTTCTCTTTCAACCGCTCCCGTAAAGCCTCCTTTATCAGTTCCAAATAATATCCCTTCTAGTAATGCTTCTGGAATAGCAGCACAGTTTTGTGCTATAAATGGCTTACTGGCCCTCACGCCTCCATAATGTATGCTTTGGGCGAATAGCTCCTTACCAGTCCCTGTATCACCATATATAAGTACAGATGAACTTGAATCGCTAGCCTTCTTAGCTATCTTCTTGGCTAAATACATAGAGGGATCTTCGCCTATAATATCATCAAAATTATATCTCTTTATCTTAGCCTTAAGATTTTTTTTAGAAGATTTTGCAGATGACAATTCATTTTGTAATTCTATCAATTGATCTGATAAGTTTTTAATATGAGTTATGTTATTGGCTATTTCTAAGGCTCCGATTATTCTTTCATCAGCATAAAGAGGAATCGTTGAGTTTATAGTAGTTATTCTTTGTCCCTTAAAATTTAAGTAGGATTGAGTACTATTTAAAATGGCTTCTCCGGTATGAAGAACCTTTATTAAGGTAGATGTTTCCTCATTTAAACTAGGAAAAATGTCTAGTATATCCTTTTCAATTACCTGGCTAGTGTCTAGCCCTTCTAGCTGCGCCATAACTTTATTATAGATAACAGTTCGTCTCTCATTATCTATTACATGAATCCCAATATCTGCATGATGCAAAATATTTTGCATTATGATTTTGTTTAAGTCTACTTTTCTCATAATATCATCCTTAATTACTTGTTTAAGGTTATAGCTGCAATCATTCTGTTCTTTGTACCTTTTTCTTTTCTGTAAGAATATAGTTTATCTATATTACATGCGGTACAAAACTTGCTTTCCAAAATATTTATTTCTGATATCCCTAAATTTATTAGATTTCTTCTATTTACCTCCCAAAGATCTAAATATATTTTATCATCTTTATTAATTATTATGTTTTGATAGCTTGGATATTTTTCTTTAAATAGTTTTTCTACATCATACCCTATTTCATAACAACAAGAGCCAATAGAAGGACCTATTGCTACTAAAATGTCTTTTATATTACAATGAAAATTCTCAACCATATTTTCTATTATTTTTTCACTAATATTATTTAATGTTCCTTTCCAGCCAGCATGAGCTAAGGCTATTACTTCCTTCACACTATCATAAAAATATATAGGTACACAATCTGCATGATAGGTAGCAAGTGCTATGCCCTTTTTATTTGTTATAAGTCCATCTCTTTCTAAAGGACTTACTTCCATGTTATCCTGATCCTCTATAATGAGCACATCTGTCCCATGAACTTGTTTTGTCCTATAGATTTTCTCTTCAGGTATATCTAGGACTTCCGATAAATTATCAAATATTTTATCTTGCTCCCAGCCTAACCTCGTTGAAAAAAGATGATTCATCTTTTTATCAGCACCAAAACCTTCTATTTGATAATATAATATATTGTTTTTATAGCTCTCTATAACACCCATTATTATCTCCTAACCTTATTTCCTTCATCTAATATTTTTTTCAATTCTTCCATAAATGAATTTAAATCTTTGAATTGCCTATAGACAGAAGCAAATCTTACATAAGATACTTCATCGATATCTTTTAATTTATTCATAACCATTTCTCCAATTTCCTCAGACCTTATTTCTTTCTGCAGAGAATTATATAAATTTTTCTCAATTTCATCGACGATATTTTCAATTGTATCTATAGAAACAGGCCTTTTTTCACAGGATTTAATTATACCATTTAGTAGCTTATTTCTATCGTATGATTCCCTAGTCCCATCTTTTTTTACTACGATAAGAGGCACTTCTTCTATCTTTTCATATGTGGTAAATCTTTTGCCACATTTTATACATTCGCGCCTTCTACGGATTGCTTGTCCTTCATCGGTAGGTCTAGAATCTACGACCTTTGATTCAAAGTATGAACAAAATGGACATTTCATATTTTCACCTCTTCTAATTATCTTACAATTTTATTATAGTATAAGAAATATAAAATGTCTAACTAGATATTTCATTATTGTAGTCTACTAAAATAGTGTCGGTTCCTATTTTTACAATGTCTTTCCACTCAATAACTATTTCTGAATTTTTACCAAATAGACCTAATACTTTTCCTACTCCCATTATTATTAGGGCATCAATACGACCCTCTTGAAGATTAAATTCAAAATCATCAACATAACCCATTCTTTCACCGTTATTTATATTTATTATTTCTTTTTCTCTTATTTCCGATAATTTTAACATAATTCCACCTCTTTCTAAATATTTACCCTTTATTATGTATAAACATAATAAAGGGTAAATATGACTAGAATTTAGTGTTTAAACATATTTTCTCATTTGTCTTAAAGCATTTTTTTCAAGTCTAGATACTTGTGCTTGAGAAATGCCTATTTCTTCTGCAACCTCCATTTGGGTCTTACCTTCATAAAATCTTAGACTTAAAATTTGTTTTTCTCTATTATTTAATTTTCCCATTGCCTCTCTAAGGGCTATTTCCCTTAGCCATATTTCATCTTCAGCCTTTTCATCTTTAACTTGATCCATAACAAATATAGCATCACCACTATCGTGAAATATTGGCTCAAATAAAGATACTGGTTCCTGTATTGCTTCTAGAGCAAAAACCACATCCTCTTTTGGTAGCCCTAGTTCCTCTGCTATTTCATATATAGTCGGCTCTTTAGAGTTCTTATTGATTAATTGTTCTCTTGCATTTAAAGCCTTATAGGCTATGTCTCTGAGGGATCTAGATACTCTAATTGAATTATTATCTCTTAAATATCTTCTTATCTCCCCTATAATCATAGGTACAGCATAGGTAGAAAAACGTACGTTTTGGCTTAAATCAAAATTGTCAATTGCCTTTATCAAGCCAATACAGCCTACCTGGAATAGATCGTCAACATGTTCTCCTCTTCTATTAAATCTCTGAATAATACTTAAAACCAATCTTAAATTCCCTTGAATAAATTCTTCCCTCGCCTTTAAATCTCCCGCTTTTATTTTAATAAATAGTTTTTGCATTTCTTCATTAGTAAGTACTGGAAGTTTTGAAGTATTTACTCCACATATCTCAACTTTAGATATATGCATTTATTTTCATCCTTTCATGCTGTATTGCCCCTTTCGTATAAAATTATTGCCCCTAATATTATTTTTATTCAATAAATAATATTAGAGGCAAACCAAATTACATTAATTTTACCATTTCTTTCCTAAGCCTTTTAATTATTCTCTTTTCTAATCTTGATATATAGGATTGAGAAATACCTAGTAAATCAGCTACTTCCTTTTGGGTCTTCTCCTTTCCATTATAAAGTCCAAACCTCATCTCTATTATAGTCTTTTCTCTGCTAGATAGCCTATCTATTGCATGTTTTAAAAGTGTTTTATCTACTTCCATTTCGATATCTTTAAATATTACATCTCCCTCTGTGCCAAGAATATCAGATAATAAAAGTTCATTTCCATCCCAATCAATATTTAAAGGTTCATCTAAGGATATCTCCGACTTCATTTTGCTTGTTCTCCTTAAATACATCAATATCTCATTCTCTATACATTTAGATGCATATGTGGCTAATTTTATATTTTTATCTGTATCAAAGGTATTTACGGCTTTAATTAACCCTATTGTCCCAATGGAAATAAGATCTTCTATAGATATTTTTGTATTTTCAAACTTTCTTGCTATATATACTACAAGTCTTAAATTTCTTTCAATAAGAATTCCCTTTACATTTTCGTCTACTTTAAGTTGTGATAAATAATATTCTTCCTCTTCTGGCTTCAGTGGCGGAGGTAATACTTCACCACTCCCTATATAATAAATCCCCTTATTGAGATTTAACTTCCCCAATATCTTATATAATAACCTATGTAATTTCATTTTTACTTTTTTTAATTCCATTTTAACTTTAATTAACACTTAAATCCCCCCTATTTAATACACTTAGGTTTAATAAACCATTATATTGATCATCAACAGAAAGCCTATCATTAAATATACCTATTAACAAATCATCATATGTTGTTTTAATATCCCCTTCAGAAATTGTTATATAATCCGGTTTGAATCCTATTAAAATTCCATTCTTTGAACCAACGGATTTAAATGGGATAAGCCTAATTACAATTTCTTCCTTTAAGGATTCCATAGCTTTTTCAAGGGCTACAAAATCATCTTCCTTATTATTTTCAAAAACTTCTTTTATTGATTGAGGCAATAGATTATTTATAACTTTATA
The DNA here is from genome assembly GCA_023388495.1 of Bacillota bacterium. Lineage (GTDB taxonomy): Bacteria > Bacillota > Clostridia > Tissierellales > Tissierellaceae > Tissierella. The sequence continues at coordinate 180,696 of JAEWGC010000039.1, read as the reverse complement.
TTCAACAACAAAAACCGGTAATTTAGATAATGGCTCTATTAATGAATTTCCGGTATCAGTTAATGCAATAAAAGATGTACTCTGGTTATTTAAATAGACTGTTGCATTTAACAACTCTTTTTCCTTGGATAATTTTTCCTGATAATAATGAACCATATCCTTAATCATTATTCCCCCTAATACTACTCCTAAGATTACATACTTTATAGGAAATCTTCCTCTTGTATAATCAAGATTAAAAATTAGATTATAATAATCCTTGGTAAAATAATAGACTCCAATACTTGCTCCAGCAAATATAAATGATACAACATAAAATGTAGATATCTGCTTTAAATATAAAACTAAAGATGTAGAATTATATGCTAGTTTTATTATTATAAAAGATATAATCATTTTCATATAAAAACTTGTAAGGAAGCTTAAGGAAGGGAAAAATATAACAAAGGGATATAAAGCGGTTATAGCTGCAATAATAATAATCCTACCATTTCTTGCCTTTGTCCTAGTAATTACCCTCGTACTTTGCAGTAAGACATAATTTATAATAAAATTTTCAATAAATAAATATTCTGCTATTATGTACAAAGGAATACCTCCTTTGATTTATTTTATTCCCTAATAAAGATTATAGGACATTAAATGTAAAAATTTTGTCATTTTATAGATGAAATAAAAAAACGTATCTCGTCAATAAGATACGTTTTTCTTGATTTTTAATATTATTCTTTTCTATCTCTTCTTCTAAGGAAAATTGGAATATCTAGTTCTCCTTCATCAACTGTAGTCGCTGCCTCACCTTCACTAGATTTATTTATATTAATATTATTTATTCCTGATTTTATAATATTATTATCTTTAGCTAAACTGTCAAATCCTGTTGCAATAACAGTTATTTTGATTTCATCTTTTAAGCTTTCATCTATACCTGCACCAAATATTATATTCGCATCCTTATCTACAGATGCACGGATCAAATCTGCAGCCTCATTAACTTCAAATATACCTAAATCATCTCCACCTGTAATATTTAATAATACAGATTTTGCACCTTCAATAGAAGTTTCTAATAGAGGTGATTTAATTGCTTGCTTTGCAGCCTCTGTAGCTCTATTGTCTCCTGCAGCTCTACCAATTCCCATATGGGCAATACCCTTATCATGCATTATTGTTTTAACGTCTGCAAAGTCTAAGTTTATAAGGTTTGGAACTGCTATTAGATCTGATATCCCTTGGATACCTTGTTTAAGTACCTCATCTGCCATCATGAACGCTTCAACCATGGTGGTCTTTTTATCTGATACCTGAAGTAGTCTATCATTTGGTATTGTAACTAAAGTATCTACCTTAGTTTTTAATTCTTCTATTCCCTGCTCAGCATGTTTTAATCTTCTAGGTCCTTCAAATGAAAATGGTTTTGTAACTACTCCTACTGTAAGAATGCCTAATTCCTTAGCTATCTCTGCCACAACAGGCGCTGCTCCAGTACCTGTTCCCCCACCCATTCCTGCAGTAATAAATATCATATCTGCCCCTTTAATAGCTTCCATAATATCATTTCTATTTTCTTCTGCAGCCTTAGCTCCAATATCTGGATTGGCACCTGCACCTAATCCCCTAGTTAGCTTTTCACCTAGTTGAAGTTTAACCTCTGCCTTTGAAGAATATAGGGCTTGTCTATCAGTGTTTAGTGCTATAAAATCAATACCTCTAACACCATGTTCAACCATTCTATTTACTGCATTATTACCTCCACCACCAACACCAATAACCTTTATCTTAGCAAATTGATCTACATCAACATCAAAATCAAACATTCTTTTTCCCCCTTGTCATATTGTAGATAATCTTATATTTAACATAGTTTTTGATACATCATTAGTTAGATTCTTTTCTTTTAAATAATAAAATCCTTCTAATTTTTGCAAAGTTTTCAAAGAGTCGCCCGCCAAAAGTAAATATGGCTGCATAATATAAAGGAACTCCCAACCTGTCACCTAAATAGGCAAGAAAGGCTGCTAAAGCGGCGTTCCCAAAAAAACCTGAAATAAATATATTTATATTAAAGTTTTTTTCAAGATTAGATCTTACACCACCAAACACTGAGTCTAAACAAGCCAATATGGCTACAGATATATATAGTGAATAGGAGGTATTATAGGTATAAGGTAAGACAAAGCCTATTACAGCTCCTATTAAAATTCCAATTAGCACAAAGAACAATTTAATCACCCTCTCCTAGTGGTTTAGCATATTTAAAATTATATACTCCCCTAAATGCTGGGATTAGTACTTTATCATCTACTGTTGTTTCAAAGCCTATGTTGTACACATTTTTTAGTATATCACCATAGGTCCCAGGTGCGATCACAGAAGCATAAAGTAGCTTAGGATCTCCAACAGCCTTAACAACAAAGGGAGTTGCTGAGCTTCTTCCGTTTATTCTAATAGTAGGTCCTCCGCACTGTATTTCAGATGTGGAGAGCACTCTTTCACCATTTATACTTATGGCTTCTGCTCCTGCTACTCTTAAATCATTTATAATATTTAATATATCTACATCGTGAATTACATCATTGTTAATATCATATCCAGCAGTTCTTTCCTCTTGATTATCATACATGGTAATAATAATTCCCGGTCCCTCTAGAGCCGTTAGCCCTGAATGTATTTTATTATATCTGAGTTCTTCTAAGAGGAAGTCTATAATGTTATCGTCACCCTTTGCAATTTTTTCAAGTATTTCTAATTCTTCTTCTTTTACTTTTAGCAACTTATTTAATTCAGAGATTTCATTATTAATAGTAACAATTTCGGATTTTGTTACTTGCAATGACTTAAGAGTTACTGGTGCATAAATCTCAAGTTTCATCTTTATTTGAGTAGATATAAATATCCCTACTATAATACTAAATAAAGTTAGGATGATCTTAGGATTGTCTTTTTTCATAATATCACCCCTATTGATTTACATTTTCTTCAGCTGGACTAGAATATATAAATTCCTTTATCTTCCTATATTTTGGTATGATAATATTCGATTCTTGATGCACCTGAACAAGATAATCATAGTCTCTGAGTTGTGTGACGATTCCACCTTTTAGGTTTAGTGCTGATTCCAATGTCTCTGGTTTACCAATAGCCTTAATAACAATTGGTGCACTAGTAGATACTCCATTGATTACAATATGATTGCCTGCTTTTTCAATTTCAGTGAATGCAGTATATCTTTGGTCATTAATAGATATAGCTTCAGCATCTGCTGCATTTAGAACTGATATTACCTGAAGCACTAAATCCAATTCATCTATGATACTATAGCCTTCACCAAATTCCAAGTCAACCGGTGGGTCATTTATTTCCATTACAATTCCAGATCCTTCTAAATCTAGATACCCTGCAAGCATTCTATATTTCATTGTATCATTATATAGATTTTCTGCATATACATTTTTGTCAACTTCGCTAGTTTCATACTGCTTTATTTTAGCTTCCAGTTCCTCTATTCTCTTGGTTTGGGATTCTCTTTCATTTTGTGCCTTCTTAAGCTCTAAGGCTAATTGCTGCGCCCTTTGTGTAGGCAAGACTCCTTCACCAACAGTTTTATTTATGGTTTTAAACTGGATGGATAAAATAACGCCTAAAAAAATTGATACTATTGTTAATGCAATATATTCCTTAACCCTTTTCATTTTATCCCTCCCCTTCTTCTTCAAGGACAGCTATAGGATTATCTCCTCTGTCCATTAAAATCATCTTACATGGTATTTTATCCTTCTCAATATCTTTTAATATTTCATCTAGATAGTTCACCTTATATTTTACATTATCTAGTGTACCAAAGGCAACAGAAATACCGTTAATTAATGTAATATTCACCTTGTTATTATCTTCCATGTGAATTTCTTTCATTTTTGGTAATAGTTTGGTAGCATGTCCTTCAGTTATAAACTCCACCGTAGACTTTGTCTCTGTATTAATAAATAAATTGTCTCCGGGTTTTTTATCTTCAATCTTTAGCCCTACCAATAGGGGTAAATCTTCATTTTGAGTATCTACAGTATCTAGGATATAACCATCAATATCAACTAATACAAAAGACGATATTTCTTTTATTTGCATTATTTCTTTTCGCTCTGTAATATGAATAATAATTCCCTTTGGAAACTTTCTTTCTATCTTTACTTCCTTAACATATGGCAATTTCATTAAATCCCTTTTTCCCACTCTTGTATTTATTTTAAAGATATTTTCTCCAAGCTGTATAGAGGATGCACTTAAAATATTATCCCTAGATATCTTCTTATTTCCTATTACCTTTATATTATTTATGACAAAAAAATTAGAATTAAGTGCTAATACACACAGTAATAAAATTAAAGAATTTAATAGGATAAATCTAAAAAGAAATCTTCTTCTTCTCATTTTCTTCTCTACACGTGAAAGCTTTTTCATTGTCTCCACTCCTAGCTTGTCCTTCTAGGTAACTAGCAGCCAAAGCTGCTAATTAGCCTTAATAATATCTGCACCTAATTTTTGTAGTATTAGATGAAAATCTTCATATCCTCTTTCTATATGATAGATATTGTACACTTCTGTAGTTCCTTTAGCAACTAGACCTGCCAAAACCAAAGCGGCCCCTCCTCTTAAATCCTTCGCTGTAGTCTTAGCACCTGTTAATTCCCTGACTCCTTTAATGACTGCAACCCTTCCAAAGGTTTTAATATTTGCACCCATCCTAGCAAGTTCTTCAGCATGCTTAAACCTATTTTCAAATACCGTTTCAGAAATTATACTGGTTCCATTAGCTATGGATAAAAGAGCCATCATTTGAGCCTGCATATCAGTTGGAAATCCAGGATAGGGCAAAGTTTGCAGCATTTCAATAGAATTTATTTTCCTTGGCCCTGTAACTTTCATTGAATTTCCATTAGTATATATGGTGACTCCTGCTTCTTTTAATTTTGCTATGATTCCAAGAACATGATCCACAATAACATTATTGATGATTATATCTCCTCCCGTTATAGCTGCAGCAGCCATAATTGTTCCTGCCACAATTCTATCTGGGATTATGCTATGTGCTACATCCTTAAGATTTTTTACTCCTTCTATTGTTATAACAGATGTTCCAGCTCCAGAAACTTTTGCCCCCGACTTATTTAAGTAGTTTTGTAAATCAATTATTTCTGGCTCTCTAGCTGCATTTCTAATTATTGTTGTACCTTCTGCTGTTACTCCAGCTAAAATTATATTTTCCGTAGCACCTACAGAAGGATAATCTAATTGTATATCACAGCCTTTAAGGCCCTTTGTCTTACAATATATATGTCCATGTGATTCTTCTATTTCCGCACCCATTTCCCTTAACCCTTTAAGATGTAGATCAATAGGCCTTGGACCAATCTCACAACCACCTGGATAAGAAATAGTAACTTCACCTGCTCTCCCTAGTAATGCACCCATAAAAATAATAGATGATCTCATTTCTCTGACTAACTCTTCTGGGACTGTTAGATTATTCAATGGCTTCGAATCAACCACTAGAGTACTTCCTGTTACCTCCACAGCACAACCTAATTCTAGCAATATACTTTTCATTATTTCAACGTCCCTAAGGTTAGGAATATTCGTTATTGTACTCTTGTTTCCACCAATCACCGTAGCCGCCAATATGGGTAATACAGCATTTTTTGCTCCCGAAATCGAAATTTCACCTGTTAATTTGTTTCCACCATTTATAATATACTTTTCCACCCAACCACCTCCATGTATGCTCTAATAAGTATATATCACTATATTATGCATGGTTATGGTTGAGGTTACATATTATTTATCTATGATATTATTAATAAGCTCAACTATTCTTTCTGCAGCATCAATCTTCCCAAGCTTCTTACTACTATTAGCCATTTGTCTAAGTCTTTCCTTATCTTTAATTACACTATATATAATATCATTTAACCCGTCTTGTTTTATATCCTTCTCCAGTACCAATATAGAAGCCCCCTTATTCTCGAAGGCCCTAGCATTAAACTCTTGGTGGTTCTCAGCTGTATAAGCCTTAGGTATTAAGATACTAGGAACCCCTACAGCAGAAATTTCAGCTAAAGTAATGGCTCCAGAGCTTGTAATTACAAGAGATGCAATATTAATGGCCTCTGGAATTTGATAGAAGTAAGGAAAAATCCTAATATTATTGTTTAACTTAATATTATCCTCTTTTAACCTATCCATAAATTCATCATAAAATCTTTTTCCAGTTACATGTATTATTTGAACATCTTTTTTATCTATAGCTTCCTTTATAAAATAATACATTGCATTATTTAAAGTTTTTTGCCCCCCACTGCCTCCAAAGGATAAGATAAAAGGAATATCCTTATTTATGTTTAAAGAATTATAAGCTTCTTCTTTATTAATTTCAACAATTTCCTTACGAATTGGGTTGCCAGTATTGACAACTCTGTCTGGATATTTGAAATATTTTTTTGCTTCATCAAATGTTACTGCCACCTTATCAACATATCTTGATAAGATTTTATTTGTAATGCCAGGAAAGGCATTTTGCTCATGTATTAGTGCAGGAATCTTCTTCCTCTTCGCCATATATACTACTGGTCCACATACATAACCTCCAGTCCCTATTACTACATCAGGTTTAAAGTCCTGGATTATTTTTTTAGCGTCGCCTATTCCATGGAGAAGCTCTTTAAGAGCTATAAATGATTCTTTATTGAGTCTTCTAGGCATACCCTTAACTCTAATAGTTCTAAACTTAAAACCTTCCTTTGGAACAAGCTCTGCTTCTAAACCCTTTTCAGTACCAACATAAAGAATTTCTGCATTTTTATCTTTATGCTTTATTTCCTTTGCTATTGCTAAGGCAGGATAAATATGTCCTCCAGTGCCTCCTCCTGTAATCAAATACTTCATAATATTCAGCTCCTATCTAAATTTGCATGCCTTGAAATGTTTAAGAGTATTCCTATGGCAGACATATAAATCATCAAGGAAGTACCTCCATAAGAAACAAAAGGTAATGTAATACCTGTTGTTGGTATAGATGATGTTACTACTGCTATATGAATTAAAGATTGAATGGTTACCAAGGCTGTAATACCTGTTGCCAAAAAGCATCCAAAACTATCATCTATACTAAGGGCAATACGTATTCCTCTCCAAATGACTAACAATAGTATTAATATAACAGTTAAGGTACCTAAAAACCCTAACTCCTCCCCTATAATCGAGAATATAAAATCGTTATAAGATTCCGGTATATATGAAAACTTTTGTCTACTTTTACCTAGCCCAAGACCAAATAATCCGCCTGAACCTAATGCATATAAAGATTGCACTGCTTGCCAACCAATATCTAGTTTATAAGCAAAGGGGTCTCTAAATGCAGTTATTCTATTTCTTCTGTATGCATTATCAGGTCCTGATAATACTAAAAAACCTAGTCCTACAACACCTGCTCCCATAAAAATCAAATGAGATAAATTCATACCTGCTATAAAAAACATACTCATTAAAGTACCTGCTAATGTAACAGTTGTACCTAAATCTTTTTGCACATATATAAAACCACAGGATATGCCTATGACTATTAATGCTGGTATGGTGCCTTGCTTAAAAGTCTTAATATTATCCTTTTTATTTGCAAGAAAATTAGCGAAGTAAATAATTGATCCAACTTTTATGGCATCTGATGGCATAAAAGTTGTGAATCCCAGATTAATCCACCTTCTTGCGCCCTTAAGAGTTATTCCCAATGGAGAAAATATTAAGGCACCTAGAGTTAATGCTAGCAAATATATCCAAAATGAATATTTCTTCCAAATCTTATAGTCTACATTCATACAAAATAACATTCCCGCCAAACCAACTGATGCAGATATTATCTGTTTTCTTAAAAAATAATAACCATCACCAAAATCTTGCATAGCCTCTGGCCAAGAGGAACTAAATACCATTATAATACCAATAAGTACTAACATTAAAGTTCCCATAAGCAAGCTAAAATCAACGGCTTTTTTCTTTTTAACTGATTTCCCCTTTGCCATTTTAATCCTCCTTTAGACCATAAACGGCATTTTTAAAATCTTGACCTCTTTCCTCAAAGTTATTATACATACCCCATGATGCACAGGCAGGAGATAATAATATATTATCCTTTTCTTCCCCAAGTTCATAGGCTAGGCTAACTGCCTCCTTCATATTTTCAACTAAATGTATATTATTAAATCCATATCTCAATGCAGTTTCTTTAATTTTTTCTCTTGTTGCTCCTAAAAGTATCAATTCTTTAATCTTTCCATCAAAGGCCTGGATTAAATCATCAAATTCCACACCTTTATCATAACCCCCTGCAATTAACACTATTGGGGCTTCCAATGCCTCAATTGCCTTTATTGTTGAATCAGAGTTTGTTCCTTTAGAATCATTATAGAAAGAAATTCCATCTATTGTCTTAACATATTCTATCCTATGTTCTACTCCTTTAAATTCTCTAAGAACTTCTCCTATAACTCTTAAGTCTATTCCCATAGCAAAGCAAACTGCAACAGCACCTAGGGCATTTTCTAAATTGTGTTTTCCTAAGATTTTTAATTCTTTATAGGGTAATACCTTATTAAAATTTTCTCCATCCTTAAGTACTATATAGTCTCCCTCTATAAATACCCCATTATCTAATTTATCATTAACACTAAACCAAATTATATTTGAATTAATATCATTCTCCATTTCCCTAAGGGTTTTATCATCATAGTTTAATACCGTATAATCAGTATTATCTCCATTTTTAAATACCTTTTTCTTAGCAAGAATATAATTATCTAGTGAGCCATGCCAATTTAAATGATCTGGCGTAATATTAGTTATAAGGCTTACCTTTGGCTTAAAATATACTGTGTTTTCCAATTGAAAACTACTTACTTCTATTATAAAAACATCCTCTTTTTTTGCATTTACCATATCCCATAGAATACCAACCCCAATATTCCCTGCTACGTATGTATTGTAATTAGCCTTTCTAAAAACTTCACCTATTAAAGTTGTAGTAGTAGTTTTCCCATTGGTTCCTGTTATTGCAACAATCTTATCTGTAGGAGAAACTCTATATGCTAACTCTATATCTGTGATGACCTCAATATTTCTTTCCTGAGCTTTTAATAAAATCGGAGTTGTTGGTAAAATCCCAGGGCTCTTTATTATGAGATCTATATCTTCTAAAGGTATATCATTCGTATTTAAATGTTTTTCAACATATATATCTCTAGTTTTATCAAAGAAGTCTCTTAATTCTTCTTCCTTTTTAGAATCTGATACTATAATTTGTGCTCCCAGTTTATGGAGTGCCTTTACAGTTGACAGACCAGATATACCAAGTCCTAAAACCAAGACTCTTTTATTTTTTAAATACATAAGACCAGCTCACTTTCCTTAAATTAAACTCAAAATACCAATTAAACAAAGAATAACTGTTACAGTCCAAAATACTGCAACTACTTTAGTTTCCTTCCAGCCCTTTTGCTCATAATGGTGATGCAAAGGCGCCATTAAAAACACTCTTTTTCCTGTTAACTTAAATGATACTACTTGTATAATTACAGATAATGCCTCAATAAAATAAATTCCACCTACTATTGGTATTACAAGAGGAATATTTAAAAGTATAGCTATAGCAGACACCGCACCACCTAGGCCAAGAGACCCTGTATCTCCCATAAATACCTTTGCAGGATGTGCATTATGTACTAAAAAACCTAAACACGCACCTGCTAAGGCTGTAGAAAAAATAGTAATACTATCCTGCCTCCAATATAATGCTATAAGTCCAAAAAATGATAGAACTATCAATGTAACACCTGATGCTAATCCATCTAAACCATCCGTTAGGTTTACACTATTTACAGTACCTACTACTACAAAAGCAATAAATGGAATATAAAGTATACCTAAATCTAAATATTGATTGCTTAGAAAAGGTACAATAAGCTTCGTTCCTAAAACTGATGTAGATGATTGGTAAATTGCTAGTATTGTAGCTAATATTATCTGCCCAATTAACTTTTGATAAGCCCTAAGTCCTAAAGACCTTCTCTTAACTACCTTTATATAGTCATCAATAAATCCAATTAACCCAAAGCCAAAGGTAGTTATTAATAAAATATACATATCCTTATTTAACATTCCAGATGTCAGTACAGTAAGAACCAAAGCCATAAACATAATAATTCCACCCATAGTAGGGGTTCCTGATTTCTTAAGATGAGTTTGGGGACCATCATCTCTAACACTTTGCCCAATTTTCAACCTTCTTAATAAAGGTATTATTATTGGTCCAAGAATCAGCGTAATTAAAAAAGAAATAGAAATAGTTCTAACAATATCTATATATTCAATCATTAATTTTTCTCCTCTCAAGTATATATAAACTCTTAATTATTTTTTTGCCTTAAATAATCAAGAACAATTTGTCTTTCATCACAGGGATAAGTTTTGCCTTGAATTATTGTATAGGTTTCGTGACCCTTACCAGCTAACAGTATTATATCTTTAGGCTTAGCGTTATCCAATGCATACTTTATAGCATCTATTCTATCTACTATTTTGACATATTCTCCATTAGATTTCTTTGTCCCAACTAATATATCTTCAATTATCATCTCTGGATCTTCATTTCTTGGATTATCTGATGTAACTATAGATAAATCTGCATGTTTACCCACAGTTTCTCCCATTTCCGGTCTTTTAGTCTTGTCTCTATTTCCTCCCGCTCCAAATACAACAACTTTTCTTCCCTCTGCAAATTGATCAATTACTGTAAGAACCTTCTCAAGTCCATCGGCAGTATGAGCAAAATCAATGATAACTGTATAATCTGTGTTCGTAGGTACAACCTCAAATCTTCCCTTTATTCCTTCAACAGATTCTAGGCCCTTTTTAATCGTCTCTAAAGGAATATTATATCCATAGGCACAGGCTGCCGCAGCTAATGCATTATATACACTAAATTCCCCTGGTACATTTAAAAGTATATCTATACTCCCCTCAGGTGTATTTAATGTAAATTTAACCTTAGACAATGTAAATTCTATATTGGTCCCAAAAATATCTGACTTATTTCTTATTCCATATGTCAATAGAGGGATTCTTTCTCCTACTGTTTCAACTATCTTCTTTCCATACTCATCATCTACATTTATTATATTAAATTTATTAGTCTTATAGAAAAGTTTTAGCTTACTATTAAAATAATTTTCCATTGTTGCATGGTAATCTAAATGATCCTTAGTTAGATTAGTAAATAATCCCACTTGAAAATCCATATACTCTACTCTCTTTAATTCTAATGCATGGGATGAAACCTCCATCATGCAAAATTCAACCTTGTTATCTACCATCTTTTCTAATAATTCATGGATAACTAAGGCATTTGGAGTTGTATTATCAATTTTTACGTTTTCATTCCCTATAACTGCCCCAATAGTTCCTATAATTCCTGTTTTTCTATTTTCTTCTTCTAGTATACTTTTAATAAAATAAGTGATAGACGTTTTACCGTTGGTTCCTGTTATCCCTATCATATCTAATTTATTCCATGGTTCTCCGTGAAAGATACCTGAAAACTTTGCTAGAGCATCTATTGAATCCTCTACTTTTATTACTGTAGCATCTTCCTCTATGGATATTTCCTTTTCTATAACAACTCCCACTGCTCCATTCTCTATTGCCTTATGAATATAATCATGTCCATCTACGGTAAACCCCTTTTCTGCAATAAAAAGATTTCCCTTTTCTATTTTTCTTGAATCATTTTGGATTCCAGTTATTTCTATATCTAGGCTCCCTTTAACTAAATCAAATTGATACCCTAAAGTTATATCTTTTAGATTCATATTGCACCTACTTTCCTTATCCTATATTGAAAAATTAACTAAAAGGCAACTTTATCAGTTGCCTCTAATTATATTACTCTTATGGCTCTCCAAATTCAACCTGTATTTTTGTGGTAATAGAAATTTCTTCACCTGGTATTGGAGTTTGCTTCTTAGCTTTTCCTGTTCCTTTTAGCTCATAGTTAAGATTTAATTCATCGAGAATCTTAATTACATCCTCCTTATCTTTCTCAAGAAGATAAGGCACTATAATTCTTTCTCCTGTCTTTTCATTTAAATATAAATCTACTATTGAGCCCCTCTGAACTTCTGTGCCTGGTAATGGAAACTGATCTATTACAACTGAATCTGATGTTAAATTTGAATACTCAGTGGTGTGTTTTAGTCCTATTTCTGCCAAGGCCTTTCCTGCATCACCAATCTTCATTTTTCTTACATCTGGAACTATAACTTTTTCAGTAACTTTATCCTTTTCTTTTTCTGAAAAAACAGGAGTAATTTCAAGATAATTTAATGTCTCCTCTAACACAGCCTTAGCTATAGGGGCCGCTACAGTACCTCCATAATATTGACCAACAGGTTCGTCTACTACAACTAATATAACTACCTGTGGATTATCTACTGGAGCTACACCTACAAAAGAACCAATATACTTACCAGGTGCATATCTTCCATCTATGATTTTTTGAGCAGTACCTGTTTTTCCTCCTACTCTATATCCAGGAATATATGCATTTGTTCCTGTACCCTCTTCAACAACATGACCTAACATTTCTAAAACTGTCTTTGATGTTGATTCTGATATTACTTTTCTCTTTATTTCTGGTTCAAAGGTTTCTACAACCTTTCCCTCACTATCTATTAACTCTTTTACAAGTCGAGGCTTCATTAAGTTTCCGCCATTTGAAATAGCAGATACTGCATTAGCTAATTGTAAAGGAGTGATTGCAATACCATGACCATAGGACATAGTAGCTAAATTTACTTCCTTAATAACATCTGTACTGATTGGGATAATACCTCCCTGCTCCCCATTTAAATCTATACCAGTTGTTTCTCCAAAGCCAAAAGCCTTTATGTATTTATAAAGTAGATCTTTTCCTACTCTTCTACCTAAGTCTACAAAAGCTACGTTACATGAATTGTTCATAGCCTCTATAAATGTTTGGTCTCCATGAGGATTGTACCATCTAGCACATCTTAGTACTACACCCTTTATATCTCTAACGAACCCATTGCAGAAAAAATGAGAATTGAGATTTGCTATATTTTCTTCAATTGCTGCAGCCGCAGTGATTACTTTAAATGTGGATCCTGGCTCATAAGCATCATTAATAGCAAAGTTTCTCCACATATCATACCATCTTTTTTGAAGTTCTTCCTGCGGTAAACCCTCCCACTCCCTTTTAGTTTCTTCATCTACTGGAGTTCTTGGATCATTAGGATCATAATCAGGCTTAGAAGACATTGCTAAAATATCCCCTGTCTTTGGTTCCATCATTATAATAGAAATATTTTTAGCTCCTGTAGTTATTACGGCTTCCTGAGCTGCTTTATCTGCAAAATGTTGTATCGTCTCATCTATAGTTAAAACAACTGATAACCCATCTGATGCCTCATATATCTTTTCACCGTCAAAGGGTAGTTGTCTACTTGCAGCATCTGTTATTTTTACCCATTTTCCTGGTGTACCAGTTAAGTATTTATCATAAGTTCTTTCAATACCATATAATCCATTATTGTCAATATCGGTAAAACCTAATACAAAAGAAGCAAAATTTCCATAGGGATAATATCTCCTATTATCATCAACTATCTCTATACCAGGTAATTTTAATTTTCTAAGTTCTGCTGCTTCTTCCCTTGTAACCCACTGTTTTAGCTTTTCCGTACCTATTTTTTTAGTAATTTTAGCATATACAACTTCTTCGTCTAAATTCAAAACTCTTGCTACCTCTTTTGCTGTTTTATGGGCATCTTTTATATCTGGCGGACTAGCCCATACCGTTGACGCGCTTATACTTACTGCTAATTTTTTGCCTTTTCTGTCGTAAATAATTCCCCGTTTTGATTTTATAGTTATTCCCTTGGTCCACTGCTCCAATGCACCTTTCTTCAGTTCTTCACCTTTAACTATTTGTAAGTAACCTAATCTACCGATTAGTAACATAGAAACGATAACCACTACACCAAAAACAACCAATAATCTTTTTTTAGATGAATAACTGGGTTTTGCCAAAACAATACCTCCTAAAACAAGTTTGTAACTATACTAAAGATCTTCTTTATTTGGCCACTAATACTAGACTTCTCTATATGTTCCGTTGTATCTTCCTTTACAGAAACATATACTATCTGATTCTCTGTCGGATAATCCATACCTAGTTTTGTAATTGCATCTTCTGCAATTTTTACTGAGGACTTTATTCCTTCAAGATCAGCTATTAAATTTAATTTAGTTTTCTCCAACTCCATTTTTTGCCTTTCCAATTGAGTTATCTCTTGTCTTATAGCTGTCATATTAGCATATCTAAACAATATTAATAGGGCTATACCTAAAATAACCATAGGCATACATAAAATCATTAACTTTGCAAGGCTATTATTATTTCTCTTATTTTCTTTTATCTTTTTTATGTTCTTTTTTGACTTTTCTTTTACTTCTAATGTCTCCGTAGGGTAATAACTAAGTTCCTTTGCTACTAACAATTTATTCTCCCCCTTTTCTATTTAGAACATTAAGTTTCTCAGCTATCCTAAGCTTCGCAGATCTCGACCTAGGATTTTTCATTATTTCTTCCTCTGTCGGTACAATAGGTTTTCTAGTTATAATTTCTATTTCCCTAGTTTTATCACATACACATTGTGGTAAATGCGGTGGACAAATGCAATCTAGATATAATTCCTTAAAACCTTCCTTCACAATCCTATCCTCCAATGAATGGAAGGTAATAATAGCTAATCTACCACCTGGATTTAAAAGATTTACCATATTGGGAATAGATTTAATTAAAACATCTAATTCCCTATTCACTTCTATTCGAATAGCCTGAAATGTTTTCTTAGCTGGGTGATGGCCATCTTTTCTTACATCCTTTGGTATTGCTTTTTTTATAACAGAAACTAATTGAAGAGTAGTATCAATAGGCTTTTCTTTTCTCTCTTCTACAATAAACTTTGCTATTCTTCTAGCCCATCTATCTTCTCCATAGTTCCAGATAATATCTTCTAGCTCTTTTTCAGAGTACTTATTCACCACATCCCAAGCTGAAAAGGAACTTGTCTCATCCATTCTCATATCTAGTGGAGCATCTTTGTTATGAGAGAATCCCCTACTCTCTTCATCCAATTGATGAGAAGATACTCCTAAGTCCAAAAGTATTCCATCCACCTTTTCAATTCCTAAACCATTTAATACCTCATCTATATTTTCATAATTATTGTGTACTAATATTATCTTATCCTTATACTCTTCTAATACTTCACTAGCCTTTTTTAATGCATTTAAATCCTGGTCTATTCCAATTAACTTTCCAGTTGTCAACCTTTTAACTATCTGAGATGAGTGCCCTGCGCCACCTAAGGTACCATCTACATATATTCCATTTTCCTTTATATTTAATCCTTCTAGAACTTCCTCTAGTAGAACTGATATATGTTCAAAATTCATTTAACCGCCCCCAGTTATATTCCCAACTCAGCCATCTTTTCTGCTATGCTATCGTAGGATAAATTATCATCATTATTGTAGTTGTCCCATTCTTCCTTACTCCAAATTTCCATTCTAGTTGATACACCTATGACGACAGCTTCTTTATCCAGCTTAGAATGTTCTCTAAGATTAGCAGGGATCAAAACTCTACCCTGTTTATCTAAAGCTCCTTCACTAGCTCCTGAAAAGAAAAATCTAATAAATGCTCTTGCATCACGGTTAGTAAGTGGTAGGGTTTTAAGTTTCTCTTCTAATATAGCCCATTCTTCCTTAGGGTATACAAAAAGACAATTATCAAGTCCTTTGGTCATAACAAACTCTTCCCCTAATTCCTCTCTGAATTTAGAAGGTATGATTATTCTTCCTTTACTATCTAAAGTATGTTGATATTCACCAATAAACATACTAATCACTCACTTAATATATATTTCTTACCACTTCGTACCACTTTCTACCACTATATATACTATTCTACACTAAATAGAAAAATCCTTCCACCTTTTTTTGAAAAAATTAACTTAGTACTTTGGTCACAATTCGCTATTTTTCGACTTTTCAGAGGATAGGACTATAAAAAAAGCTGCTGGATTTTTCTTCCAACAGCTTTTTTTCAAACTTCCTTATTTTCTTTTCTTTTTTTATAAAATATATACATTGAAATAGCAATACCTAATATACTTACAAGTTGTGCTACTCTAATTGTTCCTAGCATCAGACTATCTGTTCTAAGTCCTTCTACGAAGAATCTAATAAAGGAATATAAGGCTATATACAATAAAAATACTTCTCCCTTAACCTTCTGTTTGTTTTTTCCATACCACAGAAGAAATAAAAACACTAGAAAGTTCCATATTGATTCATAAAGAAAAGTTGGATGAACTTTCACTCCATTTACCATAATTCCCCAAGGTAAATTTGTAGGTCCTCCATAAGCCTCTTGGTTTATATAATTTCCCCATCTTCCTATGGATTGAGCTAATATTAAACTTGGAGCACATACATCTGCTATTGTCCAGAAGTTTATATTGCGTATTCTAGTAAAAATAATGGCTACAATAATGGCAGTAATTATAGCTCCATGAATGGCTAATCCACCATTTCTGATATTTAAAGCCTCTATGGGATTATCTCTATATAAGTCCCAGCTAAATATTACATAATATAGTCTTGCCCCCACTAAACATAAAGGAACTTCCCATATAAGGAAATCCATTAAAGTTTCTTCATCAAGTCCAACTCTCTTGGCTTCTCGAATTGCTAGTATAGCACCTATTAACACTCCTGTGGCAATTAAAATACCATACCATCTTATCTCCAAGCCAAAAATCTGAAATGCAACTGGATCCATATTAAAACCACCTTTCTAAATACTTCATCTAATCAGTATATCATAAATGAAGATCTATTTCTATTATTTGGATGGATTTATTATGGATAAAACAACGTTTTCCTTTGTAAAATGATTGTTAAATCTTTCAACTATATCCTTATACTCTATTGATTCTAATATGTCTAGATAATCAACTAAGAGTACATCTTCGAAGTATAAAGCTATAAAAGTATTTGCTATAAACTCCACAGAATTAAGGCCCATTAAAAATTCGCCCATGGCCTTTTTCTTAATACGATTAAAGTCATCCTCAGATAAAACTAAAGATGCTTCCTTTTCAAATAAGGTCATTACCCTGTTATATACTTCCTTTGGCTCCTTAGATTCACCTACTATAAGTGAATGACCATAGGATTTCTTTCCTGTATAATATGCTCCAAAGCTACTATCTACAAGGCCTTCTTCATAGTTATCATTGTAAAATACAGAACCGGAGCCAAATAGCATATCAAGTATGAAATTTGTAATAAAATCTTTTTTTACTCGTTCCTTTCCTGATAAATTATTATCTATGTCTTTAAACCCAATATAAAATAATGGGGCTGAGGTCATCATACTTTCTTCAATTAATCTTTCATTTACTATTTTAGGTTCATCTGGAAATACTCTAGTGATTTTCTCTATTTCCTCATAATCCCTTCTTTCCGTTTTCTCTATTACCTTTAGTATTTCATCAAAGGATAGATCTCCAACTATGAATATAACCATATTAGTTGGATTGTAGAATGTATTATAGCATTTGTAAAGTAGTTCTTTGTTTATATCTTGGATGCTTTCTACAGTGCCGGCTATATCAATTTTAACTGGATGGATTTTATACATACCTCTTAAACAATTGAAAAACACTCTCCAATTCGGATTGTCTTTATACATATTTATTTCCTGTGCAATAATACCTTTTTCTTTTTCAACATTCTCATCAGTAAAGTATGGATGCTGTACAAATTCCACTAATAAAGCTAAATTTTCATAAAAATTTTCAGTAGATGAAAAAAGATATGCAGTTTGAGTAAAGTTGGTATAGGCATTAACATTTGCACCTAGTTTAGAAAAACGGTCAAAAATATTTTCTTCTGGTTCTTCAAAAAGCTTATGCTCTAGAAAATGTGCAATACCTTCTGGAACTTCTATAGTGTCCTTTTCTCCTATTGGCAAAAATATATTATCAATACTACCATAATCTGTGGCAAATATTGCGTATTGTTTTGTATATCCTTCTTTTGGTAGGAAATAAACTTTTAGCCCAGATTTCAACTCTTTATAATAAAGCTTTTCTCTTATCTTTTTGTTTTCATAAGTTTTAATATCCAATAATATACCTCCCTCTATTTTTAAGCTTTTGAGTTTTTCATAAAGTATATAGTATCTAAAACAACCTTTGATATAGCTCCTGTTATTTCTTCTTTAGTGACTTTGTCTATATCATTTAAAATTTCTTCAAGAGATCTATTGTCTTCAGATAATATTTGGCTAAAGAAATATTCTGAAATAAGGAAAATACTATCTCTAATGGACTCAGTGGAAGATTTTATAGATTTCTTTGATATCTCTATGTCTTCATCTGTAAAGTTTCCATTTTTCATTTCCTCTAGTTGTTCTTTCACAATATCTATTGTCTTTTCAAAATTATCAAACTCAATTCCCCCATCTATTAACATAATGGATTTATATTTGTAAATAGTAGATGTTATATAGTAAGCTAAGCTTTCTTTTTCCCTTACATTTCTAAATAATTTAGAGTTTGGGCCACCTCCTAAAATATCACTAGCCACTACAAGTCCATTATATAATTTATCTTCATAAGGAATTCCCGTTCTATACCCTAATACTAATTTTCCCTGTGTTACATCTAAATCCTCACTTACCATATTTTTAGTCTGAACTCCAGATATAATTTGCTCCCTTGGTATAGTCAGTACATTTTTTCTGTCAACTTCCTCTGTTTTTTTAATATATTCTACTAATTTCTCATCATATTCTCCTACATAAAATATTTCTATAGGAGATGTATTTATAACATTTTGATAATGATTATATAATACACCCTCATCAATATCTTTTAAATCATTTATATTTCCTAGAGGATAAATACTAAACTTTTCATTTCTACACATTTCCTCTATACACCTATCTAAGGCATAGGATCTTTTATCATTTATTCTTCCTTCAATTCTATTTTTTAAATTTATCTTTTCCTGATCTACATAATCCTTTTTAAAATACCCCTTTTCTAAGACTGGATTATATATAATAGATTTCAAAAGCTTAATTACCTCATAAATATAATCTCCATCTCCTACATAATCTCCATTTACAGTTTCAACGGTAAATCTAAGGACATGTTTTTCTCCTCTTTTATTTATAGCGATACTAAAGTTTGCACCATAATTTTCTTCTAATCGCTTTTGTATTTCAAGATTTGTAGTATATTCTTCTGTCCCTCTTTTAAGAACTAAAGGCAATAAAGCATTTTTAGTTACTTCCTCCTTAGACAAAGGTCTCAAAAAATAATAACTAAGTAAATTTGATTTAAATTTATCTGTTCTAACTAGGTTTAGATGTATTCCGTTGCCGATTTTAATTCTTTCTGATTTTAACGACAAATTAATTCCTCCTTCTCTAATATATTATTTTTACTATACCCAAAATTAAATTTGTTACTTATATTAATATTATGGATTTGATAAAAAAATACAAAAACCCAATCTTCAAATTGGGTTTTTGATTTATCATTTATTCTTTTCAATCATCTTACTTATTTCACCAACATGGTTGTCATAAGGTGAACCATTTAATAAACTACCGATAATCTCTACAATCTGAAAAAATGTCTTCTCATCATTGGATATTAATACTTCTTTTATGGCTGTATCCTTTTCCATAACTAAGTCATTAATTAATTCCTTAGTATCTTCCGTAAGTACCGTATCATGAGCCATGATGACGGATACTAATGCTGTATCATTGAAAATAATCGTCGCCGCGTCATCTATGCCAAATAACTCAACTACATAATCTGCTAAATTCTCCGACCTATCAATTATTACCTTATCCTCAATAGATACTTCTACAGCAATATCCTCTGGTTCCTCTACCTCAACCATCTCCTCATCGATGGTGGTTTTACATCCGGTTTGCACAAATAGCATGAAAACTAATATGAATAATAAATATTTTTTCAAATTATCCCTCCTCTTATTATAGTTTTTCATAATACGCAAATTTTATAACAAGAAAAGGAAAATATTTTATTATTCTATTTCTTTAGCTATTTTTACACCTGAACTAGTTCCTAATCTAGTAGCACCTGCTTCGATCATCCTCTTTGCAGATTCTAAGTCTCTAACTCCTCCAGATGCCTTTACCTCTAGATTATCTCCAACTACAGACTTCATAAGCTTTACATCTTCTATAGTTGCTCCTCCAGTAGAAAATCCTGTTGATGTCTTTACAAAATGAGCCCCAGCTTCCATGGATAATTCACAGGCTTTTATCTTTTCTTCATCTGTAAGTAAACAGGTCTCTATAATTACCTTAACTATGGCCTTATCCTTAGAAGCTTCCACCACTGCTTCTATGTCCTCTTTAACAACTGCATAATCCTTTGCCTTTAAAGCTCCTATATTTATTACCATATCTATTTCATCAGCACCATTTTTTATTGCATCTATAGTCTCAAGGGCTTTAACTTCCTTTGTATTTATCCCTAATGGAAAACCTACAACAGTTGCCACCTTAACATTAGAATCCTTTAACATTTCTTTACATAGTTTAACATAGTATGGATTTACACATACAGCGGCAAATTTATGCTCCTTTGCTTCCTTACATAAAGTCTCAACCATATCCTTTGTAGCTTCTGGCTTTAATATAGTGTGATCTATCATTCCCAGTATATTTGTCATTGACTTACCTCCAAGATTATTTAATCAATTCAACTAAATCTCCATTTTTTACGCCTGCTGCATTTCCTTCTTCTACATCAACATGCATTTCAAGGTGGAAAGCCTCTGATACTCTAACTAATACATTGTTAAATATTAAACCTCTTTCTCCACCTGTTTTTATACTTACCACTTCTTTATCTACTACCCCAAATTCCTCTGCATCACTAGTATGCATATGAATATGTCTTGCAGCTACTATTACCCCTTCGGATATTTCAACTTCACCCTTTGGACCAACAAGTTTAGCTCCCGGAGTTCCTTTAGTATCCCCTGAGTTTCTAACCATTGATTTTACTCCTAATACAAAAGCATCTGATACTGATAGTTCAAATTGAGTACTTGGTCTAACTGGTCCTAATATTCTTACACCCTTTAATGTGCCCTTTGGTCCAACTACATCAACCTTTTCTTCACAAGCATATTGTCCTGGCTGTGATAAATCCTTCATCCTTGTTAATTCGTATCCTTCTCCAAATAAGATATCTAAATCCTTTTGGCTTACATGTATATGTCTATTTGATAATGCTATTGGTAATTGTGTTTTCATTTGATTCATCCTCCCATAAATTATACATCACAAACTTATTATAAGACTTTGTTCCAAAAAAATCAAAACCTATTCTACCAATTTCCAAATAGTTTCAAAAAAATTAGGATATGATATATTTACACATTGGCTATCTTTAATTTCAGATTCTCCTGATAGATTTAATCCTGCTATAGATAATGCCATTGCAATCCTATGATCATTAAAAGAGTCTACTATAGCTGGACTTAAATCCTTTTTACCATGTACTATCAAACCATCTTCTAGAGCTATTATATCAGCACCCATTTTCTTTAGCTCTCCCACTATGGCTTGTATTCTATTAGTTTCTTTGTATTTAAGTTCTTCCGCATTTCTAATTGTAGTAGTACCCTCTGCAAAGAGAGCTGCTACGGCTATTATAGGTATTTCATCTATTAGTCTCCCTATAATTTCTCCATCTAATTCTATTCCCTTAAGTGGAGCATAAGAAACATAAATATCTCCAATTGGTTCATTATTCACATCTCTTATATTCTCTATCCTAATATTTCCGCCCATCGCCTTCAATACATCAATGATTCCAGTCCTAGTAGGATTAATCCCTACATCCTTCATTACAATAGATGAGCCTTTAATAATGCTAGCTCCAACAATAAAAAATGCTGCAGAAGATATATCTCCAGGCACATATATCTCTTTACCATTAAATTTATCTTCTTCAAAATACTCAAGCATTCTTTCAGTATGGTCTCTAGTAACCTTCTTTTCTATAACTTTGGTATCACCTTCACTATAAATTGATGCAAGAAGGATAGCAGATTTTACTTGGGCACTGGCAACTGGAAGCTCATAGTGAATTCCGCATAAACTCTTTGAAGGATAAATTTTAAGAGGTGGATATTTGTCCTTCTCTCCTTCAATATTTGCTCCCATTTTAGTTAAAGGAATAATAATCCTATCCATTGGCCGTTTACTTAAAGAATCATCTCCTATAAGAGTTGATGGAAAATCTTGGCCTACTAATATCCCTGAAAGCAGTCTCATAGTAGTTCCAGAGTTCCCACAATCTAGAATTTTACTCGGTCTTTTTAATCCCCTAATTCCATTACCTTCAATTCTTACCCTATTTTCCTTCTCGTCTACCTCAATTTTTATCCCCATATCTCTAAAACATTCAATGGTTCTATAAGTATCCTCCGATAACAAAATATTTTTTACTATTGTTTCTCCCTTAGCAATTGAACCAAGCATCACTGCTCTATGAGAAACAGACTTATCTCCCGGAACTTTAATTTCACCATTTAAGCTTTTCATTCCTTTTATTTTCAAATTCTACACTCCTATTTCTCTACTGTATTTTAAAGCCATTTAACAGTGCCTTTATTATCAAATTTTCTTCAACATCATAAAACAAATCAACCTTGCCCTTTCCAACAGGCAGAGCAAAAGAGATTCTTCCTTCTTTATTCTTCTTATCATTTCTCATGTAATCTATAAGAAGTTTTATATCCTCTATACTAAATACTACTTTTTCTACTAAGGGGCTTAATACTTTTATAATTTCATTATAATATTTCTTATCTATAAATTCCTTTTCATATGCAATATTACTTTCATAGATCATGCCAAGTATAACTGCCTCACCATGATTATATTTTTTATATTGAAAATAAGACTCTATGCTATGTCCAATAGTATGTCCAAAATTTAACTTTTGTCTAATGCCAGTGTCTAATTTATCTTCCTGGACTATGGAGGATTTTATTTCTATGGATTTTTTTATAATAGTTTGAAGTATTCTCATATCCCTACGATAGATTTTATCTATGTTTTTCTCTATAAATTTTAAAAAGTCATAGTCTTCAATTAATCCATATTTAATTATCTCTCCAAGACCACAGGTTATCTCCTTTTTTGGCAAGGTATTAATAAAGGAAGCATCAATAATAGTTATTAAAGGAAAATGGAAAGAACCTATAATATTCTTATGCTCCAAGAAATCTATTCCAGTTTTTCCTCCAATACTGCTATCAACCTGAGACAACAGAGAAGTCGGGATTTGAATATAGTCAATTCCTCTTTTATAGGTTGCAGCAGCGAATCCACCTAAATCTCCTACTACTCCCCCACCTAGGCAATAGATTTTTCCATTCCTATCAATATTCTTTTGGATTAAAAGTTTAAATATATTAGATAATTCCTGTAGGTTTTTGCTTTCTTCTCCAGAAGGCATTATATATATATGGTCCCTACCCTTTAATAAATTTTTTACTTCATCTTTGTAAATATTATATATATTCCTATCAGTTACAATAATAAAATTATCTAGAACTAATTCTTTCTGTAATTCTTCCCATATATTATTTACAATTTTGTAAGTCATATGATTACCTACCTTCTAAATATTTAAGATAATTATTACAATTCATCTTAATTTCTTCTAAAGAATCTCCACCGAATTTCTTAACTAACTCATCTGCTATTATATATGCTACCATTGATTCACAAACTATACTAGCTGATGGCACTGCACACACATCTGATCTCTCAAATTGTGCAATTGATTTTTCCTTAGTCATCATATCTACAGTCTCTAAAGGTTTCCTAAGGGTAGGTATCGGCTTCATAGTCGCCTTTAGAACTATATCTTCTCCATTTGATATTCCCGCTTCTATTCCACCTGCATTATTTGTCTTTCTTCTATATTTAGCATCATAAAAAATTTCATCATGGAACTCTGAGCCCAAGACAAATGCACTAATATTTCCCAAGCCAAATTCAACTCCTTTAATACCCTGTATTCCCATTATGGCAGCAGCAAGCCTTCCATCAAGCTTTGTATCCCAATTAGTATGGCTTCCCAAGCCTACAGGAGTATTTTTAACTATAATTTCTATAATTCCACCTAATGTATCTCCTTCTTCCTTTGCTTCTTTTATTTTATTTATGATTTTTTCTTCAGAAAGTTTGCCAATTACTCTAATACTTGATTCATCAGCTTTCATTAACTCTTCAGTCTCTAATCCATTGTAATAGTTTATATTTGAGTCTACTCCTCCAATATTTATAACATGGCTATATATATTTATATTAAATTCTCTTAGGAATAATTTACAAATACTTCCTAGAGCAACCCGAATGGCTGTTTCCCTTGCAGATGCTCTTTCAAGTATGTTTCGCCCACCCTTTTGATTGTATTTTAAAGCGCCTACTAAATCTCCATGACCTGGCCTTGGTTTAGTGACTTCTACTAATTCAATATTTGTTCCCCTGTTTTTTACCCCTATTGCAATAGGACTTCCAGTAGTGAAACCATTTATTACACCTGATAGTATATTTACTTCATCTGATTCTATCTGCATCCTAACTGACCTACCAAACCCCATCTGTCTTCTTTTTAGTTCATTATTTATATAACCTATGTCTAGATATAGATTGGCAGGGATTCCGTCTATTATACCTGTAAGAGATTCTCCATGGGATTCTCCGCCTGTTAAAAATCTTATCACAATAATTCCTCCTTATGTAAAAGACTTCTACCTGCCAGTGTAGAAGTCTTTGATGTTTCAAATATCTTTGCTTGTTTTATATAATTCTTAATTAGTTCTCCTAAAGTTCCACAGCAATTCTTAACTGCTTAATTAATAATGTAATAATATAACTTTGAAGTGGTATGTTGACTACAGCTGATAGTAATCTACCTGGTAAAAACACCATATACCCTTTCCCTAGCATGAGGGATAACCAGTAGGTATTCATTCCTATGGATATAATCCCTATGGATATACTTACGATAATAAATATCTTTTTATAGGTAAATGGATTGCCTTTTTCTCCTTTTCTCCTAAGATAAAACCCATATATCCCTGGAAGTACTCCCCATAAGATTGAACTAAGTGTAAATCCTGGAAAATAGGGTCCTTGAGGAAAAGCCCACGCACCTATTAAGTCAGCTATCATCCCACTAATTCCTCCAACTACAGGTCCAAATAACAAGCCACCTATCATTAAAGGAATTTCACCAAATCCCACCCTTAATGCTGGAAGACCTCCAGCTAGGGGCACCATGATAGACACAAATCTTGTAAGGACGATGGAAATAGCTACTAAAAAGCCAGCCTGTACAAGAGTTTTGGTACTCATTTTACTACTTTTACCATTATTCATTTTTATCCTCCTTTCTTTTGGTTAGTGACAGGCAACTGTCACACTAAAGATAGGAGTTCTTTAATGATCCAGCGGATGCGGCAAAGAATCGCAGATATAAATCCTTCGTTTAAGGGCAACTTCCCATCCCTTAACACTTGACGCTCTTTACCTACTCTGTCTAACTAACGATAATATTATACATCAATATCTTTATTAAGTAAATCCTTGTTGTCCCTCTTTTTCATATATTCGGTTAAATTGTATGAGCCAATAAAGCTTGCTATAATAAATGAGATAATAGCCATTATCTTATAATATATTGGATAGGATGAAAAATAAGATGTAATATAGAACACAATAAATAAAAAATATAATTTAAATATTTTATCCTTACTAAAAAAATTAAAGCTTGTTTTTAGCTCTGACTTCTTTTCATAATATCTATCTACTATATAATCCTCTATATCTTCATTAGCTTCTAACACCTTTTCTTCTTCAAGTTTTGTTTTGTATTCTTTTTTTATTTCTTCTATTTTTTTATGCCTAATTTCTAAAGCTATCTTTTTAATATAAGTACCCATAATGAAGGCAATAATGCAGGATAATATTAGTGAAATAATAAAACTCTCTATTATCTTATTCAATAATAAAACTAAGAAGATTAAAGTTCCTATTCCTAAAGATATTTTGTCTAAAATATCTGCTCTATTGGTCTTTCCCTTTTTCATTTGTTTAGTATAAAAATTATCCAATACCCTTTGCCTTTCTCTTTTTTTGAGATTATTTTTCAAATAATTTAAATCCTTTTTCACTTTTATCTCTCCCTTTCTTAGTTGCAGCATATCCTATACCTTGTATTGTTGCCACAAAACCTAAAAAAGATAACCCGATACTTATTGCCATAGAGTTAAAAAATTCTTCAGGTAACATCTGTATCAATAAATCTGTCTCAGGATCCAATAACCATAAATCATTGGTAAAAAATATATAGTGAAAATAGGTAAAATACTTACTAAAGTCAAAATAAATCATAATCCCCAACAATCCTATAAGTATCCAATTAATGAACAAGCCCTTGTAAATCCATTTTCCCACTAAATTCTTTTCCCCAACTTTTACAAAATAAATTATAATTGCAATAGATAATATAATCCCTATATATTTCAATATAAAACCATAATGGAATAAAACCTGTACATCTTTCATATGTAGTATTTCTCGTTGGTTAAAATTAGGCTCTAGGATTTCATCTCCTGCCTCGCTCTTTAGATAAGTAAATAAATTCTCTGTAATATCTATAAGTTCTTCTCTGGATTTTCCTGTTACTTCATAGATGTTATACTTATCAAAGCTTTCACTATATTTTCTAGTGTTAAAGATATTTACTTCTGCTGCTATTAAAAGACATGATAGTGATAAGGAAATAACTAATAAGACTAATAATATTTTTTTCAATTCCATTCCCCCTGAATTGCATTTTTCTATATAATACCATATTTTACCCATAACTAAAAAGGATTGAAGAAAATATAATCCCTCAATCCTTTTATAATTATGCCATTGCTTTTTCTAGTTTATCTAAATATTTAATTGGAAAAACTCTTAAGAGTTCCTTATATTGTTCTACTGATAAACCTTGGACAGTTGTATATATCTCTATTTTCGTATCCAAATCTGCAGCTATAAATCTTTCTTTTATTTCTTGAAAAGTTTCATTTGTTTCCATAAAATTACCTCCTTTTTATGACTCTATTCTTATTATGTTTAATCTCTATTCTTTTATACGAATATATAATTATCCATTTATTATTTTTTATTTTTTTAATTTGACCGAAGTGGTAGGCTTTTGAATACTTTGTTTCCATATGGAAACAATAGTTTAAGAATAAAATAAATTTACATAAGGAGGAAAATCTATGGATGACACAGCAAGAATTGGAGTAAATACTCTCCGAAAAGATTCCTGGGATAAAGTTACAGGAGCCGCTAAGTATAATGGAGATATTTTAACTCCTGATACATTACATGCTAGAATCCTCACAAGTATTTTTGCACATGCCAATATAAAATCAATTGATATAGAGGAAGCTCTAAAATCTGAAGGAGTCCATGCTATAATCACCGGTGATTATTTTCCTACATTAGCTGGAACTATAATTAGCGATAGGCCACCTATCGCAAAGGATAAGGTTAGGTATTTTGGGGAACCAGTTGCAGTAGTTGTAGCAAATAGTGAAGAAGAAGCCATGAGAGCTACAAAACTTATTAATGTAGAATATGAGCCATTAAATGTAATCACTTCAATATCTGATGCCTTAAAACCAGATTCTAATCTTATCCATGAAAATCTAGAACATTATTATTGCCCCGATATCACAGTATACCCTGTAGCTCACACAAATATAGCAGACCGTGTAAAGATTAGAAAAGGTAATATGGATCTTGGTTGGTCACAAAGCGATGTGATAGTAGAATCTAAATTTTCCCTTCCAAAATCAGACCATTTAGCAATGGAAACTAGAAACACTAAGGCGGAAATATTACCAGATGGAACTATAAATATATATACATCTTCTCAATCCCCATTTGCTGTTAAAGAAGAGTTAAGCAGAAAATATAACATACCTGAGGGAAATATAGTCGTTCATACACCATTAGTAGGTGGAGCCTTTGGAGGAAAAGCTGCAATTCAATTAGAATATATTGCCTACTTAGCTTCATTGGCAGTTGGCGGTAGAATGGTTCGTATAGCTAATACTAGAGAAGAAGATATAGCCTCATCTCCATCTAAAATATCAGCAGAAGGTACACTTAAAATAGGCGCTACAAAGGATGGAATAATCAAGGCACTGGAATGTACTTATTATGTTGATTGTGGCGCATATGCAGATACAGGTCCTCGCATGGCAAAATCAATTGCCATAGATTGTAGTGGTCCATATAATATAGAAAATATTCATTGTGATTCTTATACTATCTATACTAACAATGGCTATGTCACATCCTATCGTGGATTTGGCCATGTTACTTCCACTTTTGGTATAGAAAGAATTATAGATAAATTGGCACGGAAATTAGATATGGATCCTTTTGAGATAAGAATTAAGAATTCCATAAAAGAGGGAGATACATCTCCAACCCAGGATAAAATAACCTTCAGCAATACGGGAAAATTAGACCCTTGTCTTCTTAGATTAAAGCAAATCATTAATTGGGATGAAGGTCAAATAAAAAAAACAGATAAAGGTACACTTATAGTAAAAGGAATATCTTCTCTTTGGAAAACCTCCAACTCTCCCACTAATGCCAGTTCTGGAGTTATACTTACATTAAACGATGATGGAAGCATAAACCTAAACTTTGGTGCAACTGAAATCGGCCCTGGCATGAAAACTACCATAGCTCAAATACTTGCAGAAAGAATGAAAATGAGTATTGATAAGATTCATGTGTTTATGCATGTAAATACTCAACTTACTCCAAAACACTGGAAAACTGTTGCAAGTATGACAACCTTTATGATTGGAAATGCTGTCTTAAGAGCCGCAGATGATCTAATAGCACAATTAAAGGAGTTAGGTGGAATTGCACTTAAATGTTCTCAGAACAATCTAGAGGTGGGGGGACAAAGAGTATATCTGAAACACCAACCTGAAATATTTATTAATTTTAAGGATTTAGTGCATGGATATCAATACTCCAGTGGCCCATCTATATATGGACAAATAATCTCAAAGGGAAGTTATATAATGAGTAGATTAACGTATTTAGATAAGGAAACTGGTAAAGGTAAGCCTGCTTCATCATGGACTGTAGGCGCTCAAGCTGTAGAAATAGAATATAATCCAAAATACTATTCTTATAGACTCTTAAGAGCTGTTACTGTTATAGATGCAGGTAAAGTAATTAATCCTAAAGCTGCAGAGGGTTTGATAATGGGTGGAATGAGTATGGGCCTTGGATTGGCAACTAGAGAAGATTTTGTATACGACGATATGTCTATACTTCAAAATACATCTTTGCGAACGTATAAGTTATTACGTTTTGGTGAACATCCAGAGTATGTAGTTGAATTTATGGAAACGCCTCAAATAGATGCTCCCTATGGTGCCAGAGGTATAGGCGAACACGGAATTCTTGGTATACCTTCTGCCTTTGCCAATGCATTATCACTAGCAGCTGATGCTGATTTTGATACATTACCAGCTTCTCATGAGTTAATATGGAAAACTAAAACTGGAGGTAAATATGATTCCATTTAATTTTGAATATTATAAACCTAGCACAGTTGAAGAAGCAGTTGAATTATTTAATAAATTTAAATCTCAAGGAAGAAAACCCATATATTATGGTGGGGGAACTGAATTTATCTCTATGGCAAGAATGCACAATAGATATGCTGATGCAGTTATAGATATCAAAGGAATTCCAGAATGTAATATACATGGAATTAAAGATGGTAATCTTATCATGGGTTCAGCTATAACCTTAACACAAATCTCTGAAGCAAACTATTTCCCACTTCTTGGATATACAGTTAGGAGAATAGCAGATCATACTATTCAAGATAAGATTACATTAGGAGGTAATTTAATCGGCACTATAATATATAAAGAAGCCATATTGCCACTCCTATTATCTAATAGCAATATAGTTCTCTATGGAAATATGGGTAGGAGAACTGTACCTATATTAGATATATATAATCAAAAAATTTTACTTGATGAAGATGAGGTGCTGGTAAAGGTAATAACAGAAGAAAAATTTCTTACACTCCCCTATCGTCATGTGAAAAGAACAAAACATGAAAAAATTGATTATCCTTTAATTACTATGGCATCAATTAAGGATGGAGATAAGGTTTTAATTGCCTTCAGCGGCTTATGTGATTATCCAATTAGGCCCCTAGAAGTAGAAGAGATTTTAAACGACTCCTCCTTAGCTAAGGAGGAGAAAGTCAAAAAATCTATTGAAAATATTCCTGGTAGAATACTAAATGACCTTAGTGGTTCCTCAGAATTTAGAAAGTTTATACTATCTGATATGCTAATAAGAATATTTGAAAAGTTTGAGGAGGTAAGCTAAATGTTTCAGATACTTAATCCTACTGTATTAACATTAAATATAAATGGAGAAGAAAGAGATGTGGTAGCAAAACCCTCAGACATACTACTATATACATTGAGAAATAATCTAGGTCTTACAGGGGCAAAACCAGGATGTGAAAATGGAGATTGTGGAGCTTGTACTGTTTTAGTAGATGGCTGGCCTATAAAATCTTGTTTAATGCTCACTGTTGAAGCCATAGGAAAAGAAATCATAACTATAGAAGGACTAAAAAATGCTCCAATTCAAAAGGCTTTTGTTGAAAATTTTGCTTTTCAATGTGGATACTGTACATCTGGCTTTCTCATGGTTTGTCACTCTCTATCAAAAATTCGTCCTGATGCAGATGATGCTATTATACAAGAATGGCTTCAATCAAATTTATGTAGATGTACAGGATATGCAGAAATTGAAAGCGCAGTAAAGTCAATATTAGAAGGTAAGCTTTAATAAATTTAAGGAGATAAATATGAAAGTTGAAGGAATAGTATTGGCTGCTGGATTGTCATCAAGGGTTGGTACTAATAAATTGATCCTAGATGTTTACGGAAAAACTGTAATAGAGCAATGTATCCTTGGGATGTATGACATATGCTCGAGTATAATAGTCGTAGGTGGCCATAGAATATCAGATATAGAACATATTTTATATAAATATTCCAAAGTAAAATTGGTATATAATGAAGATTACTTATCGGGAATGTTTAGTTCTATAAAAAAAGGGATAGCGAATATTAGGAAGGATAGGTTCTTTCTAATACCTGGAGATTATCCTCTTATTAATAGTAAGACATATAAGGATATGATGGCTATAGACAAAGACATAATAATTCCAGTCTATAATGGAAAAAGAGGCCATCCATTATTAATGAAATCCTATCTAATAGATGAAATATTAAGAAATAGCTATTATGAGACTTTAAGAGATTTCATCTCTGTAAAAGAAAGTACTTTTATAAATATTGATGATCCGGGAATATTAATAGATATAGATACTATGGAGGATTATAATAGGATCAATCAATTACACATGGTAGGTGATTAAAATGGATTTCTTTGAATCAACATATGATCATATGTTGAAAACAGTTTTTAGCGTAGCTAACCCAATAAAAAAATCAATAATCAATACTCATTGCAAAGTTCATAAATTTATTAATCTAAATGCACTAAATATACTAAAAAATGATAAGTATTTAGAGGAGTATAACTTTTTTAGGAGCTTTATCTTTGATATAAATGAAGGTGCAGTATGGGCAGATCAAGATTTTAAAAGTTCAAACCATTTTTATAACCCCTATAAAAAAAGAGGAATGTATGGAAGAAAATCTGCTATGGATTTAGGGGTAGAATATTATGATGAAGCTATTAACCTATGGAGTAAAGGAGAATTTAATAAATCACAATTCTACTTTGGAGCAGCCTTGCACATTATTCAAGATATGACAATCCCACAACATGCTAATATTAGATTGCTAGATGATCACCGTCAATATGAATCCTTTGTTAAGAGTAGTTATGAATATGTAAAGGAGTTTAAGGTTGAAACCGGAACATATATGTTAGATTCCATAGAAGACTATATAAGGTTTAATTCAAGAGTAGCCCTTAAAATCTATAGAAGGTTTAAAAGTATCCATGATGATAAAACTAGATTTTATCGTATTTGCCGATGTGGCCTTCCATTATCCGAAAGGACTACAGCTGGGGCAATGGTAATGTTTTATAATGATACGAAATCCAAGCTGAACTAAGATAAAAAACAAACCCTACGGAAGGGTTTGTTTTTTTCCTCCATACTAAAATCTTTCTTTGTGTAATTTCATGGATATTTCTTTTTCTTCTTTATTTCTATTAAATAATGCCTTATATAGCTCAGATATTATTAAAGGGAAAAATGCAAAGCTTACGATAATTCCCCAGTCAATTAACTGCAATGGGACTGTATGGAATATTGGCTGTAGAACCGGAACATATATAACCCCTAATAAAAGAAAAAATGATAATGTAGTTGCATATATCATAGTTGGATTTGAGAAAATTCCTATTTCAAATAGAATATGTCTTTCTGATCTACTTGAATATGCTCTTAAAAGCTCCGCTAAAATCAATGTTGAAAAAGCTATAGTTCTAGCCTTCATTAAACTATCTGGAAAAACCTTAAGACCCCAAACATAAGCCAGAAGCGATGTAGCACCAATGGTTATACTTTGAATCATTATATCTACCATCATATGACTATCTATTATTGGTGAATCTGGGTCTCTAGGCTTTAACCTCATTATATCCTCTTCACCCTTTTCCATCCCTAGAGCTAAGGCAGGAAAACTATCTGTTACTAGATTTAGCCACAACAACTGTATTGGTAAGAGTGGTACAGGTAAATTAAATAATATACTGGCAAAAACTATTATAATTTCACCAATATTGCAGGATAAAAGGAAAAATACAAATTTCCTAATATTGCTATAAATCACTCTACCCTCTTCCACAGCAGCTACAATGCTTGCAAAATTATCATCAGTAAGGATTACTTCAGCTGTACTCTTTGCTACATCTGTGCCAGTTATACCCATGGAAATTCCAATATCTGCCTTCTTTAATGCCATAGAATCATTAACACCATCACCTGTCATAGCAACAATCTCTCCATTGGCCTTAAGTGCAGAAACTATTCTAACCTTATGCTCTGGGGATACTCTAGCATAAACAGTTGTGTTTTTCACTATATCTTTAAAAGCCCTATCTGAGATACCATCTAATTCTTCACCTACCATAACCTCATTAATAGATTTAGTAATACCTAGCTCCTTTGCAATTGCATAGGCAGTCTCTCTATAATCTCCAGTTATCATGATAGGCTTGATTCCTGCTTCCTTACATTTAACAATGGCCTCCTTTGCTTCAGGTCGTGAAGGATCTATCATACCTACTAATCCTACAAATATCATTTCCTTTTCACTACTATCTGAAGATATATCACTAGGAAGATTATCATACTCTCTGTAAGATAAAGCTAAGACCCTTAAAGCATCTTTAGCAAAGAAATTATTAACATCTAATACCTTTTTTCTTAAGATATCATCAAAGACCATTTTTTCTCCATTGATGCTAATATATTTACATCTTTTTATAACTATATCTGGAGCCCCTTTAGTAAAAGATACTATTTTTCCTGGTATATAGTTTTTATGAAATGTTGTCATCATCTTTCTATCAGAATCAAATGGTATTTCCTCAATCCTAGGATATTCTTTGTTCATCTCTTTTTTAGTTATGTTCCCCTTATGGGCTAATGTAACTAGTGCCCCCTCTGTTGGATCACCAACTACCTTAAATACTCCATTAGCACCATTGATATCTGCATCATTAGCCAATACCCCTATGGATAACAAATTTTTCAGATCAATTACTTCCATAGGATTTATCTTTTTTTCTTCTATTTTAAAATCTCCTGTAGGATTATATCCTACCCCAGTTGCGTGATAAATCTTGTTACCTGTAAAAATCCTTACTGCTGTCATTTCATTTTGAGTTAAAGTACCAGTCTTATCTGAACATATGACTGTTATACTTCCAAGAGTCTCAACAGCGAGAAGTTTTTTAACTATGGCATGTCTTGCTACCATTTTATTCATGCCTAAGGCCAATACAATGGTTACAATAGCAGGTAGGCCTTCAGGAATAGCTGCAACAGCTAAACTAATTGCCACCATAAACATATCCATTACTTTTCTTCCTTGTAATATACCAACACCAAATACAATTATACATACTACTATGGTGATTATACCTAAGTACTTGCCTAGCTCATTTAACTTTTTCTGTAATGGAGTTAATTCCTCATCAAAGGATTGAATCTGTGTTGCTATCCTACCAATCTCCGTATTGTGCCCTGTCTCTACTACTATTCCTCTTGCTCTTCCATAGGTTGCAATAGTACTCATAAAGCCCATATTTTCTCTATCTCCTAATGGCATATCCTCTTCATAAACCTTATTGCTTTTCTTTTCTACAGGTACAGACTCTCCTGTTAATGATGCTTCATCAATTTTTAGATTAGAGCTTTCCACTAACCTGATATCAGCTGGAACTATGTCTCCTGCATCAAGTACTATTAAATCACCAGGTACTAAATTAGCAGCAGGAACTACATCTAAATGTCCATTTCTGATAACCTTGGCTGTTGGAGATGTCATCTTTTGAAGCGCTTCCAATGCCTTTTCAGCTCGCCCTTCTTGATAAATTCCCAAAAATGCATTTACTACTACAATAGATAATATTACAATTGAATCCCTAGTTTCACCAATAAAAATAGAAATTAAGGCTGCAGCAATCAGAATTAAAACTAAAAAATCTGAGAATTGACTTATTATCTTTGAAACAAGACCTTCTTTAGGTTTTTCCTTTAGCTCATTTCTTCCATATTTCTCTAGTCTTTTTTGAACTTCTGAATCGGTTAAACCTTTTTTTATACTTGTCCCTAAGTTTTTCAATACCTCCTCTTCTCCCTGCTTATACCAGTTCATCCTTTTCCCCCTTTTCCCCTTATTTTTTCTTCATATAGTTGTCCTTATATTTATATAGTTTGT
Source organism: Bacillota bacterium (assembly GCA_023388495.1). Lineage (GTDB taxonomy): Bacteria > Bacillota > Clostridia > Tissierellales > Tissierellaceae > Tissierella. Next base: position 145,362 of record JAEWGC010000039.1, on the reverse strand, counting down.
CCTTGTATTTTATGACTATTTTTTGATTTAGCATAAAAAAAGCTGCAATAGAATTAGCTTCTATTGTAGCTTTTTTAGCTTATCTTCCCAAGCTTCTAATGTTATCAATTGGTTGATTATCTAAAATCTTCTTTTAAACTAAGATCTTCTGTAAAATCAGCTATCTCATCTCTAGTCAATCCATAGCTAACTTCATATCCATAAGATGGTTAACCTGTAATTATAACGTTATTGATATAGTCCCCGAAAAATAGATAGCTAAAAAAAGTGCAGCCCAATAGTACAATTATAGTAATGGTATATAGCCCTGATGTCAGTAAATATTTCTTTTTATGATATTTAATATTTCTAAAAGATATTTTACCAAAGGTTTGTATCTTCATATCTAAATTTACCTGTTTACTTTTCCGATTAACTTTAATAATTGGATTCTTATGGCTTAGTTCTTTTAATTTGATTTTTTCCTTCTTAAATCCTATCAAAGTTTTTTTCGTTTAGGTTGCTATGATATGGTTCCTATTAGTGGAATTTTCATGGACATTATCATCGATGCTGACATACTAATAAATATTGCTAAAACACCTATCAATACACCTAAAGCTGTTAATCTATAATCAATATGAAAATTCAACTCAGTTTCTCCATATTTGTTTATAATAAATAAAACTAACTTTCCTATTCCTATTCCACTAACTACACCTATAGGAATTGTTATGACAAGAAGATAGCATACTTCTAAAAATAGAAGTTTTCCTATTTGATCATTGGTTGCACCAATAGATTTTAATAAGGCTATTCTCCTAGTTCGTCTCCTCATTTGTGTGAAGTATATTAAAAACACTGAAAAAATTGTAGCCAAAAATACTGATAACAAAATGTCATAGGCTAATGTGTTTTCTGTTGAACCTTCTATTTCTGAATATAAATAGGAATTTATCCTAAGTTTTTGGAAATCATCTTTATACTTATTAGAAAAATCCTCTGGTGAAAGTTTGGTATCTATAAATAAATTATATGGGGTCTTAAACATACTAGTATCTGCTTCTTTACTTAAAAGGTATCCATCTTCGATAAGATATTTTGCCGTGTTTTCTGTTATGAAGGCATTAGCAACTGAATAATGACTTTTATCCCATAGATTACTGTAGGTTTGAACAATTCCTGTTACAACCATATCTCTAGTTATATAAGCTTTTTGACTTGTAATAGAACCTTGTTTAGTTGTATTTTCAAATTGAGTCCTTCTCTGGCATCCTTCTCTCATATATATGAAAAGAGCCTAGGTCTACAAGATTCTGGTTCACAGTCCCTACCATTCCACAGGTAGATGATTTCCCTATTACTCTACTAACCCCTAGCTTTTTTACATCATCTAGTTCTAATAAACTATTTTGTATCTCTTGATCTCCATTGTAATATGCAAAATCCCATTTCCCAAACATGGCAGTTTTTTGCTCATACTTAGTCATTTCCGAACTAGCATGAAATACTGTGGCTATTGTTATAAATAGGAATGATAATATGATTACAAATGATAATATAAGAATATCTTTTTTCCTTCCCTTCATACTAGATAAGGCTATTTTTCGTAGCATATCTACACCCCCTGTTTACCCTATTTCGCCTTTGTAAAAAACTATTTATCCATTGGATATTTAGGTTATATGGTCTTCTGAAATCTTCAAAATCTATTTTATCTCAAAGTAAATTATACCAACGAATTTTTTCCAAATAGAACCTAGATGTTTCCAAATTATTAAATATATGAAAAAGTCCTGTTTACTTAATACAATAATTGCTCAATGGAATCTGAATATTAAAACGATATTTGAGGAAAAACGCACTAGAAATAAAACAGAACCAAGATCAATACAATCTAGGTTCTGTTTAAATTGGTATTTTATTTTCTTTTTAACCATGGAATTGGGTCAACATAAGCCCCATTTTTTCTAACTTCAAAATGACAGTGTGGTCCAGTGGATACTCCTGTACTACCAATTTTTGCAATAGTATCACCTCTTTTTACCTCTTGTCCTTCTTTTACTACTAAAGATGAATTATGACCATAAAGTGTAACTATACCACCACCATGATCTATCATTATGGTTTTTCCATAACCTCCCAATGTACCTGAATATATTACAGTTCCTGCAGAAGCAGCAACTACTCTTTCCCCATGATTTGCAGATATATCTATACCCGTATGCAATTTTTTAACCTTAAAAACAGGGTGAATTCTATAACCGTAGTAATCACTTATTTTTTTATATACTGGCACAGGCCATTCCATTATACCACCTGAATAAGGACCAGTATTTATTTGCCTTTTTACTATATCTGATTCAATTTTCTTTGCAAAATCATTTAATTTATCATATTCTTTTTCATAAGCAACCTTATCTTTTTCGAGCCTCTCCATCAACGCTTCTTTTTCTCTAGAAACCTTTATTAAGTCTCTTTTCTTAGCCTCTAACTTAGTCTTTGATACCTGTACTGCAATTTTTTGTATCTCTAACTCAGTCTTCTTTGTATCAATAATATTTCTTTGTTCCTTCATATATTCAATTAATTCAGTATCATGTTTTGCTATGACCTTTATCATATCTTGTCTAGATAAGAAGTCTTTAATATTTGCAGAAGATAAAAGCACTTCAAGATATCCTACATTTCCGTTTTTATACATTACCCTAAGCCTTTTGTTAAATATCTCCTGTTTATCATCAATTTTCTCTTCTGCTTCCTTTAATTCTAAGGTTGTTTTTTCAATACTTAGCTCTAAATCCTCTAATTCCTTCTCTACCTTATCTAATTCATTAGTAGCACTATCCATCTTTAAATCTAAATCTGCTATTTGTTTAGATACGTCCTTAGCCTGTTGTTCTATTGCTTTAATCTCTTTTTTGGTTTCTTCTATTTGCTTATTAATGTTTTTCTGTTGTTTCTTTAAATCATCTACAGAATCAGCATAGGCTTGTACTATAGATAATGATAAGATTATAGATACTAGTATGCAAATACTCAATTTTCTTTTCATGGTTCAATCATGCCCCTATATCTAAGATATACATTTTCCCATATACTGTTATATTATTTTAACTTGTAACTAATGTCAAGGTTTATAGGATAGCTACTGGATAGGGTTTATAATACATCAGGGAATATATTTCCTGTTTTAAGTATAATACCAATCTTCTCAAAGGGTTATTGCCTATTATTTTAAATAAATAATGTATTACAATGTGTCATTTTGATTAATTATAATATACTTTAAATACACAAAAAACACCTCCATTAATTTTTACAAATTAATAAAAGGTGTTTTATTTCTGTACATCATAATTTAGATAGATTTTTTTGGCTTTGTATACCATAGTAAAATAGAGATTTTCAGAGATTATAAAATTTCCTGTATACCTTAATCCACAGGCAAGTTTAAATTTTCGAAAAAATCTTAACTGGCCACCCCATTGATATTGCAAAGTTACAGAGGATTCCTACTCTTCCTCCGGCATCTCCCAGTTGTGATATACTTCTTGAACGTCGTCATTATCTTCAAGCATATCTATTAGTTTTTGCATGTTTTTTATATCATCTGGATTAGTTAATGATATTGTATTTTGTGGAATATAAGTAAGTTCTGCCATGGCAAATTCATAGCCTGCTTCAGCTAATCCATCTTTAACAGTATTAAAATCTTCTACAGAGGTGATTACTTCAAACCCCTCATCTTCTGATACAAAGTCTTCTGCACCTAAATCTATTGCTAACATAGTTAGTTCATCTTCATCTATAGAATCAGTTCTTTCTATTGCTATCATACCTTTTCTATCGAACATAAAAGTAACACAGCCTGATTGACCCATATTTCCGCCACCTTTGTCAAAAGCGTGTCTGACATCTGGCGCTGTTCTATTTCTGTTATCTGTTAAACAAGCAGCAAAAACTGCTATTCCTCCTGGTCCATAGCCTTCGTAGATAATTTCTTCATAATTATCTGCTCCTAGTTCTCCTGAACCTTTTTTAATTGCTCTCTCTATATTATCATTTGGCATGTTTTCTGCCTTTGCTTTATCTATAGCTGCTTTTAATGCTGGGTTATAGTCTGGATCTGGTCCACCTTCTTTCGCGGCTACCATAATATATCTACCTAGCTTTGTAAATACCTTTGCTCTTTTGGCATCTTCTTTACCTTTTCTATTTTTAATATTATTCCATTTGGAATGTCCTGCCATGAAATTTCACTCCCTTTATAGTATTGCCTTATCTATTCTAGCATAATATTATGATTATTGCATTATATTTATTAAATTTTTATCATTGATATATTGGCGGATAGACTCTCTTATGCTCACTAATATCATTCATTCTTTCAATCTTTTCTACTATTTCCTTTGGTCCTTCACCTGTTTTTATATAGTTATCTAATACATCATAGGAAAATCCCATTTCTTTTTCATCAGTCTGATTTGCCCATAGCCCTGCTGTTGGTGGCTTCTCTATTATAATACTAGGTATTTCTAGAGCCCTAGCCAATTCCCTAATTTCATATTTTACAAAGGATGCTAGAGGAAGTATATCTACTCCACTATCTCCATGTTTAGTAAAATATCCTACTGTAAATTCAGATTTGTTGCTTGAGCCTATTACTAAATAATTGTTATTTTGTGCAAAATAGTATAGAGTCGTCATTCTAAGTCTTGGCTTTAAGTTAGATATAGCCATTTTATTTTTATTTTCTACTTTTATAGAATCTAATAGTGTATCAAATGAATTAGATAAATCTACTTTTGCAGTTTCTAATTTTAAGGCTTCAGCTACTAATATTGCATGTTCTTCATCTATAGGGTCACTATGGCAAGGCATAATAATACCCAATGAGTTATCTGGGAATGCCTTTTTGGCAAGACCCGCTATAACAGCAGAATCTATCCCTCCACTTAATCCAAAAACTACTCCTTTTGCATTTGCTTCATTTACCTTTTCTTGTAGCCACTCTACTAATTTTTTAATAGTTAAATCTATATTCTCCATTTTCTTCCCTCCAAGTAATTATTGACTTTTCTGTATATGTATATCTTCTCTATAATTGGTGAGATTAATCATAATGATTATAACATAAAAGGAGTAATTTATGGACAAAGAAAAACTAAAATTAATCTCTATAGGTTTAATAACTGGACTTGTTAATGGTTTATTTGGTTCTGGTGGAGGAACCTTAGTTGTTCCTGCATTAGTCTTTATGCTTGGAGTCGATGATCATAAGGCTCACGCCACAGCAATATCTATAATTTTTCCTTTATCAATTATAAGCACTATAATATATTTCACTAATAGCTCTATACCATTTAAAACAGTTATTCCAGTAACCATAGGTGGTGTTGTAGGTTCCTATATTGGTGCTAAAACTTTAAATAAAATTCCTATTAATATATTAAGAAAAATATTCGGTAGTGTAATTATCTATACTGCTATAAGGATGATTTGGAAATGATTTTAACTTTAATTGGTTTATTATCTGGAATAATAAGCGGGATGGGCATAGGTGGAGGCACAGTACTTATTCCCTCTTTAGTGATATTTTATAATCTTAAACAGCAACATGCTCAAGGAGTCAATTTAGTAGTATTTCTTCCTGTGGCTATTATAGCCTTAATAACCCATTATAAAAAGGGCAATCTTGATTTCTCCTTTGCTAAATGGATCATTCTGGGAGGAGTATTTGGTGCTATTGTAGGCTCCTTTCTCGCTGTTAGAATTGATCCTTTGAAACTTAAGAAGTTCTTTGGAATATTTTTACTCCTTATAGGAACCTATGAATTATTTAAAAAGAAAGAATAGGCCTCTATTTAGACCTATTCTTTATCTTTTAGTGACTCTTTCTTAAAGTAGCATAAACACAATCATCATAAAGAACCTTTAACCCCAATTCCCTTGCCTTATCTAAGACTTCATCATTATATGTTCCTGGTTGAAACCATATATACTCAATTCCAGATTCCTTTGCTTCCTCTAAAGTAGGAATAGCTATCTTAGGTGGCACAACCATATCTAAGACATCAACTTTTTTTGGTAAATCCTTAACTGAATGATAAATCTTTTCTCCTTCGATTTCATCATAGTTCGGATTGATACCATACGTCTCATAATTGTATTCCTTTAATGTTTTCCATATCTTATATCCAAACCTATCCTTTTTCTCTGTTACTCCTGCTACAACCCATACCTTTTTATTTAGCATTTCTTCTTTTACTTTTTTCATATCTTCCAAAATTATCACCTCTATAAAATTATACCCTGATTATTTTCTATTAACCTAAATAGTTAATCTCTTTCCATCCTTTATAGGGATATATTCTTCATCTAATTTTTCCAATATGGCATTTCCATTTGTTAAATCTGCCATGATCTTATAAAAACTATCTACCTTTGTATCTTCTATATATACAAAAATATTAACTGCATCATCGAATATTGAATCGTCTACTATATATTCTTCATTCATTAGATAGTTCTCTATTTTTCCATATAAGGTATAATCAATTCTAATTTTTATTTTAGTATGAAGTACCATATCAATTATTATTCCAGCATCTAAACCAATTTTTGCCCCTTTTGTATAGGCTCTAATAAGTCCACCTGTTCCTAGCTTGATTCCTCCAAAATATCTAGTCACAACAACTACTGTATTTCTTAAACCTTCTTTCTTAATAACTTCTAATACAGGTATTCCAGCAGTACCTGAAGGCTCCCCATCATCACTAAATCTCTGGGTATTGCTATCTTTCCCTAGTACATAGGCATATACATTATGAGTAGCATCTCTATGTTTTGTTTTAATCGTCTCTATAAAGTCCAATGCTTCCTCTTCAGTTTCCACTGGCATGGCATATCCAATAAACCTTGATTTATTTATTATAATTTCATCTTCTCCATATCTATATATAGTTCTATAAATATTGTCCATAAACTTCTTCCTCTCACTAAAAAAATAAGGAGATATAATCTCCTATTTTTTAAGCATATTTTACCTTTTCTTCATAATCCTTAAATTCTAAATATCTTTTATAGGATAAACTGACAAGGGATTTATCCTGACTATAAGTAATCATATCAATGGCCTCTTCTATTGGATAGAATCCACCTTCTTTAAAGCCTTCCTCAAGATTTACAGAATACTTTTCATCCTCTGATTCCATTATATACCAGATAATTTTATTACAAACTGCTTGATGCCTTGTGAATGAATAGAATTCATAAGCAGTTTCTCCAGCGGATGATACTATTTTGGGATCATTAACACCTGTCTCATATTCAACTCTATTAATGGCAGTTTCTGGTGGTAATTGCTCATCTCTTATTTTTCCCTTTGGCAATACCCATTCATCTTTATCATTTTTTAAGATGAAAACTTTGCTATCTTTAAATACAACTCCACCAGCACAGTTTCTTATTATCATTGGTACCAACTCCTTTTCTTATTTATATAATAGTTGCTTTTACACAATAATTCAATATAATTTCTTAATTAATTATATATTCTTTATATTTTTGCAAGTCGATTTGGTTGATAGTAAGTTTTAATTGTGTTCCATCCTCTAGATATTCTAAATCACCTATTTCATAATTATCATGAAAATAATTTACTATATTTTGTTTATCATAGGGGATTTTAAGAGTAACTAATCTATATTGCTGAGGCAATAGTTCTTCTATTGTAGTTAATAGTTTATCTATATTTTCCCCATTTTTAGCTGAAATAAATAATTTATTATCTACATATCTATTGTCATAAAACAGGTTATGAATATCTACTTTATCCATTTTATTGAAGATGGTAACTATAGGCTTGTCTAGCACTTCTAAGTCTTTCAAAATATTATAGGTAGTTTGAATTTGTATGTCCAAGTCCTTATTAGATGCATCAACAACATGAAGCAGTAAATCTGCATATTTTACTTCTTCTAAAGTTCCCTTAAAAGCTTCTATTAACCTTGTAGGAAGCTTAGATACAAATCCTACAGTATCTGTTAACAAAAAGGCCTGACCATTTGGAAGCTTTCCACGTCTTAGAGATGTATCTAGTGTTGCAAAAAGCATATCCTTTACAAATACCTGTTTTGACTCCTCATACTCATCGTTAAATTGGATTAATTCATTTAATAAAGTGGATTTTCCAGCGTTGGTATATCCAACTAAGGCCACGATAGGAAGATTTGAATCTTCTCTCTTTTTTCTTTTTACTTCCCTATTTTGTTCTACTTCCCTTAGCTGCTTTTCTATATTATCTACTTCTCTTAAAATATGTCTTCTATCTGTTTCTAGCTTTTGCTCTCCTGGTCCTCTAGTTCCGATTCCTCCACCTTCTCTAGATAGATAATCTCTAAATCCAATTAATCTAGGGAGTCTATATTTGAGCTGAGCTAATTTTACCTGCAATTTTCCTTCTTTTGAATTAGCCCTATTAGCAAAAATATCTAATATCAAATTTGTTCTATCAACAATTTTTCTATCAATAACTTTTTCTAAGTTTCTTAACTGTGCCCCTGACAATTCATCATTAAAAACCACTGTTGTTATATCAAGTTCCTCACAATAGTTTTTAATCTCTTCTGCCTTTCCTGTACCTATAAAATACGCTGCATTTATGCTTTCTTTCTTTTGTATTACTCTAGAAACTACTACCCCTCCAGCTGCCTTTACCAATTCTTCTAGTTCATCTAATGAATTTTCAATATCGATTGTATCCCTATCAAGCTCTACACCAACAATAAGAACTCTCTCCATATTAGCTGTTTCTTGATTCAATTTATCAACTCCTATATCCCTTCAAATATTTTCCTGTTAGTATTATTATACCATTTTTATGCAAACTTATCTAATTATATTGTTTATATCTTCCTTTGGAATAGAAATATATTGTTCTGGAACTTCACCTATTACAACGGTTTCTGCAATAGGTATATTGGTAGTAATCCTAAGGGTTTCCGATGCCAATGGAATAATCATTCTTATATCAGTCATTACAATTAAATATATTCTATGACGAGTTTGATTTATCCCAGCCTCTTCAAACTCTGTAGCAAAGTCAACATTCACAGAACCTTGAGGTTGTATTTCTAGTTTTATACTTGGAAGACGAAGAATCTGCCTATGAAAGGCATTACTAAGTGGTACATCTACTTTGTTTTTAGATAAGTTTCTTAATTGTTCTTGAACCTCTAGTGCAACATCTGCAGCTATAGCGTTCATCATTATCATGTTTGCCTGAACTAAGGTTACCTTTCCATTGTTGTCGTATCTTATTAGAATCAAATCATCATACTGGATATCATTCTTTATCTTTGTCTTAATAGTATCATTTATTGCTTTTGTAGTTACAGACTTTGCTCTTATTTCAGCCAGAGCCACTAAAGTTGGTTTGATGTTCTTATCTACATAAAAATATAGATACAGGATAGATGAAATAATGATCACAAGTAAGACTATACCCCTTCTTTCCTTAAGTTTATGAATCAATCTAATAGTTACCTTTCTCATTTCAATCCCTCCTATACTAATATATGATAGAAATTAATATTAATATTTGTTTCGTTACCTTATTGTAATAATTATTTAAGGGCCGTAAATATTAACATTATTATATTTATATGTTATAATTAGTTAGTTAAGCCTTTTCTCAATTAAGGAGGTAAATTTATGGATAATAACAATGATAATAAGAAGAAAAAGAAAGGTTCCACTAAAAAAACCATTTTTAAATCTTTAAAGATATTTTTAGTTGTATTTTTAATGCTATCTGTTATAGCAGGTGGTGTGGTAATTGGTGTGGTACTTTCTATTCTAAAGGATGCTCCAGATATTGACCCATCAAAGGTTAATGCTTCCTTGGATTTAACATCTACTATATACGATACTGATGGAAATCTTATAGAAAAAATTCAATCATCTACTAATGAATTTAGAACAGTGGTCAAAATAAACCAAATGCCTAAATATCTTAGAGACGCGTTCATTGCCATAGAGGATGAAAGATTTGAAACTCATATTGGTGTAGACCCTAAGGGTATTGTGTCTTCTGCCATGGATAATTTAAAGGCTGGTTCTGCTGTAAGAGGGGCTAGTACAATAACTCAGCAGTTGGCCAGAAACGTCTATTTAACACTGGAAAAATCTTGGGATAGAAAAATTAAAGAGGCTTATTTAGCTCTTAAAATTGAAAAGGTTCTAACAAAAGATCAAATACTTGAAGCCTATTTGAATAGAATTAATTTAGGTCAAGGTGCTTATGGTGTTCAAGAAGCTTCACAAACTTATTTTTCTAAAGATGTAGGTGACCTTACAATTGCCGAAGCAGCATTATTTGCTGGAATAGTAAAATCCCCTACTAAATATGCACCTTATCACACTGTACGACCTGAGAACTTTGATAGTACAAAGCATTATGAAGTTGGAAGGTTAGATATTCTTGGTGAAAAATATATAGCAATATATAATGAAGAGGCTGTAAAAAGACAAAAAATTGTGCTTGCTCAAATGTTAAAACTAGGTAAAATTACAGAATCAGAATATGAAGAAGCATTAAATGAAAACATTAAAGAAATCTTAAAACCTGGACAAAAGAAAATAGATAGTATTTCCTCTTACTTTGCAGACTATGTTAAAACACAAGCTGTAAACGCCTTAATGGAAAGACTAGGATATACAAAAGAACAGGCTCAAGATGAACTATTCACTGGTGGATTAAAAATATACTCTACTATGGATGTCAAGCTTCAAAGAGAACTTGAAGATGTATATAACAACTTTACAGAAATATTAGTAGGTAATCCCGAGAAAATAAAGGGACCTATTTTAGTAGATTGGAGATTAAATAAAGCAAAAGATGTTATCGATGATAAGGGTAGTGTTATTTACTATCAACGAGATAATTTGATTACCGAAAATTTTGAACTGATCATCGACAAAGGCACATATGAATTTAGAGATAATAACTTATTTATTAAAAATAAAAAGCTTACTCCATATCCAAAGCATATAGATGTGGCAGACTATTATACTATAGACGATAGAAAAAATTTAGTAGCACATACTGTCGGTTCTATAGTCATACCAGAAGAAAATTATAATGTGTCTGATAGTAAAGAAATTAAAATATCTAGTGCTTACTTAAACAATAACAAAGATTTCTATAGAGTTGATGAAAATGGCAATCTACTAATAAGTGATAAATATTTCTTTATATCAAAGGACGGTATTGTACAACCTCAATCTGCTACAGTTCTTTTAGACTATAGAACAGGTCAGATTAAGGCTTTAGTTGGAGGTAGGGATATTGAGGGCTCTAGAATATTAAATAGAGCTACTGCATCACAAAGACAGCCTGGTTCAGCTATGAAACCAATAGCTGCTTATTTACCAGCATTGGATAATGGATTTACAGCTGCAACCCCTATAGATGATACTCCTTTCTATGCAAATGGCCAGCTATGGCCTAAGAACTGGTATAAAGATAGATATAGAGGTCTTCAAACATTAAGACGTTCCGTTGAACAATCTGGAAACGTAAATGCAGTTAAAACTGTAGATGCTATTGGAATAAAGACTTCCATGTCATACTTAGAAAAGTTAGGTATCATTAGCAAAACAGACCCAGAAAATGATAGCTTTGTTACTGCTAAGGAAAACAGAGTTACCAATGATGAAACCTTAGCATCTTTAGGTTTAGGAGGTATGACAAAGGGAATAACTCCACTAGAATTAACTGCCGCATACGGTGCCATAGCTAATGGCGGTATATATATAGAACCTATAGCTTTTACTAAAATTGAAGATAAAAATGGTAATACATTAATTGATAATACACCAAAGGAAAACATAGTAGTATCACCTCAGGTAGCTTATATAATGTCAGATATCTTGAGAACAACAGTATCTAATGGTATTGCTGGAAGAGCTAAACTCTCTAATATGGCAGTAGGGGGTAAAACTGGTACAACACAAAACCAAGCAGATATTTGGTTCGTTGGATTTACTCCATACTATGTTTCAGCTACATGGATAGGCAATGATTCACCTAAGATCACCCTTACAAAGAGTAGTGGTACTGCCGCACAATTGTGGCAACATATAATGACTAGAATGCATGAAGGACTAGAAGGTAAAAAATCCTTTGATAAACCTAATGGTATTGTAACAGTAAATGTGTGTACTGTATCTGGTAAGCTACCAACAGAACTTTGTACTCTTGATCCTAGAGGAAGCACTGTTAAATCTGAAATATTTGTTAAAGGTACAGAGCCTAAAGACTATTGTGATGTCCACGTTGAAGCTACTATAGATAGTTCTACTGGTAAACTAGCTAACGAATATTGTCCTCCTGAAAATAAGGTAACTAAAGTATTTATAGACCGTACCCCACCTTATTTCCCAGAAGAACATAATGGAATAGCACCTACAGACTATCAATATACTGTACCAACTGAAATCTGTGATGAGCATAATGAAAGTACAGTAATACCAGAAAATCCTAATGAAGATGATTATCTATTCCCGCCACTTCCATGGGAAGATGACGAAGATAACAATAATGAATCTGAAAACGGAAACGAAAACTAAGGTTATACCTTAGTTTTTCGTTTTTGGTTTAAATAATAGTGCTGCTATATATCCAAAGAGGATAGCAGCAGCTACTCCTCCAGCCGTTGCTGTTATTCCCCCAGTAAATGCCCCTATGATTCCCTTTGTCTTAGCACCCTCTATGGCCCCTTGAGCTAATGCATTGCCAAATCCTATTATTGGAACCGTAGCTCCTGCCCCACCAAACTTAGCAATAGGTTCATATATCCCAAGGCCACCTAATACAACTCCTGCTGTGAGAAAGGAAACTAATATATGAGCTGGAGTTAATTTAGTATTATCTAATATAACTTGACCAACTACACATATTAGACCTCCTACTACAAAAGCCTTAATATATTCCATTTAACCACCCCTCTAACTTCTATTTCTATCTATTGTAACTGCATGAGCTATTCCTGGAATAGATTCACCCTGTTGATTTATAGTTGTTGAGTGAAGAGCCCCAGTAGCCATAACAAGCACTCTATTAAATTTTCCTTTCATCATCTCTTTATAAATATATCCATTTAATACAACTGCAGCACATCCACATCCAGACCCTCCTGCATGGGTATCTTGTTCACTATGGAATATCTCTACTCCACAATCCGTATATACACCAGATAAATCATATCCTTCCTTCTTCATCAAATCTAATACTATGTCCTTTCCTACTTTACCTAAATCTCCTGATACTATTAAATCATAATCTGCTGGTGAATAACCTGTATCTTTAAAATGATTAATCAATGTGTCTATTGCTGCTGGTGCCATGGCCGCTCCCATATTATCCGCTTGCTTTATACCCATATCAATAATCTTCCCTGGAGTTGCATAGGTTACATAAGGCCCTGTTCCAGTATCTGAAAGAATAGTAGCTCCAGCACCTGTAACAGTCCATTGAGCAGAAAACTTCCTCTGATTTCCATATTCTAATGGAAATCTAAATTGTCTTTCCGCCGAACTGAAGTGACTAGATGTAGCACATACGACTTTACTAGCAAAACCACCATCTACAAGCATAGCTCCAAGAGATAAAGACTCTGTCATAGTAGAACACGCACCATAAAGTCCGTAATATGGTATACTAAGAGACCTTGCTGTATATGCAGAAGAAATTATTTGATTTAACAAATCTCCTGAAAGTAAATAATCTATATCCTGATTAGTCAATTTCCCGTTAGAAAGTGCTGCTTTTATAGCTTCTTCCTGTATCTTAGCCTCAGATTTTTCAAAGGATTCTTGCCCCCACATATCGTCTTCTAATATCATATCGAAATAATCTTTAAGAGGTCCCTCACCTTCTTTTGGTCCTACTATAGTATAGGTACTTACTATTGAAGGTGGGTTCATAAATTTAACTGTTTGCGAACCTATCTTTTTTATTGCCATCAATTATCTCCCCTTCATAAACAATAAATGTAATATGCCTACAACTATAGAACTACCTACTCCATAGACTAATACAGGTCCAGCTATAATAAACATTTTTGCAGCTACACCAAATATAAGTCCCTCCGTTTTGAATTCCATGGCTGGTGCTACCATAGCATTAGAAAATCCTGTAATAGGTATAGCTGCCCCAGCGCCCCCAATCTTGCCAATCTTATCATATACTCCAAGACCTGTAAGAAAAGCACCAAAAAATACTAATATAATAGCCGTACCAGAAGCAACAGCCTTTTCATCTAATCCTTTTTTTATTAACCAAACTCTTATCATCTGTCCTAATGTACATATAGCTCCACCTACTAAAAATGCAAGTATTATATTTTTTACATAGGTAGGCTTTGGTACCTTTTTTTCTGCGTAGTTTTGATAGTCCTTTTTATTCATATTTTCCATTTACTCATCTCCTTTGATTAAGATACATCCAGAATAACAATGCTCCTCCTACCTTACCACCTAACATAGCCCATATAACATATTTCAAATTATCTTTTATTTTTAACTTTTTAGATAATAACGGTATTACATTTAATACTTCTGCTAAGGCAGAAGACAATAACCCAACAAAAGTCCCATAAATTAAGCCAATAGGTATAACGAGATATTTAGGTAATTTTAACGTCACTTCCGAAAAATATACTATAATAGATAATATGAAGGAAACTATTATAACCTTTTCATAAAGTTTAATTTTCCCTTTAGTACCTGAAAACTGGGCTAATCTAGGAATTATTCCAAGTATAGTAATAAAAGCTGCTGTTGCAGTACCCACTGTTATACCGCCACCAAATGAAATTAAAATTAATATCATTAATTTTATAGCCACACTTAACATCTCCTATGACTGGTTTTTCTTAGTCTCATTTAATATTTGCTGTTCCATATCTTGATCATATAAGTATAATTCTATTTCCATAGGTCCTGGTTCTTTTCTTCTTCTCTTACTTGAACTAAGTATTCTGGAAAAAAATACAGTAACCCCTATACCTATTCCAAAGGAATAAGGAATAACCATCAGTAAAGGATTATCCGTTTTTTTCCCAGTAAAAGTATAGTATAATTCTTTCATGGACTTACTAGTATTTACATCTTCATGAAAATTTATAATGGCTAAACTCGCACCAAAAAATATTAATATACACACTGCTGCAACTTTGAGAAACTCTAAAAATGGCTTTTTCTCTTCCTCAGATTTATATTCTAGCAGCATCTCAACTTCTCCCAATAAACTCAAATCAATATTTGGATATTTTGTCAAAACCTTCTCCGCTACGTCAGTGGCAGTTAGATAATCCCAGTCCTCTTCATCATTTTTTTTCTTAACTCTAACTTTCTCAATTCCCGTTTTTATATTTGAATCTTGACAATAGACATCCCCAATATCTTTAACTAAAACATCCTTATCAGGCTCAATACATGCTTTTTTATTTATTGCTATATATACTTTTACTTTATCCATATATTTTGCTCCACTCTAAATTATTTTCTACAAATTGTGCTCTTTTTGGAGCCTCTTTATTAGTAGTTTCTTCTTTATACCATAAAAGAGCTCCCGTAAGAACTAAGACAATCGTCAATGCAATAATTACGCCTTTATAGTTTAATTTATATGTCATCTAATCACCCCATTCTAAGATTATTATCTACTGGAATTGTTTTTTAATACAAAAAAAGGCATATATTATGCCTTTGCTAAATTTTTCCTCATTTCTTCTATTATCTTTTTCTCTATTCTTGAAACTTGAACCTGAGATATACCCAATTGATCTGCTACTTCTGTTTGGGTCTTATCTCTAAAATACCTTAGAATAATAACTTGTCTATCCCTTGGCTTCAATTTTGCTAACATATCTTTTAATACTATATTATCAACTAAATCACTAGTATCTTCTGACTCATTACTGATTTTATCTATTAAATATAATGGTGAACCATCATTTTGATGTACAACATCATAAAGATATTCCGGATGATAAGAAGCTTCTAAAGCCATTACCACATCTTCTTTATCCATTTGAATTTCATTAGATATTTCTTGGATAGTGGGCTCTCTACCAAGTTCCATAAAGAGCTTTTCTTCGGCTCCCTTAGCCTTTGCGGCCGTCTGCTTTAGTGACCTACTTACCTTGACTAATCCATCATCTCTTAAGAACCTCTTTATCTCTCCTATTATCATAGGTACTGCATAGGTTGAAAATCTAACATCAAAAGAAGTATCAAACTTGTCAATAGCCTTAAGTAATCCTATACTCCCTATTTGAAATAAATCATCTACCTCATATCCTCTATTCATAAATCCTCTTAAAACAGATCTAATCAATCCTAGATTATAGGATACTAGTATATCTCTTGCCTCCATGTTACCATTTTGTGATTCTTTGATAAGTTTCATAGTCTCTTCATGAGATAATAATGCCTTAGTTTCACTACACATGCTCATAGTATCTACTCCTCACTAGAAAGGCTTCCAAATCTTTTGGTCATCTTTACCGTAGTACCTTTACCCTTAATGCTTTCTATCTCAAGACTATCCATAAAAGTTTCCATAACTGTAAAACCCATCCCTGATCTTTCTAGGTTTGGTTTAGATGTATAGAATGGCTCTCGAGCTTTATCTACGTCAGCAATTCCCATTCCATTATCTTTTACTACTATCTCTATTTTATTACCTTGAATCCTAGATTCAAGGATTACCATACCCTCTCCATATTCATATCCATGTATAATAGCATTAGTAACTGCCTCTGATACAGCAGTTTTAATATCTGACAATTCTTCTAAAGTAGGATCAAGTTGAGATGCAAATGCTGCTACTACGACTCTTGCAAATGACTCATTATTAGATTTACTCAAGAACTCTAATTTCATATAATTGTTTTCCACTATTTTCATCTCCCTTATAAATTTTCAGTCGCTGATTCAATTGTTGGATATACATTTATTATCTTAAGTAATCCAGACATTTTAAGAATCTTGTCTACATAAGAATTATCACTAACAATAGCAACATTTCCTTTTTTATCAATACAATTTCTATATCTTCCCATGATTAGTCCAATACCTGAGCTATCCATAAAAGTCAAGCCCCTTAGATCCAATATTATGTTTTTTATTCTCTGATCATAATATTGTTGATCTATCTTTTCCCTTACATTCTCAGTAGTATGATGATCTAATTCACCTTTAAGCTGTACTAATAAACTATTTTTGTGTTTTTCTACTGATAGATACAAAATATCCCCCTCCTCTTTAATTTCATATCTATATATTCTATATAAGTAGCTATTTCTCCTTCAAAGAATATTGACTATTTTTGTATTAAAATGAAAAAAAGAGTCTAAAAAGACTCTTTTTTTCCCTACATTCTCTTGCAGGCTTCAACTACATGTGATAAAAGAAGTGATGTAGTTACTGCGCCAACTCCACCTGGAACTGGTGTAATCATAGAAACCATTTCAGATACTACTGGATAATCAATATCCCCACTTAATTTTCCTTCATTATCTAAACTAACTCCTACGTCTATACATACTGAATTTTCATTAAAATATTTTGCATCAAAGAACTTTGCCTTACCTAGAGCTGTAACCACTATATCAGCCTTACTAGTTATCTCATGTAAGTTTTTAGTTCTAGAGTGGCAAATAGTCACAGTTGCATTTTTTTCAAGTAGCATCATAGCTAAAGGTTTTCCAAGTACCATTGATCTATTAACAACCACTACATTCTTACCTTCTAATGGTACATTGTTATATAATAATATTTCCATTGCTGCTTTTGGAGTACAAGGTGTAAAGCCAGTCATATTTCCCTCAAATATCTTGGCTAAGTTTAATGGGTGCATACAGTCTACGTCCTTAGAAGGAGATAAGGCTTCTCTTATTCTTGCTTCATCGATATGTTTTGGTAAAGGTCTAAATACAAGTACTCCTGATATGGAGTTATCCCCATTTAGCTCTTCCATCAATTCTACCAATTCTTCTGTTGTCATATCTACATTTCTTTCAAAAACCTTGGAACTTATTCCAATGGTATCACAATTTTTAATTATACTCTTTTCATAGGAAACATCATCGGGGTTGTTTCCTAGTCTAACAATACCTAAAGTAGGTACTTTTCCTATTTTAGCAAGTTCTTCAATGTCTTTCTTCATATTTTCCTTAATTTGAGCTGCCACAACATTTCCTTTTAAAATCTCTGCCATTTAACAACACCTCTTTCATCTATTGTCTACAATTAAATTGTAGGACTATTCAAATTATAACATATTAGTCTTTTTATTCAAGAACCCTCACAAAAAAGCACCCAAATATGGGTGCTTTTTAATTATTTTGCCTTTGTCTTGTTTAAATTTTTCTTTAATTGAACTTGCGGCTCCGCTGGTAGCCCAAAGAAAGGAATAATTCTGTCTAATCCAGTTAAAGTTAATAACAATATTGAACCTACAGCTACAAATGCCATAAAATTATATTTAATAAAATCTAATTCTGTAAACACATGTATCGGGTATATAGCTGTAGCTATTCCTGTGAAAAATGCTATATACACATGCCATGGAACAAGTTGTGAACCGAATACTCCTAGAGCATCAGAAAATGTCGCATTTCTTAATTTCAACTTATACATATCCTCTGGGCTCGCTTCCACATTCTCATCTGTTAAATCTTTAATTATTGGTCCAATAGTTACTATTTGAGCCATTTCATCTGCTAATGCCGCATTACCTATTATTGACAGTAGACCATTAGCAAACATTAATTGTCTAACATTTCTTACCATCTTTGAGACTAACTCTGATAATGGTTTAAATGCATTCATCTTATTCATTACTCCACCAAATGCTCCAACCCACATCATCATAATGATAACCCACGAACCAGCACCTTCGAATCCTGTATATATAAGGTCTAAAAATGCAGAAGTTGATTCAACAGTACCTGCTAGCATACCTAAAATATATGAAGAAATAAGTCCAAGGCCTAAACATGCTAATGTAGGTATCCCCTTGATTGCAACTACTAATACTAGTATTAGTGGTAAAATCATATAGAATGGAACCCCTTCCTTTACTTGGTTTAATAAATCTACTGCTGCTGGCCTTTCCTCAGCAAGGACTGTCCATACATCTTCTGGGATTTGATTTATTGCTTCTGTCGCACTACCAACTTCACCTGGTAAACCTAAACTAACCGTAAAGAATAAAACTGCAGCTATTACTAGACATGTAACAGACCAAACACCTTGATGTCTGATTCTATGTATTACTTCTACACCTTGAATACCAGAGCTTACAACCGTAGTATCTGAAATAAGTCCTATATTGTCACCAAAGCAAGCTCCACCTGCAATTGCTCCAACAGTAATAACAGGATTTCCACCTACTATATGGCTTAACCATAAGAAAATAGGTGCACAGGCTGCAAATGTACCCCAAGATGTTCCAGTAGCTATTGATAAAATAGCCGAAATAACGAAAGCTGTTACTGCAACTGTCTTACCTGTAATTCCAAGTCCTAATGCCATATTTATAATTGCTGCGCCGACTCCTGTTGACATAAACGCCTCTGCCATAGCATAGGCAAGCATAAGAATAAAAAATACCAATTGCATTTCCTTAACATTATCTACCGCTGCATCAACGATATCATTGAACCTTACCTTCTCAGTTAAGGCAGCTACTATTGCAGCATAAACAGTTGCAATAGGGGCTATAACTAAAATATCTAGACTAATTCCTAGAAAGCTAAGGGCCTCAATATTGCTTACCATCATAAGTCCTGCTAACAACAATACTGGTGATAGCTTTAATAATGCGATCATTTTTGACCATCCTCCTTTTGTATTTAAAAAAATGTAAAAAAGTTACTTAAAGTATAACATATTACCCAAGTATAAACAACTTAAACTTTTATTCTAACAAGGTGAGAAATACTAACTATTTAAATTAAAAAAATGCATCCAATACTCGAATAGTACTTGAATGCATTTTTATCTTTAATGATTTATAATTCTTCTGGCAGTTACATATCTTGTTTTATAATATGCTTCATCTAAAGATGAAATCATAACCTTTTTTCTACCTGAAGATGCATGTATCATATTATTGTCTCCAATATATAAGCCCACGTGCCCTATGCCCTTGCCACTAGTTCTAAAGAACACCAAATCTCCTGGTATTAAATCAGATTTTTTTACTTCCACTCCATTTCTAACTTGGTCACGAGAAGACCTATTTAATTTTGTACCCAATACATTTAAATATATTGAATATGTAAGACCCGAACAGTCGTATCCTCTTTTTCCTGTATCACCAGATACATATGGCTTACCTAAAGCGTTATAAGCGGCTTCAATTACTTTAGTAACTGATGTGGCTCTTCTAGATACGTTGCCTCTAGAAACTTTTTCCCTACCTTTTCTTAGCTCTATGTATTTTTCATTTACTTTGAACTCATTGTCATTTTCATCTATAATGGTATAGATACCCTCTTGAAAATGTTTTATAGCAACTATCTCACCTTTTACTAAGGTATAAAATGCCTTATCACCTTTTAAAACTTTGTCAATTTTGGAAATTCCATAAGAAACAGTATTTTCTTCTATAACTTCAACATCAGATAGATTTACATAACCATTGATACCATCTTCTGTACTAAACAATCCGTAATCCTCTTCATATTTAAGTGCTTGTACAATCTCATCTATATTTAATAATCTTATGGTGTTTCCATTTGGCTTGTCTAAAACACCTGTATTTTTTGTCACTATGTATTTTTGGGTCTTCTTAGTTGTCCTTATTAAGGCATCCATAGGTACTTCATATCTGTTACCATCTTTTTCAATTAAATATGTCTCATCCATTTCCCTGAGGATATTGACGTTTTCTTCCTTATTAAATACAACCTGCACCTCATCTTCCTTTGTACTAATATATTCCTTAACAAATATACCAGTGTCCTTAAATCCAATTAAACCAATAAGACATATACTTACAATTGTTGCCGATAGTTTGTGTTTTCTATTATACAATATGAACACTCCCTTGCATTAGATTTAAAATATAACACTATTATATTCTATTATATTAAATCCTGCAACCAAATTATTACAAATTGATTACAAAATTTTCTTTCTATTATCGGAAGGGTTCAATATGAACCATACAATGCTTAATATCACTTATTTGTCCCTCTAATTTATCATGAACTTTTTCTGCGATATCATGACCTGATTTTACTGAAATATTTGAATCTACAAAGATTTCTATATCTACATATATTCTATTTCCAAAAATTCTAGTTTTTAAGTTTTTGATTCCTTTAACTCCATCTACAGCCATAGTATTTCCCATGATAGTTTCAATAACTTCTCCACTGGCTGCCTCATCAACTAGTTCTTTTACTGATTTAATATATAAATCTACTCCAACCTTTACAACAAATATAGATACGATAATCCCTGCAATAGGATCTAAGGCAGAAAATCCTAATTGTGCACCAAGAACTCCTGCAAAAGTACCAATAGAAGAGAATGCATCTGATCGATGATGCCAAGCGTCTGCTTCCATAGATATACTTTTGATTTTTCTAGCTATTTTAATTGTATACCAATACATACCCTCTTTGGCTACAATAGATAAAAAAGCAGCTATTAGTGCTATATACTTTGGTGTTCTATACTCTCCACTAATTAAAATTTTAATAGCTTCATATCCAATAAATACACCTGTTAGAAGTAATAGTATACTCAACATCTTGGCAAATACAGATTCATACTTTTCATGTCCATATGGATGTCCTTCATCAGCATCTTTATTGGATATCTTTAGTCCAATTAAAACAACAAAGGTTGTTAACACATCGGATAAAGTATGGACTCCATCAGCTATCATGGCGCTACTATTTCCTATAATTCCTGCTATAACCTTAAAGGTAGCCAATATAACATTGACTATTACCGTTATCCAAGAAGCCCTAACCCCTAGTTTATAATCTTCCATTCCAATATTCCTCCATATCTTTTATTGTTTTTAATTGATAATGATAATGTAAATTATATACCCATACCTGCGACAATTCAAGGGTTTTTCGAATATAGAAATCATTATCAATTGATAATAAATTTTGATAATAAATTGATTTACTTTTTATTTATTGTATTCATTGGCTAGTTAATTAATTCTATATATCTAAATTTTATATTTTCAAGCTATTACCTAGGCATATTGAAAAGATATGTATTTATCTTTTCAATAATAAAACCTACCCTATAAGATTTTTCTATATTTGAATCTTTTATAAAATTTTATGATATATTGTGTATTATAAGATAATTTTAAAATAGCAAATTCACTCTCTCTTATAAAAAAGAAAAGGAACTTCTATTGCTGACTAGAAGTTCCTTTTCTTTTTTATATTTTTTAATAAAAAAAATATAAATTTCGCTTGTAATTATCTTAAATATATGTTATTATTATGTTTGTTGAAAACTTCATAAGCGAATGACGATTATTGGAAATATCCCTTAGGATAACCGTAGGAGCAAGGAACGAAGATACACTCATCTTATTTCGAAACTCTCAGGTAATTAACAATGATCTGACGCGTTCCCTGGAGAGACTTGTTAAATCAAGCATCGAAGAAGCAACTTATAATGCATATTATGAGGAAACTTTCAGATACAAGGACAGGGAGGTAGAGTGGTTATATTTCTTATGCCACTATACCTCCTTGTCCTTTCGTTTTTTGTAAATAAGGCATTAATACCTTCCAACTGAGAAGTTATTAAGTATATATTAATTTTTATGACACACACACAAATAAAATCGTGATTATCTAGATAATCACGATTTTATTTGTTCTAAAATAATAATTCTTTCCACTTACTTTTGCTTAAAGTTCATTAATGCCTTTGATAATTGATCAGGACATGAAGTTTCTTTATTTCCACATTTAATACCAGATAACTTCTCTATGAGCTTATCAACTTCCATACCTTCTGCTAGACTTGCAAGGCCTTTTAGGTTTCCGTTACAACCTCCGTCAAATGTAATCCTCTTTACTACACCATCTTCTACTTCAAATTTTATATCTCTAGCACAAACACCAGATGTTACATATTGGTACATTTCCCCTTTTCCTCCTATGTTGTTTAGTATAATGACAAAGTCTATTATACAACAAATTTCTACAATATGGTAAAATAATTTTATTTTAAATATTTCTTATAACGAATAGGAAATTTCTACTTTTTTGCTCTTTACATTTCTAGAACTCAAACTGACCTAAATGAGTTTTAAGCAGATTGCCAAAATCTTTGATTTCGAGCAAGTCGCTTATGCAGTGGCCAAAAAAGGCTTCATTTTAACGCTTCTTTAGAAGCCTTTTTTATAAAACTCCTGCTCTCTATTATCTAGTCCAATATAATTTCCTATAATCATATCTATTTCTAGCTCCAATTCAGATATTTTCTCCTTTATCTTATCTTTATCATTAGTTTTGTTTTCTAGTTTTAATGTTAAATCCATTATCTGTTCTACTCTATATACTATATCATCAATTATTTCATCAGTAATTATCTTCATATCTAATACAGAGTTTGGATAGTAGTCGTACATACCTCTACCAATCTTCTTAGCAAATAGCTTAAAATAGAATTCATAAATACTTGAATTTAACAATCCTACTAAATATTTAAGTGGAATTTTATCTTTGTATTCATCTTTAATGATTATAGAATATATATCTGCACTACAATAAGAATTATCGTAATCTAATGCAAACCTATTTCTATTAGATTTATATGGAAATACAATCTTAGGCTGCTGAAATAATGTCATATCTCTACCCCATTGTAATTCATACCATTTTCTAGCACCGCTTTTACATTCTCTTCTATTCTCTAATCTTTGTTTGTAATTACTAATAAATTCTATACTCCTCGGATAATCCTTCCCATCTTTAATTAAATCCGAATAAATTATAAATAAATCAGAATCTGAAACCATATACTTTTCTACATTTTTATTTTTTATCCATTTCTTTAACAAATCTCTTTCAATATTATTTTTATTTATTTCATCTGTTGTCAATACAAATGCCCTATCACAACCTGTTATAATTCCTTGAAAGGCTATAACAATATCTCCAAGGCTTAGTTTAAGCTTCCTGTCTATTTTTTTATATATACTAAAACTTTCTTTAGATATAAGAATCCACCTCTCTAAGCTCAAGTTTTCTTGTTTTACCGAAAAACTTTCAAACAGATCGGATTCTATAATTTTCTGTAGTTCTTTTGAAGATTTAAATTGATTTCTATCATTCTTTAATTTATGAACCATAACCTCATTTTCTTCCGATCTTTTATTTTGAAAGAAATATATAGCCGTTGCTACGCCAACTCCCTTAAATATTTCTGCCCCATAGAAATCTACTATTTCCAAAATGTCTACATTGTTTTTTAAATAGCCTCTTAGTTGTTTTCCCGTTGGGCTTTCCATAAAATATCTTGAGGTAATAATTCCACTTACTCCTCCTGTAGCTAAAATGTCCACTATTCGCTTAAAGAAACAAAAATATATATCCGATTTATCTTTAAACACAGTATCATATTCCTTAAGAAGCCATTGTTTATATTCCATATCCAATTGTTTATGTCCTATATATGGGGGATTACCGATAACATAGTCATATTTCCTATTCCAAAATTCTACAAGTCGGTTTTTCTCTTCACCATTATCTTTGTTGTCATAGTCATCTTCCCATTTAATCAAACTATCACATTGTATTATATTCAATTCCTCTATAAAATTGTTTGGGTCCTTCCCCAATAACCCTATCTTAGTTAAATCTACTGCAATACTATCTTTATCTGCACCATATATACAATGCTTTAATATATGATAATGAATATTTTCTTTCTTCCAGTAATCTATTCCTTTTACCCTATATAACTCTCCAGATTTTTCAACTGTATATATTTCTTCCCAATACTTTTCCCTTAGTTCTTCTATATTTAATAAAAACATCTCTCTTAAAATATCATAAGCTAGAATTAAAAAATATCCGGCCCCACAGGAAATATCTACAACCTTAATAAAAGGATTTTCTATAATATTTGCTCTTCCAACTGTTTTATCTAAAATATACTTAATGATAAATTTAGGTGTATAATATTGACCTATGGATTTACGAATATCTATATCGGTATTTTTTTGATAAATATCTCCTAGTATATTATGTTCCATTTTCTCCCTCCTATACTATTGCCATATTTTAATCTATCTCCTCTTGCAATTCCTTTAGTATATTTATAAAAGAAACCTGAAGGGTATTACCCTTCAGGTTTCATGTAGTTATATGTATACGAGTAAGTCTATAAGCCGTGTTCTGTTTAAATGGTCATCTATCTAAGACCTATCGTCACCAATAGGTTCATGCGACCTACCACTGGAACGGCAGCGGGCTACCACCTTTTCTGTTCCTTTTTGGTCTTGCTCCAGATGGGGTTTACATAGCCATTTAGTCACCTAAATGCTGGTGAGCTCTTACCTCGCCTTTCCATCCTTACCAGATAATCCTTATTGATTATTTCACTACAATCCAAGCAAATGCCGAGAAAGAGTTCTGGCGGTATATCTCTGTTGCACTATCCTTAGGGTCACCCCCACTGGACGTTATCCAGCATCCTGCCCTATGGAGCACGGACTTTCCTCATGCGTTAAAGCACGCGACCACCCAACTTACTCGTATATAATATACCATAAATCGTCAAAATATGCAAAGGTTATATTTGTTACTGTTTACATAATATTCTACCACAGGATTCACAATATATAATTTCCTCTTGTTTATTTAATTTATCAATTAAGATTGTAGGGATTAACATATTGCAGCCCGAGCATATATTGTTCTTTATCTTTACTAATGCTGTCCCTTTATTTTTTCTAATTATGTTGTATTTACCTAATATACTTACATCTATTTTACTCTCTAATGTTCTAATTTCGTCTTCTTCAAATCGAATTTTGTTTTTTAAATTTTCTTCCAAATCTCTATATTTATTTTTTAATTTGTTGTTTTTATCTTTTATATCGTAAAGAGATTTTTCCATCATTAGCAGCTCTTCCTCTATAATATCCACTTGAACCATAAATTCTAGAATTTCTGTTTCAGTATCACTAATTATTTCCTTTAGTTTATCCTTTTCATCATTTAAGTATTCAAGTTCTCTAAAATCCTTTATTTCTCCATTATATAAATCCTTTTCCACTTCTTCAATCTTTAAAATATAATCCTGCAAACTTATATTTGAGCTTTTCAACTTCTTTTTAATTTCTTCTTGGCTAGTTCTTAAAAGTATAAGCTTGTCTTCAGTGTCTACTATCTTTTCTTCAGTTTTATTAGCACTTAAATTATTTTTTAAATTAAATAATTCCTTTTCATATAGTTTAAGTGAATTATGGTGTTCCTCTAAATTTCTTAATAAATCTAGTTGCTCCATACGCTCACTCCCTTGAGATTAATATATTTTATATAATGGACTTGGTTTATCCCATACTTCTATATAGAGATTATCTTTCCCTTTTTTCTCTAGATATTCCTTTATAACAGGCAGTATAACTTTTTCAGTATGATAATGACCTGCGTCTATAATTGTTACCCCTAGCTCATTTCCTAATTGTGCATCATGATATTTTATATCTCCTGTTATATAGATACATGCCTCTTCTTTATATGCATCATATATAAATTCTGCACCACTACCTCCGCAAACTGCAACCCTTTTAACTATTCTTTCCTGTTCCCCATATACTGTTAAATAATCAACACCTAATTCTTCTTTAATTTCTTTTATATAATCTAGCAGTTTGATCTCTTCTATATCCCCAACTCTTCCATATCCATATGATTCTTCAAAACCTAAACTATTTAGGTTTAACGGTGTAGGATTATTTAGTTTTAGCAATCTTGCAAGTTCATCATTTACTCCTCCATTGGCTTGGTCCAGATTTGTATGAGCATTATATACAACTATTTCTTTCCTGATTAAATCATATATAAGTTTTCCCTTTGGAGTAGATGTAGTTATGCTATCCATAGGCTTAAATATAAGAGGGTGATGAGTTATTATCATATGAAAATTTTCCTCTATGGCTTTTTTGCCTACTTCACTATCTAAGTCTAAAGCAACTAAAATCCTATTTACTTCTCTCTCTCCGTCGCCTACCTGAAAACCAGTATTGTCCCAGTCCTCTATTAATCTTGGTGATGCCCAAGCATCAATCATTTCAATTACTTCCTTAGCTTTCAATTTCCACTAGCACCTCCCTATATTCTTTAACAGCATTAGTTAACTCTAGATGTCTTTCTTTAGATTTTTCTGTTTGGAGTCCTTCTATTTCTTTTAAAATCTTATTGGCTGTAGCTATCTTATTATCTACAAATTCTTTCAATAAAGGATGTTTATTCTGAATTAAAATAGGACTAATTTCATAATAGACTTCTTTTTCTATAAGTGATTTTCCCTTTCTTGCATGAATTATTTCATAATACTTATTTTCTTCTTTTACTAACTCTTCCCCTATTATTTCAAAATTGTTTTCTATTAGATACTCTCTTAATTCTTTTTGAGCTACCATAGGTTGCAGTATAAAATCAATTATGGAATCTGATACTTTCCTATGGTTTTCAAGTATATCTCTAATGAGTAATCCTCCCATTCCTGCAATAATTACAGTATCCACCTCATAGGGTTTAATTACTTCCAGTCCATCTCCTAGGCGAGTATCTATCTTATCCTCAAATCTTAATTCCTTTATATATTCTATTATCTTATCTAAAGACCCCTTAGATATATCTGTCCCTATTACCTTTTTAGATATCTTGTTTTCTATTAAATATGCTGGTATATAGCCATGATCTGTACCTATATCAGCTACTATGGAGTTATTAGGTACAAAATTTGCTATGGCTATTAATCTTTCTGATAGTTTCATAATATATTACTTCCTTTCTAAAAAGTATAAGTAAAGATTCGCGTAAGCGAATCTTTATTATTCTAGAAAATCCTTTAATTTTTTAGATCTACTTGGATGACGTAATTTTCTCAAAGCCTTAGCTTCTATTTGTCTAATTCTTTCTCTAGTAACTTCAAATTCTTTTCCTACTTCTTCAAGGGTTCTAGCTCTACCATCATCTAAACCAAATCTAAGTCGTAAAACTTTTTGCTCTCTGGGTGTTAATGTATCTAATACATCAATTAATTGTTCTCTTAGCATTGTAAATGTTGCTGCCTCTGCTGGAGCTAGTACCTCATCATCAGGTATAAAATCTCCTAAGTGGCTATCTTCTTCCTCACCAATAGGAGTCTCTAAAGAAACTGGTTCCTGGGCTATTTTCATTATTTCTCTAACCCTTTCTACCTCCATCCCCATTTCTTTACCAATCTCTTCTGGGCTAGGATCTCTTCCAAGCTCTTGTACCAATTGCCTTTGAACCCTAACTAGTTTGTTTATTGTCTCAACCATATGAACTGGAATTCTTATAGTTCTAGCTTGGTCTGCTATGGCTCTTGTAATAGCTTGACGAATCCACCATGTTGCATAGGTACTAAATTTAAATCCTTTTTTATAATCAAATTTTTCTACTGCCTTCATGAGGCCCAGATTACCTTCCTGAATCAAATCTAGGAAAAGCATACCACGACCTACATATCTTTTAGCAATGCTAACTACTAGCCTAAGATTAGCCTCTGCAAGCTGTCTTTTTGCCTCTTCGTCACCTTCTTGCATTCTTTTAGCTAAATCAATTTCATCGTCACCAGTTAATAAAGGTATTTTCCCTATTTCTTTTAAATACATTCTAACAGGGTCATCTACATTTATTCCCTTAGGTACTGATAAATCTTCTTTTATATCTACTTCTTCCAAATCTTCTTTACTTAAATCATCATCTAAATCATCGTCTAAGTCATCAATATCATCTTTTTCAAGTAGCAAGCTATCTTCCTTGTCTCCTACTACTTCGATGCCCATATTTTCCAAACTTTGATAAACCTCTTCTATTTGGTCAGCATCTAAGCTTATTTCTTCTAAAGCTTCTATTAATTCACTATATGTTAATAGCCCTTCCTTTTTTCCCTTAGCGATCAATTTCTTAACTGCTTCCACTCTCGCCATATGTGTTTTTTCGTTGTTTTTATTTAATTCGTCCAAATGGTTTACCTCCCCTCCTCATTTCTCATGAGGTTTAATTCTTTATTTAAATTAGTTAGTTCTATACACAGATTAAGAAATCGTTCTTCTTCACTAGAATTTTTATCCTGCTTTTTTTCTAACTCTTCAATTTCTTTTTTTATTTTATTTCTCTTAAGTTTTAGCTTGTTAAGCTTTAATGTATTTATTAAATCTTTTATCATCTGGTCTACATTTTCAGGTAAGAAATTAATTCTTTTTTCGAATATTGTATTAAGTAATTGTATATTAATATCGGGTAATTGCTTCACTTTATTATATAATAATTCTTCATCTAAATTTTCATCCTGATAATATAATTCTTTCATCACCCTTATAGTTTCCCTACATTCTAAATTTTCATATTCATCCAAAGAAACCTCCCTGATTAGTATGTCAAAATATTCCTTATCAAACATCATTAATTTTACTAAATCAATCTCGGCAGTAAGACTAGCCGATGGTAATATAGTTGTTACCGGAGCAATTGTAGGTCTTTCTCTAAATTCCCTACTTCTTCCAACTTTTATATTGTTACCAAATACTTCCTTTTGTATTGCTTCTTTAGAAATATTCATTTCCTTGGAAATCTTATCCACATATACATCTTTTTCTATTGGAGATTTTAATTCTTTTATTATCTTGGCTATCTCAATGGTAAACTTTATTTTTCCTTCGGCTTCATTGATATTGTATTTTCTTTTATTAATATGAATTCTATAATCTATATGGTTAAAAGCTTCATTTAATCTATTTTCAAAGGTTTCTATAGTATTCTCTTTTAAAAAATCATCTGGATCCTTATATTTTCCTAATATCACTATTTTAGGTTCAATACCTTCTTTTAATAATACTTGAATCGCTTTATTTGTAGCATTTATTCCAGCTTGATCTGAATCATAGCAAATATATACATTTTCACCATATCTTTTAAGTAGTCTTGCCTGCCTTTCTGTAAAAGCGGTTCCGAGGCTTGCTACTGCATAGTTAATTCCTTTACTAAATAATGAAATTACATCCATATATCCTTCAACTAATACGATTCTTTTTCTATCTGAAAATTTATTTACTAAATTTAATCCATAAAGATGATTTCCCTTATTAAATATAATCGTTTCTTGGGAATTTAGGTATTTGGGCATTGAATCGTCTAATACCCTTCCACCAAATCCAATTACTCTTCCTCTAGGATCTATTATGGGAAACATAATTCTATTTCTAAATTTATCGTAATATCCATCATTTCCAGTTCTTTTACCAATTAACCCTAATTTTTCTACTTCTTCATCTTTATATCCCCTAGTTTTAAGATATTTATGCAAAGAATCCCACTTATTTAGAGAATAACCTAAACCAAACTGTTTTATAACCTTATTGCTTATTTTCCTTTTATATAGATAATTCAAAGGCTCCTCAGCCTTAATTAAATTGTTGAAAAAAAACCTTGCAACATCTTTGTTGATTTCATATCCTCTATTTCTTTCCTCACTTAATTTATCATTTTTAGGGGATTCATCCTCCACAGTAATGCCAAGTTTATTGGCCAAAAACTTAACTGCCTCAGGAAATGATAAGTTTTCCTTCTTAATTATAAAAGCCAAGGCATCTCCTCCTTCTCCACAGCCAAAGCAATGAAAGAATTGCTTTGTATGCGAAACCGTAAAGGAAGGAGTTTTTTCATTGTGAAAAGGGCACAATCCTACATAGTTTTCTCCTGCTCTTTTTAATTGTACATAATCAGAAATAATATCTACTATGTCTGTAGCATCTCTTACCTTTTCAATTATTTCATCATTTATATGACCTGTCATATTATCACCTTAATATCTCACCTACCAAAATTTATTATTATATTTTTTCACTATAAGATATATTCGACAAAAATATCAAAAATCCTTCTTTTTTTTAATATTTTTGCCAAGGTTTTGGTATGAAAATATTATTAAATAGATTAACCGCGTATCTATCAGTTGTACCAGCAATATAGTCGCAGATAATATCTTCAATTTCAGCATCTATATTCTTATAGATTTTCAAATGTTCTTCTGGTAAGGCATCTATATTTTTTAAATAATACTTATATAATTGTTCTAATACATACTCTGCCTTAGACTCTTCTGACTTTGCACTTTGGTTAAGATATACATTTTTAAACATATATTCCCTCAATGCATTAGTTGCTTTTCCTACATCTTCACTCATTGTTATAGTATTTTTTTCCATACTATTTTTAATTATATCTAAAATCATGGTATTTATTCTTTCTCCATGAGTTTTTCCCAATATTTCTGTACATTCTCTCGGTAAGTCTTGTCTTTTTATCACCCCTGCTCGAATTGCATCATCAATATCATGGTTAATATATGCTATTCTGTCTGCATATTTAACTACTTGTCCTTCCAGGGTCTGGGACCTTTTACATCCCGTATGATTTTTTATACCTTCCTTCACTTCATAAGTAAGGTTCAAGCCTATCCTATCATCTTTATGTTCTAAAAAATCCACAACTCTTATGGATTGTTCATTATGCTTGAAACCTTTTGGATGCAATCTATCTAATACTCTTTCTCCAGTATGTCCAAAGGGTGTATGCCCCAAATCATGTCCCAAGGCTATGGCTTCTACTAAATCTTCATTGAGACTAAGTGCCCTAGCTAATGTTCTTCCTATCTGGGCTACTTCTAATGTATGTGTAAGTCTTGTTCTAAAATGATCTCCTTCTGGAGCTATGAAGACTTGAGTCTTATGCTTTAATCTACGAAAAGATTTAGAATGAATTATCCTATCTCTATCTCGTTGAAAATCAGTTCTTATGGTGCATTTGTCTTCTATCTTTTCTCTTCCCTTTGAATCTTGGCTAATCATAGCATATTGAGATAAATTATTCTTTTCTGTTTCTTCAATTCTTAATCTTATATTCATATATATACCCCTTTATATTGTAGGTATTCTTCCAATAAATTTGAAGCTTAGAATAATAAATTATTCATACTATATATATACAACATAAGTTTTAATAATCCTTCTTTTTAATAAATATTTTTAAATATTTTTAGAACCCATTTAATACCAAGAAAAATTATTTCTTCTTTATGCCCTATAAATAAAATAGAAGTGTTGTATTAACACTTCTATTCATAGATTTTATCTCCGAAATTTTTCTTCATATGGTCTATGATAAGTCCAGCTGTTTCTTCTATAGCTTTATGGGAGACATCTATCACTATACATCCTAGTTTTGCCATTATTTCCTTGGAATATTCTAACTCTTGATTTATTCTATCAACATTTGCATAGTTTGCATTATCGTCTAAGCCTAAGGCCTTTAATCTTTCCTGTCTAATTTCATTCAGCTTAATTGGATTAGCAACAAGTCCAATTATTCTTCTATGATCTTTTAAGAATAATTCACTTGGAGCAGGAACTTCTGGCACCAAAGGAACATTAGCTACTTTAAAATTCTTATGTGCTAAATACATACTTAAAGGGGTCTTAGATGTCCTTGAAATCCCTACTAAGACTATATCGGATTTTTTTATTCCCCTAGGGTCCTTACCATCATCGTATTTTACAGCAAATTCAACGGCTTCAACTTTTCTAAAATAGTTTTCGTCTAATCTTCTAATCAATCCTGATTCTCTCTTAGGTTGATACTGTAAAACAGATTCAATTGCATTTAAAGCAGGGGTCATTAAATCTACTGTTGCAATATTAAATTCCTTGCCCTTTTCATTTATAAAGTTTTTTAATCGTTCTATTACTATAGTGTATACTATAACACTAGGTTCATTTTTTGCCTCTTGAAATATTTCCGTTATCTGTTCTTCAGCTGTAATAAAGGGGAATCTTCTAACTTCATATTTTCCTGAATTAAATTGACTTAAAGCTGCACGGGATAATAACTCTCCCGTCTCCCCTATGGAATCTGATAGTACATAAATCGTTAAGCTTTTGTCCATAACTTTACCCCCTTTAATCATTTTTACCTAGCTCTACAAATAATCTTGTAATAGTTGTTTTTGTTATTCTACCAACTACTTTATAATCCTTTCCATTTTCCTCTACTACAGGTAAACTATCTATTTCATGGTCGATCAATTTTATTGCAGCATCTAAAATACTATCTTCTAGCCTAACATATACAATATTAGGCATTCTTGTCATAATCATTCCCATAGGAACCTTATTTAGATCCATGCCCCCAATAGCATTTTTGAGGAAATCCTTTCTTGATACTACTCCTGATAGAAAGCCCTTAGATGTAACATATATGGATCCTACATCCTCTAAAAACATCAATACTATTGCATCATAGATACTAGTAGATTCATCCACTACTACTGGAACTGATTTTACATCAGATACCTTTATATTTTTTATCCTTTCAGAAATATAGGATAAACTAGTTTTACCTGTGTAAAAATACCCTACCTTTGGCCTTGCATCTAATATTCCAGACATAGTTAAAATAGCCAAATCTGGCCTTAGGGTTGATCTTGTAAGCTTCAATTCATTTGCAATGGCCTCAGATGTAATAGGTTGATTTTTTTTGACTATATCTATTATCTTTTCTTGTCTCTCATTTAATTGAATAATGATCTCCCCCCAATGTCTAATCTACTCAATACCTAAAAATAGCTTATTTATTGACTATTTTCGATAGATCACAAATTTGTAGCATAGCATTATATATCTTTCGTAATAAGCCAAGTCTATTATTTCTTACTTTTTCATCCTCAACCATTACCATAACCTTATCGAAGAAATTATCGATTGGCTCTTTTAATGTCATTAATTGGTCTAATGCCTTATCATATTCTTTTTTGTGAATTGAGTTGTCTATCTTCTCTTCTACACTATTAAACCCTTCATATAACTCTAGCTCATCTTCTGTTAATAGATTTCTTTGAACCTCATCTGATATAGCCTTCTCTGCTAAATTAGCCACTCTATTAAATGCAGATAGGATTTCTGATAGTCCTTCTTTCTTTAGCCATTCATTTAACTTATTAGCTCTTATTTTCATATCATAGATATCATCTATATTTGTGGCAATCACTGCATCTACTATATCATATCTAATATCCATGTCCATAAACATATTTCTTATTCTTCCATTGAAGAACTCAATTATTTCTTCTTTAATTTTATTATAATCAAAGGCTAATCCATTTACATCTACATAGAAGTAAAGAGCTGTTTCTACTAACTCATTTATAGATAAATTTAATTTTTTATCTAAGATTATATTTATAATCCCTAACGCTTGTCTTCTAAGTCCAAATGGATCCTGTGAACCTGTTGGATGTATTCCTATAGCAAATAATCCTGATATGGTATCCATTTTATCTGCAATACTAAGGATTGAACCAGCAGTAGTTGTTGGAAGTTCGTCTCCAGCAAATCTAGGCAAATATTGTTCAAAAATAGCTAAGCTTACTATTTCATTTTCTTCAGAGGTTCTAGCATATTCCATACCCATTTTGCCTTGAAGCTCCGTAAACTCACTAACCATTTTGGTTACTAAATCTGCCTTAGATAAATATCCTGCTCTTTCTATGTTCTTTTCAGTTTCTTCCCCTACTTCTAGATATTCTCCTATTTTTACTGCCAGGCTTTTTACCCTTCTAGTCTTATCATATAATGTACCTAACTTCTCTTGGAATACTATTCTTTTAAGATCTTCTACATAGGATTCCAGTGACCTTTTTATATCATCTTTATAGAAAAACTTAGCATCTTCTAATCTAGCACCAAGTACCTTTTCATTTCCTTTTATTACAGTTTCAATATAATCTTCATTTCCATTTCTTACTGTAATAAAATAAGGTAATAATCTTTTCTTATCATCTAATACAGGGAAAAATCTTAGATGCTCCTTCATAGGAGTTATAACTACATCTGCAGGTAATGACAAATACTCTTCCTTTATTCTACCTATCATTGGCGTAGGATACTCTACTATATTAGTTACCTCATCTAAAAGATTTTCATCACGCTGTAGATTGCCTCCCTTTTCCTTTGCTAATCTTTCAGAACCATACTTAATAATATCTCTTCTCTCTGCCTGATCTACTATTACAAAGTTTTGTCTTAAAGATTCAACATATTCATCTACATTACTTAATTCTATCCTACTACTGCCCAAAAATCTATGACCTTTAGTAATATTGGAAGCCTTAATACCTTCTAGGTTAAATGGAACAATTTCATTATCTAATAATGAGACTAACCATCTTATTGGCCTAGCAAATCTTATGTTTTTACCTCCCCATCTCATAGACTTAGGGAAGTTAATAGATTTAATAATATTAGGCATATTTTCACCTAGTATCTCTTCTATTCCTTTACCTTCCTTTACTACATTTGCATAAACATATTCTACCCCATTATATTCCTCTACATAGATAGATGCTATGTCTACACCTTGCCCTCTCATGAATCCTAATAATGCCTTTGTTGGGTTTCCATCTTGATCAAAGGCTATTTTTTTAGCTGGTCCCTTTACAGTTCCCTTTAAATCTCCTTGTTTATCCTCTAAGCCTTCAACTATTAGTGTTAATCTTCTAGGCGTAGAATAAACCTTCATATTGTCATAATTAATTCTTTCATCTTTAAATAAATTTAAAGTATTTGTTTGTAATTGCTCTAAGGAATCACTAACAAATCTTGCTGGTAGTTCTTCAACTCCTATTTCTAGCAAATAGTTTCTACTCATTATCATGACCCTCCTTCTTTAATAGAGGATAATCCATTTCTTTTCTTTGCTCAATATATTTTGCTGCAACTATCCTTGCTAGATTTCTTACTCTTCCTATATAATTTGTTCTTTCTGATACAGATATGGCTCCTCTTGCATCTAGCACATTAAATGTATGGGAACATTTAAGGACATAGTCATAGCTTGGTAATACAAGACCATCTTCTAATATTTTCTTTACTTCCTCTTCATATGTGTTAAATAATCCTTTTAAGGTTTCAATATCTGCTTTTTCAAAGCTATATACTGAATGCTCGTATTCAGCCTTGTTGAATATATCTCCATAGGTGAAATCTTCATTCCATTTTATATCAAATATATTATCTACGTCCTGTAAATACATTGCTATTCTTTCTAATCCATAAGTTAATTCAGCTGATTCCAGTTCGCAGTTAATTCCGCCCACTTGCTGGAAATAAGTAAACTGAGTAACTTCCATTCCATCTAACCATACTTCCCATCCTAGACCCCAAGCTCCTAGAGTTGGTGCCTCCCAGTTATCCTCAACAAATCTAATATCATGCTTTAGAGGATCTATACCTATAGCCCTTAAACTATCTAAGTACATCTCTTGAACTTCTTCTGGTGATGGCTTAAGTATAACTTGAAGTTGGTGATGCTGATAAACTCTATTTGGATTCTCACCATATCTAGCATCTGCTGGTCTTCTAGAAGGCTCTACATATACTACCTTCCATGGTTCTGGTCCTAGCGCCCTTAGGAATGTATGAGGACTCATAGTTCCTGCACCCTTCTCTACATCATAAGGTTCTAATATTACACAGCCTTTATTTCCCCAATAGTTTAGTAATTTCAGCATCAAATCCTGAAAATACATAAAAAAACCTCCTTATCATTCGATATATTACTTCGAATTAATTCGAAGCTACCGCTCAAAAATTCATGGCAACAAAAAAACCTTACATCCCACATAGGGACGAAAGGTCAACTTCCGCGGTTCCACCCTATTTAATACCCAAGTCCTTGGGTATTCACTTTGTAAAGTATACTCCGAAGTGCCTTTCGTCAATAATAATTATATCTAGCTCCCACCATCCTAGACTCTCTTAAATAATTATAATAGACTTTTTCTCCGTCATCGTATATCAATGAATTTTCTATGCTTATTAATTTAGCAAAAATTGATTTTATTGTCAAGCATATAGTAATTTAAAATAACCTATCACCATAATGATTTGATTAAACTTAAAGCATTAAACTTTTTCCTATCTATACTATAAAGTATATATTCTACTATGATTTCATGCAGTTTGTAGAGTGAGTCCTTGGAAATAATAATATCAGGTACTTTCTCTAATGGCGTATATAAAAATCCATACATAGCATCGTAAATTTCCTTATTTATATATACACTAAAGGGATCTACCGTAAAACAATCACTACAGATTATTCCACCTTCGTAGATACTAAATTTAATATTATTCTTATGAGTATTCCTACATATTACACATTTATCTAAGTGGGGTTTATATCCTAAAAATGATATAAATTTAAGCTCGTAGGCCACAATAAATTTTAAATAATCATCATCTAAAGAAGATAAAACTGTTAGTCCCTTTACTAAAAGATTGAAGATTTTTCCATTTTCTTGCTCGTCCGGTAACCCTTTATCAATTAGTTCAAGAATATAGTACCCATAAGTAACTCTTTCTATTTTTTCCCTTATGGGATAAAAAGAATCTATTATATCACCTTGATTAAGGTAGAAAAAACTTTTTCCTCTATATAGCTGATACTCATTATATGAAAATGGTTGAGTATTGGCTATGATTTGAGATTTAGGCCTATAAGCTCCTCTTGCCATTACAGCTATTTTCCCATATTTCTCTGTATAAATACTCAATATCTTAGATGTATCCCTATATCTTAGCTCCTTTAGTACTACACCTTCTGTTTTTAGCATAAAATTCCCCTAATTATTTGTAACCAAAGTATTTTACTTTGTTATCTCTTTCTCTCCAATTTTTCTCTACCTTAACCCAAATTTGAAGGTTCACTCTACTGCCTAAAAGTGCCTCTATATCTAATCTGGCGTTTTGCCCTATTTCCTTTAGTTTAGTCCCATTTTTTCCTATTACTATACCTTTATGGGAGTCCTTCTCACAATAAATATTTGCAAATACATCTATAATATCTTTATTTTCCCTTTGCTTGACCCCATCAATTGCTACATAAATTCCATGAGGTACCTCTTCTTCTAAGTTTAAAAGGGCCTTTTCTCTTATGATTTCGGCAATAATAAACCTTTCTGGCTGGTCTGTTATCATGTCTTCGGGGAAATATTGTGGACCTTCTGGTATCATGCTTTTTAATACCTCTATATATCTTTGGGTATTATTATTGTTTAATGCAGATATAGGTATTATTTCCTTAAACATATCCATTTTACTGTATTTATCTATTAACTGTAGGACTTCCTCTTCCTTTAGCTTATCGGTTTTATTTATTAGTAGTACTATAGGAGTTGATATACTCTTAAGATCGTTTATAATCATATTGTCCATAGGCCCTATTTCCATACTATCATCTACCATAAATGTAACTACATCAACCTCTTCTAAGGTACTTTTGGAAACCTTTAACATATATTCTCCAAGTTTATTCTTAGGCATTTGTATCCCTGGAGTATCAATAAAAACTATCTGGCTGTTTTCATCTGTATATACAAGTTGAATTTTATTTCTTGTAGTTTGGGGCTTATCTGATATTATAGATATTTTTTCCCCTATCACTTGATTTAATAATGTTGATTTTCCTACGTTTGGTCTTCCAACTACTGTTATAAATCCTGATTTATACATTTTGTTCACTCCTAGTATTTACTTCTATTAAATCCTCTGGTCCAAAGCTGTGGGGCAATAAATCATTTAGTTTGTATTCTCTATATTCATCTTCTGAATTAGCTATTATTATTATAGCATCTTTGCCAAACTCCCTAATTACCTGTCTACATACTCCACAGGGATATGTGAAATCTGCATCTCCTACTACTGCTATGGCTCTAATCTTTTTATGTCCTTCTGATATAGCTTTAAAAATAGCTGTTCTTTCTGCACATAACGTAGGGGAATAAGATGCTATTTCTATATTACAACCAGTAAATATTTCTCCATCCTCTGTAATTAATGCTGCACCAACATGAAAATTCGAATATGGAACATATGCTTTTTTTTGGGCCTCTAAAGCCTTCTTGATTAATTCTCTTTTATCCATAAAATACCTCCTATTTTATTCTATTATAATTTCTGTCTTAGGACTAGTTATCTGAATCCATGTAACTCCTGGGTTTAAAACTATCTCTATCCCTTCTAAATCATAATATAGGGTTTTGTCATTTCTTCCTTTTTTTACCCATTTTATATCTATTGCTTTTCCATTTGTTATATATTTACCTGTTCCTTCTCCAACTAATTCAATCTCAAGTCTACCTTCATTATCTAATACCTTAGTCTTTGCTTCTTGGATAATTATATTCTTAGCTACGATTGGAGCTTCATCTGTTTCGTCTATATGTAGCTTACCATCTTTTATTCTATTATATATTTTCTTTTCATCATCATATTTATATTCAGTAATATTATTTTTCATATATTTTAATATTATATTAGTAGCAGCGCCACCTTCTATATCAGCCTCATCTTCCTTAAACTTAAATGGGATATATTCACCTGTTAAATTATATTTTCTTTCTTCTTGAGTTGTCCTTATGGCTTCCATACTGGAATAAGTATTGTGAGGCATTTTTTTATGATTTTTTCTCCAAAAAACCTTATTCGAGCTAGATAGTCCATCTATATCTGCCACTTTTAAAGTTTTAATATCTTTTTTAGCCTGTTCGCTTCCTCCAACATGAACATATACAGCATCATATTCTAGAGAAGTTGTTACAAAATAAGGTCTAGCAGATCTGATAGGACCAATAGATGGTGGATCATTTATTAGATATATACCCATATATCTGGTATAAGGAGCCTCAACTAAAAATTCATATATTATTTCAGCATCTTTTAGTCCAGATTGCCATCTAGCACCATGATGATTATCAAACATAACTGCAACAGGCCTTCTATTTATCTTTGACTCTTCCACATATATTCCACTAAGGGGTGAAGGTATTCCTTCCTTTACTGGTACTTCCCCCACTTGATCCATATCCTCTTCTTTTTCTACACCTGCAGGGATTTCTACTATAACTGGTTCCTTTATCTCTTCTTTTTTACAACTGCTAGATAATAGTGCAATGAATACTGTAATTAAAATAATTTTTGCCTTAAGTTTCATTCGGCTCCCCCTTATCCTATGATTTGAAATACTAAAATTCCTACTAATACTCCTAATATAGATCCTAATAAAACTTCCATGAAACTGTGAATCTTCCCTTCTATTCTACTTTCTCCTACTAGAATAGCAAGACCATAACTTAATGTAGTGACTAACATGTTTTGCGCTAAAAAAACTATTATAGTAGCTATACAAAAGGATATAGCGGCATGACCACTTACAGTTCCACCTTGAAAGTGAGTTCCCCTACCTCTATAAAACTTTGCCTTTAATCCTATAGTCAGTAATACTACTATTAATAAGGCTACAAAGGTTAAATGAATACTTGATCTTCTTATTTTAAATAGCAATAAATCTGTATAAGAACTCAATCTATCAAAAAAAAGTAAGTACCCAACCACTATGGAGTTTATAGCCGCAATAAGTACTGCACCAGCCGCTACATCTTTGACGATCCGTGCTAATGGATGGTAATCTTGTGTAACTAAATCTATTACTTTCTCTAGAGCAGTATTAAACATTTCCGCTACGACCACTAGAGATATTGAGAATAATAGAAGGAGAAATTCTATTCTAGAAAAGTCAAAGAAAAGACTTAATGTAATGACTAAAATAGCAATTAAATAATGTATTCTCATATTCCTTTCAGTTTTTAAGGCTATAATAATCCCTGATACTGCATAGTTAAAACTATCAATCAGTGATCTTTTTTTCATCTATTTACTCCCCTTTGTTATCTTTAAATATCTTTAATATTTTCATTACTTCTTTTTCCTTTTCCCTCATTATAATTTTTTCTTCTTCATTCATATGATCATAGCCTAATAAATGAAACATTGAATGGGCTGTTAAATATGAAATTTCCCTATATAGGGAATGTCCAAAGTCCTTAGACTGCTCTAAAGCCTTTTCAAGAGATATAATTATATCTCCTAGTAATAAAGGCCCTTCTACAGAAAATTCATCATCCATAGGAAATGACAATACATCAGTTTCCTTATCCACCCCTCTATAATCTCTATTTAGTCCCTTTATTTCTTCATTATCTACAAAGGATACACTAACCTCACACTCTAAAGACTCATCTTCAAAGATTAAAACTTCCTTTACTACTTTCTCAATTACTTCAAGTATATCATCTTCTATTTCAACCTTATCTTGTCTATTATCTATATATACTTCCATTTTTTATGCCTCCGACTTTTCTTCAATATTTGGGTATTCTATTCTATCATGGTATATACCAGTTAGCACTTTCACAAAAGAGTGGATAATAGTTTCTATTTCTTTTAATGTTAAATCACACTCATCTAATTGGCCATCTTTTAGTTTCCCCTGTACTACTTTTCTAACCATGTCCTCGATTTTTTCTTTTGTTAAATCCTTCATACTCCTTACAGCAGCCTCTGAGGAGTCTGCTAACATAACAATTGCCGCTTCCTTTGTTTGAGGTTTTCTGCCTTTATATCTAAATTCATCTATAGATATATCTATATCTTTATTCAATTCTTTAGCCTTATGATAAAAGTATGCTACTGCCGTATTCCCATGATGTTCCTCTATTATATCTATTATTTCCTTAGGTAGATTTTTTTCTTTACCTAGAGCTATACCATCAATTGTGTGAGATGTAATGATAGTTGAACTTTGCATAGGCTGCAATTTATTATGGGGATTTTCTATACCAAATTGGTTTTCTGCAAAGTAATAGGGTCTTACTGACTTTCCTATATCATGATAATATGATGCTACTCTGGCCAATAAAGAGTTGGCTGATATGGCCTCTGCAGCCCCTTCAGCTAAATTCCCAACTAATATACTATGATGATAAGTCCCTGGTGCTTCTAATAATAGTTTCTTTAATAATGGTTGATTTGGATTTGATAACTCCAATAGTTTTAGGGTAGTTAATACAGAAAAAGCATTTTCCCATACTGGTAAAGAACCTAATGTTAGAATAGCAGCTATAATCCCATTTATGAAGCTATAAAATGCTATTGTAATTGAATCTATACCTCCTATTCCCTTGGCTAGTCTAAAGGATGTTAGAGTCAAAATATTTATTATACCAATAATAAAACCATTGATTAAAATATTGTATCTCTGCTCCTGTTTAATAGCTATTAACGAAGCAATACTACCCGATACCATATACATTGCAATAGAGCTTGCGTCAAGCTTTAATATAAACCCTAAAAAGAAGGATACAAACATGTTTACTAATAATCCTAATTTTGGTTCTATTAACATAGAAATTAATAAAGGCACTGTAGCTACTGGCATTATATAAGGAGATATTTGATACATTTCCTTACATATTATTATAGAAAGTAACGCAACCATAAGTAATATCAACAAACGATTGTTATATAGTATTTCATTATTAAATAAATATATATATCCAATGATAATTGACATTCCTAATAATATTAGTATAACTGTACCTAATATTAATCCTATTGGTATCTTATTGTCTTCCTTTAATAATCCAGATGCTCTAATTAACTCTATTTCTCTTTCCTTTATTATACTTCCCTGAGGAGCTATGATTTCATTTTCCTTTAAAACAACTATCTCTACCTTTTCTGCCTCCTCAAGTCTTCTTCTCTCGGTTTCAGCCTTGTCCAAAAATTCATTCGCTTCTATAGTGCTATTCATAAGCAGAAGCCCTAATTGCTTTTCTTCATCTTTCATATCTAATGATTCAAAGACCTTTACTAAATTTTCTTTTTCATATTGAAGCTCTGTCTCCTTGATACCATTTCCCATTACTTGGTTTATTAAATCCATTAAAATATTCTCAAAGTTATTTAAAGCTTTATAGTCCATTCTTATGGCAACATATGCATCCTTAATGGTTAATTCAATGGGTTGACTCTCTTGAAGAAGTTGTGCTCTTTTATTTATGCTTATATTTTCTTGAGCCTTAATATCTCTAGTTGTATCTAAAAAATCCTTAATAGTACTTTTCATAGTCATTTGCACAGAAGGATATATTCTATATCTTGGCTCCACCTTATTCATTGCTTCTTTTTTTAACTCTTCAGTAGTATAAATATCTTCTAAGTCCTTAGTAGCTCTAATATCAGTGGTAGCCATATCTCCAATCTTTAAATTGAATTTATTTGTCTCTAATTTATAAATAGTTATAAAAAAAAGGATTGCTGTAAAAATTACAAGCAATAACCCATTATATAGTTTCCTATTTTTTGTTAGCGAAAATCCTTTACTATCCATAGGCAACCTCCTTATGGTTTATCCTTTTAGGGTTTCGTATTTGTCATATGCCTCTATTATTCTTTGCACTAAAGGATGTCTAACTATATCATTTTTAGAAAGATATATAAAATCTATCCCATCTACATCATTTAATATTTTTGCTATTGTCTTTAGACCAGATTCTTTTCCTTTTCCAAGGTCAATTTGAGTTATATCTCCTGTTATTATGGCTTTTGACCCAAATCCAAGTCTAGTCAAAAACATCTTCATTTGTTCATTAGTAGTGTTTTGAGCCTCATCTAATATAACATAGGAGGAGTCTAATGTTCTACCTCTCATATATGCCAATGGTGCTACTTCGATTACACCCTTTTCAATATATCTTCCATAGGATTCAGCACCTAAAATATCAAATAAAGCATCATAAATTGGTCTCAAATACGGGTCTACCTTTTCCTGTAAATCCCCAGGTAAAAAACCTAGGTTTTCTCCAGCTTCAACTGCTGGTCTTGTAAGTATAATTCTATTTACTTCTTTGTTTTTAAATGCCTGAACTGCCATAGCCATAGCCAAGTATGTTTTTCCTGTACCTGCAGGTCCAATACCAAAGACTATATCATTCTTTCTAATTGAATCTAAATATCTTTTTTGACCTAAAGTCTTTGGCTTAATACTTTTTCCTGAGGCCGTAACACAGACTACCTCTTTAAGCAGTTCCTTTATATATT
The DNA here is from genome assembly GCA_023388495.1 of Bacillota bacterium. Classification (GTDB taxonomy): domain Bacteria; phylum Bacillota; class Clostridia; order Tissierellales; family Tissierellaceae; genus Tissierella. The sequence goes on along the minus strand of JAEWGC010000039.1, from coordinate 101,054 downwards.
CCCCTTGTCCTTCTAGCAAAAGTTTTATTGAATATCTTAGGTTTTGTTTATCTAGCTTACCTTGTTTTTTTACTATCTCAATTAAATTATAAATCAATTTTTCTCCCAAGTCTATAGATACTCTATCACCATATAGTTTTATTTCTCCATCTCTGATGGCAACCTTAATGCCTAATTCTTCTTTTATTATATTAATATTTTCATCAAGGTCTCCAAATATCTCACTAAGGATTTCACTGTTTTCGATTATAATACTCTTTTCTTCTATAGTGTTTGGCAAGTCTAATCCTCCCTATTCTTAATTATTTGTTTTCTTCCTATATCCTCTATAGTCTCTACTATAACTTGCGTTATTAGCATATTATCATCTATCTGGTGTCTAATATTTTTAGATTGTATCTCTGCATTTGGTGGTAACTCTTTATTTATTTCCTTTGTAGCTTGAATTTGGGTAGATTGCTTCAAGAAGTCTATATTTTGTTTTACTTCTTTAATCTCAACTTCTCTATATTCATATTCAACTTTCTTAATAGGAAATTCTATACCCCATTTTTCTAGATTAATTAAATCTTTTTCAACCTCAAACTCCTTATAATTTGTAAAAGGAATTCTACCTTGCATAAACATAATTCCTTTGTCCTTAACTTTTATTCCTCTTTGCTTATGAAATTTTCCTGTATATTTTTCTTCATTTTTTATTATAGGTTCTCTTATAATGCTACTATATCTTGTTAATGCTAATACTTCACCTTCTGCATGAACTAATATAGTATCTTCTGTTCTTTCGTTAGTTAGTATGCCCGTAATAAGTGTTTGCCCTTCACTAACTACCTCACCTTTTTCTACAACAGCTCTTCCATTTTTAGGAACTACTTTGACTATTACACCTTTCTTTTTTGCTACTACATGACATGGATAGGATTTATCAATTTTCTCTGGTGGTAAATCTTGTTCTCTAATTTCCACAATAAGTCTCGTTCCTTTTACATTTACAGATATAAATGAAAAGTAATCATAATTATCTATTAATAAATCCTTTATAGCTTCTTCTTTTATATAAAATTTAAGTTTACCCGTAGATATATTGTTATCCTTCAGTAGCAAAATTATCTCTTCATCTGGAGTTTGCTCATTTCCTAATATTTCTATTTTCCAAATAGTAGATGTTAGTAAAATTATTGTTGCCCAGAACAACAAAAATCCTGCTACTAACATTTTTCTTTCTTTTAATTTCATAATTAAAAAAGGAATTCCCTTTTTTTCTTTTATTTCTATTCTACAACCTACCTTTTTTACTATTTCTCTTAATTCCTTAAAACCTCTAATTGTAGACTTCATCTCCAGAACAATATTACTATGTCTTTTTATATCCCATAGATATATATCGTAAGTAGCTGCTAAATTTAAGAGCCTTTCTAAGGTTAGCCCCTCAACCCTAATAATAACATATCCTTTAAAATAATTCCATATTTTTATAGCTAGCATTATACCACTCCCTAGCTTATTATTTCAATATTTTTAATAGTTCCAGTAACAATTATTTCTTCTGATAGTATTGTTTTTATCTCTAATCCTTCACCAGTTATTTTAAAAACTCCAGTTTTTGTATTTATTCTAATGACTTCTTGTGTATATTCTATGATTCCCTTGTGATTTAATAAGGAAGCTTCAATATTTCCTATAACTGTTAGCTTTGGCAAGTCCATCATAATATCTATAGGCAGTTCCAATGCTTCTGAAAGGCTGTATTTTACATTTTCTATCTGTCGTTTCATTGTCATCCCTCCTATTAATTCTATGCCTCTAACTTAGGGACTATGCCTATGAAAAAGAAGTCTGTAAACTTTTACAGACTTCTCCTTTGATTTTGTAAACTCTTTGGTTCTGATAATATTTCAGAAAATATTATTCCTCTTAATATATCTTCCCTTAAATTTACTTCTTTATTTTTGACTTCATTTTTCACTGGTGTATTATACACATTTCTATTTTCCAAGAGATTTTCTTCATCTTTTCTAACTTCAATAGTTCTTTCTTTTATATCTGCCTTTTTATTGACTTTATCTTGATTTGGCCTTTTTTCATTAAACAAGGTACTCTGTTTTGTAGTATGTCTCTGTTTCCTTGCCATTTCCCTTTGTCTTTCCTTTTGAATTTCCTCTTCTAATATCTTTCGAAGATCTGCCATAGATCTTGAAGGTGTTGGAGTTGTAGGTTGTTTGTTTAATTCCTGTGTTCTCCTTCTTCTGGCTTCATTTATATTTTTCTTATCTTTAGCAGATTTTAAAATTAAGTCTATTGCTATAATGATTATAAAAAATAATATAGGACCGGGCATTATATCCCTCCTCCTTATTTCTGTTTCTTATCATCTTCGGCTATCTTTGATATAGATGATCTCATATCAGTATCTGCTAATATATTTCTCATATTATAATAATCCATAACTCCTAGATTTCCTGACTTTAATGCTGATGCCAATGCTAGTGGTACCTCTGCTTCTGCTTCAACTACCTTAGCTCTCATGGCCTGTACATCAGCCTTCATTTCTTGTTCTTTGGCTACTGCCATGGCTCTTCTTTCTTCTGCCTTTGCTTCTGCTATTCTCTTATCTGCTTCTGCTTGCTCCATTAGAAGTTTAGCCCCTATATTTCTACCTACGTCAACATCTGCTATATCTATAGACAGTATTTCGAAAGCTGTTCCTGAATCTAGACCTTTATTAAGTACAGTTTTTGAGATGCTATCAGGATTTTCTAAAACATCTTTATGTGAGCTTGAACTACCTACAGTAGTAACTATTCCCTCTCCTACTCTGGCAATAATTGTTTCCTCTCCAGCTCCCCCAACTAATCTTTCAATATTAGCTCGAACTGTTACCCTTGCTTTTGCTATAACCTCAATACCATCCTTAGCCACTGCTGCAATCTGTGGTGTTTCTATTACCTTAGGATTAACAGATACTTGAACTGCCTCTAATACATTTCTACCTGCTAAGTCTATCGCTGCTGCTCTTTCAAACTCTAATGGAATATTAGCTCTTTGAGCAGCAATTAAAGCGTCTACTAAAGTATTTACATTTCCACCTGCTAAAAAATGTGCTTCTAATTCATTGATCTTAATAACTAAACCTGCCTTTGTTGCTTTAATCATTGGATTTACTATTCTAGATGGTGCTACTCGTCTCAATCTCATTCCTATAAGAGTTGACATAGAAATCTTAACTCCTGAGAAAAACGCTGTAACCCAAAGTCCTACTGGCACAAATGTAAAGAAAAGCATAACTAAAACAATAATAAGCAAAGCAAATCCTATTGACAAATACGGCATATTATAACCCCCTCACAAATATTTTTGAGCCTTCAACCCTTACTACCTTTACATGCGAATTTTTTGGAATAAAGCCTCCATCTGATAAAGCATCTAGCTTTGTTCCATCTATCTCTATAAACCCAGCAGGGCGAAGCTCCGTTATAGTAGTTCCTTCTTTGTCTATATATTGATTCATAGAATCAACAGATAAATATCCCTTTTCATCCTTATGCTCTGTTTCTAATATAATTTTGTTGAGCATTTTACTTCTGAAACCCATCTTTATTAATATTATGGTCACTATTGTAGTTATTATAATAGCAATACTTAAGGATAATACTGCTGCTCCTAGTGAATCCATAGCCAACACTGTACCTACTAATACTAATATTATACCACTCACTCCTGGAAGTCCAAAGCCCGGAACTAACGCCTCTATAACTAATAGAATCAAACCTGTTACAAATAAAATCAAAGAGGTCCAATGAGAGTTTCCGGCTAAAATATTTCCTCCAAAATATAACCCAAAGCCTATTATACTAATGGTTCCACCAATTCCAAATCCAGGTGTTAGTATTTCAACAACTAATCCAATAAAACCTATAGTCAATAATAAGCTACTTATATAAGGATTAGATATATATTTAGCTAATTTTATTTGGAGGCTTTCTTCTATCCTTTGTATATTTGCATTACTAAGATTAAAATAATCTAGTATATCATTATAATTATCTGTAGCCAAATCAGCAATTCCATATTTAAGAGCTTCTTGTGAAGTTAAATTAGCTAATTTCCCCTTCTTTACTAAACCTTCAATTTCAATATCCTTATCTGCCATGGCTTCTATTACTTCAGGATTTCTATCTCTATATTGTGCTGTATCTCTTAGAATACTTCTCCACATAGAAAGTACCTTTTCAGTATTTGGTATTGTTTCTGCGGAACCAATGGTAGCTGTGTTTGACATAACTACCTTTTCTGCTGCAATAGTAATCAGTACTCCAGCAGATTCTGCCTTGTTGTTTACATAGGCAATAGTGGGAACAGGCGAAGATATTATTAAAGATTTTATTTTCTCTGCCTCATTAATCAACCCACCATAGGTATTGATTTCAAATATAATTGCTGAAGGTTTTTCCTTAATCACCTTATCCATAGTATGATTTAAAAAGTTGTAGGTGGCTTTATTGATCTCGTCTTTAATAGGGATAATATACACATCTCCCTCAGCTTCTCCATATACTGTGTTTGATAAGATTAAGATTAACAAAGATACCAATATGATAATTGCCCTGCTTCTTTTCATTTAAGCACCCCCATTATAGGAATTTAAGAGACTACTTTATATCTCTTTATTATACTATTACCCATATATTTGTAAAATAACTAACAATTTAATAAATTATAGATAGATATGTCAAAAAACCTGGGCATTTACCCAGGTTAATTAAAAACTTTTTTTATTATTTTATTTACAATATTGCCATCGGTTCTACCTTTTACCTTTGGCATTACAGCTTTCATTATAATACCTATATCTTTCATAGATGTGGCATTTATTTCTTTTATAGTTTCAATTACAATCTCTTCTACTTCCTCTTCAGAAAGTTGTTTTGGTAGATATTGTAAGAGAATCTCTATTTCTTTTTCTGTCAGTTCAACTAAATCTTGTCGTTGTCCTTTTTTAAACTCCTCTATTGCCATTCTTTTTTCCTTTAGCTGCTTCGATATAATGTCTAATATGGCATCTTCGGATAATTCTATTCTTTCGTCAACTTCTCTTTGTTTAATCGCTGCCCTTACCATAGTGATAGTATTTTTTTTAATTGTATCTTTAGATTTCATGGAGTCTTTTAAATCCTCCATAAGTTTTTCTTTAAGGGACATTTATTCACCTTCTCAATTAAAACTTAGAAAATTTCTTTCTTCTAGCTTCTTCGGATTTCTTTTTACGTTTTACACTTGGCTTTTCATAGTGTTCTCTCTTTCTAGCTTCACCTAAAATGCCAGCACGTGCACATTGTCTTTTAAATCTTTTTAACGCATTATCAAGAGATTCGTTTTCTCCTACCTTAATTTCTGACATCCACTTCTCCCTCCTCTCTCTACTGCAAGAGTACTTCATACTATCCCCAACAAGGGCTTTGCACTAGACTATTATACATTATAATCTAAAATATTTCAACTAATATTTAGCCTGGAGGCCATAACATTTTCCTTTTTCCTAGTACATGAAAATGAATATGGTCTACAGTTTGTCCTCCATCTATACCACAATTATTGACTATTCTATAGCCTTGATCTAATCCCTTTTCCATCGCTATTTTAGATGCTATAAAGAAAATATGACCTATTAAATCCTTATTATCTTCATTTATATCAGCTGCTGACTTTATATGCTCCCTGGGAATCACTAAGTAATGGATTGGAGCCTGAGGATTAATATCTTCAAAGGCTACTACCTTATCATCTTCATATATTAAGTTGCTTGGTATTTCCCCCTTAACTATCTTGCAAAATATGCAATCAGTCAATTCTTCCACCTCCTTGCTATGATTTTCTTACTTCTCTATATTAAAATCATCTATTGTCCAAGTAAAAAATCATCTTTCATTTCCTTAATCCTTACATCTACTATCTGCCCAATCATATTAGAATCCTTTTTAGACTTTACCCTAATATAATTTGTAGTATATCCCTCTATATAACCCTCTTCTTTCTTGCTTTCCTCTTCAAATAATACAGATAATGTAGAATCTATAAATCTTGAATTGAATTTTAACATCAGTTCTTCACCTAGAGATATTAAAGACTCAGATCTAAGGTTTTTAACATTCCCATCAACCTGATTCTCATATTTAGCCGCTGGTGTTCCCTTTCTCGGCGAATATTTAAATACATGTATCCTAGAAAAATTGATTTCCTTAACAAATTCTAAGGTTTCATTAAATTCCTCTTCTGTTTCTCCTGGAAATCCTACTATTACATCTGTTGTAATTCCAGCGTTAGGCATATACTTTCTTATAAGACTTACAATGTTTTTATATTCTTTTGTATTATATTTTCTATTCATTCTTTTTAGCACTGAATCCGATCCCGATTGTAAAGATAAATGAAAATGATCACATACTTTTCCAATCCTTACTATGGATTTCATAAAATCTTCATCAATTAAAGTGGGTTCCAAGGAGCTTAGTCTAATTCTTTCTATACCATCTACACTCCCTACCTCCTCTAAAACTTGAGTCAATGGAATCTTATCTATATCTTTTCCATAAGATGCTACATGGATCCCTGCCAATACTACTTCTTTAAATCCTGCATGGGCTAACTTTTTAGTCTCATTAATTATTTCATCTAATTGCCGACTTCTAATAGGCCCTCTTGCATATGGGATTATACAATATGAGCAGAATTGATTACAGCCATCTTGTATTTTTAAATAAGCTCTTGTTTTAGATTTTATATCATCTATATTAATAGTCTCAAATTCTTTTTGCGTCTTTACATTCCTAACAATATTAATCTTTTCACTTTTTTCCTTTGCTTCTTCACATAATTCTAGAATTCTATTTCTATCAGTAGTTCCGATTACAACATCTACACCTTCTATTTTAGATACTTCATCAGGAGATACTTGAGAATAGCATCCTACAACTGCAATTATAGCATCTTTATTTAATTTTTTTGCTCTAGATATAAATTGTCTAGATTTTCTATCAGATAAATTTGTAACTGTACAAGTATTTATTACATATATATCAGCTATCTCTTCACTATTTACAATAGCATAACCATTCTTTTCAAATATTTCTTCCATAGCTTCAGTTTCATATTGATTTACCTTACATCCTAAGGTATAGAAAGCTACTTTGTTCATTAAATCACTCCCAAATCTCCAAGCTCATAAAGTATTATTGTAGCAGCAACTATTCCTGCTGTTTCAGTCCTTAGTATCCTAGACCCTAGGGTAACTATATCTGCCCCTATGTCTTTTAGGTCTTCTATTTCACTAGGCTCAAATCCACCTTCAGGTCCTATAATTAAATGTATACTATTACCCTTTATATTATTCAATCCTGTTTTAATTGTTTTATTTTCTTCATCTTCATAAGGAACTATTATATTATCTTTATCCTTTAATTTTTCTATTAATTCATCAAAAGAAATAATCTTTTGTACCTTTGGAAGAATATCTCTTTTACTCTGCTTTGCAGCTTCATCTGCTATACTATTCCATCTTTCTACCTTAGATTGCTCTTTTTTTATATCTTTTATCTTTACTACAGAGCGATGAGTTGCCACAGGATAAAACTCCTTTACTCCCACTTCTGTACATTTTTGTATGATTAAGTCCATCTTGCTTCCTTTGGCAAGACCTTGATATAGAATAATATCAACGGCTGACTCATTAACACCTTCAGTTTTATCTATTATTCTTGTAATGATTTTATCTTTTAGTATAGACTCTATTTCACAGATATAAGTAATACCATCTGATGCAATTTCAATTTTTTCCTTAAGTCTTAGCCTTATGACATCCTTTATGTGTTTTACATCAGTTCCAACTATCTCTATTAGGTCATCAGTAATCTGTTCTTTCCCAACAAAAAATCTATGCATATTTCTTCACCTAATTATTTTGAGCTATAATACAAGCCCATCCATTTAGCCTTTTTATATCTAATATTTTAAACCCATTTTCCAATAAGGCATTCTCCACCAAATGGATTTTTTCTACAATTATACCCGATGTAATAAATATACCTCCATCGTTTAAATAGGATTTTAAATCCTTAGTCATTCCTGCAATTATCTCTGCTATTATATTAGAAACTATTATATCTGCCCTACCTTCTACTACATCCAGTAGATTTCCTAATTTAATCTCTATAATATTATCTACATTGTTTAATTTTATATTTTCATTAGATACCTTTACGCATAGTTCATCTAAGTCTACTCCTACAACTTTTCCTGCTCCTAGTTTTGCTGCAACTATACTAAGTATACCGCTACCGCAACCAATATCATATACTACGTCTTCTGGTTTTACATGTTTCTCAAGAGCTTCTGTACACATCATAGTAGTCTCATGGGTTCCAGTTCCAAAAGCCATACCTGGATCTAGCTCAATTAGTATATCGTTTTCCTCTGGAGTACATTCTTCCCAAGAAGGTTTAATTAAAATTCTTTCGCCAATTCTAATAGGTTTATAGTATTTTTTCCAAGATTCAGCCCAATCATTATCATCTACGACGCTTATTTTAACCTCATGTTTTTCTGTACTTAATATGGGATCTTCTTTAATTCTCTTTTCAATATCTTTAACTTTATTTTCTACATCATCTGTTTCTGAAAAATAAGCTTTTATTAATACTCCATCAAAATCCATATTTATTAAAATTGGATCTACAAAATCCCATTTTCCTTCAACTTGAGATAATTCTAATATATCTCTTGGATCTTCTATAGCAAGCCCTGTAGCTCCAACATCATATAAAATACCTGATACCAATTCTTCTAGTTCGGCAGTAGTCTTTATCTGAACCTCTGTCCAATTCATAAATACACATCCTTTTTTAAAATCTAAAATAATTATACCCTAAGACTTAAGGAAAAACCACCATGATTCTAAAAACAATCACCCTAAGAGTGATTGTTAATTGAAGGCATCCTTAACTTTATTAAAGAAACCTTTTTTATGCTCCTTAATATTTTCTCCAGTTTCCTTTGCAAAATCCCTTAATAATTCTTTTTGTCTATCTGTTAATTTAGTTGGCACCTTTATTTCAACTGTAAAGAATAAATCTCCTCTACCATGTCCCTTTACACTTGGAACTCCCATGTTTCTTAGCCTAAATTCTGTTCCTGTCTGGGTTCCCTCTTCAATAGTATAATTTGTTATACCTTCTAGAGTTGGTACTTCTATTTCTGCACCTAAGGCAGCTTCTGTAAATGAAATAGGTATTGTTAAATATATATTATTGCCCATACGCTTGAAAATTGGATCCTCAGCCACATTTATATAAATATATAAATCTCCACTAGGTCCTCCTCTATCTCCTGATTCTCCTTCTCCTCTCATGGAGATAATAGAGCCAGTGTCTACACCTGCGGGAATCTTTACTTTCATTTTCTTAGTCTTTATTTCCTTACCAGTACCTCCACAAGAATTACATTTATCTTTAATTATTTCACCAGTTCCATTACATACATCACAGGTAGATGTCCTTACAAATTGACCAAAGGGAGTTTGCTGTGCATATCTTACCTCTCCCCTACCTTTACATGTAGAGCAAGTTTCTTTTCCTGTACCTGGTTTAGCTCCTGTTCCGTTACATGTTTCACAGTTTTCTGTTCTTCTAATTTGTATTTCTTTTTCTACTCCAAAGACAGCTTCTTTAAACTCTAGGTTTAAATTATATCTTAAGTCTGCACCTCTTACTGGACCTGATCTCCTAGATTCCCTACCAAAACCTCCGCCACCAAATATATCGAATATATCGTCAAAGATATCTCCAAAACCTCCAAAGCCTCCACCATAGCCGCCTGCTTGTGGATCTACTCCTGCATGACCATATCTATCATATCTAGACCTTTTCTCTGGATCACTTAGTATTTCATAGGCTTGATTTGCTTCTTTGAATTTTGTCTCAGCTTCCTTATTATCTGGATTTAAATCTGGATGATATTTTTTCGCTAAGGATCTATATGCTTTTTTTATTTCATCTTCTGATGCATCTTTACCTATACCTAAGACTTCATAGTAATCCCTCATTTTTTCACCAACCTTTAATTTGCTTATACAATTATATCAAATTTATGAGCTAAATCAAATGATTTAGCTCATAAATTTTATCTTTTATTAGTCTTCGTCTACCACTTCATAGTCTGCATCTACTACGTCATCGTTAGGTCCGGAACCTTCACCTGGATTAGCTCCTGCTCCAGCCTGATCATACATTTTTTGTGATATTGAGTAGAAAACTTCTGTTAACTCTTCAGTTTTTTGCTTGATTTCATCGTAATTGTCGCCTTCTAGTGACTTCTTAAGTTCTTCTAATTTAGTTTCAACTTTTGATTTCTCATCTGCTGAAATCTTTCCTTCTACTTCTTTTAGAGTTTTTTCAGTCTGATAAACTAAGTTATCTCCGTTGTTTCTTATTTCAATTGTCTCTTTCTTCTTCTTATCTTCTTCTGCAAATCTTTCTGCTTCCTTTACTTTTCTTTCTATTTCATCATCTGAAAGCTTAGTTGATGCAGTAATGGTTATTCTTTGCTCTTTTCCTGTACCTAAATCCTTTGCACTTACATTTACAATACCGTTAGCATCTATATCAAAAGTTACTTCTATTTGTGGAATTCCTCTTTGTGCCGGTGGTAATCCAGTTAATTGGAATCTACCTAAAGTAGTATTGTCATTTGCCATTTGACGCTCACCTTGTAGCACATGAATATCTACTGATGTTTGATTATCTGCCGCCGTTGTAAATATTTGACTCTTCTTAGTTGGTATAGTAGTATTTCTTTCAATTAATCTAGTAGTTACTCCACCCAAAGTCTCAATACCAAGAGATAGAGGTGTAACGTCTAGTAAAAGAATATCCTTAACTTCTCCAGCAAGTACTCCACCTTGAATAGCTGCACCTAATGCAACACATTCATCTGGATTAATATCTTTTTGTGGGTCTCTTCCGATTAATTTTTTAACTGCATCTTGTACTGCAGGTATTCTTGTTGAACCTCCAACTAATAAAACCTTTTCTATATCAGATGCTTGTAATCCAGCATCCTTTAATGCCTCTCTAACTGGCTCTAATGTATTATCTACTAAGGATGATGTTAATTCATTAAATTTAGCTCTCGTAATATCCATATTTAAATGTAGTGGACCTGCTTGAGTTGCAGTAATAAATGGTAAATTAATATTAGTTGACATAGTAGAAGATAACTCTTTCTTTGCCTTCTCTGCAGCTTCCTTTAATCTTTGTAAGCTCATCTTATCTTGCTTTAAATCTATGCCATTTTCCTTCTTAAATTGTTCTGCTATATAATTTACTAAAGCTTCATCAAAATCGTCTCCACCTAGATGGTTGTTTCCACGAGTTGCCAGTACTTCAAATACTCCGTCTCCAAGTTCTAATATGGATACGTCAAAAGTACCACCACCAAGGTCAAATACCATTATCTTATGTTGACCGTGCTCCTTATCCATTCCATATGCTAATGCTGCAGCTGTTGGCTCATTAATAATTCTTTTTACTTCAAGGCCTGCAATTTTTCCCGCATCCTTAGTTGCCTGTCTTTGGCTATCTGTAAAATATGCTGGTACTGTAATTACAGCTTCAGAAACAGTCTCGCCTAAGTAGCTTTCAACATCCATTTTAATTTTTTGTAAAATCATAGCTGATATTTCTTCTGGTGAATGGTTTTTTCCATCTATATTTACTTTATGGTCTGAACCCATTTTTCTCTTAATTGAACTAATAGTTCTATCTGGATTTGTAATAGCCTGTCTTTTTGCAGTTTCTCCAACAAGTCTTTCTCCATCTTTAGTAAATGCTACTATAGATGGTGTTGTTCTATTTCCCTCTAAATTAGGTATAATTATAGGTTCTCCACCTTCCATAACAGCAACACATGAATTTGTAGTACCTAAGTCAATTCCTATTATTTTTCCCATAAAAACTCCTCCTTAATAAATGTTATTTTGCAACTTTAACCATTGATGGTCTAATAACTCTATCCTTTAGTTTATATCCTCTTTGTAAAACTTCTGTTATCTTGCCTGCTTCATATTCATCTGATTCTTCCATAAATACTGCATGGTGGAAGTTATGATCAAAATCTTTTCCTAAACACTTGATTTCTTCAATGCCATTTTCATTGAGAACCTTTATTAACTGCTGGTATATCATTTCTATTCCTTTGTAAAAATTGTCTTCCTTATCTTCTTCAGATTCCATAGCCCTTTGGAAGTTGTCTATTATAGGTAATAGACTACATACAAAGGATTCTAGTGCATAGGAAATAGTGCTTTCTTTTTCTTTTTCTGCTCTCTTCTTGAAATTTAGGAAATCAGCTTGAAGTCTCAATAACTTATTATTTAATTCCTCAAGTTCTCTATCTTTTGAGTCCAATACATTGTCTTGATTTTCACTTAAATCCTCAGGATGTTCCTCACAGATATTATCTTCCATTAAATCAGGATTTTCTTTGTTTCCCTCATTATTGTTTTTCATTAAATCACCTCTTAGATCTTATGATTACTTTGTTATACCTTTACTCATTAACATATTTATAATCTCTGTCATATTTACAGAGAATAAATGCAAAGTATTTATAAGCTTTAAATAATCCATTCTTGTAGGACCGATTATTCCGATCTTTCCTATGGTCATATCCCCTAGCTTATAAGTAGTTGTTATGATACTACAATCCTTTATAGGATCATAAATATTTTCATTACCAATGGTTATTTCTATATCTTGAGATAATGAATTGTTCAGTAAAAGATCTACTACTAAATCCTTATCTTCTATAAAGGATATAAAAGATTTAGCCTTTTCCAAATCCTTGTATTCTGGGAAATTGAGTATCTTTGTTATCCCATCTGCATATAAATCAACATTGTCTATATCTTCCATAGATTGATTTATTATAGGCATAATCCCATCTATAATAGTTTTATAGTCGTATATTTCCCTAATAATATTATCTGATATCTTCTCATCTATCTCATCTACTGATAAGCCCTTTAGCTTATCAGTTAATAAATTAGACATTACTGTAATTTGCTCTTCAGGGATCTCTCTATTTAATCTAAATATAGAATTCTTAACTATCCCTGTATTAGTAACCAAAACCATTAATATCTGCCAATTATCAATAGGTATCAGTTGAATATGTTTTATTTTAGAACCCTTTAATTGTGGCGATATTGCAAGAGCAGTATAGCTGGTTATGGCAGATAATACCTTTGCGGAGTTTTGTAATAGCTGCTCCACTTCCCTAGACTCACTAGCTAATATTTTTTTTATTTCATCTTTTTTTGTTAAATCTATTTTGGATTTCTTGTTTTTTAAGATTTCATTTACATATAGTCTATAAGCCTTATCCGAGGGAATTCTTCCCGCAGATGAATGGGGTTTATTTAAATATCCTAATTCCTCTAAATCAGACATTTCATTTCTTATAGTTGCTGAGCTCACACCCAAATCATATTGCTTAGTTATTGTTCTAGAGCCTATTGGCTCTGCACTATTTATATAGGAGTTAATAATCGCATAAAGAACTCTAAGTTTTCTATCATCTAGCATATTTTATCACCTCAATAAAATTTCCAAATACTAGATAGTTTTATTAGCACTCTATGTCACTGAGTGCTAATGCTTACGATTTAAAGTTACCACTATCTCTAAATTTTGTCAATACTTTTTACCAAAAATGTTTATTTACTTTAAAAAATCTATTTCAACTAGATTTGATAAGTCTAATCCCCTCTTAGTCAGTCTGATGTAGTTATCATCATTTATTATTAGCCTATTTTCTATATGTTTATTTATTATATCCTTATATATACTTTCTATTTCTACACCAAATCTATTATAAAACTCAGCCTTATTTATACCTGCTATTTTTCGAAGTCCAAGAATACAAAACTCTCCTATTTCAGTTTCTCTATTTATTATTTCTTCATCCTCTATTGGTAAAACCTGTTTATTTAACTTTTCAATATATATGTCTATATTAGATGTATTCCAAAATCTTTTTCCATTCATATTTGAATGACTACTTAATCCTACTCCAAGATATGGTTTCACTTCCCAATAAACTAAATTATGTTTACATTCATAATTTGGTAATGCATAATTAGATATTTCATAGTGATTATAGCCATGATTTACTAAATGTTCTGTGGCTTTATGGCACATTAATCTTTCTGTATCCTCATCAGGCAAAGCTATTTTGCCATCATTATATAATTTATAAAGTCTTGTTCCCTTTTCTAATATAAGACCATAGTATGAGATATGCTCCACCTTAAGTTGAATTACCTTGTTTAATGAATCTAACACATGATCTAAAGTCTGATTAGGTAATCCAAATATTAAATCAACATTTATATTCTTTATATTTTCTTCCCTTAGAATTTCATAACTCCTATAAAAATCATGGACATTGTGTATTCGCCCTATAGATTTAAGTAAATCATTGTCTAGAGTTTGTACTCCCATACTTACCCTATTTATACCAGCATTCTTATATAGATTTACCTTTTCCCTATATAATGTACCTGGATTAGCCTCTATTGTAACTTCCACTAATTCAGTAGTATTGAAGTTTTTGTATATAAATTCAAGTATTTTATGGATATATTTTTCATCTATACATGACGGTGTTCCACCACCAATAAATATAGTTCTTATACTATAGTCCTTTATTTTTTCCTTATATAAATTTAGTTCTGTCATTAGACAATTTATATAATCATCAATTATATTACTCTTATTGGCAAAGGATGAAAAATCACAATAATAACATTTGCTTACACAAAAAGGTATATGGATATATAATGATAATTCTTTCATTTTCCCCTCCTAAAATAAATAGGAACGACACAGAGTCGTTCCCTACATTATTCTATTTTTCATCATATTTTAATACTGTTAGGAAAGCTTCCTGTGGGACTTCTACTGAGCCAATTTGTCTCATTCGTTTTTTACCCTCTTTTTGTTTCTCTAATAATTTTTTCTTTCTTGAAATATCTCCACCATAACATTTAGCAAGTACATCTTTTCTAAGAGCCCTTATGGTCTCCCTGGCTATTACCTTTGATCCAATAGCCGCCTGTATCGGTACTGCAAATTGATGTCTAGGAATTACATCTACTAATCTTTCTGCTATAGTTCTTCCTCTTTCATATGCCTTTTCCTCATGAACTATTAATGAGAAAGCATCTACTAATTCTCCATTTATTAATATATCCATTTTTACAAGCTCTGATCGTTGATATCCCTTTAGATCATAGTCTAATGATGCATATCCTCTAGTCTTTGACTTAAGAGCATCAAAGAAATCATATATAACCTCGTTTAAAGGTAATTCGTAGTGTAGGACAACTCTTTTTTCTTCTAGATATTCCATGTTTAAGAATGTGCCTCTTTTATTTTGACAAAGCTCCATTATGGCACCAACATAGTCTGTAGGCGTCATTATATTAGCCGTTACAATAGGTTCTTCCATATATTCTATCTCTGTTGTAGGTGGAAGATTTGATGGATTCTGTATATGAAGTACTTCTCCTGTTGTCCTAGTTACCTTATATATAACTGAAGGTGCTGTAGTTATTATATTTAAATCAAACTCTCTTTCTAATCTTTCTTGGATAATTTCCATGTGTAAAAGTCCTAAGAATCCACATCTAAAACCAAATCCTAAGGCAGCAGAAGTTTCAGGTTCAAAGTCTAGGGCCGCGTCGTTTACTTGCAGCTTTTCTAAGGCTTCTCTTACTGTATTAAAATCTTCTCCTTCTGCAGGATAAATACCACAATAAACCATCGGAATAACCTTTTTATATCCTGGTAATGCCTCATCCGTTGGGTTGTCATAATCTGTTATAGTATCCCCTACCCTTGCATCCTTTACATTTTTTATACTTGCAGTAACAAATCCTACTTCTCCAGGTTCTAGCTTATCTAATGATATATGCTTTGAAGTATTTACACCTACTTCTACTACTTCATAGTATTTTCCTGTAGACATCATTTTTATATTCATTCCAGGCCTTATTGTACCTTCAAATACTCTTATGTAACAAACAACGCCTTTATAGCTATCATAATAGGAGTCGAAGATTAAAGCCTTAAGTGGCGCATTTGGATCTCCCTTAGGTGCAGGTACATTGCTAACTATACTTTCCAACACATCTTCAATGTTTAAACCTTCTTTAGCTGATATAAGTGGTGCTTCTTCACAATCTATTCCAATAATATCTTCTACTTCTTTTTTAACTTCATCTGGTCTTGCACTTGGTAAATCTATTTTATTTATTACAGGTACTATTTCCAAATCTTGATCTAGGGCTAAATAAACATTAGCCAATGTTTGCGCCTCTATTCCTTGAGTTGCATCAATTACTAGTATTGCTCCTTCACAAGCCGCCAAAGACCTTGAGACTTCATAGGTAAAGTCCACATGTCCAGGGGTGTCTATAAGGTTTAAAATGTATTCTTCTCCATCTTTTGCATTATAAACTAATCTTACAGCCTTTAATTTTATTGTTATACCTCTTTCTCTTTCTAAATCCATATTGTCTAGAACTTGGTTTTGCATTTCTCTTGAGGTTAACATTCCTGTTCTTTCTATTAGTCTATCTGCCAAAGTTGATTTTCCGTGGTCGATATGGGCAATAATCGAGAAATTTCTAATATTTTTTTGTTTAATTCTTTGCATACTTTTCCTCCTCATGAAGTTTCAAGATAACTCTAGACAATTATAGCAAATATTTTCTAGTATGTAAAACTAAAAGACCAGAAACTGGTCTTTTAATAACTTTTTTAAAAAAGATAAAGGAATTACATAAGATTTACCAAAAAAATCTAAAGTATTTGTATTAATATCAACTCTAAAAATATTTGGATTATCTAGGCAATCTAATTCTACAATATTTTGATTTACAATTTCTAGACCCAATATTAATAGTAAAAATAAAATTAATATATAAAACTTTTTTACCCTTTTAATACGTTTTTCTTTCCTCAATCTCTTATTTTTTTCTAACCTAGTTTCCATAGTATCACCCAGATTAGATTATCCATTTTTTGTATATATTATACTAAATCTTATTTGATTTTTCCAAATCTATCATTCATAGGAAAATATCTAAAGCCTGTTATACCTTTAATGGTTTTAGTTGGTATACAGCCAAAGTAACGACTATCCTTAGATGCACCCTCTTCTCTATTATCTCCTAGGACAAATACATGTCCCCTTGGAACCTTCCAAGTATCTTCATCATAAACATGGGTATATGAATCATTGATTAAATAGTCCTCATTTAAGATGGAGCCATTTAAATATACCTTACCATCCTTTATCTCTACTAAATCACCCTCTATACCTATTACCCTTTTTATATAATCCTTATCTGGTGCATCGGGTGCCTTAAGAACTATTACATCTCCCCTTGATGGGCCACCGAAATATAAGGAAATCTTACTAGCAAATAGTCTGTCCTTCTCATGTAAAGTTGGATACATGGAGTTTCCTAGCACATAAGTAGTATTAAAAACAAAAGATTTTATCAAAATAGCAATAACCACTGCTGTTGCTATACTCTTTATCCATTCTATAGTTTCACTCTTTAAGTCCTTATTATTTTCTTCCACAAGTATTACCTCCCAATACTATCTCAAGTAACTTACATTATAACAGATTTGTAAAATTTAGAAAAGACTATTATTCTATTATACTATTTAGGACTAGTGTCAAAACCTCTCCTAACAGTTTCGCTCCTTCAGTTGCTTCCTCTAATGTATTAACATGATATCCTACCTCTATTAAAGCAGAATAATCTGATAGATGTTGATTATATTTTCCTGCTGGTTTTATTGTTATTCCAGTACATAATCCAGGGTATAGAGCATCAGAAACAGCCTTAATATATTTTGCAAAACTAAGAACTGATTCTTTATTAGGAGAATCTGGACCTACTACTAATGAAAAAGTAGCCACAGATTTTCCTCCTATATTTATTTTGGACTTTGCTTTTATGCTTTCTATATTTGGATTAGTATCTAGTACAGCATCTCTATGTATGTCCAATAATATTTTTAGGTTATCAGATTCCCCTTGTTTATTTCTAATGGTATTAAGACTCCTAGAATAGCTTTGATTATATGATGGTGAGTCATGAAGAGTCTCCACATGGTCTACCCTATGCCCATTAGCTTCTAAAACAGTGGTTATCATATTTCCTATACTTACCATATTTAACTTCTTATCCGAATTACGATAATTATCAGCCTTTGAAAGGAGATAGGATTCTGTTGCATGGGTATGATATATCAGTACATAGGGTTTTTCCCTATTCACTTTGGCTTTCTTTAACATCAAAGGCTCGGGAATATTTTCTACTGTATTCATTCCATCAGAATCCTTTACTATTATTAATGATTCATACTCATCTAAATGCTCTATTATTATATCATTTTCAGTATCGTATTCTCCCTCTGATAATTCATCTGTCTCCTCTAAATCTTCATCTAGGATGCCTCCTACTTCAACTGCATCCTTGTTATTTTCCAATACTTGGGCTATTGGAAACAAAGAATTTATGGTTTTCTTTATTGCCTCATTTATATTTAAAACTTCCTTTATCTTCCCAAATGATGCATTCAGTATTTTAAACCCATTGTCACCTAAGTCATAGGGTTTATTTGGTGAATATACACCAATAGCTATAGCACCGATATTTAAAGTTATCAAACACATTAATGCTAAAATAATATAATCAGATTTTCTGGATTTTCTCATGTTCAACACTCCCCAATAGCTTTCAATACAAAAATTATATTCCTATTGGGAGGCAAATATACTAAAATTTATTTATCTAATATATCTATTTACATCTTTTAAGTCTATTCCAGGATGTAATGCCATGTTTAAACCATTAGCTACTATTATAGATAAATCATCAACTAATGCATCAATATCTGTTGGAGTAACAACAACATTTTTCATATAAGGATTTAAAACCTCTTGAATAAGAGTATATTTTTCTTCTGACGATATCTGGCCCAAAAGGTTATAAAATTCTGATCCTGACTTTGCCTCAGTCTTTAAGGAATCTATAATCAAGTCTAGAGTATCATTTACAATAGTAGCTGCATCTACAACTGTTGGTATTCCTAT
Source organism: Bacillota bacterium (assembly GCA_023388495.1). GTDB lineage: Bacteria > Bacillota > Clostridia > Tissierellales > Tissierellaceae > Tissierella. Next base: position 81,824 of record JAEWGC010000039.1, on the reverse strand, counting down.
TGCAATAACAGGAACTCCCATAGTCTTTTCATTGAATTCCATCCTATTATTTCCAACGCCTGCACCAGGATTTATTCCTGTGTCAGATATTTGTATTGTAGTAGATATCCTATCCATTTTTCTTGAAGCTAAGGCATCTACAGCTATTACTAAGTCTGGTTTCACTTTTTCTACTACACCCTTTACTATCTCTCCTGTTTCTATACCTGTTATACCCATTACTCCAGGAGATAATGCTGCAACATTGGCAACAGTCTCATCAATTTCCTTTTTATAATTAACAAAGAATTGTCGAGTTACTAGAACTCTTTCCACAACCTTTGGCCCTAAAGAATCTGGAGTAATGTTCCAATTCCCTAGACCTACTATTAAAATCTTACTATCTTCTTTAGTTTGTGCTAATCTTTTTATTTCTTTAGCTACCACTTGTGAAATCTCATCTTTTAGATCCTCGTCTGATTTGTTTAATCCCGGTACATCAATTGTTATATAGGTACCTATTGGTTTGTGTAGATTTGCACTACCTTCCTCATTTAATACCTTTATCCTCGTAACTATATAGGAATCATTCTCTTCCTTTTCCACATTAATACCACCAGAATCTTGATCTCTTGCCTGTTTATACAACTCTCTATTTTCTACTGCTAAATCAGTACGGATTTCTCTCAACTAAATTCTCCTCCTATAACAAAATTTTATTTCATTTCATATTTTTGTCCATTATAATGTTAAATATCCTTGCATTTTGTAGTTCTTCATGATAAAATATTTTTTGTTAGATTATGAGGAGGTGAAACTATTGGCAAATATTAAATCTGCTGAAAAAAGAATTCTTATTACAGAAAAAAGAACAGCTATAAATAGAGCTAGAAAATCTGAAATTAAAACATATATTAAGAAATTTGATAAAGCTATCGATAACGGAAACTTCGATGAAGCAAAAGTATTGCTTCAAACTATTGATAAGAAGTTAAAAAGAGCTGCTCATAAAAATGTTATTCATATGAATAATGCATCTAGAAAAGTTAGCCGCTTAACGAAGAAATTAAATAATGCGATGTAATAAAGATAAAACTTCGGGAGGCCGAAGTTTTTTTATGTTTCATATTGAATAAGCTAAATTAATAATAAGCATTTCAAGGGCTAGTTTTTCATCTTGGGAACTAGTCTTTTGTTTTATATCTAATTCTAATATATGGTTTAAGGCAAGTTTAAGTTGCCCCTCACTAAAATTATAGGACTCTTTGGATATCTTTTTAAATTCATAGGGTTTTATACCTAGTTTCTCCTGAATATCTCCTTCTGAATATCCTCTTTCCTTATATAGTTTATATCCGAGCATTAGCCTTAACTGTCTAATTATCATAACAAGTATTCTTTGTACTGGTTCGTTAGATATGTACATTTCATTAAATATTTTTAATGCTGAATCACTATCCTTCTTATTTATGCTGGCAAGCAAATTAAATATATTAGTATCTAATGTTTTTGTCAAAACTATGTCTATATCTTCCTTTAGAATTTCATTACCTGAGGCATAATTGATTACCTTCAATAATTCATTTTCTAAATCATAAAGAGTTTTCGTACTATTATAGTCACTATAGGATGATTCTCCAATAAAATAATTTAAATTTGCATTTGATATTTTTTTACTATATTTCTTCAATTTAGTTTCTAACCACGTATTTAAGTCCTTCCCTTTTAGCTTTGAAAAATCTACTACTCCCCCTAATTTATTTATGGTTTTATATAATTTACTTGTCTTCTTTAAGTTATTTGACCTATCCATTATAATTAAAAGAAGATAATTATCTAGTCCTTCTACATAGGAAGCCATTGTATTATCTAAATCATTATCTCCATTTTCTATGATTTCGCTAATGTCTTTTATAATTACGATTTTTTTTGACGACATGAATGGAAGGGTTTCACATGCATTTAATATATTATCAAAACTTACCTCTTTACCATCAATTGCTATATAATTCAATGTTTCAAAGGATTCTTCAATATACTTTTCCTTTAAAACTCCTATTATTTCGTTCATAAGATATTCCTCAGCTCCAGTAAAAAAATATACTGGGGAAAGACTATCCTTTTTTATAAGGTTTATAAATTCACTATAATTCACTAACAGTCAACTCCTCTTCTCCTTGCAAATTAATTTTTATTAAAATATAGCCTATTAAATAATATATTATATAAAAAACAAAATCCAATATATTTTCATATACTAAGTCTATTAGTGGTAGTTTCTCAACTATGAAAGTTTGTATATTCATGTGTTCTCTATTTAATTTTACCTTAATCATTCCCATGGTATCTGTTCTGTATAATTTGGTACCTAATTTTTCATATCTCTCTATTATTTCTTTTCTTGGATGACCATAGAAGTTATTTCTTCCTACAGAAATGATAGCTATAGAGGGTTTTATTTTATTTAATAATTCCTCTGTAGAAGATGTATTACTTCCATGATGGGGAACTTTTATAATATCTACATTACCATTTATCTTATCTACTAGCTGCAACTCTGCTTCTTTCTCTATATCTCCTGTAAACAAGATTTCTTTATCATAATATGAAAGTAAAAATACTAAGGATAGATTGTTCCCCTCCAACTTCCTATTTATTAAATCTTTATTAGGACTTAAAACCTCAATATATGTATTTTCATCTAACCATATTAAATCATCTTCCTTTAATATGATTAAAGATATCCCATTCTCTTTAATTTCATTATAGATTTTACTTTTGTTATCCTCATAGGATATTAAAATATTTCCAATATCTATATTGTCTATTAAAAGTGGTAGAGACTTACTATGATCCTCATCAAAATGAGTTATAAAAACTCCTTTAAGTTTGTTTATGCCTATCTTTTGTAAATAAGGAAGTGTAATGTTTTTTCCAACATCAAAGGAATCCATTATACTTCCACCTGTATCTACTAAATAACTTCCTTCTTTGGTATTTATAAGGATTGAATCCCCTTGACCTACATCTATAAATTGTATTTCAATAGATTTATCAGTAAATAATATTATAAAATTAAATAATATTAAAGCAACTAAATAATATATAATGGCTTTTTTAATATAAGAACTAAGCTTACTTACTTCTATAACACCAAATACTATAAGAATAAAAATGTAATATATTATGATCTCACTAATTTCTGGTGAGTGGAATCTTATTATTCCAAAGGGTAATTTATATAAAATGTTTACTAAATAAAATTCTATTGATAAAATAAAATCTAGGATATACCCTATAAATGGAATTAACATAGGTATTGAATAAAACAAAACTATCATAACTGCTCCAATTATCAAAGCCAGTGATAATATAGGAGCTATAATTAAATTAGAAAATATACTTAAAATGGATATCTGATTAAAATAGTATGCTTGTATTGGCAGTAGTCCTACCTGAACTCCTAATATTCCAGATAATCCATAGGTTATTTTATTATTATATGGATAAAAAACCTCTTGGATCTTCGGTGTAAAATAGATTATGGCAAATGTAGCCATAAAAGAAAGTTGAAAACCTAAATTAAAGATCCACATTGGATTTATAATTAATAATATAAACATTGCAAAGAATAAGGCATTAATAGAGTTATAGAGCTCTCTCAATGTCTCTCCATAAAAAAGTATACTGAGCATTATATTTGCTCTAAGTAAGGAAGGTGGAAATCCTATAAGATATCCATAAAACCAAATAACACCTAGAGTTACAGCTATATTTAATTTTCGTCTTACACCTAAATGAGATAATGTATAAATTAAAAAACCAGCTATTATACCTATATGTAATCCTGATACTGCCAATATATGAGCTAGTCCTAGATTACTATATTTCTCTATATTTTCTTCTTCTAGGTAGGAATACTCACCTAATATGATACTTTTCATTAAAGAACTATTTTCTTCATTTAGATTACTATCAAATAATGATTCAATATTATTTCTAAAGCTAGTCCTCATTCTATGTTTAAAAGATTTATCTACATCCTTAATTTCTATAATAGAATAATCCTTTATTGTCATTGTTGTATGTATTTTATTTGATAATAGGCTCAGTCTATAATTAAAAAGCATTGGATTAGTATTTTCTAGAGGTTTTTTCAACTTACCTGCAAAAATAATTTGATTTCCTAGTTCAGCCTTTTTATCTCCTATTATCTTTAAAACCATCTTTTCCTTTACTTTGGTATGGCTCTCCTTGCCTGTGATACTATTAACCTTAATGATATATTTTCCCTCATTCTTTTCCTGCCAAAGTACTTTATCGACTATTCCATTAAATATAAGATTCTTATCTGTATTTTTAGCAAGTATACTGTTATTTAGGTTATAACTAGTTAAAACCATGCCCAATAATAAGAAGATCCCAAATAAGATTATCTCATTAGAATTGTCATTTATAAGATTTAGGATATAAATGATCAAAGAAATAAATATTAAAGTGAAAATCATAGTAAGACTTATATTGAAATAATAAGAAAAAATTATGCCTATAACTAAAGGAGCTGTAATAAAAACAAAAGGCTTGTCCATTAAAACCTCCAAATTACTTTTTTCTATGGATTCTATTTAAACTCCAAATCATAAGAATTACTCCTAAAAGAACCATTAGGCTTCCGTCTGGCATAACACACCACCTCAATATATCATTTATATGATTATAACATATTAAACTAATATTTTATTATTGTTTTCCTATTTTTATGATAATATATTATATATAATATCGAAGGGGATGGTGGCAAAATGACTCAGAAACTTTATCTAGACAATCCTTATTTACGAGAAATTGATGCAAGGATAGTTGATAAAATTTATAAAGATGGTAAATATTATGTAAAACTTAATAGGACTGTTTTTTATCCTCATTTATCTGGAGGGCAACCTGGAGACAAGGGTACTATAAATGGTGTACAGGTATTAGAGGTCTATGAAGAAGATCTAGAGATAATACATGTAGTTAAAGAAAATATCCATAGCGATAAGGTAATATTAAATATAGATTGGGAAAATAGACTGGATAATATGCAGCAACATACTGGTCAGCATCTTTTATCAGCTGCATTTTATAAATTATATAATGGTGAAACTGTTGGATTTCACATAGGAGGAGACTATGTCTATATTGATGTTACTCTTCCCGAATTATCAGAAGAAGAAGCAGAGAAAATTGAGATATATATAAATAGGATAATATCCTCAAATTTTGAAATCAAATCCTATTATATTGAAAAAAATGATATTGAGAAAATTCCCGTTAGAAAGCAACCTACTGTAAACTCTAATATCCGTATTGTAGAAATTGATAATATAGATTTTTCCCCCTGTGCTGGTACTCATCTAAGAAACACTGGAGAAATAGGACTTATTAAAATACGAAAATGGGAAAAATATAAGGGTAATATTAGAATTGAATTTGTTTGTGGAAACAGGGCTCTTTTCGACTATAGATGGAAAAGCAAGGCTATCAAAGAGATTGGCTTGTTGCTTTCTTCAAAGGATACAGACGTCCTAGAAAAAGTCCAATTATTATATAATCAAAAAGAAGAACTTGAAAAAACAAATAAAAACCTTCGAATGGAAATACATAGACATAGAGGGGAAGAACTATTAAGAAACTCTATTAAAATAAAGGAGATTCCTTTTATTTTTAAAATCTTTGATGATATGGATCTAAAAGAAATTAATTCAATATCAAACTATTTGAGTAATGTAAATAATTTAATCCAGATTTATGGTTCCACTTCCGAAAATGAAGGACAATTTTTTGTTAGTATATCAAAGGATTTAGATATACGCCTTAAGGATATCTTCAAAGAAATTTCCGAGGAATTTGAAGTTAAAGGCGGCGGTAGCCCACTTACGGTTCAAGGCAAATGTTTAAGAGATGACTTACAAAGACTTCTTAATGAATTCTTTGAAAAAATTAAAAATGCTATAAATTAAGAAATACAAATAAGATAATGGCAGATATAATATCCGCCATTATCTTATTCTATATAACTTAAGATTTCCTTATATATCTCTTCTCTTACTCTATCTATTTCCTTATAATTAATTGTTGGCCCATATGATTTTTCTAAGATGAAGTGATTTTCCTTTGCTCCACCTAAAGATTTTATTCCTTTATCAACTAATAAATTAAATAAATCATAATCCTCTTTATTTATATTACTACTATCAAAGTATTTGTTAAGATCTATCTTTGATTGTGCAAGACTTTCTCCATTTTTATCTGCTGTTATTATTGTATCTAATTCCTTAATATACAAAGATTCAATTTTATCTGGTATAAATGAATTAAGATATACTTCAACAGTACAATCTCTTATTTTTGCTTCTTCTAGAATCCTATTCAATAAGATATCTTTTCCAGTTCCTATTTCTCCATTAATATAATAAAGATTTGGTACCCACTCTAAAATAGTTTTTGTATAGTCTACAAATCCACTTGGTGTATAGGCTGTAGAGAATAGATATCTTTCCTTAAATCCATTAGAATCAACTGGAATTTCCTTTTTATTAAAAACTTCTTCTATTAAATCTCTAGATTCACTATTTATTCCTTTCATATCCAACATTCTTCTATTATCATCTGCTATTTGATCATAGATGATCCTTGCGGCTTTAAAATAACTGAAGGCTCTTTGATATGCTATTTTATTATTTGCTTTAGCTTTAGATATAATTTCTTTTTTACCTTCCATCTTAGTTTCATCTATAAACTGAGCTAAATCAACTACTTTATCTGTCATTCCTGGATAAGCTGGATCCATGCTATGAGCAAGTGTTTCTTAACACACTCCTAGAACAACCAATGAACCCTAATTATTCTTTTACCTTCTTCATCTTTTTCACCAATTTCAATAAAATCAATCAACTCATTTACCATGGTATGAGAAAGTTTATCGACGCTTGTAAACTTAAGCAAAGTCTCCTTCCATTGATCCTTTGCATTGTTTTTTTTAATAAGAGGTTGTATCTTATTTTCAATCTCTTTTTTTCTGAGTATATTAGCATCTTTTTCTTCACTAAACTTTCTGCTAAAATTAATAAACATCTCATCAGTAATTATACCCTTAACCTTATCAATATATAAAGATTCAATAACTTTTTCTTGTTCATTAATATTAGATTGGATTCTGCTTAATTCTTTCTTTAATGACTTGATTTTATTATCTATTTCAATTTCCAAACTTAATGAATTTATTGCAGACTCTTCATCTAAATAACTATTTATGTAGTCCTTTATCTTAGCTAAAATAATTTCTTCTAAATCCCTAGCCATAATATAATGAGAAGTACACTGCTTATCATCTGTAGGGCTTTCCAAATAGAGTTTACATCTATAATATGAGAATCTAACACCCTTTTTACTCTTACTAGAACCTCTATTCATATTGCTACCACAATCTAAGCATAATAGTTTCCTAGCAAATACATGAGGCTTTCCAAGCCCAGAACTTCTTGGTCTACTCTCCATACGTCTTTGAACTTCATCAAACACTGACTCTTCAATAATTGGTTCATGAGTATTTTCTACAATAAACCATTCTTCTTCAGGTACCTCAATAAACTTCTTAGACTTATAGCTAAGTTTTCTCTTTCTCCCTTGTACCATATGACCTAAGTACATAGGATTTTTCAAAATCCTTCTAACAGTAGTCTTGTTCCAAAATCCAGTATTTTCTACACTTATCTTAAAGTTAAGCCCTGCTTTTCTCTTATGCATAGTAGGATTTAATATCCTAAGATCGTTTAGCTTAGTTGAGATAGCTTGGGGACCAAATCCTTCCAGATACCAATTATATATCATACGCACTACCTCAGCTGCTTCTTCATCGATTATAAACTTATCATTGTCCTCAGGATCTTTCATATATCCATAGGTGGCAAATCCCCCTATAAACTCTCCTGCCTTTCTCTTAGAGTCAAATACAGCCCTTATATTGTCAGATATATCCTCTAGGTACCATTCATTGGTCAAACCTAGTATTTGCCTTTGTTTTTTATTTCCTTTATTGTTGGTATCAGCATTATCAACTAGACCAATAAACCTTACATTCCATTCTAAAAACTTACCATGTAAATATTTCTCAACTGCAATCATATCCCTGGTAAATCTAGACTGACTCTTGCATAGTACTATATTAAATTTTCTTTCCTCTGCATCCTTTAATAACCTATTCCAATCTGGCCTATCAGCATCTGCACCAGACCAATCATCGTCAATATAATAATCATATATCACCCAACCATTGGCCATCACATATCCCTCTAAGAGAGATTTTTGATTTTGAATACTTTCGGACTCATCATTTGGATTAGTCTTGTTATCATCTTCATCTGAAAGTCTACAATATATAGCTACCTTCAACTTGATTATACCTCCCTTCTAAAGAGATATAACCACTTACTTTGTCCTACGCTCAGTATAACAAAGGCTCCTATAAACATTATAAGGTAGCCTTTGTTGAAACTCAAGTACGGAAAGTTCATATTAACAAAATAATAAAGTAGAACTTACCTTTTCGTTATAACAAAATAAGTGGTTTCAATCAATAATTATGCAATCTTTGTCTTTTCAGTTTTCTTTATCACTTTTATAAAAAGCTCATTAAACTTATTCTTCCTTTTTTCCTCGTCTACAAATGAAAATTTTTCTTCTACGATAATTTTGTCTTTTTTTTTCATTTCACCACCTCCATTAGTTATATGTATGAGAAATAATGCTTGTTTCACAACAAAATAATAACTTTTTCATTTGTATAAATAAAAAAGAAGCTAACTTTTTAGCTCCTCTTCATCTAACTCCCTATTAATTTATCTAGACCTCTGATAATTCTTCTCTTGATTTAAAGTCTTCATCCTCTGGTTTCTTAGTTATATTTCCAATATCATATTTTACCTTATCGCTCAAAGGTCTCCAGTTTTTTATTGATGATATAACTTCGCAAATCTCTTCTCTAGACTTCTGTCCACTCAGTATAATTCTATCTTTTTGAGCATTAAAGAACGTATTAGGATCTATTCTATCAGTAAAAATATTTGCTTCTATATTTGTAAACTCTAGACCGTATTTCATATTATATAAGTCTAGGTATACACTAAATTTACTTCCTCTTAATATTTGTTTCAATTCTTCTTTAATTTCATTAAAATTATCCTCACTAGCAACAAGTTTAGCTTTCGAAACTATTTCAATCTCTTCTATTTTGGGAGTCCTCTCCATTACTTTGCTTCCATAATATTTCATGAAATCTTCCTTGGATAAATATAATTGACACTCCAATCTACGTTGTTTATCTTTAAATTTAAAATAAATATTACTTTCTTCCAATTTTTCTATAGATATTCTTGTATCTAATATCATTAATTTGAAGTCTTCAAGAATACTATTCAAAAAATTATCTTCATATATAAATGATATGGTCTCTGCATTTAGTAAAGATGAATTATCTCTTATTATCCTAATTAATCTCTCTTTATGAATACTATGGTTTAAAATCCAATCATATATTTCCTTTGTAAATATAAACTTATTATGAATATTCTTTTTTATAAAACCAGTTGCTTGAGTCATCAATGCTTCTCTCTCAGAAATAAGTTCTCCAAATTTATTTAAGTCCTCATTTGAGCATTTTCCATCTATATAATTATCAAAAATTTGATTTAGTCTATCATATATTTCAATTATGCTATTGTGTAAGTTTGTAGGTAGGATTATAGGTAGATTGTTATACTCTTTTCTCCAGTTTGACAACATGTTTTTTGCGTTTGGATACCTTTGATTAAATGTTTCTAATCTCCTTAGCTTGTTGTATTCTCTAGCGGCTTTATTTTTAACCTGTCTTAATGTCATTCCCTCAGGTAATCTATTATCTATTTTAGGAAATTTAAGAATACATTCTGATCCCACATTTAATTTTATATCATTAATTCTATTTACTATATAAAAAATGTATACGTTAGGGCTTCCACACAATGAACATTGTACCCTATCTTTTATATTTGGTGGATCTATTATTTCCATAGTCCCTTTTTATCCCTTATTATATAATTCGATAAAAAAGTAAAGATTCCTTCTTTTCAAGTAAATTTGTTATATTCCTTTAAGCTTTTTTATTTCCCTTTCTATTCTCAATTCTATAATCCGACCCCAAGTTCGTTGAAATGCTATTGCTTCTTCTTCTGGATCTTCATGATGTCCTATTCCCATGCACCCTAATTCATATAATAAATCATCATCTTCATCTAAAAAAACATATGGCTCTATATCTTGTCCATGACAATAAGGGCATATTATCTTTTTAGCTGCATTTCCAACTTGGTACTCGCTTAAGATAAATTCCTTATCACATCCAAAGCAGTGATATTTAACTAAATTATCTAATACATAAGACTCCATCACAATACCCCCTATAACTTTTTATTTATATAATAAAAAAGAAGCTATAATTCTAGCTCCTCTTGACCTTCTATATTAATATGTATGTTTTCATCTACTGTAGTAGCTACTTCTTTAATTGATTGTAAATAAATTGGATATTCTAAACATTTTTGTTCTAGTAGTTTAAAATTTGCACAACGTGAATTAAAAAAAGTATTATATTTTGTAACTTTCTCGTAAAGTTTATTAGCATTATTAATTATTTTCTCTACATTTTTATTTATAAACCTAATCTGTTGATATAATAAGTTACGGTATGCATTATCTGGTTCTTTATTAATATTATAATTAATTATTCCTTCATTAGCTATTGGAATCATATTGTTTAAATTGATTGCCCCATGTTCACCATTATTTATTTTAATAAAGTCAATATTATCTTTCATTTTACTATGTTTAGGTCTAGGAGAAGCCAATGGTGCAAAATACTTTATATTATTAATCTGAAAAACTATACCTATATAAGCTCTCTTTTCACTATTATTTTTTTTGACATTTATACTATCATATTTGCGTAAATATTCTATATAGGCATCCGTTACTCTATATATCCTTAGTTTCTTCATATTGCATATTAGTCCCCCTAAGTATTAAAGGAGATAACAATTGTTATCTCCCATCTCTTTTAATTCTCCACTTACTGGTAGGAGTTCACCGCTCTTTTAATCCTCCACTTACTGGTAGGAGTTCACCGCTCTTTAATATGATAGTTCTCTATCTTTACTATTATTATACTTAATACCCGTTTTTATGTCAAATATAATTCTTTCATATAGAATTTTCCTTCCTTATATTTAATCTAACACTAGGGTATTTAAATTTTTATTTCTCTTCTCTCAATTTTAGTCCATAATTCTCTAATACATTTTTTATTTCTTCTATTGATTTTCTCCCTAGATTTCTAATTTCAAAAAGTTCCTTTTCTGTTAACTCTGCTATGTCACCTAAAGTTTGTATTTTTACTCTGCTTAGATAGCTATAAGTTTTTGCACTGAAGCCTACATCCCATATTTTAATTTTATTAACATCAGCCAATCCTTCTGCGTTCATTGTCTTTTTAATATTTAAGTTAATTTCTTTTTCTAGTTTCTTGTTTTTTTCTAATTGTTTTTCTAATATTTCTATTGCTAAATTAAATGCTTCTATATCGCTATCTGATTTTTCTCCTACATTTATTGCACCTACAGGTCTATGCCGTTTTAATATCTCTATTGCTTTAGAAATCTCCATATTATACCTCCATTAATTGATATTAAAATTTCTATAAAAATAATAAATAGACTAGAAATTTAGTCTAGTGCATTTATTATTTTTATATATTTAAAAAGTTTTCAAGCTATCTATGGTTAGTAGATATCATAGTACCATAATTGTAGTAGATTTTTCAAGTCCACTAACACTATAGTAACTCTCCGTTCTCAAACCGAGCCACTCTCCATGGGATGACCTAGGACTGAATGGAAGTATCATTATTTTCCCCTCATTGGTTTTCGCAAAAAGATTACCAATCTATTTTAAGTGCTGTTATGGACTTTGTCCGTTCACTAATTGCTTTTCCATTACGGCAACAAGGGTAACGTACTTGAACTACTTTGTATTTAGTTTTCAATGATCTACTATTGCATATTTAGTGCTTGTACTACTTTTATTTATATATTTAAATATGAGGATCATTGACCCTGCATATATAAATCAAAGTTTGTTTGTCGGACATTGACATATTGAAATTTAAAATATATAATTATGCCAAATTTACCCTAAGGAGGTATTGCCATGATAAATTTTTTTACCAGAAACTTAGATTCATTTATCGTAAGTACAATATTCCTGATATTAGGTTTCTTGCCTACTATTTTTGATTCTAGTAAAGCAAAGAATATAAATATTTCTTTTGAGAATAGCAATATTGACAATAGTAGTATTGGAAATACTTATAATCAAAATACTTACAATCAAAATTTTACTGAACATAATTACAATACTAACACTGTCATCATGAGTAGTACTTCAACAACAAGTGATGATTCTTGGCATTTAATTATTTTAGGCATTTTGTTTTTTATGGCTTTAATATTCTTCTATAAAATCGTAGGTAAAATGTTGGCTTATTCAATTACAATTTCGATTACCTTTTTAATACTATCCATATTTATGTACAAGAATCTCATTAAAATCAGTAGATATGCAACTTTACCTGATAATACACTAAAAATATCTATTAGAAATATAATTTGTTGGTTACTAATGTTTATTAATTATATAATCATTTTTTATAAAATAAGCTTTTCATCTATAATGAGTTCTTTTATGAATTTAATTAATAGTCATGGTATATCAATTTTTAAAGTTATTAGATTTATATCAGATAATCCATATGAAGGATTTACAGCTGCTTTTATAGCTATAAACATCGTATTTTCTATAATATTAATTTTCAAATTATTTGTATCCTATATATGGATAATAACTTGTGTTAAAATTTCTATTAACCCTAAAAGTAGAATTTGGTCTAAAATATATAATAGGTTAAATAAAAAAGAATCGAGTATAGATAAAGATTTTTGGAAATGGTCTTTTATTCCCTTATTTTTACTAAGCACGGGATTGCTTGCATATGCTTTTAGCATTCTTATAAAATTGACTGAACACCAAAAAATCTAGGTAAATAAATTCCATAGTATATTAGATAATAAAGCACCAATATAAGTAGAATAAGAGAAAACATAGAAATTTGTATTATTATAACAACTAGTGCCTTAGAAATGTTTTTTATCTTTTTATATTCTTTAATATTCTGTGGTAGTTTAAAAAATTTATATATTCGTCTTGATTCTATATTCTCAAGATAATGTACTATAAATACAAGGAATAATACCGTGGGGAAAATAAAAGTAATTTCTCCAATTAAATTAATTATCTTAGAATCTGGGTTTAAAAGATTAAATAGTATATTTCTCATTTTATAACACCTCTACTCACTGCCTTATATGGCAGTTTTTTATTATCTTAAAATATGAGGATCATTGGCCCTACATATATAAATCAAAGCTTATCTATTATTATTGTTTCTAAAAAATACTTCCCTTTTCTTTTTCAATATCTTAATCAATGTTTGAGAAAATATCGGGAAATAGTTCTTATCAAAATAATATTATTTCTTATTAAAAAATCTCATCAATATCGACACCAAAAAAATTACAAATTTCTTTTGCTAAAGCTATTGTTGGATTTCTATCTCCTGATTCTATCTTGTAATAAAATGATTCAGATATGTTTAATTTATCAGCAATCTGTTCTACAGATATATTTTTAGTTTTTCTAAGCATCTTTAACTTATCTCTCAATTTCGAGCCTCCACATTGGACGAATTGTCCAGCATTAATTTAATTATAATGGACTTTATGTCCAATGTCAATAGCTATTTACACATTTCGTCCATTAATATTTTGATTTTATCTCCTTTATGCTAACATGAGTTAAAGGGGTGAAAGTATGGATTTTGGACAAAGATTAAAGCATATAAGGGAAGGTAATAAATTAACACGTGAGGACTTGGCTAGTAAACTTAATATTTCATATTCAGCTATATCCAAGTATGAGACTAATGTGAGGTTTCCCGATCCAGAAATGTTAGGCAAAATAGCTGATTTATTTAACGTCACTACTGATTATTTATTAGGTCGTAGCAATATTCCTAATCCATATAAAAAAGAAAGCACCTCCACTGCTGTTGAAATAGCTAATCTATCTCCTGAAAGTCAGGAAGAACTAAAGAAATTGATAGAACTTTATAAAATCAGAGATATGCAAAAAAGAAATAGTGATAATAATGATGAATTAGCTACTTTAGACTAGATAAGGATATTGAAAAAGAAAAGTTGAAGTTAATTAGGGAATTTAAGGGGCCATGAGTAGGACAAGCATCATAGGTACATGACATAATAATTAAGAAATGTATTCTTCTTAGAATGTATTTTTTAATTATTTTTTTATTTATAGGGCTTGATTTAGGGTTATAACTTTTATAAAAAATTACCTAAGGGGGATAATATACTATGGGCAGAAATGATATTTGTTTTTGTGGAAGCAATAAGAAGTCAAAAAAATGTCATCCTGATATCAATGAAAATAGCTTAGCTGCAAAGATAATCAAATCTCATAATAAAGTAGATAGACTTATATCTGAACATCAAAAAAATACTGAAAAGAATTCTAAATGCCATAAAGGATGCTCTGAATGTTGTTATCACTACTTTCTAATTACTGATTGTGAATTTTCAATAATATTAAATGAGATCAATGATTGGGATAATGATAAAAAAGAAGCACTTTCCAATAAAGTAAAACAATATATGGATATATTTGAAACTGAATATCCAGAAATTGTAACTTATTTAAATACAAATCACTCAGGAAGTAAGGATATATTCTTGGAAGTTAATAATATTATAACAAAGACAAGCTTTCCATGTGTTTTTCTTGAAGAAGAAAAACAAGAATGCTTAATTTATAATGTAAGACCTTTTATTTGTAGAACACATGGTAATGTCATGCAAATTACTAATAATGAAGAGTTTGATTATGATACATTAAATTCTATCATTTGTAATAGGATCGGAACTTATCAAAATGCTGATTGGCTAGTAAATATAGAACTTATTGCTGGGAATGAACATGATTATAAAAATGTACCTATAGCCTCAAATAAGTTTATAAGAATTAAGGAATATCCTATTTTCTACCATTTATATCATAACCTATTTTTAGAACAGCTTAATTTTAATGTCTCTCCGAATTTAAATCTTATGTTTTTCTCTATATCTGAAGATGAATATGCAAGGAGAATAAAACGCTCTTTAGGCTTAGACATAAATAATTAAATTACTTTATAAATGATGAAACTTATAAAAAACAAAAATTATAACTCCATATAATATGGAAAAGATATTATATATTATATAGGGTTATATGGAAATGGATCGGACAAACAGCTTAGGAATTACGACATAATGATTAAAAAAGCATTATCTTATTTAGGATTATGTTTTTTTAATTATTTTTTTATCTATTTATATGGAAAACCCTGGAGATTTATGGGTTAACTTGTGGAATTGGGAAAATTACATAGAGGTGATAGAATGGCTAGAATGTTTCCACATTCTGTGAAATACTTTAATAAAGATCATATTAGCGAGATTGAGGTTTATTCCTTCCTAGAATATATTTTACCTCATAATTATTATGTATTTGGAAATATAAGAGTAAGCAATCATAAATCTGATTTTATTATTATTGAGCCTAATTTAGGACTTCTCGTTTTAGAAGTAAAAAGTTGGCCATTAAATTATATTATAGATACAGATGTTAACAACTACTACTTAATAGATGGTAAAATCAAATTAAACCCATTAGAACAAGCCGAGAAATATGCTACCTACATAAGTAATATACTTCAAAAAGAAAAAACACTTTGCCAAGTAGATGAAAAATATAAAGGGAATCTTAAATTTTGTTATAGCTATGGTGTTGTCTTCACTAATATAACAAAATCAGAGTTTCTAAATAGTAAATTTAGAGAATCAATAAATCAGCAATCAATATTATTTATAGATGAAATTGAAGATATAAAGCATTCCAAAGATATAAATAAATTAGAGGAAAAATTTAAAAACATGTTCATACCTGAAAAAAGTTTTAAATTTGATCCGCTATCTGAAGAGGATATGGAATTAATAAGGCAAGTTTTATACAAGAAATCCAATATCTCATATCAAGAACCTGATATGGATAATACACAGGAAATGGTTCCTATAAATCCCATCCCTACTTCTATAGAGAAGTCTATTGAAGATATTAAAAATGATATAAATAATATATCTGAACTTATAACCCAACCTCAAAAACGAGAAAGGGTTAGACCAAAAACTAAGTTTAAAAGTACTGAAAGATTAAAAAGAAAAAGTTTTATTGCAAGATTTATAACTTTCTATTTTAAATTTATATTAATTTCATTTTCGATATTTATATGCTTGGGTATCTACTTTGCATATAAAGACAATATACCTAATTTTTTGGGGAAACTTAATCTTAAAGGAACAACAGTATTTTCTAGGGGTAACGAATCTGAAACTATAGACTCAAAGCCAATAATGACCTTTAAAGTTGAAAGTAATCCTAAAGGATACAGCACTCATATAGTTATTAAAGATGGCAAAAAATATTTAACTAGTAAAAGTTTTGCCCAAGGCTCCAGTATTGAATTTTACGATAACAAAAAAATTATTATTTATGATGCTAAATCAGATAAAAAAGAATTTGATGTGGAAAGTGATGTAATTGATCTAGAAGTAGGAAATGCTTATACAAAGATTTATTTGGAAGGTGAAGAATATAAATTTACAAAGTATTTTAAATATGATTTTGTGAATAGGGAGATTATTAAAACAAAATAAGATATTTGTTTTGTAATGGTAGAATGCTTTTTTATTTAATAAAAATACCTCCCTACTATCTAAATTTTAGGTGGTAAGTTATTACCACCTTCATTACTTTTTAAAAATATTATAGAGTAAGCAAAGTACAGCTCCCCATAGCGGAATAACTTTACCATAAGGTAGTAATATTATTAATAATTCTTTGCCTTTGTTAAAGAACTGTAATAATTCTTTATTATTTAGTATGTTGCCTAGCATAAAGTAACCTGCCATAGTAATAGCAAAAATTATAGTCACCTGGAAGTTACTTAATAATGACTCAAATATGAGTATAGATATTAAAAATACACTTAAAATTCTTGAAAACATTTTAAAACTTTTGGCTAAATTAAACTCAAATTCTCGTATTTTTATACTATTATCAAATGCAGTACATTTAATGGAGGCTATAGTTATTGATAATAATACAGCTATAACTAAAAGAATAATAAATATTCTAATATCTTTAATTTCTCCATCAAACACTTCAAGATAAGCTGCTATAAGTATTATTAATATTATTGTTAGAGGAATTATAACTACTAACTCGCATATTGACATTTAAAAAACCACCTTTCATTCTATAATTAATTTTCTAGGAGTTGATTTATTTGGATAAAGAGAAAATATATAATGACTTTATGAATTTAAATTTTAACAGGATTAATAAAAAACAAAAATATAAAGCTAGAGAATATATAATAAACTCTTTACAAGGGATGTATGATATGAGTACTGTTCATGGTAAGTATTATGGGGTTAAATGTTATAATCTAGAGACCCAAAACCCTGACTATAAAATATTGCTCACTGCTCATTATGATACTCATGATTTTAAGTCAAACTATATACAATCTTTCATAATTAGAAAAGTTCAATATAGTAGTTGGAAATTAAATGTACTATTTTATTTCTTTCTTTTAATTATTTTTTCTAAACTACTTAGCTCTATTCAAACATACTTTAATATCACTAAGTTCGGTAGCCTTGTTTTATCCCCCATATTATTAGTATTAATTTTAAACGGTTTCCCTACTTTTCTTTTTACCAAGATAAAACCATTTAACTCTGCACCTGTTCACGATGACAATAATAGTGGAATAATCGCTTTGCTTAATATTGCAAAATTATTATACGAAAAAGGATGTAGTAATAAAGTTAAATTATTATTTACTGATTGTGAGGAAAAAGGGATGTTCGGCTCTAAATTGTTTGTAAAAAATAACTTAACAGATCTAAAAGATAAAATTATTATTAATTTTGACTGTGTGGGGAGAGGTTCTAATATCTTTATTACATCCAAAAATAACTCACTTCTAGCTAAAGAGCTTCAATCTTTTTTTCTTTCCAAGCAAATAAATTCTAGGCTTTACACCAAATGCTTTAGCGATGATAAGAGTTTTCAAAAGTATAATTTTAATTCAATAGGTATTATTAGAGGAGATATAGGTCCTAAGGGTATTAAACTTTTACATTGGACCCATACCGCTCATGATACATTGGATAATATAACTCTTGATTATATGATTGAAATAATTGAAACTATTACTGAATTCATTGAATCCAAAGTTAAAAATTTAGAATAGGTAACAAAGTTCGTAATAAAATAGCTTAGTTTTTTATTCTAAGCTATTTTGTTTTACATTCAGTTAATTATTATATCAACCCCTCATGCCTCAATTCGCTATCAATATCTAGATTCATTTCATGAATAGAATTGTATATGCAGCTCTTTAAGTATGATACTGTATTCCTTATTCTTGTTTCCTTACTGGCTTCTTTAAATTTGTATATAGCATGTTCTAACATGAAGAAGTTCAGCTTTCTCAAATCATTTCTTACTATTTCAGTAGGAATTATGTTTTCACCTATCTGTATTCTCTTTTTATTTTCAGTATCAAAACACAATAGTTTTATGGCATGTTTTACAGATTCTCTATATCTCTCATCTATACAATCTGCTTCAGACTTAATTATAATATCATTATAAGAATATCTCTCATTTTCTACGTCTGTCTGTTCGTCTATTGCATCTGAAGGATTGATAGACTGATTTAAAATCTCTGTGGTAATCTCTGTAGTAATCTCTGGTATTGGTGAGGGCATTTTGCACTCTTGCATTGGAGGATTCTGCACTGATGCATTAGGGCATTTTGCACTTTTGCTTAATTCCAATGGTTTCGGTTGTACTTCAGGCTGATTGTTGTTTTCTTCTTGATTCAAAATCTCTTCTTTAGAGTCATCCACAGGCTGTATTTCTTCTTCCTCAATTAAAGTTTCTTCATTTTTCTGTGCTTCTTCTTTCTCTATTTCACTTAATTTTTCTAGTTCTTCATAATTAATAGTATACCAAAGTGTTCTATCCATTTTTAATCTATTAAAATTTCCAGTAATAAGGATGCCCATTTTTCTTAGCTTTGTTAATGTTCTCTTAACTGTATCTACACTCCAAAAAGGAAATTCTTCTTGCCATTCTTCTAGAGTATTATAAGTCCAATATTGTGCTTCACGAAAATTCTTATCTGCCTTTCTATTGATCTCTAACCAATAATGGATTTGTTGTAATACCATTGCTTCATTTAGGCCTATTAATTTAGCTAATTGCTTATCGATAACAAGTGGTTGCTCATTAAATAATAATTTACTCATATGGATCTCCCCTTTAGTTTTATCGGTTGAATTTTATGTACAAAAAAAGATACCTGAAAAAAGGTATCTTTTCTTAAATAATCTATTAACTTTTATATTTCCATTTCCTCATCTTCCCCTAAGTCTAAATCTTCACTGAATTAAGGTTTAAAGAATCTTCTATTATATGATAAGCTGTCATTCTTTTGATTCCAAAAGTTTCAATAGCTGAAACTGAATAATCACTCGTCTTATTTGATATTGACCAAGTAGATGTAAATCTATTATATTCTACTTTTACTGCACCATTGTTACCCCCTACTCTAGAATTACGATTATTTCGTAGCCAATGAGGAGTATCCAAGGTTTCATATATGAATTTTTCAATATCTTCATGCTCTATCCATGGAGTGCCTAATCTGACATCTATTTCATTAGCTTCAAGATCTACAGGCTGAACTTTTTCTAAAGCTGATACATTTACAGCAAAAATATTTGGATTATTTTCTGCATATATTTTCGCTAATTTTAATTTTTCCCGTACATTTCCAGATAAATATTCATCTTGAGTTTCCCATCCAATTTTTAAATCTTCTTTATCATATTTTAGAGGATTTAAAAATATTTGTTCCTTAAGTTCATTAATTAAAGTATTAAAATCAACATTATATAATTCTAGCATAAAGGGAATATCCACTTTTCCTCTTTCATTCATACTTAGAATTAAAGCTTCTCCTGCTGTATTAACCTTTGTAATTACTTCTCTTGGTCTTATTGTCTGCTTAAAGAACATATCTGTTTTAACAATGTTCTTTTCATTATCTTCCATCTCTAATGAACATAATAAAGGATAATCACTATCATCACTAAAGACCAAAGAGTTAGCCCTTGATGAAACATAGCCATTATCCTTTACAAAACTGTCATATCTTTCATTTAATATTTTTTGATGATGTTTTAATTCCTCTTCTGTACAACCCCTAGATTGAATATAGATTAAGTCCCTTGTAGCTTCTCTGATAGCTATTAGGCCTTTTACTCTCTCTAGTGGTTTACCTGTAAATCCCATTTTTCTCATTATAGTATTTTCTCTATAATAAATATCTTCATCTATTTGTGTATAGGTAAAGTTTCTAACATCAGGAGTAGCAGGTATTGTATTTTCAGATTTTGTATCTTCTCTTTCATATTGAGTTATATTTGCTTTTAGCTTATTTATAGCTTGAAGCAATTCATTTTCTAAATCAAAATCTTTATCATCATTAATTAAAGATGTATAGGTGCTATTCTCTCCAAACATTCCTTTTCTTCTTTCATCAAAGACCATTTTTCCTAGCATCATGTCTGGATTTTCTATAAAATATTTATTTAAAGGTATGCCATCTTCTGTATGCCCAATATCTATCCAATTAGCTTCATTTACAGACATTCTCTCTCGCTTTTGTAGAAATATAATATCTGAGGTTACATCAGTGTTTGCATCCTTAAAAGCTGTGTTAGGCAGTCTTATTGCTCCGATTAGATCAGCTCTTTCAGATATATATTTTCTAACACTATTATTTTCTTTATCCATAGTTCCCTTTGAGGTTATATAGGCAATAATTCCTCCTGGACGAACTAAGTCTAATGATTTGGCAAAGAAATAATCATGTATAAAGAAGTTATGTTTATTATACCTTGTATCATAAAGCTTATAATCTCCGAAGGGTACATTCCCTATGGCCACATCAAAGAAATTATCTGGATAATTAGTTTCTTCAAATCCTTGAATTTTAATATCTGCACTTTGATAAAGCTGTTTTGCTATTCTTCCTGATATATCATCAAGCTCCACTCCATATAGTTTAGAATTATCCATACTACCTGGTAGTAGAGAAAAGAATTTACCAACTCCCAATGAAGGCTCTACAATATTTCCTTCAGCAAAATTAAAGTTCTCTAATGCCTTGTATATTCCTTTTATTATTGCTGGTGATGTATAATGTGCATTAGGAGTAGAAGCTCTAGCACTTATATATTCTTCTTCAGATAAAATACTTTTTAATTCTTCATATTCATTGGACCATCCCGCAGCCTTTATATCAAATGCCTGTGGCATTCCTCCCCAGCCTACATACTTAGCAAGAACTTTCTGTTCTTCCACTGTAGCAAATCTATTTTCTTTTTCAATAACCTTTAATGTTTTTATAGCTTCTATATTACTCTTATATTTAGTTTTTAATCCTCCAACTCCTATTTCATCATTAGGATCATATTTATAATTTATAGGTATATGAATACTATCCTTCTCATTCTCAACTGATTCAACATTGATATTGAAAGAAGAAATTATTTCCTCATATTCTTCATCTATTAATACCTCTATGTTACCATCAGCTATATCTACTTTATCTACAAAAAAAGAATCACTATCATTTTCTGATTGTGACTCTATTCTTTCAAAGGGTAAAAAACTTATCTGTTCTTGTAAACTATCTCCTTCAATACTATTTCCTCGGCTTCCCTTCTTATCATGTCCCTGTGACGATAGCTTTCGTATGTATCCATTGGGTTCGGTATTGGATCCTTCTCCAGTAGTTGTTTCTCTAGTAGACTGAACCTCTCCTTCGCTTCCTTCTCCACTTGACGACATATGTCCATCAGATCCCCATTCATCATCAACCAAGTGAAACGTTTCTCGTGGTTGTCCTTTAGATAGTTGTGAAACATCATCCCGTATTTCCCTAGTGGCATATTCTCCAACTCTATTTGAGGATACATTATCCCATCTTTCTCCTGATATTCTAATTCTACTAATGGTTTCTTCATTTTTATTCTCACTCCTTATTTTTTTTATAATTGCATAAACTTCTTTTTCTATTATTCTAAGTATTTCCTCAGATGTACTGCTTACTGCATATCCTAATTCATATGTTATTCTATCTGTATTAAAGTCTGAAATATTTTTAAATGTATCAAGGTTGTCAAATTTTGATACATCTAATCCACATCTTGAAAAAACTACATACTTTATACTATCCTCTAGAGTTTTTATATATTGATTCTGTACTGAATAATCATATTCTAGTAAATCATTCAATTCCTCTAGTGCATCTTTTAAATAAATTTCATAACTATTTGATAAAAACTCCTTAATTTGTTTAGATATTAATTCTTCTAAGCTTATTTCTATTATACCCCATTTTTTAGATAAAGCAAACATTAGTTCTTGTTGATTTTCACTATTTAATTTCCACATTTTCGGTAATGTGTCATCTAGACCATTTGTATCCGATACATCAAATAAATATTCTAATTTTAAAGGGGATTTAGATTTATCAAATACTGCGATACTTCTTGTACCCTTATTTATATATCTCCCCATTCTTTTATTCCAAAACTCCATAGTTGCTACTGCTGTAGCGTCTGGTTTTTGAGCATAAATTAATATTTGGTTATCAAATTTATATTTATATATTTTTGATGAAAAGTCCAAAAAGTTTTTCCATTCATCTCCACCTGATGTTATTCTATTCATTATTTCCTTATAAATATCTTTTACTTCTTGTATCCTACTCAATTGTATCACCTCTAAAATATTTTTTATAAGTATCATATATGATAAGATTTGTTATGATTAATGTTAGTAAAATCTGTGACATATATGCCAGTAAACTATTTCAGAAAGCATAAAAATAGTTATAGTGACAAGATTGCCATAATTAATATACAAGCTCATTAATTGTTATATCTAACTCTTTACATAGTGTTAATAAAGTCTTTAATGCTGGGTTACTCATTTCTCCTGTTTCAAGTCTTAGTATCGTTGAAGATGATATTAGAAAGCAAATTAATAGAAAATATAATTTATACGATCCTGATGCTATCTACTATCAAAGATTAATTGATCATGATAAAAATGGTGATAATAGACATTATTCTCTTAAAAATAGGAGAAAAGTTAAAATACTCTTACCTGAACTCTATGAAAGAATAAAGCTCAGAAATATATCCATCGGATTTACAGCAGACCCTAACTATAAAAAACAAGAAAAAACAAAACTAGCAAATGACATAAAGAATTTATTCGATTAATATATTTGGAATATATGACAACGTTTGCTGATGATTTGGATTGTAGAAGCTATCAAAGTTATCATAAAGAATCCTCAAAAATTCTTTTTCTGAAATTTCAATATAATCATTCTCATTATTAAACTTTAGATACTCTACAATATGAACTTTTCCCTCTACAAACGGGTGGCAATTTAGATATATTTCTCTTTTGCCTTTATTGAAGCCAATTTCAACAAGTTCATATAGGCAAGTATCGCCTATTCCTTCAACATAGACTAGTTCTGGTTTATAAATTCTAAAATCTTTTAACTGTTCATCTGTCAGCTTGGTATTTGTAAATACATGGTCGAATTTTAAGAATACAGCTAATCCTGTTATTAGCTCTTTACTCTGTTATAAAGCAAATTACCTTACCCTAAATTCCACCTAAAAAATCAAATTATTTCACCCATTAAAGCATGGTCAAATTAACTAATCTGACTAATTTCGGACCAGATTAGTTAATCTGATGTTTTAAAATATAGTAATCAAGTCAATAATCCTAATAAAAAAGAAATAGGAAAAAGGCCCCCTTAACAAAGCCCTTCTCCTAAATCCAAATTCTTTTTTATTAAACTGTATTATGATTATAACCAGCTATTTTAAAAATATAACTAGATATTTAGATTTAGGAAAAGAAATTTATATTTCACCTATATACGGTTGTAAATTTTGTAATTATGAAGGAATGCTCCATAGGCATGGATATTATTCTCGTAATGTTATTACCAAATATTCTATTTATAGAATTAATATTCTTCGTGTCAAATGTCCTTCGTGTGGTAAAACTCATGCTGTTTTACCTAGTTTTCTTATTCCATATTATCAATATTCACTAGAATTTATTTTTGAATGTTTATATTTATCTTTTGTCGTAAAAGTTTCATATTCTAAGATAGTTGATCTTTTTAATAGTTTCAATCCTGATTTATCTATTAAAGCTTCAAATATCTCTTCATTTAAAAAGCGTATGAAGGAGAATAAATCTGTTGTTAATTCCTTCTTTGTTAATTTTGAATCCCTTTATTATGATATGGATAATCCTGATCCATTATCTATTCTTGAAAAGGTTAAAGCCTTTCCAAAGGATATATTTGATTTTAATTCTAACTTCTTTAAATTGATGTCAAAGTATTTTTTCTCCAAAGTTTAATTTGACTTTTCCAAGGGATAGTTGTGTCTATTTCTTAGAATTTATCTATCTTTTATGCTGTTTTTATCTTTTTATCCCCTTTTCCTATATTTTTTTGTTTTTAATGCAATTTATTTAGTCCCTTTATTCTGGGAACTTGTCCTAATTTTCTCTTGTTTTTCATCCCACATAACCTTTAAGGGGTAAGGATTACTATTTTGCCAAAAATACTGGTAACTAAATACTAGGAGGTTATATTATGGATGAGAATTTAAGACAAAATGTTGCTCTTTTTAGGTATTCATTAATTGCACCCTTAGTTACTGAAACCTTTACCCAGTCTACGGCTAAGGAATATTTAGAGGAAGTATCTGCTAAGGAGTATACTACCCCTTTAGGCAATCGGGAATATGCTCCTGAAACTATTAAGGAATGGCTTCGCCTTTACAGACGCTTTGGCATTGATGGTCTTTATCCAAAGGTACGCTCTGACAAAGGAAAACCAAGGAATTTACCTGATGATGCTAAGGAATTTATCATTTCTTCTAAATTAAATTCTCCTAAAAGATCTGCTAAATCTATTTATCAGGAACTTATTGCTAAGGGCTATGTCAATTATGATGAAATATCTTTATCTACTGTTCAAAGGTTTATTTCTAAGTCTAACCTTTCATCTAAGAAACTGGAAGGTGCAGAAAGACTTGCCTTTGAATTTGAATTTCCTAATGAATGTTGGCAATCTGATATTTCTGTTGGCCCTTATCTTAGCATTGATGGTAAAAAGCATAAGACTTTTATTATTGCAATATTAGATGATTCAAGTCGCCTTATTATTCATGCTGAAGCCTTTTTTAATGATAACTTCTTATCTCTTTTATCTGTATTTAAGAAGGCTGTTTCTAAAAGAGGTATTCCTAAGAAGCTCTTTGTTGATAATGGAAAGGTTTACAAGAGTAATCAGATGCAATTTATTACGGCTAGTATTGGTACTATTCTTTCCTTCGCAAGACCCTACTCGCCAGAATCAAAAGGGAAAATTGAAAGGTGGTTTAGGACCCTTCAAGATCAATGGATGAATGTTATCAATTGGAATGATTTTTCTTCCCTAGAGGAGTTAAATAAATCTCTATTTAAGTATGTTGAGGAAGGTTACAACTCTAAAATTCATTCTTCTATTAACGAAAAACCTATTGATAAATTTATTCGTCATATTGATTTAATTAAATTTATTCCTACAAAGCAAGAGATTGACTATATTTTTCTTTACAGGATTACCCGCAAGGTTAAAAAAGATTCTACTGTTTCCATACAGAATATCCTTTTTGAAGTTCCTCAAAAGTATGTGGGAGACACTATTAATATTAGGTATGACCCAACTGCCATGGATAAAGCATATATTTTTTCTGATGATAATCTTTTGCTTGATACAATTTATCCAGTTAAGAAAGTTGATAACTCTAAAATTAGAAGAGAGCATAATTTTAAAAGTGTTGATTTCTCTTCTTTTAATCCCAATGAAAATGAAAGGAGTATGAATTAATATGTTTAAAGCTTTTTATGGTTTATCTTATGACCCATTTTTAAAATCTATTGAAACTAAGGATCATTTTAAATCTCAGGATTTTAATGATGCTTTAAGTAGGTTAGAGTTTTTAAAAAGTACTAAGGGTTTTGGCTTAATCACTGGGGAACCTGGTGTAGGCAAATCATTTCTCCTTAGATATTTCGTGGATTCTTTAAATCCTAATTTGTTTAAACCTGTATATATCCCTATTTCCACTTTAACTGTTATGGATTTTTACAGGGCCTTATGTAATGGACTTGGAATAATTCCAGCTCATAAAAAGGTGCTTATGTTTAAACAAATTCAAGAATCTATCTACACTTATCAACACAGCAAAAATATTACTCCAGTAATTATTGTAGATGAGGCACAGTTTTTAACAAACTCTGTATTAGATGATTTAAGGCTCATATTTAACTTTGAAATGGATTCTAAAGATTATGCTATTTTAATTTTATCAGGTCAGACTCCATTTATTACTCAAATTAGCCGCCAATCCCACGAAGCCCTCAGGCAAAGAATCGTAGTAAATTATTATTTAAAAGGTCTTACAAAGGATGAGACTAAAGAATATATTAAGTCTAGGTTAGAGTCTAGTGGTTGTTATGAGCCAATATTTACTGATAGTGCCTATGAATTATTATACTCAAGTACTAATGGTTCTATTAGAACATTAAATTCTTTGGTAAGAATGTGCCTAATCTCTGGTGCCAATGAAAAACTTAAATCTATTGATAGTGAAGTAGTATTCATGGCTCAAAATGAACTAAATATTGTAGCATAAATTTAAATATCTTGCCTTAAAGGTGTGTCTTCTTCTTTAGGAAGGATAGGGCCATGCAGGGATGCAACCCGAGCGTCCTAAAGGGGTAATACCATTAACCTCCCCTTTCTTGGGGAGAAGGCACACCTTATTAATTTTCGTTAATGGGTTACCTTAAAGGCGATAAATCCTAGGGGTTTAAGGGGACAAAGTCCCCTTATCTTTATTTTCAAGATACAATAATTTGACTTATTTCATTAAAATCTAGTGAGCAGATTATTTAATCTGCACTTTTATGTACTTTTTAGCCTAAAACTAGGTTAAATTAATTTGACTTTTGTAGGCTGGAATAATGTGACGCGTAACATTACTCTCTTCATCGTAAAATTCATCAAGCATAACTTTATCATAAGATAATGTATAATTGTTAGTTGTCATTGTACTTCCTCCTCTATTTAATTTAAAAATATATATGAAAAAGACATCCTTTAATGTCTTCCATGAGCTACTTATAATACTTTTGAAACATATTTAGATCTAAATTAATAAATTTGTCTAATATCTCCTTTCTGTATATATTTTTCTCTTTTACCAACTCCTCTAAGGCCTCTGTATGTGTCATTACACGATTGTATGGTCTTATACTTCTCATGGCATCATAACTATCGCATATTCTTATTATAGAAGCTCCCAGAGGTATCTTTTCTTCTTTTAATCCTTTAGGATATCCAGTACCATCAACATTCTCATGATGATATAAAATATTTTGTGCTATATTAACGTTATATCCCATCATTAAAGCAATAGCTGCACCATATTTTGGGTGCAGCTTTATCTGATTCCATTCATTATTATTTAACTTTCCTGGTTTATTTAATATATTTAAATCTATCTTACTCTTTCCTATATCATGCATAGTAGCCGATAAAACTATTTCCTTTCTTTCTTCATTACATATATCTAATGAATTACATAGTTTAAAAGCTAATTCTTCAACTCTAAAAGAATGAAACAGATCTATCCCCCTATTATCTATTTGAAGTAAGTCTATTGAATTTAAAATAGTATCACCCCTGTAATAAAACTTATTTTAAAAACATTCTAATTAAGGTCTGAATATCCAAAACGGACTTCCATTTACTCCACCATTTTTACTACTTTCATTCATAATAATACTTAAATCCCACTCCTTGTTACTTCTTTCTACACTTGCTGAGTCATGTACTAATATTTTTCCATTTGGAGTAATACCCCTTAAAACTATAAAATGCCCTCCATTTGTAAAGTGGCCCTTGCCCATGGAAGCAATCACTGGATAACCTTCACTTAAAGCTTGTACAATCTTATTAGGATTTTTACGGCTTACTGGCTCTACATTAAGACCATAATAGCTCCCTCCAGCTGCCATAAGACTCCAATAAGACCCTTGTCCTTCAGCTCGATGCCCATTGGCATAACTCCAATCTGCTACAATATTGGGAGTAATTCTTTGCCCTGTCAATCCTGATACAACCATGGCCAAGGAAGTTGGGCCACAACCGCCTGAGTAAATGGTTGAATTTCCATATGGTAAACTTCCCCACCTGGCATCAGTTTGATTGTAATAAGGTAAGCTTGCATATCCCTCTGGATACTCTTGTAGATCTGATAAGCCGATATTATCATAAATATTTAGATTTCCTTCAACGTCCATGGATGAGATGGTATTCAATATATTCGTTGCTATAAATACATCTTCTTCAGTAGTTATGTCTACATCTAGCAAGACATCTTCAAAGTTCTTTGTATCTACTGTTATTGTACATATTTTTATTGTCTTAGTCTCAGTTTTAGTTACTGTTCTAGTCTTTGTAACTTTTTTAAGCTTTCCATCTTCACCTATTATAGTTTCTTCATATTCTTCTTCCTCTTCATATTCCTCCTCTACTTCCTGTGTAGATATACTGTAATCCTTTTCTATAAATTTTAGACCAGTGTCTATAATGTCTGAAGATTTCATTTTTGTAAAATCCTGATTTAATAGTACAGAATCAATAGATATTAACTCATGCCAGGTCAAATCATAATTGTATGTAACTTCAAACTCGTCACAATCAGAATTGTCCGCCTTAACCAACTCTATCCATTCTTGATTCATTCTATCTATTTCAAATATGGCATCCTGATATATTGCTACTTTTGCTATATCATCAGGTAAATTAGGATTTGACTCCCCTGTACTCCCGAATAATATACTAATAAGTATTGATGGAAAACTAACTAAAGCGAGAAGTAATATTATAACTACGTTTAGAATACTAATTAATATCATAAATAACTTCTTTCTACTTTCTTCATCTAATGCTGCTTGAACTAAGATTTTTTTTAATAATTCAATAGCTGTTGCACTAATAGTAAGCACCTCCTGTTAAAATAATAATAGGGCGATATCTTATCACCCTTAATAACTTAATTTTTCTTATTTTCAATGATGTACTTACTAAGTATTTCTCTATAAAATTGAGAATTTTTAGTATCAAACAAAGCAATGGAATCATCACTAAAATATATATTGCTTTTATTTTTTAATGACTTTCTAGCAAAATTTCTTTCCTTTTCAGAAGCATAATTTAAAATAACATCAATTTTTGGACCTTCATCATCTAATACCTTCATTAAATCATTTAGTTCAGATTCTTTTGTAGCTCCACAAAGAATTCTTACCTCAGCAATTTCTTCTGACTTAAAGTTTTTTAAGCTTTTCTCTTTCAATAACCCTATGTCAATTATATTGAAATTAAAATCTATGGGGACATCTCCATTATCGAAAAATACTATGTCTCTATACTGCGAATCTTTAAACCCATAATAGTTGGATATTTTATTAAGATACCCACTTCCATTTACCTCTGTATAAGATACATTAGCTCCTATGTCTGCTAAAAATGTGGCTAGGTTAATTGCAGTTTTAGTTGCCCCAAAGATGCTCTTTATTCCTGCTACGAGAATCTTTACATTTTTCTTAGTAAATGAGTATTTTAAATTAAGTCTTTTTATATATTTTCTAATCTCATCCCTAAATTTTTCCTCCTGATCTAAACACATTTCCATTGATGCCCTAATCTCATCCATATCACTCGATGTTATTACATCATATATATTTGCTTCATTCACAATCCTACTAAGAAATAGATTATTGATTTCTTTAGCAAAAATAATTATTCTAGGATTATATATCATTTTAAAAGCTATGATTGCTTCTATAATCTCATCTTCACTATCATTTAAAGCTTCTAAATCTACCACTACATGAGAATAATGATCTAAATTTTTCATATCATGAATTACAAATTTTTTAAAATACACTTCTCCCACAAGTTTTTTCATTATTATTCTTCTATCAATTAAAAAATCAAGTACATCTTTATTTTCATCACTTGCTAGATAAAGTAACACCTTATTAACCTCCTATCTGTTCATGAAGAACAATATCATTGCGATTATAAATGCCATTAACCAAAAAAACATCTCTAAAAATCCTTTTTTAGTATTCATCTATACCCTCCTTAAAACAAAGCTCTAAAATCAAATTTAAGGCTCTTAAAATCTATTTGTATATCTACACTACATTTGATTTTAAGAGCCTTTTATATTTAAACCTAAAAATTATTTCTATTGATTTTGAAATTTAATCTCTTCAAGAATATCTTTATTTACCCTTTCAAGTTTTTGATTTTCTATTTCTAAAATTTCCCTCTCCTTCTTTAATTCATTATTTTTAATCTGAATGTCTTTCCATTCTTTGATGGCCATTGTAGTTTTATCATCTTCTTTATACAACCTAATAAAGTTAGTTGAAAAGTACCATCCTCCAAGTATGATTAATATAAAAATATATCCTCCAATTAATAATAATCCATCCTGTAAAACTTTTAGCATATTTTATCTTGCCCCCTCACCTATTATTCTTTCGAAATATATATCTTCTAGTTGTAGACGCTTATTTTCTAATTCCTCATATTTCTCCTGAAGCTTTATATTTCCATTTTCTAAGTTCTTGTTTTCATCCTTAATGGACTTTAAAGCTACATTATCAACTTCAATAGTCTTTCTAAGCATATGAAAAGCCTTTCCAAACATTGTTTCTGAAAGTCTTATCATCCATAATGCTCCACCAGCTCCACAGAAAAAATAAACCCATATAAAAAATAATTCTTTACTCATAGTGCAAGTCTCCCTTCTTTAGATTAAAATTCTATTTCTTCTTGAATTTCTTGGTGTACTTCTAAGGAACTATTAATCTCTTCAGCTTTCATTACCCCTATTTCTGATATAGAATAAGCCCCTTTATCATTCTTAGTCACGTAACCACAATCAAAATTATTTTCTAAACGATTCTTAATATATGTGAATTGCTTTTCTACATCCTCATAATTAGTATATTTTTTCTCCAGTTGGTTACGAAGATTATCTAAGCTTAAGAAACCATTTGCATTATTAATATATCCAAAGACTTCATTAGCATCATAAGACGTAAATTCAAATTCAGTATTTACTTCTTTAGCTGCCTTAACTCCTTTCATTGTAATATCATATTTACCATTATGCTCTTCCATATATCCATGATTAACTAATTTATTTATCCTCCCTTTAAAAATATTAATTTGTCTTGATGCTTCATTTTTATCATGGTATATCTGAGATAATCTTTCTTCGATACCTTCTTTTGTTTGAGTTCTTTTTACTACAGGAAAAATTACATTTGCATCGTATCTAGAAAACTTAAAGTCCTTGTCTTTTGTATTCTCTTTATCTTCTACACCCTCTACAGGAACTTGCTTATTATTGGTCTGTTCCTTTTTAACTTCTTGCTCTCTTTTCTTTATAGGTGTTTTTTCAACCTTATTTATTATATTTGCTGTAGGATTCTCCTTTTGCAACTTTATCCTCATCTTTTCCATCTGTTCTACACTCAAGCTATCCTTAGCATAAGTAGAAACATCTAGTCCTCTTTGAAGACTTATCCTTATTTCTCTCATTTGCTCCCAGGTAAAATTAGGCCTGTTATAGTAAGATACATCTAATCCTTTTTCAAGCCCTAATTTAATCTCTTCCATCTGCTCTATACTTAATTCCTCTTTAGCGTAAGCACTTACATCCAATCCTTTATCTAAACCTAATCTAATTTCTCTCATCTGTTTCCAATCAAAATTGGGCTTGTTGTAATACGATACATCAAGCCCTTTTTCAAGTCCTAGTCTAATCTCTTCCATCTGCTCAATATTAAATTCTTTCTTTGCATAACTACTTACATCTAAACCTTTTTCTAAACCTAATCTTATTTCTCTCATCTGCTCCCAATGAAAATCAGATCTTTTATAATAGGATGTATCAAGGTTTTTGTTTTCCCCTTGAATGATCTCATCCTTTTGGAGCATATCGTACTTATTGTCAAAATACAGTAAAACTCTCTTTATTATTTCTACAAAGCTTTTCTTTTCTTTCATAATAATATCAGTCCTTTCTTTTTTATCTTCCACCAGCTTCGCCCATATACCTAAATTTGTAGTCTGCAATTTCAAAATTTACTCTTAATCTTTTTGACCCTATCATCAATAATGATCTTCCTCTTTGCTTAGAAGCTAAAAGTTCTTCTTCAGCTTCAGTTAAATCATATAACTCTTTAGTTTCTTGAAGGTTTTTACCATCTGTTCCCATTAGAATTTTAAAAGCTGGTAAGTCTAAAATAGTTTGTCCATACCTTTTAATTGCAGGATCTAGGAAATCTCCTACAGTATGGGATATTATTGCTCCACCTCCTTCATACTTTCTAGCACCCCTTATGAGGTTTCTAAGGAATATTAATGATTGAGGCACTCTAGGATCTATCATTAAATATGATTCATCACAAAATAGCATTACACGTTCATTGGGATCTTTAATTATCTCTTCCCAAGCCCATTGAAGAAGATTAAAATATTGAGTACTTATTACATTGTCTGCTGTATTTTGTAAATCTTTTGTATCAATGCATACACATCTGGAATTTGCCTGTATTGATGTGTGTCCATTCCATAAAAAAGAGTCACTACCCATTGCAATATCTCTTAGTAGTAGCCCCAAATCTTCATAATCCTTTTTATATGGATTATCTTTATTCTTAGATTTTTCATCTACTTGCTTATATAAATCCTCCATTATTGGAAAGTCAGTATTGGATATTTGTGATATATCTGTATCCCAATATATTTTAAAATTGTTGTATAACTCGATTAACTCTGATTTCAGGATAGCTATCAGTCGGTCTGTAAGAGAAGGGATATATAGCTTAAAGAATATTTCTAGGTTTTTAATGTATAAGGCCATATCTCCCATACCATTGCCATCATCCTGATATAACTTTTCTTCCTCACCATCTTCATCTCTTGGTGAATACCTTATCTGAAGTGGATTTATTTTTCCCTTAGACCCCCCTGCTGCATTTATCCAATCACCATTTAAATTGTGACAAAGTTCTATATACTCTCCATGGGGATCTATAATTATAATCTTCGTTCCCATCATATATTCAGAAAGAATTATATCCTTTACTTTAGTAGACTTTCCTACTCCTGGTACTCCAGTTATTACAAAAAAGCTATTGGTTCTATCTCCTCCACGTTTCCAGGGGTCAACGACAATCAAACCTCCACTACTGTCTTTTGCAAAATAATATCCTGATCCATCATTAAATCCAGAACTTGCAAAAGGAAATCCTCCCATAAAAGTAGATAATGGTACAATTCTTTGGGTAATTTCTTCAACATCCTCATCATCAGTGTAGAAAGGAGATATTTGTTTAAATCCTTCCTTTTGTAAATTTGATAAGGTTCTTAGCTTACATTTTGAAAGAGTAGCAATATTTTCTACCTTTTTACATAGTTTACTAAATCCCTCTTCATCTCTTGATAAAGGCATTATTACTGTACTAAGCAAACCTACAGTTTCCTCTTTCCCATCTATATTCATCATGGTTTTTTCAGCATGAAGGGCTGTTCTTTCTGCTCTCAATGCAACAAGAGGATCTTTTGCACTGTCTGCTATACCTCTTTCTTGTTTTATCTTGTTTGAAAGGGTATTTAAAAAAGTACCATTATCTATAGGTGTAAATCCTATTGATACAATGGTACTTGGTATATTAGTAAGCTTTGACAGCCAACCATATTCTGCATTTTGAGGATATCTTATAACTCCATAGGCTCTAGCTGTACTTTCTCCTATATCTAGCGTGTTCTTTTTAAATTTAAGCCCTATAGGAGTAATCATATTTAATAGTGCATTATTTATTGGTGATGCTTCTTTTTTCTTAGCCATGACTTACCTCCTCAATTCCCATAATAAATGGAATAGCTGCTTCATATTCTGTATCCTCTATATGTGAATAAGCAGGATTATTAATCAAATTGCATAATCTGATTATTCCTTGTTCCTTCAACACTTCACAGGACACTTTACTATTTTCAAATTTTGTAGCAAACTCATTAGCTCTTTTAAGTAAATCTTTCTCTATACCTTCTTCATATTTTTCAAAAAGTCTTATATAAAACTGTCTTTCTACAACATCTCCACTCATTGCATAACTAGACATGACTAGCATTTCATGTCTAAGAAGTTCTTTTTGCTTTGGATTATCACTATTCAACATTATGTTTGAATAATTATTTATCAGTGGAGTAATATCTATTGGTCTAGATACTGCTAAAAATCTAAATTTATTTTGTTCTGATGATAGTTGAGAAGTTAAAATATCACATAAGTTTTTTCTTTCTCTTTTACTAATAAGGTCTATAGATATTGGGTTTATCCTAATATAAGCAAAGATATATTTATCTTTTGAATATAGAAAATTACCTTTAATATCTAAAACATTCATAAATTCCTGAGCTGTTTCTAAATTTTTATTAATTTCTTCTTCTCTTTTCTTTGAACTTCTATTCATAAGAAAAAGTGTAGCCCCACCTCCTACTAAAGTTAATATTAAGATTATAATTGGAACTATCATTTATCAAATGCCTCCTTCTTTTTTTATTTCTTTTTCAATATCCCTATATCTGGTATTGAAAAGAAAAAGCAAGTCTTAAAGTGGTTTTCTTTTAGACTTGCTTATGGTTTATAAACTAAAAAATAGTTATAGAGTAAGCGGTTTTCTTAATCTATTACTATTTTTATCCTAAGATATTTCTTTTTTACTATCTGCAAAATGTTGCTCTTCAGCTATTACTTCTGTAAAATAATGTCTATTCTCATTTTCATCATCATAGTGTCTGATCTGTAGTCTTCCTACTACACAAACCTGCTGCCCTTTCTTAAAATATTTTTCTGCAAACTCTGCCATTCTTCCAAATACTATTACTGGAATAAAATCTGCTTCCTGTTCTCCCTCTCTTTTATATGGCCTATTTACTGCTAAGGTATATTTAGCTATAGCTACTGATTCTTTTGGTTCATCTGCTGGAGTATACCTTAGCTCTACATCTTTAACTAACCTTCCTAATAACATAATTTTGTTCATTATAAATCCTCCTTTTATATTGGTTATTGAAAAGAAAAACATATATTAAATAATACTTCCAAAATTAATTTAATTATAAGTGGCAAACTAAATATGAGTAATAAAGTCTCAAATATAGACCCTCTACTATAAATCAGAAGGCCAGAATAATAGTTATTTATTGCTTTTTTGAGTTTAATAAGACCAGCAGATATTATTAATATAAACACTGGAATCATTAGAACTTTAAAAGAAATCAAAGCTGGTTCAAATACTTCTTGATTAAGAAAATTAAAAATTTCTGTTTCTTGAAGTAAAAAGACTTCTAGATTATAAGACACTAGAAAGTTAATAATAATGCAGATTAAAAATATGGCTATAGCATTATTAAAAGATATATTCAAGGATGTTTCTTGCTTCAAAAAAGACTTTATAGGAACAATAAATTCTGTTTGAAATAAGGAGTATCCCTTCATACTGACAGTTTCCACTTCATCTCGATTAAGTCTTATAACACAGTCATCAGTCTCAATATTTTGTATTGTTCTTCCTTTACCATAATCAAGAATCCACTCTACAAATTCATCAGCTTGATCTTTATCAGTAAACCAATGTGTAATCACCTTCTCTGATTTCAATTTAACCTTGACTAACCATTTAGATGTGGTAAATATTTTTTCACAGAATCCAAGTAATTTCTTCAATGCTATCCCTCCCAAGAAATACATAATGCCTCTTGATATCCAAGAGGCATTATACTTATACTATCTTATTTTCCATTCTTGTTTTTAATACCAGGCTTTAATAGTTCAAATATCGAACCTCTAACATCAAGCTCCAATTCAATTTCTCTTGTAACTGTACCCTTATATGCTCTTACTATAAATTTATATGGCTGTCTTAACCTGACATTGTTTTTTCCTAAAGTATCCTCTGTACTTACCCATACAATATACTCTAGAATGTCTTCTTTCTTCATTATGTTTTTATCAACATTAAAGAACATTGACGGATAAGTAACTGCTGGATATCCCATAGACACCCTATTATCCATTGCAATAAGGTCACTTGGAACTACGATTTCTATCTTATCTGCATATCCTTCAGTAGTTATATAGAAATAAATCTTATCTCCTGCCATAGCTGGATTAGGTAGTAAATGCCCTGATATTTTTAGGGAAAATACTTTGAAATATTTCCTTTCAGAGATACTCCATTCATGGCCATCGTAAACTTCGACAATAACGGAGTATAGTTTATCCTCTACAAGTGGACTTGATACTGTCCAGTATTTATTTGCAGATGTAATCTCTCCTGAACTCACAACTATATTATTAGTCAGCCCATTATATATAGTTACTTTATACTTCTTCTGATTATCACCGTCTAAATCTGTATAATCCCATCTTATTGTAGGCTTTAAATCCACTTCTGAAATCAGTGTTGGATCATTACTATTAGAACTAGAAGGCTCTATTATTTCAACTATAGGCTTCTGATTATTTATCGTGAATATTTTTATAACTTCTGGTGCAGTAAATCCTAAACTATCTGTAATAACTTGTCTTATTTGATAGGTATCTTTACTTTGTGCAGACGTTAAAGAATTAATAATATGTGTAAAATCCTTATCACTAGAAATAAGTGTTTCACTTCCACTTGGCAACTTCTTAAGGTAATATTTATAATTTATACTATCTCCACTTTCGATGTTAGGATCATCTCCAAAGCCAGTTATTTTTATCTCTTCATTCCTAACATAATTAGCAGGGTTTTTATTTAAATTAAAACCTCCTGTTGGTGCATCATTGATTATAAAGTACACTTCATTAGAGAGTTCAGACCACTTAAATTTACTAAAGGATCTACCTACTGCTTTTATGGTTCTAAATCTTTCAAAGGTATTTTGAGGTACTTGATACTCTCTTATGTTCCCTGTACTATCATCATTAGTCGGAGATTTGACTAATATATCATCGTCTGCATAATAGAAGTCAAAACTATATTTTTCTTGTAAGTCATTCTCTGGATCTGAGTATGTCCATTTCATAAGTGGATCTCCTGGAATAACAGTTGGTTTACCTGGTGTACCACTAGGAGATGTAATCACCATCTTGGGAGCTTGGTTTTCTTCCACTTCTACATTGAGGGTAGCTATATTAGATTTATCTCCTATTTTATCTATTACATAATGTTCTATTGTGTGTTCCCCATATTCATTAAATGTCACTGTAATATCTTTCGAAGTATATGTTTCATGACTTCCATCAGACCTTATGTGTTTCCATATGAATATGGCGAGAGGGTTATCTCCTGTGTCTGCATCAGTATCACTTGATGTATAGTTATGAGTTGTATATTGATTTACAGAAATAGGACCATTTATTTTAGCTTCAGGAACATTATTTATAACCTCTAAATCCTTTGTAAATTCTGATTTAGCTCCTTTAGAATCTGTTGCTATCAACTTTATTTCCCAATTCTTAGATATAGCACTAACAGGATTTATTGCATATGAGCTAAGAAAACTCTGTACCTTAAAAACTGGGTTTTGGGAAGTAGAGATATTATATTCTGTCCCACTAGGTTGTTTCAATTTCCATAAGTAGGTTATTGGGTCACCATCTAAGTCTGCTGCTGTTTTATTTACTAATGATATATTTGTGTCTCTATATACTACTTCTGGTGCTTCAAATTTAGCTATAGGTGGATTATTTATAATTTCATATGGTAAAGTATAAGGCTCACTCCACCTAGTCGCATCTCCTACTCTGAGCTGTAAGGTATATTGTCCAATTCCATAAGC
Organism: Bacillota bacterium; assembly: GCA_023388495.1. Lineage (GTDB taxonomy): Bacteria > Bacillota > Clostridia > Tissierellales > Tissierellaceae > Tissierella. Next base: position 43,369 of record JAEWGC010000039.1, on the reverse strand, counting down.
TTTTAATTGTGCTGATGTTGGTACACTAGTTGAAATAATAGAACCTTGCTGAACTCCAGCTTTTCTGATAATCCATTCATATCTAGTTATTGCTCCTGAAGATAAATTGGCTACTGTAATAGTTTTACTAGGATTATGAGATACAACGCTAGGATTTAATGTAAATAAGGCATTTAAAGGTGCTAATGTGCCAGTACCTATAGTTATATCTGTATAATCACTCCATACACCTACTCCATTTTCTCCGTCCTTATCTCTTACTCTTAGCCCTAGGATGTATTCTTGTCCTGGGGGAAAGGATGTTGGTGGATTGTTGCTAGTAGTCCAAGTAACATCTTCTACCTTTCGCCATCTCCATTGTCTTGCTATTATACCGTTATTTGTTTCACCTTGATGGTCCAAGTCATAGGATTTATCTACATCCGTAATTGTAAGGTTTCCTAGATTATTAATTGAAGCTTTAAACACTGCTACAGGCTTTCTATGAACATATAAATTAATCTCTGATAGGGATTCATTACTCCACATCTTGTATTCATCAAAGGTAGATATATTTTTCGGATTATCTTTTGCTTTAGAAGTTACTTTATAATGACCTGGTAAACTAAGGTTATTATATACTGTATTTCTCCAAGTATTACTATCTGGTATAACCCCTAAGCTATTTTTAAAGTAGTTTGGATCGTGTACATATCTAAACTGCTCTTGGTGCTTCGGATCACTTTCTTCATCCTGGTAGACTAATTTATAATACAACGGTGAATTTACTAAGACAAATCCATTATGCTTTACCCTAGCCTGTACTTGGATGTTTCTGGTGGCAGTAATAGGGATTCTAATCTTCCCATCTGTGACACTTACCTTTATTGTATGTGTACCTTCAGGAATATCGTCTATGGCTACATCAAAAGTAAAATTAAAGGCTGCTCCACTTGAGACAGAAGTATTGGTTAGAGTAGTAGATTTAGTAACTCCTGCTAATTCAGCAGTGACTGTCAAAGTATCATTATCAGGGTCTCTTACACTTCCTACTATATTAATGGTACTTGTACCTTCTTTGGTGTAGATTGAATTAGACAAAGGATTTGTAATCTTCAAGTTTTCTGGTGAAACATTTTTAGGAATGTAAGAATTTCCACTCGAGTTCCAGTTGAAATACATATCTCTAATTTTACCGACAAGATTATGTTTGCTGTTAAAATATATTGGATTACCCGTTTTTTCGTAATACTCTAAATCCAATATATTAGCTTTATATAAATCTAAGTACATATCTCCTTCTATAATTTCTGCTACACCACTTCTATTTATCCTTCTATACTGATTCTTATCAATTCTTTCATAGGCATATTGTCCGTTTGTAGAAAAGTGTCTATAACCATACCACTTATCAGTAGTCCAATTTATATTTTGATATCCCGCTTGAGTAATTCTGCCTTTTATGTGTATCCAATCTCCAAAAACATCATTATTCCATCCCGTCCTCTGTACATATACAATTCCATTAGGTGTTACTCCCAGTTTATGATAGACATCAGAATGGGTCCATTCATGACCCATTTTACCAAATATTTGTCTACTCCAATAATGTTCATTAGGGTCTACTGGTGCAGGAATATATCTCCAGTCACTCCAAATAAAATCCATATACACAAGTGCATCTGTATTATAAGCTGGATTTGTAGCAGAACTTACACCAAAATATACCCTGACTTTGGATAAATCATTATTAGGAACTACAGCTAAAGGTCTGGCATAATCTTGTCCTAGTGGTGGCAAAGGTGCATAATCATATCTTTTTTCATTGTAAAGAGTTCCATCTTCATTATAAATACTAGTTTTTAAATAATGCTCATTTCCATATCGACCCTCAGTTATAATAGTAAAATAATGAGTTTTCCCTGTATTGTCTATTAAACGTGGATATTGATAATAGTCATACCCTGCATCGTAAGGATAAGCTTCTACTTTATTTATATCCGAAATAAATATTTGAATTAAGATTAATAAAAAAATCATAATTCTTCTTATATTTATTTTAATATGATCTTTCATTTTATCCCTCCTTATGGCTCAAAATCTACAAATGGTTCTCTATTGAGTACAGTTATAGTCTTTTCAGTTTTATGTTTATGACTTGTATTTCCTTCCATACCATAACCCTCTGTGACTTTTAACTCTATTAGATAATTTCCTACTTGATTGACCTGAATTGTAATTATATCACTGGCTATTTTAGTTATCTTGTAGGTAAATCCATTCTTAACTAATATTTTTTCCTTGAAAATTTCTAGCTCTGAGTCCTTTATTTGAAAAGAAGTATCATCGGCATAGTTTGGAAAACCATCAACATCCTTATTGTTATTCGCATTATAGGTAATTGTCCAGGTTCTTTCAACAATCTTGTCATAATCAGCAGAATATGATAAGTCTATGATTTCCATCTTTGCAAAGTTATTATTATTTTTGTCTCGGTAAATTTTATTACTAAAGCTATATTCTGCTATAGGTGGTATGTCTGGCTCTATTACAATGTTGTATGTTTTGGTATCGGATATTCCTGAAGTATTTTCAACATAGATTTCTACATTATAGGTTCCGCCATCACTAAATACATATTCTCTAACACTTCTATCATAAATATCTTTATAAGTTCTTAAATATCTTATATTATTAGTTGCTCCATCACCTTCTGGTGTAATGGTAATTCTAGTCCTAGAATCATTTATAGGTATTCCGTAGGATGTACTGGTATCAATCACCTCAACTACTCTTTTCTCTTTTAGCCATCCATCAAATTTAAGACTTGCGTTTGGTTTCGGTGGGGTAACTTCTACAAGTAAAAAATCTGAAGCTGTTGCTCCTTCATTATCCTCTACTATGTGTTCTATAAGTCTGTCTGGTCCTATATCATCCATAGTAAAGGTTTTCGTAAAACTATATGATATCTTCGAGTCAGTTTCTTTATATGGTGGTACAGATGAATAAAATTCGGCATATTCTATCCTTTTTCCAGGAGCAGCAGATGCTCTAGCTGAATATCTTGTTGGTTCTCCTGCTGGTACAACAGTTTGACCATATATTTTCGTTGTTGGTGGATTGCTCGGTGATGGCTTTGGTGGTTTTGGTTCTGTTGGTGGCTTGTCCTTATAAACTACTACGACAGCTTCAGCAGGAGCAGATATTGCCCACCCTCCATTTACCTTAGTTGCACCTTGTACCTTTTCATTAAATACTACTTCTGCTCTTACTACATAATATTGTTTAAAGGTATCTTCAGTAACTTTAGATGCAGGAATTTTAAACTTAAAAGTTGTATTTGCATTTAAAGTCTTAGAATATACTTTCTTTACATCTGCACTACTTGCCTCTTTTTCTCTAGCATAGAATACCCATTCTTTTATATTAGAGGTTTTAGTATAGTTGTGTAACTCTCCATTTACAGTTAAAACGACATCAATATCTTTATTCTCAAATTTCTTTTCATTTGGATCAGGGGTTACTGTTGTTGTTACATAAGGATCTTCACCTTCAGGTTCAACTATTAGTGTTATAGTTTTTCTAACTACTCTCGATCCAGTATCATTAAATATAGTTCTTAGAGATACATTACCTTCAAGAGTTATATTGTGTGTGCCGACATTATAATTTGATCTCGTAGCTATAAAATCTTGTGTAGTTAAAGCTTCTGATACTCCTTTTTTTCTATCTAACTTTCCTTGAAAAGATGCTGTGATTTCCTCTATATGTGTAGCTTTTGCATAACCTTTTAACTCTGCATTTGCTTTCACTGTAACAGGTATATTTACTTGTGTTTCACCTTTCCGAATGTAGTAAGTATCTGTAGGTGTTGTTATTTGTCCAATTACTATTCCTGAAGCACTCCCTAACATTGACGATACGTTTTGAGTGACATAATTCTTACCATTGTTGTGAATCATGTGTATGCTTCCTTCAATTAGCCATGATGACAATGACACTGGCTTACCGTAAGCCTTACCCCCTAACTGGTTTAGAGTTTTGAAGGGCGAGGTAGCCCCATTACCCCAAAGTGGGGCATTTAACATATGATTCATTACGTCTGGATGAAGAGCATCCCAAAGAGCTATATTAGACGAGTTAGGAATATAATTAAATTTACTAGGATCAGTACCAGAGGTTGCATCAGGCGTAAAGTGAGTGTTACCTACACTTCCACCATTCCAATCATAACCTATATATCTTGGTAGCATTTTTCCTAAAAGATGTTCATATCCTGGCTTTACCCAAGGGGTTATACCCTTCTTTTTATCTCCATGTTGTCCTCCATAGACAATTTGTTGATATTCGTTAAAAGTTTCTCTATTAGCATAGAATCTCTGATTTTTATCTTTAATATAGGGTTTCCCTAATGTTAATTCAACATGAGCATAAAATTCTTCATCTGTAGCAAATTTAGTTAAAGAAGAAGCATTAACTACATTAATAGGAATTGATGATAAAATTAATGTTGTTATTAATAGAAGTATTGCAAATCTTTTTATCATTTAATTAACCTCCTTATTTGAAAGAAAAATAAAAGTTTTTATTTGCATTTTCTCCATATTCATATACAATTTTATATTTTCCTATATCTTTATACTTAAATTTAGGATTGTTTTGATCATATTTGAAATTAGGATTTTTTATTAAGCTCATATATTCATTAAATATATATTCAAATATCTCATGTCCATCTTTTTCACCAAAGATGGCAATAAGTGATGCCCTAAACATATTTACATATTCATAATCCACTACACCATTAGGGTATTCTTTATATAATGACTTTGGTGCATATTTCCAATAACCATTTGACAGACTTCCAATATTTATCCATAGGAAATTATTGTATCCTGTTTTATCATAACCTGTCATTGGCTTCTTTTCCCAGAACATATAACTCCATGTATTGCCACCTGTTAAAGTAGATCTCATATCTGTACTCTTTTGTATATAAATCCTTGGATTATATTCTATACCTTTCGCTGTCTGAAGTCCCCAAAGTTCATTTGAAATGTAATCGTCCCCTCCTTCTTTTATCAGCACCCTTGATAAATCATATAATATTTTATTAAGATTAGGTATTAAGCTTTCACTTAGTATATAGTTTTCAGTTCTCTTTCCTAGCTCTTCATTGGAATAAATAAATCTTTTATTTTTTATGTCAGGTGTTGCCCAATCTGCTGAAAAATATTTATTTAATTCATAGCTATGTGCTATGTCGCCATCATCATATTTACTAAAATAGTCTTTTCTCTTAGGAAATTCTGCATATTTATTTAATCTCTTACTAGGTTCTATTAGTCTCTCAACTATAGCTGCTATTTCTGCCCTGGTTAAATTGGATTCAGGATTATAAAATACTTGATCTTTTTCATTAGTAGATCCTACTATAAGCTGATATTCAAACAACTTATATATAGCTGTTCTATACTCTTGAGATAATTTTGTTGTATCGTATAGTAGGTACTTAAATCTATCGTAATCTAAGTCTTTACCTCTGATAAACTCATCTTTTAAATCTGTCTTTTCTATTAGTTTAGATAATACCAATGCTACATCTTTTCTCTTAATCGGTTCATTTGGCTTATTGTATAAATCTTTAGTAATTATATTTAAACTTAAGGCCTTATCCATTATTCCCTTATTCCAAGGAGTTGTATTGTAATCAATCTCAATTTCAGCTGTTTCCATTGATAGCTTTAAAAACTCTGCTGTTGTAACGGAATTATTAGGTCTAAAGGTATCATCACTGTATCCTGATATGATTCCTTTGCTTGAAAGATTATTTACTGAGCTGTAAAACCAGTCACTTGATTTTATATCTTTAAAATCTTTGTTATTTTCTGCAAAGGATATTGAAGAAAAAACTATTATAAATAATATTATAAAACTTAAAAATTTTAACTTTCTCATTCTTATTCCTCCTTTTAAATCAATAGTCGAATATCTGTTCTTAATAATATTATACCCCAAAACACTGGTATTAACAAGCATTTTAGGGTATTTATGGATATTATTTAAGAATATTTTGTAATACTTTGACTTGAAATTTAACTTTTCTTTTTCAATAACCTTTCTTGAATGTTTCACCTCCTATATACGGAATAAAAAAACAGCTTTGGTGTAAGCTGATTTTTAAAATGTTAATACTTAAATTTTAAATCATTTTATTTTACTCGGGATAAGTTACTAGTTTTTTTATTCAACTTAATATTTAATTCTTCCTTGAAAAAATCATCTCTTAGTCCACATATTTCTATTAGTTCCTCATCGTCAAAACAAATATTTTCAATAATATAATTCTTTGTAACTATATTTTTATTTACTAGTAAATCAAAGATATCCTGAATTAATCGTGGCTCTTCATTTTTAATCATGTCATCTAATGGCTCTACCATTCTCCATTTTCTTTTGCTTAACTGTTTTTGTAGCATTAAATGCCTATCATCTGTAATTAATTCCAAATCCAAGCATCTTCTAATAATAGCAGCTATTGATATTTTCCACTTATATTTTATTGGTATAAAACTATCTAAAGTTGTACTATATATTTCATTGATTGCTTGCTCCGTTGGAAAAAGTAATTCTCCTGCAAAGAAATTAGCCTCTGACTCTCTTTGTTTCAATGATTCTTCATTATTTAAATTTTTGTGTAAAATTATATGACCTAATTCGTGTGCTAATGTAAATCTTAGCCTTGCGGCACTATCTTTTATATTGTTTACAAGAATAATAGGTCTATCTTCTATCCAGCATGAAAATCCATCCGTTTTTTCAGAATTAAGATTTATATATGATAGTATACATCCATTTTTTTGCATTAAATACATTAAATCATTTATTGGTGAATCATAAATTCCCCATTTCTGTCTAAGATCTTTTACGATTTTTCTAATATCTTCTTGTGTAAAATAGTCTTTTCTTTCTACCTCAATTAAATTATTCTTACCTAAATTAATATATTTTTCACAAAATCCTAAAATTTCACTATTAAAATATTCTAACTTTTTATAAAGCATCTCTTTGTTTTTTTTGGGAATTGACATACTTCTAAAAAAATATACTGGATTTATCTCCTTATAGTTTATCTCTTTATAAAAAAAGTCAAATGGAAATTTTAATGTTTTCGAAATATTTGATAAAACCTCAATTGACGGATTTTTATTACCCTTTTCATATGAAGATATAGCCTGTTTTGATACATTTATCTTATCTGCTAATTCTTGTTGCGAGTATCCTCTATATATGCGTGCATCTTTAAGCCTCTCAGGAATAATCAGCCTTTCAATACTATACACTTGGTTTTTATTATTCCTATCAAACATTTTAAATTCCTCCAAAATTCATTTTTACAAATCCAAATTTCATCTTTTAACATCCTAGAATTATTTATTAATCTATTTTATTAAGTTCTCGTAGCTCATTTTGAATCTCTTGTCTTAAATCCTCTTCATTAACTAAGCTTTTCTGTTCTTTATTGATATCGTCACTACCATAAATCTGTAAAGTTTTTAATAAATCCACTTTTACTATTACTTCTTTAAGGCTTGGATCAAAGAAAGTAAGATCTATAAAGTTATATTTATCCCAATTTTTATCTACATTATAAGTAACTACTCCATGAAGCCTTGTTATTTCGCTTTCATTACCAAAAATATCTAGCTGCCCCTTCAATACCACATTTCCTTTACATCTATTTTTCAAATAATCTCTATCTCTAGTATCAATCTTATTTCTCCTATATGCTTTCAATATGTTTATATCAATATTTCCAATACTAAGAATAGGTGTAGTATATCTATTTATTTTATTTATAGTAGTAGGCTCTACCTTATATGGAAAATTTTTAGGTAGATATTTTTCATCAAATAATCTCATTATACTAAAAGTTAAGAGTTCTGTTCGAATATTGGTAAAATAGGTACTAGAATAGAAATTAGTATTTAATTCTATTACAGATTTACATTGCTCTCTTCCCATATCCAAAATTGGTGTAAAATAAGCTAATGTTCTTGGCGTTAACGTTTGTCTTACATACTCAACATTTTGTTCCCACTCCTTATTCTTCATTTCCCAAATATCATTAGTTTTGGTTGACATTTTCACCAGTTTTTCCCCCTTTGGTTTACTTTATATAATTATAAATCAAATATAAATTTTAGTCAACCAAATTAATCCATAATATAAATATCATGGATATTATTTAATAATACACTGGTAATATTTTGGGTTGAAAATTTAACTTTTCTTTTTCAATAACTTTTCTTAAATGCTTCACCTCCTAGGGCCTATTTATTTTTTTTAAATGGTTTATGATGTTAAGATTTACTGCCTGAATTGTAGTTGTAAAACTATCTAATATTTCTTTAGGAACTGGACCATTTATTGAGCTTATATAGTTTATAAGATAATTAGATGTGATTACAGCTTTATCTAATTTTTCTTTTTCTTGTTCTATTAATTCTTGTTTGGATATTTTAGATGGTAGCTTAGGAGTTTGGTTTATTATTTCTCTCATGTCAAAATAATTATCCACTAATTTATCATACTGTTCCCAAGCAAAATCATCTTCTAGAATTTTAAGAAGTTTTGCATATCCTCTTTCTGATAATAAATAGATATTTTTACTTCTATTTATTGCATTTTGAGTATAAATTCCGTTATCCATCAAAAGGATATCGAAATTAGTATTTTTTAAATCAATAATATCTACATCATCTTTAAATCTTATTCTATTGTTATTTATTAGCTCATTTATTTTGAATAGCTCTCTATCATGTATTTCAGCTATATCTTTAACTAATATTGATTTTTTATCTTTTCCAAATCCACCTTCTATGTGATTAAATTCCATACCATCAATTAAAACTTTTCCTTTTAATATTAAATCATCCATAATCAGAATCTCCTTTCAATTTATAGGTTCTTGAATGAGATTGCCAACTATGATAGAATATTTCATAGAGGGTAACCTCTGCTTGAAACAGTCCCTGAATTCTTGGTCGTTGGAGGGGACTGTTTCTTATTATTTTTTGTCTTTGAGCTTTCTTACAGCCTGCCTAGTACCTTCTGCTCTGCTTATTTTTTCTTTTTCACAATAGTCATCTAATATTTTTAAGGTTTCATCATCAAAACGTACAGCTATTTGAGTAGATTTAGGGTTATCTGTAGGTCTGCCCATTTTTTTCTTACTCACACTACACCTCCTTTTGCATACCATAAGTATAGATTACTGGTATGCAAAAGTCAAGATATATTTTATAATCTTTCCAATAAAAAAATCAGCATTGATTTAAGCTGATTTACAAGTAAATTATATAATATACAATTATTAATAATTATATTACCCTTCTTCTTAAAGTTCTTATTGATACCTCATGTTCTCCTAATATTTGATGAATAGATTTATTATCTTCTAATAAGGTATCTACTTTTGCATTAATTTCTTCCCGAAACTAAGTTAAATCAGAGGTTTGTTCAATTACTGCCTTTAAACCTTTTTTTATTTCTTCTTGACCTTCTTTCAAACTTCTTAGTTCCTCTAATACTATTTTTTGAAACTCTTCGTTAGTCACAGCAAATCCCTCCTTTATCTTTATACCTATATAGTGTATTTGTCTATCAATTGTTTAGTCATATCATCAAAACTAACTTTTTCAGTAAGACATTCCCTAATTCTCTCTTTATCTTCTTCATTTAAAGGCATACCTTCTATAGACATATTTCCATCAACTTTTCTTATGATTTTTTCTATATCTTTCATGATATCACTTTTTCCTTTTTCTTCTTAATTATATTATACCATAAACATTTGGTTAATATATCCTAAGATATTAACCAAATGTAATACAACAAATATGTTGTATACTTTCATTTTTTTGAGATGAGATAAAAAAACTAAAGTATTATTTACCTAGCTTTCTTATCTAACATATTTTATCTTCCTATCATACTAGCATGATATCTGTATTTCAAAACGTAAACATCATGATTCTCTATCTCTTCAAATATTTTATGAATTGTCATTGGTGTATTATCAATTACCCTATGAAGATGAAAATCTGGCTTATTAAATACTGGCATTTGTCCGTATTCATAACCTTTTGAAGTATTTTGACTTTGATGAAATAAATGCTCCTTATCATCGGAAAGAATTATAACCCAATGGCTAAATCTAGAAATAATTATAGCTACTCTATCCTTTATACTATAGTGGAATCGGAATATTTGACATTTCTTTTTTATCTTATTGTTCCTCTGTTCTCTTTGAGTCCTTGTGAGTAAATCAGATGCTAATCCAAAATCAATATCATAATCATTATATTGATTGCAATAATCCGCTTTATTTACATTCTTGATATGTCCATTATTTGCTGTATTAAAGCACCAATGATACATCTTTCCGCCAATATTTACATTTTTAAAAAAATAACACTTGAAACAACTTTTACTTTTGGCATTGATTTTATCTTCCATTGCCTACAGCTCCATTTCATCTTCCTTTTCAATAACCTTTTTATGATTTTTTTCTTTATTTTTCTTCATATCTATTAATTGCTCTGTAATCAATATTTTTTTAGTTAATTTTTTATTTTCTCCTATGAGATTTTCATTTTCTATTAAAAGATTATTCATATTTGAATTTGCTTGGTCTAGGCTAATCTTCAACTTACTTAATTCTGATTTTATAGTTTCGTTCTCTACTCTCATTTGCATGTTTTCTTCTTTAAGAGTTGTATTTTCCAATATAATCTTATTATTTTGTAACTCCATTTTATTTATCTGCTCTCTAACATCCTGATTCACCGTCTTAAGTTCTATATTTTCTGTAATTATCTTTTCATTATTTGATATAAGATTATTTAATTTTTCCATAATTCTTTGACTATCCATCTTTAATTCTTGCTTTTCTAATCTAATAGTTTCAATCTGCAATTTAAGCTCTTTATTTTGAGATATAAGTTCTTTATTTTCTGATACAGTCTTTTCCCAATCTAAGACAAGTTTACTTACATTATTTCTAACTTCTCTTTGATCTAAATTTAGATTTTCATATCTTCCTTCACTTTTAATTACCATTCCATTTAAGTTATCTACTTTGGAATAAATATTTGAAGTCTTTTCTATTATACTCTCAGTTTTGTTTATTATGTTCTCTTTAATACTAAACTCTGTTTGCTTAATATCTTCTCTGATATCCTTATGTTGCCTAGATAACGTGTCATCTCCTAACTCTCCTATTTTACTGTCAATTTTATTATATCCTCTTTTATTGATAGATGCATTAGTTATCAATACTACTATAACTCCAAATATACCTGTTATTAGTGAAGCAATTATTGTTTCCATAATTATCCCCCTTAAATCCATGATCTCACCTCCATTATATTTTATTTGTCAGACAGGGACAAGTCATTAAATCTATATTGCTTTACAATAAATAAGAAAGCTAAAGTATGTACACCTAGCTTTCTTATCAAATATTTTTTTACTCTGCCTTATCAACCATCATTACCCAATTCTTGCTCTGCTTCTATACCATCAAATTCTATTACATCTTCTAGATACTCCCAACCTTTCGGTGGTCTAACAAGTTCAAATAATCCTTGCATTTTATAACTTGCTATTTCTTTCATTTCTTCCTCAGTCTCTACTGCCATTATAACTACTTTAGGTAATCCTTCACTATTAGGATGAATAGCATTTCCTGTGCTATCTACTAATCCTGTAATTTTTACTTTGTTAATAGGATATTTTTCATTAGTAACTGGATCTGCAAATAGGAGAGCATAGTATTCACCAATTTTTATCTGGGAGCCTAAAAAGTCGGCAATCTCTTTAACTTCAATGCCTATTTCCCACATACTTTCTACATCTTCATTTATCTCCCCTCTCTCAGTAGTCTTATTTAATAATGCAAATTCATCTTTACTTACATCTATTATTAATTCTCTATCTATTAGCATATTTTTATCTTTAATAGCATCAAGGGGAATCATGGATAAGGGAGTTTCTTTCATCTTTATATCAGAATCCTTTAATACTATTCCTCTAGGTAAATGCTCTGCAAAATATGCAATACTTTCTGTTGATTCTGGTTGTGCTGCCTTCTTCATTTGATTAAAGGTATAGAATGTTAATATTAAAGCTACTATTAAACATCCCATACCTATTTGCAATAGTCTACGATTTATCTTTACTTTCAAACTTGTACCTCCTTACTGTGAAAATGAATCTATATCAACAAATACATTTTTCTTCGCATATCTAAAGCCTAATCCCTTTATATCCATTGGTATTTGAACTGATATTTTAATTGTAGTCCTGGTAATGTTAATTTCACCTTCAACTATGGGTAGTTCATCAGGATTAAATATCCTTATTTCATCTATTATGACAGGATTAACCTTATGAGGTATATAGCTTGTATTTGTTGGTACATAATTAATATTTAACTTTAGATTTTCACGTATATATTTCCTTACCATAAGTTCAGCCTTTGTTTTATCTAAGTATATCTCTCTAGTTTCTGGATCATATATTCCATTTGCTCTTTCAGACATTTTACTTAAATCTATTTCTGAAAATCCTGCCCATCCTGCTCCTATCAAAGAATTTTCCACTCTATTTCCTAGAGTAACTATAGTTGTAATCTCTATTAGAAAAATAGTAAGTAAAATCATTATTAGAATCATTACCGTAGCAAATCCAATATAAATCCATGATTTCCCCATATAACCCCTACCTTTCTAATGTCATTACTCTAGTCTTATTTTCATATACAGCTCGTATAGTTTTATCTTCTTTAGACAGATTACCTTTAGTTACCTTGAAGATGTAATCTGCTTCTACCCTTAGAGTCGCTTCACTATTCCATGCTAATTTAGTAGGGGCCGTTATACTGATATCTGTAAATCCTATGTTCTCTAACTCATTAGTTAAGTTATTTCTATCAGTTATACTTAGTCCCCCTTCAGCTTGGACTATTGATAAATATTTATTACATATATTATCAAACTTAATTCTTTGAAAGAAAGGTAGGGAATATTCAATATTCCCTACTGCAAACATAAATAGAAAAATTAGAACTAGAGATAATATAACTAAGTTTCCTGGTGACACCTTATCCCCTCCATTTATTTTAAGAATTGAACAATGTAGTTAATTTATCTTCTACAAAATTAGCGAATGAAGTCCACATATTGCTTACAAAGGTTCTAATTGGTGTATTTAGAAGAACTAAAGCTATCAATATAATAGCTGAAATAACTATAGCTGTTATTGTACCATTTCCTCTTCTGTCTTTTCTAATTCTAAATACCTTTTTACTTAATACCTTTATTCTGTTATTGATTTTTTTCATTTAATTTTCCCCCTAATATTTTATTTTTTATTTGATTTATCTAAACATTAAATTTAGACTTCTCATTGCTTCTACCAATAGTGGTACCGTAAGTAGTAGAACATAACAACTAAATAACATCAGTGATGCTACTACTAATTTGGTACGTTTATATTGCCTTTGAACTTTCCTTCTAAGTCTTTTATTTCTCTTCATCATCTGAGATTGTGCCTTATGGTTTTCTAAAGAAGATCCTGTTTCTTGCCTTTGTTGTAAAGTAAAACTAAATGACTGAAGTTCTACTACATTTGATACATTTCTTAACTCCTCTAGTGCATCATCAATGTTTTTTCTTACTTTAGGTGCAGTAGCTAAGTACTCTAAAGGCTCTTTTAAAGGAGCTTTTACTATCTTAGATGCATAGGTAAGTATTACATCTTCAGATGTACCTATTTTATTTTGAAAATACATTACATCCTGGATATTACAAAGTTCCAGTCTAATCCTATTTTTTCTATCCTTCACTTTCTTACCTATTAGAATATTGACTAGTATTAATATAATAGATAAAACTGGTATAATGCTTCTTCCACTTTGTTCTAATCCAAGTTTTAAAATACTATATCCTATCAATATCACTACTAATGAATGTATTAGTATAAAGGATTCAGGAGTTAATATATATCCTGATTCTTTTAGGTAATTATCTAAAGACTTATACCATCTTTTATCATAGTTAAGTTTAAATTTTCTGTTGCCATAATAATTTCTACTTTTACTTTTTTCCTCCTTATATTTAGTTTTAAAATAAAAAAACACTAATATTAGACTAAACCATATTAGTGTTAACAAAATTATAATTGATAATATTTTAAATTTAATTCTCATCACCTCCTCTCATCCTGAAGTTTACTCATTGATTGAATTACTATATATATAGATATTAAAATATCTAATACGAATACTACCTGCCCCCAAACAGGCTCCAAAATAGAATGTCTATAGCTAGAGTTGATTAAAAAATACATTACTATGAAATTTATAAGAAGTAGCATATATAACCCCATATTTAACATGGAATCTTCTGTACTTTCTTCATCTTCATCGTCATTCTGTTGTGATATCTCTTCAATAAAGGCATCTATTAGACCTAATATATCACCACCATGGATGTAACATATTTTAAGATTTTCAACAAATATCTTAAGTTCAGCTACTTCTATGTTATCCTTAAAGTTTTCTAAGCATTGGATGGGATTAATCTTATGCTCATATTCATATATCATGATATTTATATAGGTTTTGAGAGGTTCTGCAATAAATTCAGAAGCCTTTTTAAAGCTCTCAAATATATCAGTATTTCTTCCTGATATAAAGAAGTTTTTGAGTATTATTAAGAAATCTACAGAAGTTCTTTTTATCCTATAGGATAAGATATCTGTAATTATTTTTAATAGTAAAAATGGTATGGTGCATAATCCTAAGCCAAATATTATTGAGACTATAAGGCTCATATACTGATTTAACCACATGGCTCCTAGTATAAAGAATATGAAGCATACAAAGAAATGTAATCCTATGGAATAAGGTATATAAACCCTTATATTGGATCTTTGTATTAGCCTTTCAATGAAGTCTAATAAATTTACGAATCTTTTATTATAATAAACCCTATTCTTTTCTTTATTGGCCCTTTGTTTTATTCTATTAATTTCCCGAGAAATAATATTAATATCTATATTAGATACTAATAGCAACAGACCTAGAAATAGTAGAACTATTATTGTTATCATAAGCATTTATATCACCTTCTTTAAAAGGTTAGTTTGAAGCAATTTAAGTTTTAAGTCCTCAGATTTTATATGACCAACTCTTTTATGTTCTCCTTGTATAAAGGTAGCCTCTCTATGAGCAATATCAAATTTCCAAAGATAATTATATTTGTCCTCTTCTTCAGATACTATTTCTACTATTTCAGCTATTGTAAAACTATCAAGATATACTATTATATTTACACTTTCATAAAGAATATCTAGGAGAACTTCATCAGAAAGGTTAGTTCCAGACATTTTCATATTTATCATCATCTTTCTTAAAGCTTTTCTAGCTGATCCTGCATGAGCCGTATTAAAGGTTTGATTTCCCGCAAATGCTCCATTGAAGAAGGTCATTGCTTCCCCTTCTCTTATTTCTCCATATACATAAGCATCTATACTCATCAATAGACCCATATCAGATAATTCTCTAATTCCATAGACTTCTCCATATTCATTTCTTTTTACCAAAGTATGAATTGCGTTAGGATGTTTTAGGAAAAGTTCAGGATGCTCTTCCATAACAAGTATTCTTGTCTCCTCACTTAACTCCTCTAAAATTGCTCTCATCAGAGTTGTCTTTCCAGCTCCACCTTTACCTACAAACATAATATTGGCTCCTGATTTAGCATATCTTACTAAATCATCAGCCTGCTCTTTACTAAGCATTCCAATATCTACGAGTTCATCCAAAGAATAGGCATCATCTCTATGCTTTCTTATAACTACAGTTGGACTTATTGTAGTTACTGGGGATATACCACATATAATTCTAAGTTTATTTTCTTTATCCTCAAACTTAACTAATGCCTTATTCTCATTGATTTCACCTTTTAAATTAGCTTGTATTGTAGTCTGTATATATGAAAGTAGATTTTCATTACTTCCAAAGTTTACATCTACTCTTTTCATCCTGCTGCCACATTTTATCCATACATTATCAGGACCATTTATATAAGCATTATTAAAATCGGGAAGATCAATATATTTTTGCATGATACCATAACCTAATATATGGTTTGTAACCTCTCTCACCAGTTCTTGTCTATTTACTTCCGCTACCTTATAGTTATTATCAGCAATGATTTTTAAGATTACATTCTCAAGAGCAGACTTTGGAGATTTGGAAAGAGTTATATCTGCAATTAAATCTTTATGACTTCTAACTACTTCATCAGCTATTCTAGTAATTACATCATATATAGAGATAATTTGCTTATCTTTGTTATGAGTTTTTTGAATAGAACGTTCTTCAATTCTATTTACAATCATTCTTCTACCTCCGATACTACCTTGCTTCTATTTAGAAATACCTTTTCATATAGATTTAGTTTTCTATTTGCAGATAATCCTAATCCTCTTAAAATTCCTATATACTCGTTCATCAGCTTTTGACTTCCAAATACATTTCCTTTTCTATATGCTTTATCTTCAGATAAATATCCTATTACTTGTCCATTTAATCTAGATTCTATTTCTATGAATGTTAGGTCTTCTCCTGAATATTTATTTATGACATACATAAACTTTCTTGTATCAAAATCCCCATATTTATCAAAGGCATTAATGTACCTGTTAGTCTCCTCTATATCGTATATATTTCCACATAGAGGTACTATCACCTTATCAGCTTTAATAAGGGCCTGATTGCTAGTGTAGATATCATACCAGGAGTGAGTGTCTATTATTACATAATCGTATAAGAATTTTAGTTTTTCAATTACTAAATCAATGTATTTTGCAAATGAGTTGTTATTTGCTAAAGTATAATATTCATTTATATCATAGAACCCTGCTAAAATATCTAAATTCTTCTGCTCCTTGCAAGTCGTTAAAAAACCCTCTAATTTTTCGTTAGTTAATGTATCTCTTTCTATGGAGTTAAAAACATTTGCTAAGGTACTATCAAATTCTCTAGTAAAAATCTTTTTAAAGGATGGTTTCAAGGGATTAAAATCTACTAAACATACTTTACAGTTTTGAGTTTTAGCAATTGACATAGCTATATGAGAGGATATTGTAGAAGCTCCTTGACTAAGAGGAGAATACACAGCAATAACTTCTTTAAATCTACTCTTTACAACTTGTACCTCTCTGTATTCTATCTTAGTCTTAGAAAATGCTTTAAAATCAAACTCTACAGGATAGTTTTTTACAGTCCTCTCAATCTTTCTTTTAGTAACTTCGCTAAATTTAATAAAGCTAGTCACATCCTCATTAATGAGTCTTGTAATTAGCTTCCTCTCCTTAGAACTTTCCATTTCTTCTAACAGAATTATGATTTTAATACCTTTTTCCTTTGCCTTAGATGCTACTTGAACTAATATATCTCCTTCAGGAGTTTCATCCAATGCTCTATTGATTATTAGTAGATCCAAATCAACAATCTCTAGTACATCATTAATTAGATTAATATTATCCTCATAATCAATTATATTGATATTAGCTTTATTGATTATCTTTTGAATTTTAGGATCTAGCTTACCTAAGCATAAAAATACTTTTTCTTTATTTCTCAATCTTTTCCCCCCATTCTGGTAAATATTTGTATGGATAGTATTTTTGGGATTTATGAAATCTGATCATATATTTTATTTGGTCATATACTGATATATTTGATTTATCTTTTTGTGTTATCATAATACTTGCACTACCTGATACAAACATAATGACAATAAATATCATTACATTTCTTTTAAATATAAATATTAGACCATTAATCATAATCAAAATAAAAAATATAACTAATGACCTAATCATTTCCTCCTTACCAAATCCATCGAATATTTCTTTATCTACTTTAAGTCCTTGAGGTATATATAGGTTATCTTTTTCATTCACAATTACATCCCTCCTCCATATTTAAAGTAAAAGAACGCTATATTCATAAGTTGAAAAACACTCTCTGCAAAAATATAGAAAACTACTGCATTCTTTATTTTCTTCATGTAAGAACTTGCTTCCTCATCTTTCTGCATTTTTTTATATATGCAATATATCACACGAAGTCCTATACTTCCTCTAATAAGCATAATAAATGCTTCTGACATTTCATTTATAGTCTCCATGGTTGCCCCCTATCATACTTTAAATGTAGTCCTTGCCATTTGAACCATTCTAACAGAGTGATATATTCCATTTATTCCACCTCCACCACCTGATACAACGAGAAATTCCTGTAGGAATTTTGGTGTTCTTACTGCTAATCTTAGACATGCAATCCCCCAAAGTATATGAGAATTCATCATTAAAGCTAATCCAAATTTTGCCAATATTACTTGAATTAACACTGTAAATGAAGATTGAATAAACTTTTGAATATATGGTTTAAAAGAACCTCCATCTGAATCCATAAGTCCCCCACAGGCTAAAGGAAGTCCCACTCTAAGTATAAATAATTCTAATCCTATCATTAAAAACTTGATAAAAAGAGTAATGAAAATCACGAGAAATACAAGGTATAGTATCCCTGAAAAAATCCCTGCACTCATTACATCGTTTGCTAACATATCCAAGCCATATTCAGTGTTTAACCCTATTATATTTAATATTTCAGTTGAAGCCTCTTGAAATATCTTAACAATCCATTTGTAAATAGTTGGGAAAGCTATAGCTATAGCCATGGCCCTAAAAAAATTTGTAACTAGCACCATCGGATCTAATTCTGCATCTCCCTCTACGCCTAAAATATATATGTTAAATCCTTTCTTTAGAAACTTTAGGACTATTAAAGATGTGCCATAACCTAAAAACAAGTTGAATAGTAAGTCTAATCCATGAATTGAAAGATTTTTAAATTCATTTTCTGCAAAAAAGGCTATATTCATAATAGACTCTAATCCAAAGTTATATGCAGCACCTCCAAGGATTATAGAACTAATTAACGAAAGTATTAACATTTCCATCAAATCACTCCCTTAAAAGGAAATAGGGATTATTTAAAAATCCCTATTCCTATGATATATAATAAGATGACACTAAATTAATGATGATGGATGCCAATTCAGCTCCTATAACTGAATAAATAGTATTATTAATTCTTTTCTGCCATGTCTTTTGATCCATTTCATCGGCTGCACCTTTTCTAAGATGAAAGAATACAACAAGTAATATACCTACTATTGGTGCTATTATCATCAGTGCATTAGTAGCATCTTTTAACAAGTTCATAGTTCCTTTAAATAACTCACTATCCTGTATTTTATTTGCAAATACAGGAGTATTTATTAATAAAATAAGGCAAATAATAGTTAATATAGATGTTGACTTTTTCTTATTTAATTTCATAATATTTTCTCCTTTTTTTCCTCTTTAATATTCATTCATAAAATCCCATATGCCCCATAAATCCATATTGTCCATACTTACATTTTTAGTTTTTCGATTATTTTCTCGAATTTCTCTCACCTTTATATTATGTGGCTTGTCTCCTAGCCCAAGCATCTTGTTAAAATGCCATTGACTTAGGTCTGGTGAATACATGATAGCTGGATGATTGTTGGACATTATAAGTGAATATGGTCTTTCAATACGATCTATCTCATCAGGAGTAAGTAATGCTCTTCCTGTAAGATTTATGCTCTGTGAGCTATTAGCTGTGGTATATTTTCCATGGGATGAACTTTGTGAATAGCTAGTAGTAGTGTAATTACCTAGTTTCTTAGATAATTCCTCTAGGGTTTCATTGTCTCCAGCTCTAAGATAAATCCAATACTCACAGTTTCCTCTAATAGTTCTTGCTACCTCCTTTCCATATTTATCTTCTAATTGTGCAAATCCTTGCAAAAACAAATTAAATCTCATTCCTCTTCCACCTGCAACGGTTAATTTAGTGGAAAAGTCCGAGATTTGAGTAAAATTACCAAATTCATCTAATATAAAATTAACCCTATTTCTTAGTCTACCACCCCTTTCATCAGCTTCCTTTACTAATTGCTCATAGTGTTGTGATACAAATAAGCTTGCTAGAGAATAATAGGTACTCTTCTCATCAGGCAAGATAATAAATACTGCTACTTTGCCATTTCCTAATTCTTTTGGTCTATAGGTAGATCTACAAGTCATGGCATTTATTGTTGGTGAAGTAAAAAGTCTTAAAGTAGTTAATGCAGCAGTAAAAAAGCTCCCTCTTGTTTTCTCAGGAGCTATTTCAGATATGGAGATTAATCCTTTAGCTGGATGATTGTCATCTAAGCCATTCATATATTTTACTATTGGCATAGTCTTGCCTACAGTTCTACACATTTTAGCTATAAAATAATATACATTAGTCATATTTTGAAATCTTCTATTACTCCCATGTCTATTATCATAAACTACAGCCATAATTGATGCTGCTATAGTTGAAGCTTCCCCATCCCTCCAAATTCTCTCTCCTTTTGCTTCTCCTACTAAAGTAGCTGTTATATCCCAAGTAGCTTCTATGGCCCCAGGAATATCATTATTATCTACTGCATCTATTATTGGTTGCAAGAAATTATATTCATCAGATTTTGAAGGATTTCTAAAATCTATTGCATATACATCATAACCTAGCCTTTTTAGGAATGGATAAGTATACTGATATAGTTCACCCTTTGGGTCACTTAATATCATACTTTCACCTGCTAATCCTAATGTACATACTGTAGGTAAAACTATATGTCTACTTTTACCGGATCTAGTTGCACCTATATTTAATGTGTGAAAATCATCTTCTACGATGTATATCTTTTCCTTTTTTCCTTCTTTTTTCATTCCAAGAACTAGACCACCATATTGTAATGCACTATTCATTCCTTTCACTTCCTTTTAAATCTTCATATCCTAGCTTAATAAGTTCTCTAATATGATTATCTGTGGGGTCAATAAAAAAAGACTTAAAAGCTGTTTCTTTTTCCTTATCTGTAAGCCATCTAGCAGAACCATGTTGATTTTGTCCTGCTTTAACTGGAGTATAAATCTTAGGAGTTATCATTTGTAAGTCTGATTTGTATCCTTCATTACTAGAAAAGTATAAACCTATACTTGCCAATACACTAAGTCCAATAAAACATAAAAATAATTTAAAATGTTGTGTACTTAAAATTATGCTTTTTATAGATTCCTTTAAGTTAGGTAAAGTAATATTATTTAATTGTTTTAAAGATAGCATTCTGTGAAGTATTGTAGAAATATATATGCTAAATATAATACCTACTAAAAGAACAATACTTGATATTATAAACTTTCGTTTTTTACTTTTGTCCATAAAAAACCTCCCTATATATTTAAAAACTTACATTTAATAACTCAGACCATTTCTTCCTTCCTTTTCTCTCCCTTATTTCATAATATTTAATTGCAAAGTCTTTTTTTAAAAAGGATTCACAGTAATTGTTTTCTTTATTTTGGAAAGTTAGATGATTGATTGTTTCCTGGATTAATTCTCCCTCAAAAGGATTATAGCGAATATTGTCTTTGTCCTTTCCCGATTTGTTTCTCAAGGAAATCTGATATTCTTTACCTATAGTTACATTAATTCTTATATTTTTTACTATTATTAGATTTTCCATATATCTCCTCCATTCTTTATACACCTCCTCAAAAATGACCTTCTATAATACGATTTAAGGCTTGCTTTAACCTTTACTATACCTATGGTATAGGTGAAATAAGACAATAAAAAAACAACCAGATTAAGGTTGCTATTTTTGTAGATTATATTTAAGTTTTGCCAGTTCATACAAAAGTGCTAAGCGAAAATCAAAGATTTTTTTTAATTGCTTTTCTCCATTTATATACCAATATAATCCATCAGTTGTTAAATCTTTAAATAGATTTTTTATATCATATTCTTTAACTTGAATTTCTCCCATCTTCTTAATAATTCCTGTGGCAATTGAATGGTTTCCATTGGATATATAGCAAAGTTCTATATCTGAAAAGTAGTATCCTTTATGATTGGATTTAATATATTTAAATCCAGTCCCTACTATTGATTTTATTACAGGAGAAAATGCATATCTATCCCATGGCAAAAGTACTACAGGATCTTTAGATAAGTCAATTAATTTATCATCTCTTACTAGCTTTGCTTTGTTTGGAATGTCGGAGTTCTCCATAAAATATACCCATGGAAATGGAAAGTGGGTCTCAATATCATCTATTTCACTATATAGAAATTTAGATAATAAATCATATTGAATATCTTTTCTGGTTATCTCCATAAAGAAATCAATCATATTAGCTTGATCCTCCAAGGATTCTTCATACTTTAATACTGTATGAATATAGTCTAGTGCAAACCCATATCCAAAGGGTATTTCTGAAAAATCTGCTACTTTCTTATTTCTTTTTCTAAAAAACAATAAAATCACATCCCAAAGTGAATTTTTAATATATCTAACAAGCTAAATAAGACTCTTCCTTGTAAAATATCTACTCTATAGTTAAGACTTCCTATTTCACTACATGCCCTTATATAGTTATTTCTATCTAATTCCTTTTTTAAAAGATATAAATAAATATAATAATTCGTATGAATAAGCTGCGTAGGCTTATATGTTGTAGATGGCTTACATTCTGATAGCTTGTTTGTAAAATTCATTAAAGCATCTCTAGCCTGTTCATTATTCTCATCATTATATACAAGACATGAATGTTTCTTTATAATATTCAATATATCCATAGGTTTCACCTCAATTATATCTAACTATACTTAATTAGGCAATTTCCTACCTCTCTTTTTCCTTCTCCCAATCTAATCCTTCACCTTTTGCTTTTTCTATCATCATCTCCTTTATTGCTTGCTTACCTTCTATATAGGATCGAGGATAATCTTTATGTCCTTCATGAGGATTATCTTCAAGCATTTTAACTGCTTGTAATACTAGCTCCTCCCTAGCATTAAATTGATCTTGTGGTGAGTATTTTTTACTAATGCTCTGATATTGTTTATTGAGAGCAAATTTCCTTAGAAGTGCTTCCTTAGTAAAGCTTTCAGCTGGATGTAACTTATCATTATTTAATTTTCTTCCATTAGGTAATGTAAAGGTAATATTTTTTCTACTACTTTCCCATCTTACTTTATATCCAAGACTTTCTAGCTTAGATATAAAGTCTTCTTTTGAGGTAGCTGTTTTTCTGCAATCATTAATTGCATAGAATGCTTCCGTCTTCCAGGACCGAAGTTTTTCTTTGGCTCTATATTCGCCTGTAGATACAGATTTAGTTTTCTCACTTATCTTTTTTAATGGAGGAAAACTATGCTTTAGTCCGTATTCCTCGCAAAGCTGATTGGAATATCTCTTTAAATCTTCTAATTCTTTATCACTTTGTTGCCACTTTAATCCTGTTTCTTCGTTAACGGTATTTATAATAAAGTGAGTATGAAGATGATCATTATCAACATGAGTAGCAACTAAAATTTGAAATCCTCTAAATCTATCTTGTTCTATTAATTTAAGAGATATTTCATGAGCCATCTCTGGAGTTAAATCTAATTCTTTATCACTATAAGAATGCGTGAAATGTATAAACTGCCTTCCTTTAGTTTTATTATATATTTGCTTTGTAATCATCATTTCATCAAATGCAGATTCTGGACTACAGCTTATTCCAGTAACTAAACTACTTGAGGTTTTACCCTCCTTAATGATATAGTTAATAGCTCTTTCCCCTTTATTTTCCTCAATTAGTTGATCTATGAACTGATCCTCAGCATCTTCGTCACCAATATTAAATATTTCAGTTTTATTCTTATCTACAATATAATCTATTGCTTTTACTAAACCTGATATTACTTTGTTTTCCCCATTAATAAATTTAACAATCGCCATATTTCATTCACCTTTTCTTTTAACTCTGTCAACCCCTTTTCATTTACTACTTCTATTTTACCTTGATGTACTAGTATTAATAGTTGATTAATATTTTTTCCTATACCTTTTAACTCTTTAGTAAATTCTTTAATTTCTTCGATTACTACTATCTTTTTATCTAGAGATGACCTTCTAACATATTCACTAACTTTTAAATTTGATTTCTTTGCTTTTTCTTCAATGGCTCTTAATTCTCCTGGAGTTACTCTAAATGTAATTTTTTCTGTTTTATATTCCAATGTCTCACCTCCACTATCTACGGCTCTAATTCCCATTCTTCTTCATTTTCTTCCTCAAAGATTCTTTGATTTGCTATGGCTTTATATAAAGATATAATGTCACTATTTTTTTCATTCCATCTAGGGTTATCAAGTAAAGGAATATTAAACTTTTCTTCTATTTCAGACATTAAATCTGAATATTCTTTATCTGAAGCCTTATTATATTTTAATTCAATTAGTCTTGCTTCATATGGAAGAGTTCTAGAATTAAATTTTAATAACTTTAAGACCTTTTCTAGTTGTTCTAAAGTCTCTGCATGGTTTTCACGTAATATGATCCTTTCATCTTTGATATATGCCATATTAATAAACATATATCTATTAGAGTATTTATCTTCTCCTAAATCCTTAAGGAAATATCCTTTATTAGCAAATTCCTTTTCTAGGTATTTGAATCTGTATTTTTCAAAATCTCTTTTTTGGTTTATAATCTCTGCATATGTCTTTTCCATTCTTTCATTCTCCTTTAGGAATACTTTTCAATAAAAAATAGCTATAGAAAATTCTATGGCTACTTATAACAATATATTTATATTTATTTATTTCTAGGCATATTTTCAAATATAATTAATAAATTAGATATTTTAATTTTAGTTATCTCATTAATATCTAATAAGTCATATTCGATAAGTAAATCTTCAATTTCTTTTTCTTTAAAATAATCTACCAAGGTTTCCTTATCTGCCTCACTTGACCCAACAAGTTCAATTATAATATTTTCATTTAATTCCATTTTCTCCCTCCCATTTAATTTATTATAAAACGCTTTTATTATAGTTCTAAATCCCATTCATCATCTTCTTCCTCCTGTTCATATTCTGCTATTTTTTCTTCATCTACAGCATTATAATTTTCAACATTTTCCAATATCCTCATTTTCCTATATTCAGGTTGTCCAAAATTTGTGTATGGCAGATAACCCTCTTCCTTTAAAGATTGACATTCTCCACTTGAAATATAAACTACATCTAAAAGTTCAACATCTAATTGAGTTAACATATTTATAGTATTTTGGGCTATATCACTTAATACGTTCTTTCTTAATCTATTGGTAATATTAAAATTATCCTTATCTTTTGATGACATACAGATACATATTGATTTAGCTTCATAAGCAAGTGATTTAATTAGTATGTCTTTAGAGTTATATACTAAATCATTTTCTTCTTTATATGTTAATTTTTCTAATCCTATTATTCTTGACTTGTTATCAAATAGTGTAATATAAAGATGATCATATTCCATTTTATTTTCTTCAAGACAGTTAAGATAATAGGAATGCATTTCATCTGGTGTCTTTATGATAGTATTATTTTCTCTTTTTAATTCTTTAATATTGTCTATAAGCTGCTTTAAATTTTCTAGTTTTTTTCTTTCAGTACCACTTAGTCCTAATTTAGATGCTGACTTCTGAGGATCTTCTATTATTTCTAATGCAATGTGGTTATAGATATCAGGATTATTTTCTTCATATATTTTATTCTCAATATAATTATTTATCTTCTGTCTACTTATGCCAGTTAAGTTTGACAAAGATTCGAGATATTTATTTAAATGATTTTCATAATAATTATTTGAATTAAATGTTATAATATCTTCTGCAACTTTCATTCTTGAAACGTCCGTAAAATTTAGTAGGTTTTCCTTTTGAAAACTAAATACATCGTTACCAACAATTAAATGATCTTTTACATTAACTTTTAATGGCTCCAATATATTTATAAAATTTTTAGTCATATCAATATCTCCATCTGAAGGATTAGTAATCCCTGATGGATGGTTGTGGCAAAACATTACTGATTTGCATTTTGTGGCTAATACTTCTTTTACTACATCCCTCGGATATATTGCAGCAGAATATATAGTACCTTCACTAATTTTTTTAATTTTAATAAGATTATCATTATTATCAAATAAGGCCAGTAAAAATACTTCTTTATCTTTCTTGTTTCCAATTAAGTGCTTAAAATATTTTCCTGCTTCATCTGAACTATTAAAATTAATTTGATTTTTATGCTTAAAATCTCTAGTAATGCCTAGATTGATTATCAGTTCACTTAATATATTTAGTTTTTCCAATTGTAAATTTGTAGGTTCTATTATGTTAGGTTTGTTTATTATATCGTAAAGAATATTTGCTTCTAGTTGTTTCAATTTAGATTCTCTGATCCCTGTAAGATTAGATAAAGCTACTATTAAATCTTCTTTCATTTTTCCATATCACTCCTTTTTTTCTCAATTTTTTAAAATAAAAAAGCGGCTATAGAATAATTTTTATTCTACTGCCGCTTAAACTCTTTAGCTTTTATATTCAGTTTTACTATAATTTTGCTCTATCTTAAACTAAAGATTTTTCTAATTGGAGTTTCTCTGTAAGTCATCAGCTTTGTCGGTATTTTCTTTTTCTTTTCAATATCCTTAAGAGGGTTCGGGAAACTTCCCGAGTATTTAGGGGTCAAGGGGGGAGGTAAACTCCCCTCTTGCAAGCTACTTGTCGACGAAAGTCCGACAAGTAGGAAACTTGCCTTCTCTAAAAGAGAAGTTTCTTCTGGTTATTGAAAAAGAAAATTTTTATTCCATTTCCAAATTTTTTCTTCATCCTAGATACTCCCCTTCCTCATAGTACGACATATATTTCTTGTTATGCGACATAAAAATACCGTAAAATCCATTTCTGAATAATACGGTATTTTTACTAAATATTTAATTTTAATAATTATGACGTTCAATATCAATGCTGTACATCAATCTATGTTATAAAGCACATGATTAAGTATACAACACTTATGATTCCTATTAGAATGCATATAATACCACTAATCTTAAATATAAATTTATTCCAATTTTCACCTGTATATGTTTTAGTGAAAAACCTTACTACATATATATAATCAGCAACTACTATTTTTTTAGATTTCTCATACCATTTATTAGCCAGATAATTGACTTTAAACAAAATCCAGATTCCTAGTGGCAGTAATAATGAATTTAACAGGATCAAAATTAGATCTCCTATAGATTCCGTCGGCATCATTTTTATATCTATTGTAAAACACCTCCGCGTACTCAAAATGACAGGCTAAACACCATAAAAATAAAGTCTTCAGTTCATAATTTCATATATATTTAACTTGCTCATATAAAATTTACAACGTATACATTATATCATAAACTTATTTGCATTATATGGTAAATATTTTTACTTTTCAATACCGTATTATTCAGTTTTCAAAGATCATTATTTTTATTTTAATTCCAAATAACTACGACGCATAAATAACATAGTGTGCATCTTAATTTCCTATAGCACCTGAAGCTATTGAGAGAATTTCTTCCTCTTCACCTTCTGTAATTTTATCAGATATACTAAATTGGCTTCCATCTTCAAACCCCTTATCATATATTTCTGTATATCCATTGAAAGATGTATTTGTATTTATTGAACCTTTAAATCCCTTTCTAAGATCTTCATATGCATCTATAACTTGACTATCTTTCATGAGAACAAGCCCCCATTCTTGATTAGCCCTTTTCTGCTCCTCAAATTTTTCTTCCAATCCATCTATAAAACCCATGGCATAATCATTTTCAAGCCCCTTTGTACTATATCCATCTCTTAAATATTGATATCTTAATTTTTTTACAACACTATCTATACAATCAACCGCATATTCTAAAACTATATTACATACTATAACATCCTCTTCTCTTCCAAAAAAAGTAATTGTATGAGTACGTCTAGTTTTAAAGAAGTGGTAACAACCAAAATTTTCAGCTATGAGCCTTGCTAGATTAGCCTTCCATTTCCCTTTAGTAAATGTTACTTTTGATTTTCTCTCTTTTATAGGGCTATTATATACCTTAAATTCCTTTACTTCTCTAAGAGTAAGTTTATGTTTAACTAGGAGCTGCTGGGCTTTTAACATTGCTACTTGTGCCTCATGCTCATTACTACTTTCGCTTAAAGCAAGAAGCTTTTGTATTCTTTCTATAATTTTAATATCCATGGCTTAATCCTTTCTTTTAATAGTAAAAATGAGCTAAGTCTCTAGCTCATAATCCTCACTTTCTTCATTTTCTAATTCTCCTTCTTTTATATCATTCTGAATACCCTCATTCATTTTATTTACTTGGACAAGAAGTTCATTCCAATCCTTTACGTCTGGGTACTCTATATTTACTCTGTACCGATCTTGATATTCTTGTCTTATATTATTTGCCGCCTTTATTCCCCATTTATCATTATTAAGACATATATTTATTTCATCAACATTAGGATTTTTCTCAAGATATCTATCTAATGCTACAGGTGCTAGGCATCCTAAAGATACCATGTGATGACTAAATCCTTTATCATACATAGCCTTCCTTTGAAAAAGTGTCAAATAACTCATAAGCTCTATTGGGGATTCAAATATATAAAGCTTATTAGTCTTTCCTGGGATATTGAAAGAAAAAGCCTTATTACTGTTTTCTACTTCTCCTTTGAATACTCTACTTGTATTCGTTCCCCTTAGACCTGCATATCGTGGTATTCCTTCTTCATCATAACCAACAAATACACAGTTTCTTTTTTCATCTTCATAGAGTGTTTTATTCTGAATACAGTTATATACAATCTCCTTGTCTATACCTCTAGTCTTTATCAAGTATGCTATTACATGACTAAATGTATTGTTTTTCTTAGGCAATATAAATTCTTTATTATTTTCTTTTTCAATATCCCTATATTTGTTCTGTGCTAGACTACTTTCATAACTGTTTCCTAATAATGTCTTTACTGATTCTACCCAAGTCTTATTTTCTAAAAACATAACTAATTGAATTGGTCCACCACCTTTGCCTTTAGAAAAGCAATTCCATCTATTCTTTGATGGATCAATATATAACCCTCCATAACCTTCTACTTTAATTGTTCTTCCTGCTCTTTTAGTATCTAAACTTAAACCATTTATGTAATCTACTATGCTGACATTATTAGCTTTATTAACTTCGTCATCTGTAAATCTTCTAAATGCCATAATATCCTCCCCCCTGTTTTCTAAATAGAAAAAGGGAAGTATTAAAATGCTTTCCTTTTATACTTCCCTTTTATATATTTATAGAATTTAAAAAACTAGCTATAGATACTTCTATTGCTAGTTTTAACTATGGTTCTAATTCCCAATCTTCTTCATCCTCTAGATTAGTTTCTAACTCTGAAGAAGATAATTTCTTGATTGTTTCACTAATGCCCTCAAAAAGTTTACTATCAGATATATAAAGAGAATTTTTATCTATAATTTCTTCCATCTTCCCAAATAAATTATTATCATAAATATGTCTAAGGGTTTCCTCTTCTGTAATAAGTCCAAACTCCTGTAGAGGTTGAGTATCCTCTAAAATTTCATATTGCCCTCTATGATCTTTATAAATCATAGACATTCTATTTCTTACATACTCACAAAACTTTTCATAACTAAAGTTTTTCCCTTGTTCCTGATGTTGTTTTGGTATTTCCTTTTGAACATCCCTCTCAAAGATATTATTAGGTAATTCATCATAATAATCTCCTTGGAGCCAAAATACATGATCATTTTCTTTCTGTACCCCATGAGCTACTACAAATTGGTTCCCAGTAAATAGTAACGCTTTATCACCCTCAACTTTTAATACCAATGTAGAATCCGTAAGAGAAGTTTTCACAACATCTCCCTTGTTTAATAAGTTTTCCACTCTAATTCCTCCTTTTAAAATATTTTATTATATAAAAAGAGTAGATAGTTTATTTTCTATCTACTCTTGGAAAAAGGATTTTATTGTTCTAAGTCCCAATCACTATTAAAGCTATTTGCTACTTCTAAAACTGAAAGATATTTTTCTAATTCTTCTTCAACATATCCTGTAACCATATCAATGAGCATACTAGGATCATTATTCTTAAGATGGTAATCAGAAAAACAATCATAATATTTTCTTCTATCTTTAAACTTAATATTAATAGGTGGATAGCCTTCCTTCATTAGCTCTAGATTTAAAAGAAGTCTTCCTGTCCTACCATTTCCATCTATAAATGGATGTATAGATTCAAACTTTAGATGAAATAAAGATACTTTTTCAATTATGTGTTTTTCTTTCATCTCCTGACTATATTCATTAATTAATTGCTCCATTAACCCTGGTACTAGATAAGGTTGTGCTGGTTCATGTACTGCTCCTAAAATAGTAACTGGTATACGTCTATACCTACCTCTGTCTTGCGGTTTATCCATAAGTACTAAAGAATGAATATCTTTGATTACTTTTTCTGATAGCTCCATTTTTTCTTTTACTAATTCCTCAATATAATAAAAAGCATCTTTATGCCCAACAGCTTCTAGATGTTCTCTTAAAGGTTTTTTATCTATTGTAATTCCCTCTTTTAATATCAAAGCAGTTTCTTGAAGTGTCAGTGTATTACCTTCTATAGCATTAGAATTATAGGTAAAGTTGATTAAAAATTCTTCCCTTAATCTATTTACCTCTTCACTAGTTAATGGTCTATAATCATTTAATTTTGATTTCAATTCTTCAACTTTATTAAACATAAAACATCTCCTTTATCATTCCAATTCCCACTCATCCTCAAGACCAATCTGATCCTGTAGTGAATAAATTTTATCACGCAATCTATGGTTTTCCCTCCTAAGATTATTATTTTCTATTGATAAATTCTGCCATTCTAATAAAAGCTTATCTATATTGTTTTTTATCTCTTTTTGGTCAAAATTTAGACTTTCATATCTACCTTCATTTTTACTCATTAGTTTATCTATACTATCTACTTTGAAATAAATATTTGATGCTTTGTCAGTAATGGTGTTTGTTAAGTTTCTTTCCATATTTTCATGTTGTTTGCTTAATGACCCATTGTCTAAACTTCCCATCTTATTATCAAGTTTTCTGTTTAGATCTTCATAAGCTTCTTTATTTAAAATAATGTTTTTAATAATTCCAACAGTTCCTCCTACTATACTAATAGTAATAGTAGCCGCAGCTGTGATAATAACCCCTTGGACAACTGGTTCCATGAAAAAATCCCCCCAATTCACTTTCTCACCTCCATTATATAATATTAGTCTGATAAAGGATAGTATCTATTATACTAACTCCATTCCTTCATCTTCTTCATACCCCTGTGAAAAATGTTTCTCAAGAAGCTCCTCTGCAATCTTTTCAACCTCTCTTAGACTGCGTTCCTCTGTAACATATTTTTCAATTATATTCTTAGTGAATTTTGATGAAAACTTAGGCTTTTTATTTGATGCCTTTGGTTTGTCAAAATATTTTCCTGAAAGAATTTCATGGGCTTTATTATAATTAAAGTTTCGTCCTTTTGATAACGTTTTTAATACATCTGATTTTCTTAAGTCTACTTTAAATCCAAAATCATCTAGTATGGATTCCACCATCTCTTGCTCATCTTCTTTCAAGAAGGATAAATCTACTCCTGCCATAAAAGGTATTTCACCAATATCCAACCTATATTTTAATTCAGCTATTAAGGTATCAATCCTTAAATATCTCGCTACATTTCTAGGGGATAAATCGTATTTATTTGCTACTTTTTCTCTAGTATTTTCATTTTGGCCAAATTGGCCAAAATCAGAGTTCTGATGTAAACCATCAGTGTTTGACAGGTTTTCAATTTCATTTATTAAGTTGATTTTCCTCTGTTTTTCTAGTGATAAATTCTTACCTAAATCAATTCTTCTCCCCTGTTCCTTAATTGCATTATGTCTTTCTGTTAGTATTCTAGCTTTTTCTGAATGGCTTAGTTCTGAAAAGGATCTCTGTATTAAGTTAGTTTCTGTAACTATTAGCATGGCTTCTTCATCTGTTAAACCTTCTTTAATTACCACTGGCACTTTTTCTAATCCAACAATTTTTCCAGCATTAGCTCTATTATGTCCTGATAATATTTCATATTTATCATCTTCTAATGGCCTGACTATAAGCGGAGTTATTACTCCATGCTCCTTTATACTTTCAACCATATCATTTAATCTTTCGCCATCATATAACTTAAATGGATGGTTCTTAAAAGGAACTAACTGAGATAATTCAACCTCTGTAGTTCCTTGTTTCTGATTATCATCTTCTGTTAGAAAGAAGCTTGCTACATTTTCCAACTCAAACTTAGCCATTGATAATTCCCTCCCATTCTAAAGCAAATTCCTTGTACTTTATTGCTACATTATTTTTTGGAGCATATTCTATTATGCTTTGCTTCTTCGCGATTGCCTCTCCTGCTTTGACTGATATAGGTATCATTGCATCAAATATCTTGGTTTTCAGCCCTGTTTGATTTTCTATAAAATGTACACTGTCATTTATAATCTTAAGCATTGACCTCGCTAGATTTGTTCTATCATTGACCATAGTAAGAAGGATTCCATCTA
Organism: Bacillota bacterium; assembly: GCA_023388495.1. Taxonomy (GTDB): domain Bacteria; phylum Bacillota; class Clostridia; order Tissierellales; family Tissierellaceae; genus Tissierella. Next base: position 10,648 of record JAEWGC010000039.1, on the reverse strand, counting down.
TGGAAAGGCTGGGGTTTAACTTCCTTATAGTTTTCCTAATGCTATCTACTAATAATTGTAGTCCTCTAGCACTTAAATATTCCAATGTTACTGGAATTATCAAACTATCTGAAGCAGTTAATGCATTAACTGTAAGGTATCCAAGGCTGGGCGAACAGTCTATAATAATGTAATCATATCTATCTTCTATCTTTTCAATTATGTCTCTTAAAATTGTCTCTCTGCTTATTACCCCTACTAATGACGCTTCTAATCTTGCTAAATCTATCGTACTGGGTATAAGTTCCAAATTATCTTTGACAGTTATTGAATAGACTTTCTCAATATCTTTTTCTTCTATTTCCCTAAGCATCATTGTTTGTATATTGGTTTTATTTTCTCCATCATGTCCAAGAGCTAAAGTTAAACTTGCCTGTGGATCAAAATCTATTAATAGTACCCTTTTTCCTTCTTCTGATAATGCATAAGATAAATTAAGGGCAGTAGTTGTTTTTCCAACTCCGCCCTTTTGGTTTACTATTGCAGTTATTTTTGACATTTGAAAACCTCCTTCAATCATTTTCATTCTAATAAATATAGAAAAGCCTTAATCTGAATTTTTCAAATCATAGGCTTAGTAAACATATCTTATTTAACAGTAATAAATTGAATCAATATACTCATATCTATCTTTGTGTGGTATTCATATATTTTGCTCTATTACCCGTAGTTCTCAATACCCTTTTTATATTCTCTAACTCACTTTTTATCTCCGACAATTCTTTTAATCTAATAGCATCCTCATTAATAGATTCTTGGATCATAAATAATTTATCTTCTATCTCTTTAACCCTTTTTTCAATTAGTATCACTTGTACACCTAATCCACCTCCAGTACTAGGAAATATAACATCCTCAATTAATGCAATTCTCTCATCTAATGGCTTAATTTCTTCCTTCTTAAACAGATTAAAGTGTTCACTTATATTTACTATAAACTCCTTCTTCATCTCATTCCCTCCTAAAACACTATAAATATTAAATATAGATACTAAAATGAATAATACTATGGATATTTTTATATTGATCTTTGAATATTTATCCTTTATTTCCCTTGCAACACTAGCAATATTATCTCTATTTTTTAGAGAAACTTGCTTCAATTTACTTTGAGTATAAAATAGATATATTAACTGAATCAATGATAGTGATGCCATCATCAGTGATAGAAAAAGCATTTACCAACCCTCCTTTTTACTATTATTCATAATAGTAGAATAGGTCAATTGTATTTTTATCTTTAATTTTAAAATCCCTTGTTTTTCAATACATATTTTAAAATAACAAGATAAATAGTCTTTATCACTTATCTCCTCTAGCTTTATTGCTACTTATTATATACTTTATCCATATTGGATTCAAGTCATTTTATTACTACTTAATTAAGAGTTGCTAAGTAACTATTTGCTAATCCTGCTTCTATAATTACAAACTAAATTTCCAATTAAAAAAGATAAGTAAAATAATTACTTATCAATTAAACAAAGTAAGTGGTTATATGGGTTGTAGCATTTGTTTTTAGAAACACCACCATGTGGTGGAGTTCCATCCAGTAAACATATTTTTAATTCTTCTATAACTATAGCATCTACTGAATCTGGATCCGAAGGACAATGATGGTATTCAATGCTATATCCTTTATTTATCATTTTTTGTGCTATATCTTTCATCATGGAGGATTTCCCTCCTCCTGGCATACCCTTAAATATATATAATTTGTTTCTATCCTCAGATATTATATTACTGTGTAACGATAGAAATCCTTGAGACGTATTTCCAGCTGGGAATATTCGCCTGATTCTGCCCATATAAAAACCTCCTTGTTTAGCATATATTATTAATTTATTCCCTTTTAGCTATTATGTGCATAAAGATGAAAAAGAACTCTATGAAAGAGTTCCAGGAACAAAACTTATATTATGTGATTAACCTTCATCATTAAAGTAGGATATAATGCCTTTTGTAATTTGTTCTATAATTTCATTTTGATGTTCAGCATCTAGTAGAAGCCCTCTATCAATCTGATTTGAAAGGAATCCTATTTCAACAATTATTCCAGGTGCTGAGGTATTCCCTAATATATAATAATTACCTGAAGTCGCACTGTGTTTTACTGTAATATCCATTTTCTTATATGTTGAAATATCATTTAAATATCCTTGCATATGCTCTGCAAGGTATTTTCCTTTTTCGCCATTTGTATGATAAAATGCTATAGCTCCTATTTTATTTGAATTTTTTATATAGTTTACATGAACACTTATTAATATATCTGCGTTACTGTCATTAACTATCTTTACCCTTGCATTTAAATCTTCACGATGACGACTTCCATTGTTTATAATATGATCATCAAGTGAATCGTCAATTTCCCTGGTCATTATTACTGTTGCACCTTTCTTTATTAGTTTTTCTTTAAGTTTTAATCCGATTATTAGGTTAATATCTTTTTCAAGGATATCACCAACACTGGTGCCACCATCTATGCCTCCGTGTCCTGGATCAATTACTATAGTTTTATTATCCAAGGGCTTAATTCTTATAATATTCATCACATTTTTATTAGCCTTAGTTGGTACTAATGCTATTACAACTATCAAAATCATTAGTAATGCTATAAAATACTTTCTATAACGATTGATAATTAAAATAACAGTATCTCTATTCATACAATCACCCTTAACTATGAATAATGGATTAATTATTGTTTTGCCATAATTAATATATTCAATATGTTTTCAAATAAGAAGTGAATATTTACCCCTAGAATGGCTATGCCTTCTGGGAGTTTTTAGTTTTGTACATAATGTAAGGTTAATGCATTACATTAATTTTAAGAATCTGCATTTCCCATGGTTTTATACTTGATGTTAAACTTTAACTTTAAAGTAGCTATTACTTTAAGTCTTAGTGATTATATAAACCCTTTAGAATGTTTATTTCTGAAAAGATTATACAAATCTTTTATATATGAAGAAAAAAAGAACTCTTTAAAAGAGTCCCTTGCTTAAAATTAATATAATATTTTTCTAAAAACCATAAACTATAATAAAAAATATGTCATCCTTAATACTTCGAAATAATCATCTGTATTAAATAGTAGCGTGTTACTGTCTACCCTTTCCATTCCTGGATAATAAAACATCTTATTTGCATAAGTATGTTCTTTAAAGCAAATCTCTACTCTAAAGTTTTTTGGCAACTCTATTTTAGCCTTTTTTAAATCTTGCTTTAATGACTTCTCTGCATTTTCTCTTATGAGCTTTAAGGATTTTTTAGTAGATAAGCTTACTGTAGACGAGCCGATTCCATCCTTTACAGCAACAGTATGTAACCCTGGATGAAGTTTCTTACTATCTTCGCATATCATCTTATCTCCAGTTAATAGTACTGTTGGTACTCCTTCATAAGCTGCAGCATAACTAAATAATAAAAATTCACTTCCATATTCTTCATTTACTTTTATATATAAAGGTCTTGATGTAGATGTATGAGACATGGGATTGCCTTCTCTTCCTGCCCCTGAATGATATCCAATAAACATAACTGCATCAAATGTATTATCTATGCCCTGAACCATACTATAAGGATGTCCAGACCATCCTCTTATTAGTTTTGCACATTCAGGTAATTTAGTTATATCTATATTTGTAGCTGGACCATGTGCATCTTTAATTACAATTTCGTCAGCACCTGCAGCAATAGCTCCTTCACAAGCAGCTACAACCTCATTAGTCATTTGTTCTGCATGATAGGCATAATCCTTTTTATCTGAATTACACTCATCCCACTTTGTAGTAGAAGTAATTCCTTCCATATCGACGCTTATAAATACCTTCATAGCTTTTCCCCCTTATTTTAGCTTATAGTTCTTATTTATTTCATAACTTTATCTAAAACGTCCTTCTAATGATAAAAACTGATCAAACATTAGTCTGCTTACTTTTCCCCCAAATCTATAGGACTCGTGATCATTATAATATAGATTATCAACAAATTCTTTAGTGAAGAAAGATATTACATAACCTCCATAAGGTGTATATACTATTCCACCATCATTTCTACATGCATTCATGCTACCACTTTTTGAAGCAATAGCAAACAGCTCTTCATCTCCAGTATTTTCGGAGTCTAAGAAATACTGAGGTAAATCCCTTGTTAGTATTGTGTTATAATTTTGCTTTTTAAATATTTCTATCATTTCCTCGGAAATTTCCTTACTCCACAATTCTTTCTTATATAGTAACTCAAAGAATTTTCCATAGTCCCTTGGAGTAGTAGTTCCTAATTTACTATATTTTTCAAAATCTATCTTATTATGAAGAATAGTATCCTTAAGACCTAAATCTATACAAGTATTGTTTATATTATCTATTCCAAGTAAATCTATTAAAATATTAGTTGCAATATTGTCACTAATTATAATCATAAGGGTTGCAAAACTCTTAGCTGTCATTTCTATTCCATAGTCTAGATCTCTTAATATTCCACTTCCTACAACATAGTTTTCTTTTTCGTATTTTAAGATTTTATTAGGGTCTATTTTCTTTTCATGGATTTGTTTATACAATTCTGCTAAGACAAAAACTTTAATAGTACTAGCTGTTTCAAACTTATCATCTGAGTTAATCTCAATAATATTGCCTTTAAAATCATTGGCATATAATCCTATCTTTCCACTAAAATTATAAACCTCAGCATTAATCCTTGATTCTAATGATAATTTGTCCATAAAATCCTCCTTGTTTTTCCTATTTTATTAAATATAACTAGCATAATAAATAATCCACAATATCTATGATATTACCATTTTCTATATATAATCTTGGTACTCTTCTACTAATTACACTAAGTACTTCATTTCTATTAGTATCTACCTTTGCAGCAATTTCATCTACGGTTACTCCATCTTGAGAACTTCCTCCTAGTAGAATAACTTCATCCCCTGCTTTGACATCAGGTATATTTGTTAAATCTATCATACACTGATCCATACATATCTTACCTATTATAGGAGCTCTTTTGCCCCTTATACTTACTTCTCCTTTACCTGTAAGGCATCTCATATATCCATCTGAATATCCTACTGGTAAAGTTCCAACTATAGTTTTTTCTTTTGCTACAAATGAGTAATCGTACCCTACTCCTTCTCCTGCTTGAATTTCTTTAATCTGAGATATCTTAGCTTTAAAAGTCATAACTGGTTTTAAAACACCCTCTTTCATAGATGATGTTTGTACTCCAAACATAAGGGAACCTAATCTTATCATATCAAGATGACACTCAGGATAATTTACCATACCTATGCTATCACAGATATGTTTAATAGGTATAAGAATCCCCTTAGCTTCCAGCTTATGAATCACACTCATTAGTAAATCATATTGAGCTTTATCGGTTTCTGATGTCTTTAAAGCAAAATGTGTAAATATACCTTCTAATTTAACATTGTTTAAATTATATATTGTTTCTATTATATCTATTGTATCCGAGTCAATTTTTAGTCCAAGTCTATTAAATCCAGTTTCAAGCTTTATATGAACTATCGCTTCTTTATTTAATGATTTTGCAATTTTGGATAACGTTATAGCTTGCCCTAAATCAATTATTGTAACAGTTATATTGTTTTCAACAGCAAACTGCAACATGTCATTAGATGTGTATCCCATTATTAATATTGGTATATCTAGAAAATGCCTTCTAAGTTCTATTGCCTCTGTAATACATGCTACTGCTAGCATGTCTACATTGTTCTCAATAAGTGTTTTTGCTATATGTATAGCTCCATGACCATATGCATTAGCCTTTAAAACCCCTGCTATTTTTGTTCCTGGATTGAGCATCTTTTTCGCTTGACTTAAATTATATGCCAAATTTGAAAGATCTATTTCTACCCAAGTATTCCTCATTAGTAGATCTCTTCCCTCATTACTGACCAAAATATCCCTCCTAATCTAACCATTTTGTTTTTATATTTGTTTTTTATTTCCTTCCAATATCAAAGCCTTAAATAAATTTAAAAATTGAGGATGTTTTTTTGTTAAACATTCAGGATGAAATTGTACACCTATGAAAAAACGCTGATCCGTAGCTTCAATAACCTCTATTATTCCATCTTCTGAAACTGCTGAGACAGCCAAATTTTTTCCTAACTTTTTTATAGATTGGTGATGATTTGAATTTACAAATATCTTTTCTGATTGGAATATATTATATAACTTACTGTCCTTTTCAACATTAATTGAATGATATAGTTCATCACTTGATATCCCTTTAGGCCTATGACCTAATATATCCGGTACTTGTGTATATATATCTTGATATAAACTACCTCCTAAAGCAATATTTGCTAATTGATGTCCTCGACATATTCCTAATATAGGTAGCTTTCTTTCGTATGCTTTTTTGAATAATCCAAACTCATATTTGTCTCTTATTGATGATATTATATTTACTTCTTTTAATGGATTTTCATCATAGGTTAAAGGTGAGATATCTAATCCCCCTGTAAAAATTATACCATCTATTATATTTAAATAAGCATCATAATCTTCTTCATCATGAATAATTGGTATATTTACTGGTATTCCTCCTGCATCAAATACAGAATTTATATAATAGCTATTAATAGTATGATAACCTGCTATTTCTGATTCAAATGTAGTTATTCCTATAATTGGTTTCAATCTATTCCCCTCCACTTTTAAATTTAAATTACTAGAATTTGAGTTCAAAATAAATAAAATTTTAATTCTTTTTAACTAACAATTCTTATTTAATTATATAAGCAAGATTTATGCCATTGAAAATATATAAATATTTAAGTTTTATTAATTAAATTATATTTTTATAATTATCCTTATATACTGCATTTTACTCTAATTGAAGTTTAATAAAAAACAAGGCCTATTATTTCTAAATCTTATGATGAAATAATAGGTCTTGTTTTTTCCCGTTTTCTGAATTTTTTTCCTATTAATAGTACTATTCTGAAAATACCTTATCTTTAGAATAGTACACCTTTATAGGTCTTACTATTATTATATTTGATACCTTTAAATCATTTTATCATCAAAAAAAAAAGCAACCTAAGTCGCTAATTTACTATGGCGGGGATATGTGAGAATCGAACTCACCTAGGAAGCTACTAACCCCCCACGCTGGTTTTGAAGTTCTATAAGGCTGTATTTATCATTATTAACAAAGTTTGCAGGATATGATTATCAGCTATTTTATACTATTTATAGTTATATAATACTATCCATTATTATAGCTTGTGTTTGCAAAATGTTTGCAACTGTTAGCAAGGTAGGAGATTGTCTTCTACCTTTTTCTACCCAATAAAAAAGACCAGAATTAAACTCCTGATCTAATAACTCTCAGTGCTCTAGGAAAATTATCTTTTCTTTCAATAAATCCTTTTAATTCTAAGTTTTTCAAATGTTCATGTACACTTGAAGTTGATTTCAGTCCTATTAATTTGCCTATCTCCCTTACACTAGGAGCATATTCATTTTCTTTTATGTATTCTACTATTATATTTAGTACTTGTGATTCTCTTTCAGTTAACATTTAAACTCTGCCTTTACTTGATTGTATCAGAGCTAATGTTCTGTGTAAAGAGTTTTAAATAATAATAAATCCTCTATTGACATATCACTAGATAAGTTGATAGAGGATTCATATTACAATTAAGCCTATCTTTTATTTTTTAATAGCTTCATCATCTCTAAGTTCTGCTTAATATATGGTAGTTGTGGATAGTAGTGAACTACTAATGGCATCAGCAAAGGCAGTATAGCAGTACTACTAAAAATAGTTTTTAATAAACTTTCATTCGATAAAGTTTCTATAATATTATCAAACTCAACAAGTTCTTTTAATTTTTCATACCTATCTTTTGTTGAATCTGATTTATTATCTTGGAGTATTAATGATTCTTCTTTAGGTTCTCTTAACATTGTTTCATTTTCTTGTGCTACAATCACTATTATTTCTTGTAGGCTTATACTGTTATCGGGAGTTCTTTCAAATATACTTCTTTGTGTCTCCCTGTATTCATTTTGTTCTTTTTTTTTAAATATTCCTTGTATTCTTCTCTAATGTAATATATTGGAGATATATTACTCATATCGATATATACATATTCTCCACAATATATACAGTATATTTCTTTATCAAGATACTTACTATAATCATTTAAAATATCAATTATATGAGATCCTTCATGACACCTAATTTCAAATTTTAATTCTAAAACTTCATCTTCAACTAATCTATTTAATCTTTCTAAAGTAGGAGTCAATGGTATATCTAAGGCCTTAGTTATAGCATTTGGATAAAAACTTTTTACAATTCCACTATTACTTAGTCGCTCTATATAACTATCAATTTTACTATTGATTTCATATTTGTTTTGCATACCGTTTCCTCCTTTCATTATATTATTACCCTAAAATTTTGCTTCTAATATATTGTATTGATTGTTCTGTAGCTGAAGACTTAAAGCTTATACTATTTGTTGTTTTTATTCCAACTTGAATAGTATAATAATGTGGTATTCCTAATTCATCATTTAACGTAAAATTAATAAACCCTCTTTGATTAGTCATATACGACTTTAGTATCCCATATAAAGATTGATCTGTTAAGTCTTCATCGATATCAATCCTTGTTGCCATTCCAATTTGAGATAATCCTGCTAAAAATAATTGTGTAAAGGGGATTTCTTCCGTTCCTAACTCTACTTCTAATAGCTCAGTTTTTAAACCTTCAATATCTTTATTAATAAAATATTCATCTAAAGCTTTCAATGTATTAACTAATCTTTCATTTTGTGCCCTTGTTAATATAATATCCAAATCAGGCTTAGAGGTTACATCTACAAATTTTCCATTATTTAAGGAATTTCTAAAAGTTTCCAAACAATCGTTATAATCTTTTAAGATACTTACTTCTATAATTTCCTTTCCGATTAAAGGAGCTATTATATTATTTATTATTTTTCTCGCAGAAACATTATCGCTTCTTACTTCAATGTATTTTCTATCTATATCAATTATTACTGTTATGTTATTTACAGATTTAATTTTACTTATCTCTTTCCCCGTATTTATCGTTCTTGATCCCGTTGGATTCATAATTCTCATCATGTACTTATTGTCACCAATCTTTATACAAGTATACTTAACTGGTAAATTAATCTGAGCTGTATCAATGGGAAGTACTACGTTGTAAAAATTTGATTCTGATTCTATTCTTTCTATTATACCTGCTTTTTCCTCTTCGCTAAATTCAAATTTATACCATTTTACAGATGTCTTGCCAGCAAAAATTTTATCTTTGATCAATGAAGAAACACTACTATCTATGAAAAGCTGATTTTTAATATTGTAAAGATGTATTTTGACATCAGTATCTTCATCAATATTTAATTCCATTTCATTTATTATTTTATCAGTATCTTCCTTGGTTAAATTTAAAAAATCTGCTGGGAAAACAATATCTCTAATCTCCATTGCTTATTCCCCCCCTAATTAATCAATATTTTAATATAATAGGAGAAAATATGCAACACAAAAAAATAAGCCCAAGATTTTACTCCAGGGCTCAACATCTATTTCTCCAATGAATTCTTAGTACCGCTATATAACCCTACCGCACTAAGACCTATAAATATACCTTGCACTACCCCTGCTCTTATATCTCCATTTCCAAATAGTCCAATACCTATAACTATTCCTAATAATACTGATACTGCAGGTACATACTTCTCTTTTAATCCTACTTTTTTTAATACCTCTAATATACCAATCAATAAAGGTATTACTGCTATTCCTGCATATTCCATTATTTATTCACTCCTTTGTTTTTGTGGTTTTTAAAAGGCTAAGGTTTCCCCTAGCCTTTTAAAATTAACCTGTTACTACTATTGCGTCATATCCTTTAGATCTTAATTCATTTGCTAAAGCATCTGCATTTGATCTTACACTAAATGCTCCTACTTGTACTTTGTATAATCCTCCTACTAAAACTACTATTGGACTATAGCCTTTTGCTCTTAATTCATTAGCTAGATTATCAGCATTTGCTTTTACTGAGAATGCTCCTACCTGTACCTTATAAAGTGTTGTTCCACCGCCACCATTATATGGCATTCCAAGATTCCTTAATATTCCCTTAGCTACTGCTACTGCTAAATCATCTTGTCTGTTTCTTAGGATATCAGCATCTTGTGAATTGGTGATAAATGCTAACTCTACTAAAGCTGCTGGCATATTAGTTAGCCTTAAAACTGCAAAATCTGCTGTCTTGGTTCCTCTATTTACAGTATATACACCGCTTGCAATTATACTATCTTGTATAGCTTTTGATAGGTTTGCACCTGTAGTGCTACCTGGATAACTATAAGTTTCTACTCCCTTTGCTGAAGTGTCACCAAATGCGTTACAGTGGATTGATAGGAATACATTTGCACCAAAGCTATTTGCTCTTGCAGCCCTATCTGCTAATTCTAAAAATACATCTGTTGTTCTGGAATAACCTACTGTTACTCCATGATTTGCTAATATCTTTCCTACCTTCAACGTTACTGATAATGCTATGTCCT
>JAEWGC010000049.1 GCA_023388495.1 Bacillota bacterium | reverse complement strand
CATAAAATAAAATAGTTTTGGCAAGTATAAAACCAAGATTATAAAATTGTAATTTTTATCCAACCAATTAATTCTTGTCAGATTAGTGCATTAGATTTATTTAAAGCACAAAATTAATTACACCCTCAATATTTTTTTTAATAATTAACACTCTCATGAAAATCTTTATATTTTTCCTTATTTAACTTAAAAGTCAATCCGTCATATAACTTTCCTCTAATGGTCCTAAACCCATATTCTCTATGGCATTCTTCAAAACCAAGTTTATTCATCAATCCTATAACCCTTTCATTCCCAGACCAGGTTTGGGTATATATATCCTCTATTCCACTGTTTAATAGATAGTGGATAAACAAATCCCAAGCGGCAGTTGCATACCCCTTCCGTCTTGAGGACATATCTGGAATATTAATTCCTATGGTACAGTGTCCTGCCCCTAAGGTATATCTATAATTGTCATCAATTCTATAGGCATTTATCCAACCAATATGCTTTCGACTTTCATCATTGATACATATCTGAAAACTCCAACGCATTCTGTGCTCGTCCTTTTCTATTGCAAGCCACTCCATACGATCCTTACGATATCCTATTGCATCAAAGAATTGTCCCTTATGGTATTCCCAGGGAGCATCCCAAAGTTGCCATTCTGTCTCAACATTTTCCCAGTATATCCTATCATCTATATCTGACTCTGTGAAATCTCTTAACATAACCTTGTTATTTTTAATTTCCATGTTTGTCTCCTTATTTAAATTAATTGCCCTAACTGCTTCCCTACCAATAATCATAGTTTCTTCTTTTGCATCTTGAAGTCCTAATGTATAATTAAAAAACATAATTTTCACTCACCTCTTCTCCCCTTTAATATGAAAAATAGGCCTATTTTCGTCCTATATACAGAAAATGTTCACTAGTTCCCATAAGATTTTCATCTTGGCTTAATTGATAACCAATTTCCAACCATTTTTTGTACTCATTTTCTTCTAACATATTAATTTCTTTTTCTTTAGACCCTAGGATATTCTCTACACCAGCAAATGCTAATTCCGTTAAGCCAAAGCTATTCATTAAATCCTTTGCTTCTTTATGATCAGTAAAGTAGGCTGTAGTAAATCCCTTACCTCCCTGACTTTCGCCATATTCTAGAAATCCAAGCAGTTCATCTACTGACTCAATAGGATGCAATCCCTTAAGATAATCTTGTATAGGAGCATATTTAGATATAAAGGATGCTATTATAATTCCATTTGGTTTTAACAGACTCAAAGCACCTTTAATAGCAGTTTTTCTATCAGATTCTTTGATTAAATGATATAGTGGTCCCATTAGCAAAATAACATCATATTCTTCGTCATACTTATTAAGTTCTAATGCATTCCCATGTATGTAAGTTTCTAATGAAATACCTCTTTCTGTTGATTTTTCTTTTGCAAGTTCAATATTACGCTTTGATAAATCAAGTAATGATACTCTATGTCCTTTTTCCGCCAGATAAATGGAGTATCTGCCAGGTCCACCACCAATATCAAATATTTTTAAGTTCTCTCCAATTATATATTTGTCCATATACCTTCTAGTAATATCAAATTCAATCTTATGTCGTTCAAGTCTTTCCCATTCATCATATTTTTCATCATACCAAAGTTCAATTTCCTTCATGTCTTTTTCCCCCTTAATTTTATAGTTTTTTATAAAATTCCTCTATCCTCTCAAACAAATATGGCTGAATTAAAGAATAGGTTAAACTTTCAGATTCAGGTATAGTGTCAAATAACTGAATCTCCCCTATTTCAGAATCTGGCAATTCATCAAGACTTTCTACTTCAGAATAAAACAATTGTCCAAAAGATTCAGCTTCACCTCTACTTACCGAATATATACAAACTGGAGTAATTTTAAAATTCTCTGCTCCTGTTTCTTCCTTCAGTTCTCTTGAAGCAGTAAAATTAATATCTTCATTGTTTTCCCTATGACCACCTGGAATTTCCCAAGTCATTCTCTCCTTATGCCTTACAAATATCCATTTCCCTTGATACCTTGCCATAATAACCGCAAATTGTAGCTTGTCATCTTCTATTGTATTTAAGTCATGAAAATTCACTTTTATCATAATATAATTCCTCCGCATTCCTTTATATGATGCATCTTCAGTAAATGTATTGTATTAATGCCCATTTAATTACTTTTTTAAATTATAGTTTTTTCAATTATCTTCTCCTCTCATATCATTAGTTTTATGGCATTTTATGCAATCTATAACTGACTCATAAATCAATATAAAGATTATGTTGAAAAACCTTCTTTCCCTAAAACTAAATCTAATCTTTTTAGTCACACCCTATCTAAATTAATAAAATATCCGATTGAAATAATTTGTCTATGATTACTTCTTTATCAATATTTTCTCCATTATATGAAGTTAACGGAGATATCTCAACTGTCTTTCCATCAAACAACTTTGGATTAACACCACTATTTATCAACCAATTTTTATGTAAGTCTAATACTAGGTTTTTAGCAGTAAAAGGGCTGTCTTCACCATCTTTATTTTTCACCGGAGCAAATTCCTCTTCTCTCTTAACCTTTAATGCTGTCATGTCAGATACATGAGAAAAAATATCAAATATAAAACTTTCAAATTTATATCCATTAGGTTCTTTTGGATATTCAATATCTCCATCAATACCTCTCTCCTTCATTTCTGTAAGTATACCTTTATCTTTAAGTGCTAAAAAACAACCACCATTACCATTTGGTGCCATACTAATTTTACCTCTTTCTTGAAGAAATATCTTACCATTAACATCTATTGTAGGGAGCATGCCTTGCTTAAAAAAAGTAATCTTTTCTTTAGGATAATTAAAATAGTTGTTATCATCAAAAAATTGTATTGTCTCATCATGATTTACATAGCTAGTCATGATATACCAATTGATATATATGCCGCATTTTCTTGATATATTTATTAAACGTTCACATTGTAATTGGAAAAGAGATTTGTGAGATGGCAGACCAATATCAAAAGTCCCCTTAGGCCCTGAGTAACTTAGTCTTGTCCCTTGTCCTCCAGCTAGAAGAATTACAGCAGCTTTACCATCTTTAATCTTTTTAATTCCAATATCATATAGCCGTTCTTTTTCTTGATCATCTATAGCTTCCCAATCATATGCTTTAAGCGGCTGTAAATCTTGTTGATGTTCATTCATTTCATGATTATTTATTATTTTCTTATATAAAGAGGCTATAAGGTCAAAATCAATTGATAATATTTGATCTAGTAAACTTTCTTTTTCTTTAGCTGAAAGCTCTTTAAAATATCTTAATAGATGCTCTTGGCCATATTCACATAAAATACCTTTTACTTTTTGTATTTTTTCTTTCATGCCTTATCCCTCCAATATTACTCCATATTAGATAACCCTATTTATTTCTATTTCCTTCAATATTAAACCTTACAATATTTTTAATTAAATCTGCATCTAATTCTCTGTCATTAGGTATTTGAATAGTACCTTTAGAAGTCTTATAGCTTTGGAGTTCATCACTAAAGCTTTGAACTGCTTCTGCTCCACAGTATAGCCCAATATGTTTTTTATGTGATGCAAAATGGATTACGTTTCCATTGAAGTAAAAAGTAGGCATACCCCAGCTAATCTTCTCTGTCAATTCCGATGACGTGTCTAATATAATCTGTCTAAGTCTCCTAAGCTTAGGTTGAATATCTTCAGAGCATCTGCCAATATATTCATCAATAGTATTTAATTTTATATTTTCTTTCATTGATAACTCTTCCTTTAAGATTATTTATTCATTAACTTATCCATAGTTTCTTTTAATATCTTTATTCCCTCTAAATAATATTCATAATTAACCTCTTTAGCCCATGCACAAATACATAGCTCCTCCTAAATTTTCTAATCTTATCTAGATAATAATTCCTTTCTACTACTTATTCACTACATCATATACATCTATGACAGGAGCACTTCTAATTCTTAATGGTACTCTTACAGTCCCTAACCCTCTACTTACAGAGAAATATTGATCATTATTGATTTTCTTGCATCCAATATGGAATCCATCGTATGATGTTTTATATAAAATTGGTATATTTATCTGCCTGCCATGTGTATGTCCTACAAGAATATGATTATAACTTATTTCTCTAGCCTCTATTGTATTAATTATATTTGGTGAGTGAGCTAGTATTATTTTATAATCGTTGCTTGTTTTTTCAATATCAATGTCATACCTTTCATTTCCATATTTAGAATTATCAAACCCATATATTAATACTTTTGTTTCTCTTATTGTTAATAATGAATTTTCATTAATCAATAGCTTTAGATTATTGTACTTGCTAATTTCATTAGTCAATTTATCCAATGATATATCTCTTTTCATTAAAAAATACTTTTGCTCTTCTCTCTCATAATTTCCTAGTATCATAAATACAGGATGTGCTATAACACTTAATTCTTCTATTACTCTGGATAGCTTCTTTTGAGTATTTGAATAATCTCCTGTAACTACTACAAAATCAGGATTTTTGGAATTTATAATACTGCTAATTCTGCCATTAATAAAATTTACTTTATTATGAATATCAGATATATGAATAAATCTAAAATTAGAAGGTACTTTTTTCTGTATTTCTATATGCTCTACTTTAACTAAATGAGTGCTTGAAATAATTATAGATATTGCGGATATAATGGTAATTCCAATTATATAGTAAAGGATAATTATCACCTCCAAAGTACCCCCTGTATATTATTTTTCACCCTAGCTATCTGACACTTACATTTTTATGTCTCCCTTATTTCACAGTCTTTGTACAATCTCATGTAATCATATGCCGTATATGTTTCTATCTATGGAATAAAGCCTTGTTAAAAATTCCACCTTTTCCTTCTATGCTTAATCTTTTAATAAACTCATGTATAAATTCTACTCTGTCATCAAATATTTTTTTAGATATATCATAATTTAATTTTTTTCTAGAATCATTAAGATAGCTTTCATATTCTTCATCACTAAAAAACTCAATTGATGAATCTACACTTTTTTCATCATATGCTTGATATATGAAGCTCAACCATACATCCATAGTCCCCATATGATCTAAGATATCTGCATCTTGCACTATTCTTATATGTTTAGGCCAATCTTCATCACTATTTCTTAAGTTATGACATCTAATTATTTCAGCTATCTCTATCAGTTCTTCATGTGAACATTCATCTTTCAATATTTGATGAACTAAAATGCTTCCGTTTTCACCATGTGGTTCTATTCCTTTAGCTATATCATGGAAAAGGGATGCTGCGTATATAACATTATCCTTTGTACTATCTGTTTCATCTATTATTTTTCTAATTTCTATTGCTAATTTCGCTGTTCTCAATCCATGGAAATAGATATATCCTGCTTCCCTTTTAGTATGAGCTTTTCTTTTTCCCATCTTGTTAAATGCCAATTCCTCTATTCTATTAATGTCCATATCTCTATTTCCTCCAATCATTTTGTATATCGGCTACTACATTAAATTTAACTGTTCATTAGGGCATTCACCAGCTCTAGCTTCAATAATAACTGCTAGATAATCCTCTATCATTTCTCTCGTAACATTCATTTCTATAAGGTATAGATCTGCTAGTGTTTTCTTAACTTGTAAAAGCATTTCTCTATCTTTTGCTTCTGCTGGCACTGGTGTGTATTCAACAAGAAATACAGTTCTTGCTATATCATATAAAAAGTTCCCCTGACATACATTCATGAAATCTATCGCCATTGCTTGTCCATTAATAAATATATTACCAGGATGAAAGTCACCATGACAAAGTGTATTGCCATCCTGTAGTTTATCTAAGACTTGCAATGCATCTTTTAGTTTTTTTGAATCATTAGATAGAGATTTTACTATAAAATATTCCAAGAATTCCTTATAATTTTGTACATTATTAATACTATTTTTTATAATTGTCTTATGTAGATCAGCCATATATACAGCACAACTTTGCACATCACTTGTTCTCATAACCCAATCCAGCAGTGATTCTCCCTTTACCTTGTCATAGATAATGCCTATTCTATCTTCTATAAAAACAACCTCATATGCCTTTGGTTTTTCAAAATCCATATTGATTATTGCCTTAGCATTGTAAAATTCTTTTTCTACTGCTTCCTTTGAATATCCTTGATGGAAAAGCTTAAGAACCTTATCTTCTCCCCATTCATATACATCTGCTGTATTACCTACACCTATCATTTTCCCATATTTCATTTATCTCTCACCTTGTCCCCCATATTATAAAAATCTAAAGACATTTTGATCTATTTTAGTTTTTTAAATGAATCTTGATGATAAAATTTTAAACTCTGGCTTAGTAATATAAGAACAATAATGAATACGACTATCAAATTCGATCACATTTTTAAATCTGAACAAACTCGCTGGAGATGTAATATATTCTAATACCTTACTCTTGGGAACCCAAATTACATCGCTGGTTTCATTGGAAGTCGTTAACTCTCCATCAATATAATCACATATGAAATCAAACATAACCTTGGTAGGCACTGGAGTAATCCCATCATAGTAAAGGTGTTGTCCTACATTGGAATATATACCTACTAAACATCTAACAGATGCCCTAACACCACTTTCTTCTAAAATTTCTCTCAAGACGCCTTCTTCAATATTTTCACCAATTTCGATTTGTCCTCCAGTACAATCCCATCCCCTATTATGAGTTTTAACTATAAGAATATTTCCTTTTTTATCAAAAACATATCCTCCAGCAGCAACTATATGTGTCGGCCATGGCATATAATATCCCCCCTAATTATCTTTTCATTACCTAAATCATTTTTTCCATAACTTTAATCTTCCAGTTTCTTTCGGGGTGAATTGTACTAAACATCTCCTTTACAACCTTAAACCCCATCATTGCCCAAAAGTCAAACCCAGTTCTATTTTGATCTAAAACACCTAATCTTATCCTATTAAATCCTTGGCTCCTAATACTTGGTATAAATTCTTCTATAAACTCCCTTCCATATCCACTTCTATGGAAATCTCCATTAATCATAAATAAACCTATATATATTGTATCTTCATCTGGATAATTCACTACATAATCTATAACTCCAATATCCATACCATTTAATATTATTAATTTATAGTTTTTGTCTTCCAAACTTGATTTAGGTGGTATCTCATTTTTATCCTCAATAACAGATTCCATCGAAGGTTTTCCATTCATGGAAATCATGAAATACTCCTGATTTGTATCGTAAATTTTTAACACTCTCTCAAATAAGTCTTCAGTAATTGTTTCTAAAATAAATTTATTCTCCATATGCTTCATAATTCTTACCTCTCAAAATTTTTTTTGTATTGCATAGTTCTGTAGTAATCCTCATTTTGTAATCTTAGAATCTATTTTAATAATATTTCTTTAGCTAAATATATATGTTCCATTACATGCCCTATATTACCTTCTCCTGCGAATCTTAAAACATCAAAGAAATTTTGATTTATTCCTATCCACTCTAAATCATTCTCATCTCCATATACAATAACCTTTTTATTTAAACGCCCAACGTAGACTTCAACTTTAATACTAGACAAATAATATGTGAAATCCATTAAATGTGTTAACGTAATATCGCCTTTAAAAATCCCTGTTTCCTCCTCTAATTCGCGATAAGCAGCACTCAATCCATCTTCGCCATTTTCAATCTTTCCTCCAACTAAATTATACAACCCCTTATATGGATTCTTTCTTCTCTTGCACATAAGGATATTCTCACAGTCCTTATCAAAAACAGCAATAATATTAAATTCTGTATCCATTTCCATTCCCCTCTGTTCTATCTTAGATTCCTTTGTTCTAAATCTTTAACAATTGTACTACTAGCTTCTTCAACATAAGCCATAATGTTTTTATAGTCAAATAAAAGTAAGTCTAAATCATCATATTCTGTTTTAAAATCATATTCCAAAGCAGTTTTAAGTTTTGGCATTTTCTTATCATCAATTTCTGATATTTGAGAAGGTTCAAATACGACATTCATTTTTAAGTTATATTTCTCTTTTATTATTTGATTTAATCTACTATAGTCATGATAGTAATTATTTTGTTGATCTATTCGCTTTTTCCTATTCTCATCGCGCATATATTTGATGTATATATTCTGTATCCATAATTCATCTGCAATCAAATGACAATAGTACCCAAGGTATAAATCATCATATATTTTATTTTCGTATTTTTGTAAAAACTGCTCATAATTATAGTATTGATATTCATCATCTTTTGAATCTTCGTAAGGTTCTCTTTCTATTCTAAAGTGAGAAATAGCCTTTGCTTCTCTAGTATTTTCATGTAAATCAGGTAATAGGTTCCCTAAATTAAATCTCATCAAATCTAAACCAAAATGTTCTGCCACTCTTTCTGATATAGCTAAATGCATCATTCTTGATGCCATTTGTTCTTGTCCCTCCTTTTCATTGCTTTTTACTTTTCATAATAATATTGTAATATGTTATTGTCTCAGCAAACATCTAAACTCCTCTCCTCACTTTTACATATGAATTTCTACTACATTATCTATTCGCCAAATTTTTCCATATCCCTCTATTTCCCATGAAGTTTTTATAAAAAATTTCTACAAAATAGATATGAAAAAGCACTCAATCTTTAAATTGAATGCTCTATCATATTGCTTAAAAAGTTTTTAATTATCTCCATTGCTTTCTCAGCACCATACCATCCTTCACCGTCACCAACTAGAGGATATAATCTACTCAAATCAGCTTTTTCATCCTCAGGTAATTCAAAGAAATCTGTTTCTAATCGTTCTGGTAATATACCTATAAATTTGCTATCTCCATCATTTCGCACGAAGCAGCCAACTATTTTAATTAGTATTTCATCACCAAGCTTATATTCATTTGATGATAATAAAATAACATCCAAGTGAGGTCCTGGCGGTGTTCCAGATTCTTTAATCCACCCATATGGATAAGGGAAATTACGCACATATGCAAGACTTTTTGATTCTGTTTCATAAAAAATATTTCTTATCGGATCAAACTTCACTCTATTCTCATATTCTCGTGTTTGTTCAATAATAGCATGATACATATTCTCTCCTCCAGATAAATTTTATAATAGTCCTGCACCTTTTAACTCATTATTATGCTTGTCCATCCTTTTTCTAATCTCATGGGTAACAACCCTTTGTAAACCATGTGTTACCATTGCAATTACTATGTTCCCTGTAATACTATACAAAATCCCCACCCATATTGAGAACCAAAAGGATGCAGTAATTTCTGATACAATCTTAAAAGAAATTTTCTTCTTATTTATAATTTCTTGTACGATTATAAATTGCACCCAAATCAAGGCATTTAAAACTATCCCTGATGTTAACTCTCCATAAACAACTGTATTTACTCCTAAAATGGCAAATAAATTTTGAGTTAATAATCTTTGTGGTATTTCCATTGTGGCTCCATTTAAAAAATTTTTTAAAGGGTTATTAAGTTTGCTTTTTCCCTTATATATAATAATTGAAGTGGGTATTACTGCTACAAATATTAATAAGATATTTTTCAAACTCCATAAGTTATGAACTTCAAAAACAAATATTTCCAACGGACTTAAATACCAAATTATTAAAAATAAAACTAAACTCCAAAGTTGAAATAGATATGAACCTTTAAAGTCCTCTTTATAAAACTTTCTAAGTGTAACAATTGATAAGATATTAATTCCATATAAAAAACAAATCACCATAGAAATAATGATATATTTTCCAATTACCTTTAAAATCATTTTTCCCCTACTTTCTCATTAGCTTTATGTTATCTAATGCTTTATATTTCAGATACCTACCAAGCTCCTATATAGCAAATTTTTCTATAGATTTTTAGAATCTAGAAAATCTACTTATTTTTATAATACTCTCCTATTTTATCTCTTGAGTCAATTATATCCTCTGAACTTTGTACAATCTCTAAAATTATCCTGCCATTAAATTTATTCAATATATTAGTAAAAACATATTTATAATCTATATTGCCTTGTCCTATAGGTAAATGTTCATGAACTTCCTCAAGACGTCTATCAGCAATATGCAGTATTTTAGGGGACTTTATTTTAATCATTGATTCAAGATGTTCGTAATTATCTATATGAGCTATATCAAGAAGAAACTCTAAATTTGGATTTTGTTTAAAAATAATCTCTATATCCTTTGATTCATTAAAAATTGGATCTAATCTGCTATTATTTTCTAAATATAAAGTAATATTTTCTTTTTCTAACTCTCCTAAAGCAAACCTTACTTTGTCTGATAGCTTATATATTGTATTTTTAGTTATTTCTTCACTTTCACATACGGGATGAATTATCAGCTCATTATGTTCTAAATATTTTAGTATCTCAACTAACTTTGGTACATGTTCTTCAAATTCATTTATATCTAAAACTGCATGAATTATCGTTGGAAAACCATGAGCTTTAATTGTTTCTACTGGGTTAGAATCTTTATTTAGTGCAATTCCTTTTCTATCATACCAAATTTGCATAAATTGAAAGTTATTATCTTTAGCAAATTTTACTTCTTCTTCATAACAATTAAAATATCTTGCTAGACATCCTATTTGCATAATTCCCCTCCATTTTATAATACTACTCCGTAGATTCCATATGTGAAAGTATCTAAAATAGCGCCTGTTAAATTAATGACTTTAAACAATCAATTACTATATCTGGCCTGTCCATGTAGATTAGGTGATCGCTATCTGAAGCAGCTATAAATCTCCCCTTATTAGATAGTAATGCTAGTTCTTTTTGTAGCTGATTCCACTTGTCTTCATGCTTAGTCGCTTCTTCCTCTGGTATTCCATGTTTCATCCAATTATTAACTGCAAACTTCTTATCACGTGCAATTACTATTAGTGGAATATTAGGAAATTCAGGCATACTTTTTATATCTTCTCCATCATGTATCCAATTTGCAAACTCATCTGATACAGTTTTATAAAGCTTTGGATTTCCAAAAAAATCAATAACATCTTTTAGTTCTTCACTTTTCACATACTTTTCATATTTAGAAATCATATCCAAATTCTCATTAATAAGCTCTTCTTTCAACTTAAGTGATAGGTCATTGCAGAAATCAACCATCTTTTCTATTGAACATCTAGAGTTTATTACTGGTGTCTTAAGATTTTCTAATTCCTCTAAGTTATACGAAGTTGAATCTAATAAAACTATAGCTTTGATTTCATTAGGATACATCTTCACATACTGTTGCACGCATAAACCACCAAATGAATGCCCCATTAATATATACTTATCTTTGATTCCAATTTTTTTGATTAGCATATTTAGTTCAGATGCTATATTCCTTGTAGTACTTGGATATATTGGAACATCACTCTTTCCATAACCTTGTCTGTGATAAATAATAACCGTAAAATAATCTTTTATCTCTTCAATAAATGGATACCAATCATAAAATGAATTACCTATGCCTGTCTCTATGATAAGTGTAGAATTCCCGGTACCAATAACTTTATAATCGAAATTTATGCTATTCATAATATCTCTCCTATCAACATATCAAAACTCTACTTAATATGGACCAAGTTTAGTTCCATATCTTCACTGTCCTTTGAATTCTTATAAAATCATTAATATAGACGCTTTATCCTCTATGGCTTAAGAGTACAACATCCTTTGATATCATATTACTTTGTTTTTATTGGTACATAATAATCCATTTGGTTATATCCCATTGCTTCTCCAGCTGATGGTGGTGTCGGAATATTACCTAGGTATGCACGAGAGATATCTTCCTCAAAACAACCTTTTTCTTTAATGAAGTTTTTAATTGCAGTTATTACATCCTCACTGTCTTCTCCATCTACACCAGTAGCAACAGCATATAATCCCCCTGAAAAATCAATGACATTAAACTCATCAGGTATTTCCATCCCTTCACTATACATGTAATACCATACAAATCCTTCACACTCATTGTCATACCATAAAAAGTCTCTTGGGAACATGGTTCTAGGCAAAGAACTGAACCATTCATCAAATTTCTCAAGTTTCCCATCACCAAACATACCACATTGAGAGGCTACCATTTTACAATTAGGAATTTCATAAATGCGTACATTTTCCATTTAAATTCTCCTTTCAAATCTTATGTGATTTTCTTTCATATCCTTAATAACCAGTTTATTGCATCCTCTAAATCCTTAGCTACGTAATCAGGCTGAACTTCTGCCCATTTACCAAAAAACTCATTATTGTTTAACTTCATTAATTCCTTCTCACCTGCTCCTGTTCTTACCAATATCTTTACTGCTCCTACCTCATTTGCAGCAACTAAATCTGTCCATCTATCTCCAATCACTACACATCTACTTAAATCTAAATCATATTCAGAAGCGGCCTGTTGCAACATTCCAGGTAAGGGTTTTCTACAGCTACAACATTCTTCCTGTTGATGAGGACATAAATAAACCTTATCAAATCCAAATAAAAGCAATTCTTCTTCAAAATCACAAACTTTTGCCTCTCCCCTTGAAATTCCTGGTTGATTTGTGAAAGAGAATATAGGGAGTACCATCTCTGTCGATAAATATTGCTTGAATATCTTCTTTATTCATTATTTATCGCCCTCCAATTTTTTACGTTTTTTATGTGTTTTGTGGGAGTTATCCCACAATGTTACTTCGTGATCTATATTACTTATTAGACTTATATTTACATGTCCTAAATTTGCCATCAATCCAAAATGTTGCTTCATTAGTTCGAAACTTCAACAAATAACATTTAGGATCTTCAATCCCTTTCTTGAAGAACTTCCTATCACAATCATTATCAAACTTTCTTTTCTCATCCATATCCTTTACTATTTCAACATTACCAATTAGTGTAACACTATCACCATCAAGATAATAACAAACACTTGCTTTAGTATTATTCTCAAAATGAGTTGCTTTTCCAGTTAAATGAGATCGTTTTGATGTCATGAAATAGATTTCAGAAAAACCATTATTTCTTATTTTTGTTATGGCACATACGCGTGGATATCCGTTTTCATTAATAGAAGCAAGAGTAACAACCGAACACTTTTCTAATAACTGTGAAGCCTTTTCTTCAATTTCCTTAATTCTCTCTTTTTGAATTTCATTAGCTGTTTTTGCCACTTTCTTCACTTCCTTTTGATTTCTATCACTCTACAGCAATTTGAGAATCTTTGTTTAAAGGATCAACTTGTGATGTAATCCCAGAAGCATTATAGAAAATTCTAGCTATTTTTGTATCCATAATCCTCCTCTTCTCCATAGGCGAAATTAAATAATTACAATAATTTAATCAACCCTTCAGGATAGAATTTTTTAACTCCATTTATGAGCTCATAAATTTCAATCCATTTCATTCTACAGGGCATTATATCTCCTTCCATTATTGTCCCATCAATTAACTTTTCGTTATCTATATTATAAATCTCATATATCTGAACTATTTCATGGGCCTTTATACCATCTATTTCAAATATGTTACTTATTATATGTAATAGGTGATAGTCTGCTATATCTATATTAAGTTCTTCTTTCATCTCTCGTTTTAGTGCATCTTCACTAGTTTCTAAAAACTCTATTCCTCCACCTGGCAAATAATAATATACTTCACCTTTATATTCCTCTTCAAGGACTAAAACTTTATTTTCTCTCCTTAATATCCCTCGTACAGTATTCCTAATTGAACTTCTTAAATAATCTAAAGTTATTACTTCACTGTCAAAAAATCTCTCTTGAAATTCAGTTAAAGCCTTAATCTGATACTTATCATAACTATTTAGCTCTTTTGCGACTACTAGCTTGTCCTCCACATCATTGTTCCTCTTTATGATACCAATAACCTTCCCCTTAAAGCTACTTACAGGCTCAAATACACCAAGAACATAGACTTCAATCTTCTCCCTATCTCCTGCTTTAGTAACTTCAATATATCCATAATTTATTGGATATATAAAATTATGTTCAGGATGCTTACTTCCCATTGGCCTATCAATCCTTACTGTTATTTCTTTGCCTAAATATTCTATCATAGTCATTCACCTTTCTCTTCCTCAAAATATTAACTTTCTTATAAATTCCACACCTTTATTTAATATTGTTAGTTATAGGAGCATCCTTTCCTACTCTACTTTTAAAACACTACCACTTCTACATAAGCACCTATATTAATTATTCTACAAATCTTTCTATATTCCTTTATTTTTTTATATGAAAACTTTCACAATATTAAGAAACACTTGGCCTTTCAACCAAGTGTCCTATAAATATACTGATACTAATCTAGGATTATACCCCAGTAAAACTACCATATTAGATATGTTATAGGCAGATTTTAATATCAGTCATCTTTTTTGCTGTTTGCTTATTCTAATTTTTCTGCATAAATAGTAAACTCTCCTGGGATTTTGCTATCACTCAAACTTGGATACTCATCAAACTCTTTCACTACAAATCCAGCACAAATTACAGCATTAATTATCTCACTTAATGTATAGTATCTTAACTGACAAGTTGGAAAGTCATTCTGTTCATCTTTATCAAATTGGCTTGCATAGGCTACTTCACCATCATGTATATCACAATCAAAATAGTTTCCACCTGTGTGTAATGAACTTTCTCCTCCTTGCCCTATTGGAATTATCTTTCTATAGGGATGAAAATCACTTAGTATAAGTTTTGCATTTTTCTTAGAAATTTGATACAGTATTTCAGTAAATTGATTAATATAGGTAAAATAATGTAAAATGCCACCTTCTAAGTATAATATATCGAAATAGTCTTTATATTTTTGAATATCTATACCATAAATGTCGCCCACGACATAATCAATTGACGTATCTGCACTTTTCGCTAATTCAAAAGCATATTTCATATTTTCTTCTGATATATCAAATATTGTCACCTTTGCACCCATAATTGCTAATGGAACAGCTTTTCGCCCATTTGATCCACAAAGATTAGCAATCTTCAAATCTTTAATATCATGAAAATATTAAAGTATATGTGCTAGCTGTCATGCTGTGTTAAGTCATGATCAATACTAGGAGCTTCATATTGTTAATATAAATCCCTATGCTTTTGACTCCATAAATAAAACCATAGGTAATAAACAATTTCACATAATGAAGTCATCTAACATTTTGTTCTTTACAGAGCCTCAAAATAATCTTCAATATTAACTTGTCCAAACAATTCTGTCCCATTTAATTCATCTTTTAATTGATTTACAAAATTGGTTATAAATTTTCTTTTTTCGTTTAAGATCAATCTTGCGCTTTCAGTGTTCAATAGCTTAAGTGATTTTTGACAAAAACTTATTTCTAAATTTTCAATCCTATCAGATAGTAAGTTGAAGAAATATGGATTGCTCTTGTCTATCCAATTTGAAGCCATAAATATTGACATTGCACCAATTTCATCCAGAACATCAGCATCTCTCAATACCTTCAAACAATAATCCTCCTCATCCTCTTCTTTATTCGAATGTTTTTCAATTAAATATAATAATCTATTTGATTCCCTTATATTCTCAGATATTTCATTGTTTTCTCTTAACCAATTATATACAATATCTCTCCCCAATATTGCATGTTCTTCTCTTTTATGAATCCTACCTATATCATGTAAAATTGCCGCTAACTGAGTCAGCAATACTTCATCCTGAGATAAATCATGATTCTCAATATCCAAAATCTTTTTAACATAACCCTCAACTCTAAGTGAATGTAAAACAATAAATTGCCAACTTTTACGCCAAGGATGATACGTTTCATAATCAACTGCCTTATCTTTTAAATAAGAAACGAGAAATTTCTTACCTTCATTCAAAATATTTTTATCCATAATAATTCTCCCCTTGTTATTTATGCCTTATAACGACAAGTATTTGCCACATCCCTTTACTGGACCTATATCTAGCCCCAGGAAATACATTGTTATAGGATTCCTTGATTTCTGAAATCTTACGTCGTTACTCATAACTATACCATTAAAGATATTTCTTAAACCAATCAACTGTCAATTTAACTAATATGTCAAAATGATCAAGAAAACTATGGTTTGCTCCATTAATAACTTCTATTTGTGAATCAGCTGAAAGTAATTTAATTGCTACTTTTGATCTTTCATAAAGTAAATTTTCTTCCTCATCATTGTCTCCATGGATTAGTAATACTGGGCATTTAACTTCACTTAATAATTCTCTTTGATTAATTATTTCAAATCCTTCTAATATTTTTCTATCAATTATAATCGTATCTCTTGCTTCTTCAGATGTATATTCTGTTATATATCCTTTTTCCTTCAATTCTTCCATTTGTTCTTTAGTAAAGAAGTCATTCCAGTTATATTTCATAGAACCAGTTAAAGCTCCTGATAAAACCATTGTTATTATTTCAGGAGTACAACTTTTTAAACAGATTAGAGTTCCTAGGCTATGTCCATATATTGCAATTTTTTCATATCCTTTTGACTTTATATATGAAATAGCAGATCTTAAATCATCTACTTCTTTTTCAATAGTCAAACTATCATTATCACTTTCTCCGCACCCACTAAAGTCAAAAGATAAAGCACTAAAATTACAATCGTTGAAAGCCATAGCAAGTTTCTCAAAACGCCCTCTTGAATATTTGTTTGACATAAAGCCATGGCACATTATGATTATCGATTTTTGATTAGATGGATATAGGTTTCCTACTAACTTTAAGTTTCTTGAATTTTTAAATATTACTTGTTTCATTATTTTTCCTCCTAAAAACTCCGGATTGATATTAAGGCACCCTATAACATCCAAGTATTTACCACGTCCATGAACTTTTATCCATATTACCCCAAACTTCTAATCCATGCCAACTACAGCTCCCTCCATCCCATGTCTGTACACAGAAGTTTAATCAAGTATTTTCTCAAAATTTACACTATCATTCCATTCCCCATTTTGATAAATATATTTATTATAACGTCCAGCAAATTGAAATCCATTTTTAATCAAAACTATTTGTGATCCTATGTTATCAGATGATGTACCTGCCTCTATTCTATGTAATTTGTGATTATTGGCCGCTTCATCTAAAACAAGTTTCACAGCTCTTGTTGTATATCCTTTCCCTTGGTGTTTTTCAGCCATTCTATAGCCTAGTTCAGCTTTATTAAGATTTCCCCTTATTATTGATACTAGATTTACTCTACCAACAATTTCTCCATTATCATCTATTATTAAATACATATATACTAGGTCCTTTTTTTGTTCCTCAATTAATTCCTTTATTATTGTTCTGAAATTATTAAAATCATAATAACTACTGCCTCTTGACAGAGATTTTCTTTCAAAAAAAGTTCTGTTTTCAAGTTCAAATCTAAAAAGTTCTTTTTCATATGATTCATCAAGTAATTTAATATTAATATTTGTCATAAAAATACTCCTTTGCTTTCAATCACTAATGTATATCCTAATGCCTTAGTATATAGTTTTCCACTGACTTACTGCATAATTCTAGAAATGTCTCTTCACCTATTGTATTAATTTTGAAAAAAACTGCCTGACTACCTCCAGAGGTAATAGCAGAAACAAATATATTTTCTCCATTTCCAAGGATTGTAATATTAAGGCTTACCCGATTACCTCCCGCCATACTATATCTCTCATATACCCGGACAGCCAGTTTTATCTCTCCTATGTTAATATCACTCCCATCTTCATAACTAACTGAAGCACTACCATTAGTAATGTCTTTGTGTAACCAACTCAATAGCTCATCAAAATTTCCTTTCAATCTTCTTTCATATTTTGCCATATATATGCCCCTTTCTAAAAAACATAATCTTAGACTGTATATCTTTCATTCCAACTTTTAGGAAAAGTTAATTTGTTTCCGTAAATATATCGAATTAACTGACCATGATGTAGAATTTCATGTTCTAACAAAATTAAGAGTAACTCCATTTGCACTTCATTCAATTCAACGTTATTTAAATATTTCAAGCTATCTTCTGCACTTTTTTTAAGGCATGATATAACTTTATCTTTTGATGTGGTATCATCAAGTGAAGAGGAAAAACCAATCCATCCCCCATTAATTATTGCTTTTAAGTAACTTTCTCTAGCTCCAATTATGCACCAAAGTTGTTCCCCTATAGTATTTGAAGGTATCCCCATTAGTTTTAGTTTCAAATCATCGTCATTAATGGAACGTACTAGATCAAGAGTTAAGTCAAAAGCTTTATTTAAACGTTTAATTAAAATCTTCATATCATCATACTCCTTTCAATTCTTAAAAAAACATCTCATAATATCTTCTAAAATGTAAATATTCCTCATCTAAATTCACTATGATTTTTTGTTTTGAAATATATTCTACTGCCTTTAAAAAGGCCATTTTATTCCCACCATAAATCCTCCCTTTCCATATCTTACAAAATATAAGATCATAACATCCAGACTACATCACGCAAACTCCAAAATTCATAAGCACGATGCTCCCATGCCCTTTTATTTTTCATACTTTCATCTTCCAAGATAATTTATCCCCTCAATTTAGTAAGTACTTTTACTATATGGGACACTAAACCTACCCCCTAAGAGTTTTTTCTATTGCACCCTGTCCCGCAAATACAATGTTATATGCTGTTGTTGCCAAGACCTAAAAGGAATACCCTTGTTCTTTTAATCTATAAATAGATTCTTTCAAACCTGCAAGGGTTTTTGTTTCAACTACTACAGCTATTTGTCTTTCAGATGCAATCTCTAGAAATTTATTTATATTTACTTCTCCATCATATAATACTAAATGATTATTTAGACCCTTAGCATCATGAAGATGCATGTGTTTTAACTTACTTATATTATCTTGTATATAGTTCCTATCCTTATTACCACTAGAAAAATCATGCCCAATATCCCATGTTAATGCAAATTCATTTTTTTGTAATAAAAGGTCAAGTATATTAGTAATATATTTTGTATTAAATATTCCCGTATTTTCAATTGCTAATTTTATATTTGAATTTCCTATTAAGTCAGCCACTTGCTTACTGAACAATTTAAAAGCTAACAAATAATCATCATAATATCTTTCATATAAAAATATCTTTTTTGCTGGTAAAGTAAAGTATATCCCCTTACTCATATGCATATTTAGGATTGGGCTATCTATTTCTTTCATTAATTCTATTGTTTCAAACACGGTATGCCAATGTGCTTCTCGTATTTTCGTATTAAAATGTGCTATCTCTAGATCTTCCGGTAAGTGAAATGTAAAAAATATATTATTTTCCTTCTGTAATAACCGAAGTTCCTTAGGATCTAATCTATTAATTTGATATTCAGGCAAATTCATATTTATTTCAATAAAATTCAAACCAAGGTTACAACAAACCTTTACATTATCTATTAAATTGTCTAATTCCACTAAAGTTGGCATTCCAATATGCACATCAGTTCACTCCTATATATCATTTATTCTCAATGCAAATTTCACCTAAAAAATTCACCGATAACAAAAGGAGAGGATTGTAACCTAATAGATATTAACTCCATTTAGATCTTTAAATCATAATATCTCTAATTTCAATTTCTGTACCTTCTGGTGCCTTAATCTTAAATAAATATCCATCTTCAACTTTATAGATTTCTTCATCATTTTTAATCTTGAAATTGGTATAACCTAATTTTTTAATCCTATCAAATTCTTCATGAACATTATCGACTAAAAAACACATATGTACTATACCTTGATTTAATGAACTCCAATTACTTAATTTATCTCCTCTTTTACCAGTCTGCAACTCAATCATAAATGTACCCAATCTTAACCATGTATTAAAATCTCGTTTATGAAAATTTGCCGTTTCTTTAACTAATTCAAATCCTAATATTTTAGTATAAAATTGAAGTGATTCATTATACTTTTCTGTCTGAATACAGACATGATGCATTATTTTTACGCTCATAATATATTCTCCTTTTCAAACCTATCACATTGTAAATTAACTGAATAATAAATTAAAATTTGTCACTGAGGTGTTATCTGCCTTTCCAAAGGATATTTTCAATAGAAATAATTTCTATCCCTTCATCCTCAAAACGCTGAGTCGTAAGATACTCGAAACCAAGTTTCTTTTGAAGCATTTCAGAAGCAGTATTAAAAGGAAAGTGACCACATTGAATGTAGTCCATACCTTCTATGTAAAATAGGTGCTTAACCGCAGCATTTACTGCTTCTAGCATCAAACCTTTACGCTGATATCTCTTGGAAATGGAGAAGGACATGCTTTTTCCCACTTTGCATTTTAATTTCTCTAATTCTAAAAGTTTCGTGGGAACAGCACAAACAGTGAGATTCCCAATAATTCTACCTGTATCCTTATACACTAACCCATAGCATCGTTCTTCTTTGTCTTTGAGCCAATCAAAATTCCAACGAGCATCTTCTCTGGAGTGCATCAGCCTCCTACCCATCATTCGGCACATTTCATCATCCATTGCGTATTCGCAGAAATCATCAAAATCATCTTCCTGAAACTTACGCAAAACAAGCCGTTCTGTTTCTAAAAACATAAGAATATCCCTCCATAAATATAATGTGTCAACACAGCGACAAATTACTATTTGTCGCTATACCAATCGCTATCATTTCAATAAAATTTTTTAAGGAATTTCCATTAACTATTGCTTTCACGACATATGTCATCTAATATCCAATCTAGTCTGTATTTCCAACTGTTCCTAATCATTCCAATATTGAATATTTCATGTTCCATGTCGCAAATATCTCCTTTACCCTAAGTTCATTTACTCCTTCTAACTGTTATATCAATCTAATTTACTATAATTTGTATACATTATTGCGTTACATTAATATCCTAATATTACTTATTCTCCAAATATCTGCAGATTCCTCTATTTTTGTGAAATATTTTTTCATCACAAAAAGGCATCCAGTTTTCCAACCGAATGCCTTCGCTATATTCATTATCTGGGACGCTACTCCTGTCCCTCTGTCCCAATAAATACCTTCACAGCTCTATTAAGTATTCCTGTTAAATAAGCCAATACTATACCATAATTAGTTATAGGTATTCCTTTATCACTGCAAATTCTCATCCTAGTTTCCATAGTCTTCTTATTCAGCATACAAGACCCACAGTGGATCACCAAATCATAGGTTTCTAAATCATTAGGGAAGTCTTCTCCCATTCTAAAGTGGAAGTCCAATTCTTTGCCTAGATGTTTGACTAATAGCTTTGGAATCTTTACCTTTCCTATATCTTCATGGGAGGTGTTGTGGGAACAGCTTTCCATAATTAGTATCTTAGGTATTTCTCTTTCTTTTAGTTTTTCAATAGTCCTTATTCCATCTAAAAATATATTCAAATCACCTTTTTGTCTTGCCATAATTATTGAAAAACTTGTTAGATTTATATTTTCTGGTACTATTTTATCTACTTCCTTAAAGGCTTGAGAGTCTGTGACTACAAGATCTATATCCTCTAAATCCTCTATTGCTGAGGCTAATTCTGTATCTCTTACTACATAGGATTTTATTCCATGGTCTAAACAGTCTCTTATTAGCTGCACTTGAGGTAAAATAAGCCTTCCCCTTGGTGCTTCTCCGTCTATGGGAACTACCATTATTACCTTACCACCATAGGGAACAATATCTCCTATTAAAGTCTCTTCCTCTTTTTCTACATTAAGTCTTTTTATTATCTCATCCTTTAAAGTAGCTATAGTGTTATTATACTTTGTAGATACAAATACCACGCTATCACATTTTTTCTCAATCTCTTCTAATATTTCCTTGCACATTATATCAATTTTATTGATAACTGTAATATAGGGAATATCTCTTTTCTTAAACTCATTTATAAATTCCAAGTAAGATTCTTCATCTATATCATTTATCTCCATTACATAAATT
The DNA here is from genome assembly GCA_023388495.1 of Bacillota bacterium. Lineage (GTDB taxonomy): Bacteria > Bacillota > Clostridia > Tissierellales > Tissierellaceae > Tissierella. Next base: position 25,037 of record JAEWGC010000049.1, on the reverse strand, counting down.
GCAAGGTCCACCTTTTCCAATGTCTTTATAGTTTTCTCTACTCTTAAGTTTCCTAACTCCCCCTCATCATCTATTCCTCCTGTATCTATAAACACTACAGGACCAAAGGGAATTAATTCTACTGCTTTAGATACTGGATCTGTTGTAGTTCCTTTTATATCTGAAACCAAAGATATTTCTTGTCCTATAATAGCGTTCATTATAGATGATTTACCTGCATTTCTCTTTCCATATAATCCTATATGCTTTCTATTTCCTTTTGGTGTGTTATTCATAGCAATTCTCCTAATTTATAAATATAAGTCTCTTTCACCTTCTTTAATTCTAGCTACTTTTTCTTTAAGAAGATTTTTTATATCTTCTCTCTCTATCTTTAATATTTCTCTATTTATCATATTATCTACTGAGTTTTGAAGTTCTTCGTCACCATAATCTAATGCATATTCTAGCAACGTCATAAGTGCATTAGGTCCACAGACATTTTGTATCTGTCCCGATTTTGCTAGTTGCATAAATCTGTCTCCAGTTCTACCCATTCTATAGCAAGCTGTGCAATAGGAAGGTACATGTCCCTCATCTATTAATTCTTTGATTACTTCAAAGGGTTTTCTATTATCTGATACCTCAAATTGAGGTTTTCCTTTTCCCTCTTCATTTTCCTTATATCCACCTACACCTGTACAGGATCCAGCACTTATTTGCGATACTCCATATTCTATTACTTCTTTTCTCATTTCATGGCTTTCTCTTGTAGATAGGATAATGCCTGTAAATGGAACTGCTAGTCTTATTATAGCAACTATTTTTTTGAATTCATGGTCTGTAACTATATGAGGGAACAAACTTAATTCCATTCCTTCAGCTTTTTTAAGTCTTGGTACTGAGATTGTGTGGAAGCCTACTCCATATTTGTTTTCTAAGTATTCATTATGAAGCATTAAAGCTAGTACTTCAAACTTATAGTCATATAATCCGAACAATACTCCTGCCCCTACATCATCTACGCCAGCTTCCATAGCTCTATTAAATGCAGTTAAATGATATTCATAATTTGCTTTTGGTCCATTTAGATGCATTTTTTCATAGGTAGGCTTATGATAGGTTTCTTGAAATAATATATAAGTCCCTATACCTGCTTCCTTTAGTTTCCTATAATTTTCAACTGTAGTTGATGCTATATTTACATTAACTCTTCTAATGGCTCCCTTATCATTTTGAGTTTCATATATAGCTTTTATGGCATCTACCATATAGTCTATATCACAGTTCACTGGGTCTTCTCCTGCTTCTAAGGCTAGTCTCTTGTGTCCCATCTTTTCCAATAGCTTTACTTCTTCTTGTATTTCTTCTCTACTAAGTTTTCTTCTATCAAAATTGTTGCTTCTATTGTATCCGCAGTAAACGCAGTTATTTACACAATAATCACTTAGATAGAGAGGGGCAAATATTACAATTCGATTTCCATATATTTTCTTTTTAATATCACCTGCTATTTTGAAGATTTCTTTTAAATCATCTTCACCCTCTGCTTGAAGCAAAATAGCTATGTCCTTATGAGATAACCCTTCCTTATTTCTTGCTCTATTTAATATTTCTTTAATATCTTCCTTTGTTGCATTTTTTGCTTCTTCTAATAAATTGTATATGAGTTCATGGCTAATCATCTTTTCCCCTCCACTTTATATTATCTCCTCTAGACATATCTATGGAAAATCCTGATGATACTATTCTTTTCTCTATGCAATTTCTGCATTCTGCTGCTTCATCTCCAGTACAAATCTTACCATCATATAATGAATATTTTTCTCTAACACTAGTAGGTGAAAGATTTGGCATCACTACATTTGCTCCTGCCTTTATACCCTGTTCTCGTCCTAAGGGATGTATTGTACCTAAGGCTGTTGTTGCTGGTAATAGTGAAGATGGTAAAAACAATCTAGTTAAAGCAATCATAGTAATAGTGTCTTCAAGAGTGCCTCCTTGTTCATCTTTATAAATAGTATCCTTATGTGGAATAAAAGGACCTATACCTACCATTTCAGGATCTAATTCCTTTAAAAACAATAAATCCTTAGCTAAATCCTCTTTGGTTTGTGTTGGTATTCCAACCATAAATCCTGCCCCTACTTGATATCCTATTTTCTTTAGATTCCATAGACATTCTATTCTATTATCATAGTTTGAATTAGTATGTATCCTATCAAATAATTCTCTGCTGGCCGTTTCATGTCGGAGAAGGTATCTATCTGCCCCTGCCTTATAGTATCTCTCATAGGACTCATAGGATTTCTCGCCTATTGAAAGAGTTATGGCAACATCAGGATATTTAGTCTTTATGGCAGTTATAACGTCAATTATCATATCATCTGAATAATGGTTATCCTCTCCACCTTGTAGTACGAAGGTCCTATAGCCTAAGTTATATCCCATTTCAGAGCATAGGAGTATTTCTTCTAAACTAAGTCTATATCTATCTATATTTTTATTGGTCCCACTTATACCACAGTATTTACAGCCCTTCTTGCAATAGTTTGTAAATTCTATTAGACCTCTCATATAGACCTTATCTCCATATACCTTCATCCTTGTTTCATGGGCTTTTTCTATGAGATAGTCTTTGCCAGTTTCTTCTATATTTTGAAGTAAATATGCTAGCTCGTCATACTCCAAATTATTAGTTTCATATAGCTTGTCTATTAAATTTATTATCTTCATTTAACTATCCTCTTCTTAAGTTTATTTTAAGTATTAAAATTGACAGTACGATATAAACTTCATACTGCCAATAATTATACTATCTCAATTTACATTTTACAATTGGCATCGGCCTTTTTATGCACATGTAATAATTCATGATTATCCTTTATCATTTCTTCAAATAATGACATTACCAATGGATTTTTCTCTGAGCTCTTAATATGTGATGTTCTATCAAGTTTATAAAGCCCTTTAGTTCTTTCTTTTCTCATCTCTGAATTCATTGGAACTGGCTGCCCTCCACCTGCTATACATCCACCTGGACAAGCCATTACTTCTATGAAATCATAATGTCTTTCTCCTGCTTTAATTTGCTTTATCAATTCGTCCGCACTCTTTAGTCCATGTACTATGGCAATCTTAACTTCTTTTCCATCTACATTAAATATAGCTTCCTTTATATTATCCATTCCTCTCACACTATTAAATAATATGTCTTTTGCTGAATGGTCTGGTTTATCTCTTAGAAGTCTTGTAACTACAGCTTCAGTAACTCCACCAGTAGCTCCAAATATTATTCCTGCTCCACTTGCTAATCCAAATGGCATGTCAAAAGCTTCTTCTTCTAATTTATCAAAGATAATTCCTGCTTCTCTAATAAGAAGTGCTAGCTCTTGAGTCGTAATTACTACGTCTACATCTCTGATACCTTCATGCTCAAATTCTTCTCTAGCTGCTTCCGCTTTTTTAGCAGTACAAGGCATTACTGAAATCATTATGGTTTCTTTGCCTTCCTTCTTATCTCTTTCCTTATAATATTCCTTTATAACTGCTCCGAACATCTGCTGTGGAGATTTACAAGTAGAAATATTATTTACTATATCTGGAAATTTATTTTCTGCAAATTTAACCCATCCTGGACAACAGGAAGTAAATAATGGTAGATTTTCACCTGAAATCAATCTCTCTACAAATTCCTTACTCTCTTCTATTACAGTCATATCTGCAGCAAAGGCAGTGTCATAGACTTCATCAACACCTAGCGTCTTAAGAGCTGCTACTATTCTACCTACTGTCACTTCACCAGGCTCTAATCCAAATTCTTCTCCTAAAGCTACTCTTACTGCTGGAGCTATTTGTGCTATTACCCTTTTTGATTTATCGTGAACTGCTTCCCATACCTTACTATTATCATTTTTTATGATAATTGCTCCAGTAGGACAAACCGCTCTACATTGTCCACAGTTTACACAGTTTACCTCAGCAATATCTCTATCAAATGCAGGTGATACTGTCATGTTTGAACCTCTATGTGCAAAGCTCAAAGCTCCTACCCCTTGTACTTCTTCACATACTCTTACACAGTCACCACATAAAATACATTTATTTGGATTTCTAATTATGCTTAAACTAGATTTATCTATTGGAAGTCTCTTTCCAATATGGTCAAATCTAATGTCCTTAATACCAAATCTAATTGCCAATTCTTGAAGTTCACATTTTCCAGTTCTATCACAAGCAGTACAATCTCTATCATGGTTTGCTAATATCATTTCTAGTATTGTTTTTCTGTATTTTTGCACCTTAGGAGTATTTGTAAATACCTCCATACCATCCTTTGGTAATTGAGAACAAGAAGCAAAGGTGCTTCCCCACTTATCTTCTACTATACACATTCTACAAGCACCATAGATACTTAACTCAGAGTGATAGCAAAATGTTGGTAAATTAATACCAGCTTTTCTTACTACTTCCAATATGTTTTTTTCCTGATCAAATTCTACTTTTCTACCATCTATTATCATAGTACCCATAGCCTATGCCTCCTTTATAGCTGTAAATGCACAATGTTCAAAGCAAACACCACATTTAATACATACATTAGGATCAATTGTAAATGGTTCTCTTATTTTTCCAGAAATTGCATTAACAGGACAAATTAACCTACATTTACCGCATCCTTTACAAAGTTCAGGAATGATTTTTATTACCTTTAGTCCTTGACAAGTCTTTGTTGGACATTTCTTGTCCACCACATGGGCTAAATATTCGTCTCTAAAGTATTTTAATGAGCTAACTACAGGATTTGCAGCAGTTTTTCCAAGTCCACAAAGTGCCGTATTTGCTATTGTATCTGCTAATTCTTCAAGTAAATCTAAATCTTCAACTGTTCCCTTACCTGCTACAATTTTCTCTAAAATATTTAACATAATCTTAGTGCCTTCTCTACAAGGAACACATTTACCACAGGATTCATTTTGGGTAAAGTTCATAAAGAATCTTGCTACTTCTACCATACAGGTATCTTCATCCATTATTACCATTCCACCAGAGCCTATCATAGCACCTGCTTCTGTTAATGAATCAAAGTCTAGTGCCATATCTAGATGTTCTTCTGTTAGACATCCACCTGATGGTCCACCTATTTGTACGGCTTTAAACTTTTTATTATCTTTTATTCCTCCACCTATATCAAAGATTATCTCCCTAAGGGTTGTCCCCATTGGTACTTCAATAAGTCCAGTATTATTTACATTTCCAGTAAGTGCAAAAGCCTTTGTACCCGGGCTACCTTTTGTTCCATAGGACTTGTACCATTCAGAGCCATTCATGATTATATGTCTAACATTGGCAAATGTCTCAACATTGTTTAGAACTGTAGGCTTTCTCCAAAGTCCTTCTTCTACAGTTCTTTTTGCCTTTACCCTAGGCATTCCTCTTTCACCTTCTATTGAAGCAATAAGGGCACTACCTTCACCACATACGAAAGCCCCTGCTCCTTGATTTACATGAAGGTCAAAGTTTAATCCTGTACCTAGAATATGTTTACCTAATAATCCTACTTCCCTTGCTTGCTCTATAGCCTTATTAAGTCTAGCTACAGCTAATGGATATTCTGCCCTAACATAGATATATCCTTCAGAAGCTCCAGTGGCATAGGCCGCTATAGCCATACCTTCAATTATATTATGAGGATCTCCTTCCATAAGTGATCTATCCATAAATGCACCTGGGTCTCCCTCATCACCATTACATATAACATATTTCATATCACTAGGATAGGAAAGTACCTGGGACCATTTTTTACCTGCTGGATATCCTCCACCGCCTCTTCCCCTAAGATTTGCATCAGCTATCTCCTTGCATACTTCTTCCGGTGTCATATTATCAAGAACTTTAGCTAGAGCCTGATATCCTCCATATGCAATATATTCCTGTATAGATTCAGCATCAATATGTCCACAATGCTCTAAAACAATTCTAGTTTGAGATTTATAAAAAGGTATTTCTTCTTGCATATGATAAATCTTATCTTCTGCCTTATACATAAGCCTTTCTATTGGTTTACCCTCTATCAAGGTTTCGTTTACAATTTCTTCGCAATCCTCTAATTTTACTTTTAAGTATAAAAATTTATCAGGTTCAATTCTAACCAATGGACCTGCTTCACAAAATCCATGGCACCCAGATTTTTTTACACCTATTCCTTTATCTTCATCATATAATTCCACCTTAGCTAATAAACCCTTCTCAGCTATTAATCTTTTTAACTCATTATAAATATCAATAGATCCACCTGCAACACATCCAGTTCCTCCACAAACTAATATATGTTTGCTTTGTTTCTCAAGGGCATTTTTATATCTCTGAGATATACCTATAAGTTCTTTTATACTGTTAATCTTCATCTATGCTTCCTCCCTTAACTTATTTAAGAGTTCGACTGTAGATTCTGGAGTCATTTTCCCATAAACTTTATCATTGATATTTAATACTGGTGCAAGTCCACATGCTCCAAGGCATGATACTGTTTCAACAGTAAACATAAGATCATCAGTAGTACGTTTCTTATGACTAAGTTCTAACTCTTTGTGCAAAGCATTAAGTATGGGTATAGATTTTCTGACATGACAAGCTGTACCATCACAGATTTTAATAACATATTTTCCTTTTGGTTCTAATGAAAAGTTTTCATAAAATGTGGCAATACCATATATCTTAGAAGGACTAATATCCATCCTATTTGCTAAGTATTCCAGCACTTCCTTAGGTAAATACCTATATTTTCCTTGAATCTCCTGTAAAATAGTAATGATTGAGGATTGGTTACTTCCATGCTTCATTACAATTTCATCAATTGTGTCTCTCATCTCTACAGTAAGCATAAATGACCCCCTAACTATTTTTTATTGTTTTTGTTAATTTTTTAACCTTTGGTTGTAAAAAAACTTGCCTTGAAACAATTTTATTAATATGAGTTGTGCTAATATTGTAAGAATATTTAGAATGAATTGAATTGCGGAACCTCTTTATTTCAATATATAAAAGGTTTATTAAATCGTGATAATGTAATTCTACCAAATTTCTTCCTTTAGTCAATATAATTATCACAAATAATTCGACAAAATATTTTATATTATTATATCATATATTGTTTTATATTTAACAGTTTTTCTTACTATTATTGTATAAAAAAATTAACAGCTTTCTACAATAGACAGCTGTTAATCTAATATTAATTACTTATTCTAAAAATGGATTTTCGAATGCATCATTATATGGTGATTTCTTTGCAAAATCCTTTGCTTCTTTTTCAGCCTTTTCTATTGGTAGCATTGTTCCTGGTCCACCAACACAACCTCCTGGACATGCCATTCCTTCCAATAAATATCCATTGAATTTTCCAGCCTTAGCCATAGCTAACATCTTACGACACTCTGATAAGCCATTAGCATTATGGATTGGAACATTTGCATCTGGATGGGCCTTCTCTATACTTTCCTTTACTGATGCAGCAACTCCAGATGCGAAAGCAAAGTTTCTTCCCTTTGTTGATGCATCTGCAACAATTTCATCTTCTTCTATTTCAGCAACGTCAATATTTGCTGCTACAAATATGGCAGCAAGTTCTTCATATGTGATTACAAAATCAACATATGGGCGAACCTCTTCATCCATTGCTTCAATTTTCTTTGAAATACATGGTCCTATAAATACTATTTTTCCACTTGGGCTTCTTCTTTTTATTGCCTTTGCTGTTTCTACCATTGGTGTATTTGATGAAGATATATATTGATATAAATCTGGGAAAAATTTCTTTGCTGTCATTGTCCAAGATGGGCAACAAGATGTTCCTAAAAACGGCTGATTTTCTGGTACTAATGCTGGAAACATTTCGGCTTCATGTCGTGCAGCAACATCTGCTCCCAATGCAACTTCAATAATCTCTGTAAACCCTAAGTCCTTTGCGGCTCTAACTATTTTTCCTGGTGTCGCAAATGGTCCAAATTGACCTACAAATGAAGGCGCTATTATGGCGTGAACCTCTTCCCCTTGTTTAATAGCTAGAACTAATTGAAATATATCTGTTTTATCTGTAATTGCTGCAAACGGACAATTTACTATACACATACCACAACTTACACATTTATCATAATTTATCTTTGCTCTGCCTAACTCATCTGATTCTATGGCATCTACCCCACATGCAACTTTACAAGGTCTTTCTAACTTCATAATAGCATGATATTGGCACGCCTTAGCACATTTTCCACAGTCTATGCATTTTTCCTTATCTACTATTGCTCTATCTTTCCCCATAGTAATAGCATTCACTGGACATACAATCATACATGGATGTGCAATACATTTTCTACAATTATCAGTAACAAAATGCTTTGAGCTTTCACAAGCAGCACAAGCAAAGGGAATTACATTTACCAGAGGTTCCTTAATTATACTATGTGTTACAACAGCTTCATTAACAGCTTTAGATAAACGACCATTTTCAGCATTGGCTTTTCTGTCTAATCCTAATCCAAGTCTGGCTCTAGCCGCAACAATAGCTCTTTCGTGGAAGATACTTCCTCTATATTGAGGCACCTCTCCACTAATTACCTTGTATGGTATATCATCCACCTCTAGAGGATCTCTTCCCTCCCAAGCTATCTTGGCAATTTCTGTAAACACTTGTCTCCTTATGTACGTTATTGGTGTAAATATGCCTCTCACTATCCGACCACCTCTATTATCTCTGATATAATTTTTTCTGTACTAGCATTAGTAATTATCTTGCCATTTAATTCTACTACTGGTGCCTTATTATCTTCACAATACTTTAGGCATTTAACTGCCTCTACTTCAATCTTGTCAGGATATTCCTGTTGCAAATCCTCAAGACTTTCTTGTAAGTTCAAATTTCCCATCATTGTACAATGGGTTCCCATACAAATCTTTACTTTAGCTAACATTTTATCACCTCCACCAATGGCTTGTTATTATTATAACATATTGAAAGCTTTAATGAAATATGAAAGTAAACTATCTTAATGCATATTCTATATCTTTTATTATATCTCTACTATCCTCAAGTCCAACAGAAATTCTTACCATACTTTCTGTTAAACCAAATTCAGCTAGTTTTTCCTTTGGGTATCCTCTATGAGTAATTGCTGCTGGAAGTTGTACCAATGTCTCACAATCTCCTAAACTAACAGCCAATTGTGCTAATTTAAGCATTTCTACAAACTTTATTGCTTCTTCAAGTCCACCCTTTACCTCAAAGCTTATCATAGCACCAAATCCATTCATCTGCTCCTTCGCTATATTATGATTTTTAAAATCCGGCAACCCTGGGTACATTACAGACTCTATCTTAGGATGATTTCTTAGAAACTCTGCTACCTCTATTGCGTTTTTCTCATGTTGTCTCATTCGGAGTCCTAAAGTCTTCAGTCCCCTAAGTAGTAGCCAGGCATTAAATGGGCTCATTACCCCTCCAAACTCACACATATAACCAAACTTTAAATAATGAATATAATCCAAATCCTTGGCTATGGCAACCCCTCCTACTACATCACCATGACCACAAATGTATTTTGTAGCACTATGTACTACTACATCTGCTCCAAGAAGTAAGGGATTTTGGAAATAAGGTGAAGCAAAGGTATTGTCTACTACTACCTTAATATCATTGTCCCTTCCTATTTCTGATACTCTTTTTATATCTATAATAGATAAATCTGGATTTGATGGAGTTTCAAAGTATACTACCTTAGTAGATTTATCTATTGAATTTTTAAGTTCTTCTAAATTAGTTAAATCTACTACTTTATAATTAATATTATACTTTGGCAGCAACTCAGTAACTACACTATAGGATGATCCATAAAGTGTTTTATGGACTATTATAGTATCTGTTGGTTTTAATAAAGAAAATATAACGGAGCTAATGGCTGCCATTCCTGAAGCAAAAGCTACCGCTCCTTTTCCATGTTCTAACTCTGTCATTCTATTTTCAAACAACCTTAGAGTTGGGTTATTCCCTCTTGTATATACATAATCATCAGATTCAAAGGACATCACCTTATTTGCATGCTCTATGCTATCAAATACAAAGGTAGATGTCTGAAATATGGGTGGATTTAATGCATTACTGGGGTTTTTTCCTTTGCTTCCTCCGTGGATTGCTTTTGTATCAAAACCTGTCATTTTGTCCCCTCATTTCTATCATTTATAGTTCTATTATTGAACTCTTACAATTACACTTTTCTTGATCTAATCCTTCTTTAAATATCTGAATAAATAATTGTGTTATCTTTTCCTTGTTTCTATTCATTGCTCCTTGGATATCATGGAGCGCTATTTCTCCACCTATACCTGTACACCAGTTAGTTATAATACCTATAGTAGAATAACATATCCCTAGCTCTTTAGCTAGTACTACCTCTGGTACATTAGTCATCCCTACTACATCTCCACCAAGTTGTTTGTACATTTGTATTTCAGATGCAGTTTCAAATCTAGGTCCCTCTGTACATACATATACTGCATCTCCTTTTATATCTAAATTATATTTCTTAGATGAATTATAAAATCTTTCCATCATATTTTTACAATAGGGGTCACTCATATCTACATGCCTTACTGGTTCATCTCCTCCTTCAAAGAAGGTAATTGGTCTTGATTTGGTAAAATCAAGAAAATCTTTAATTACAACCACATCAGAAGGAGCATAATTTTCGTTACATGAACCTACTGCTGCTGTTGCATATATATGCTCTACTCCCAGCTCCTTTAGCGCCATCATATTAGCCCTATAATTTATTAGATGAGGTGGTACAGAATGTCCCTTCCCATGCCTAGGTAGAAAAACAATATCTTCTCCATCTATATTTATAATATCTAATTCTACTTCCCCGTATTTGGTTTTAACTATTTTTTGTAAACTCTTAGAACCAGCATCATATACACCTGTGCCTCCAATTATAGCCTTCATAGCTTCACCTCTATTTTAATTTCATTATATTTTCCCTATACGGTGGTCTTATAATTCCTTTTTCAGTTATTATTCCCGTAATATTTTCCCAAGGAGTTACATCAAATGCTGGATTATATACTTCTATTCCTTCGGGAGCAGTTCTTATTCCATCTATATGAGTAACTTCTTCACTAGTTCTCTCTTCAATTTCGATTTCTTCTCCTGTTTCTATATCAAAATCAATAGTTGTTGTAGGTGCAACTATATAGAATGGTACATTATAAGCCTTAGCTACAACAGATAACATAAATGTACCTATTTTATTTGCAGTATCACCATTTAGAGCTATTCTATCAGCTCCAACTAGTATAACATCTATTTTACCATCTCTTATTAATGTGGCAGCTACATTATCTGCTATTAATTTTGATGGTATCTCTTCCTGTACTAATTCCCACGCAGTTAATCTTCCACCTTGTAATCTTGGTCTCGTTTCATCAGCAAATACAAATATATTCTTTCCAGTATAATGAGCTTCCCTCACAACTCCAAGGGCTGTACCATAACCAACTGTAGCTAAAGCTCCAGTATTACAATGAGTTAAGATAGTTGCTCCTTCTTTTATGATTTCATTACCGTGCTTTGCCATTCTTTTATTTGTTTCTATATCTTCCTCAAAGATCTCATCTGCTTCTTCTTTTATCTTTTTATATATTTCTTCATTTGATAAATCCTTATTTTCATGGATTAAATTTCTCATTCTCTTTATCGCCCACATTAGATTTACTGCTGTAGGTCTTGAATTATTTAGTACATCCAATGCCTTATCTAAACTAGTTAGAAAATCCTTCTTTTCCTCTTTTAAAAACTCCTTAGCTGCTAAAACAACTCCATAAGCAGCAGTAGCCCCTATGGCTGGAGCTCCTCTTACAACCATATCTTTTATAGCAAAGTCAACTTCTTTATAATCTTTACACTGGAATATTTCATAAACTGTTGGTAGTTTTCTCTGATCAATTAAATATAATATATCATCTTTAAATTCAATAGTTTTTATTTCCTTCATTACTTTTTCACCTGCCCATAAGTTTTAAATTTTTCAAGCATCAATTTCATTTCCTCTTCTGGAAGAATTACTGGTTCACCAATAGCCTTAGTTCTGTAATATAGTTCTGCACAGTATTCAATTTCCTCTGTAATATTAAAGGCATTGGCTAAATCCTCGGCTCCTGCTAATAATCCATGGTTTGCCAGAAGCACTGCGTATCTGTCTGTCATAGCTTCAAATGCGTTTTGAGCTAATTCCTTTGTGCCGTAGGTGGCATACTTAGCACATCTAACATCGAGACCTGCTAAAGCAACCATATAATGTACCGGCGGTAATGACCAGTTTAAACAAGCAAGAGTTGTAGCATACATAGTATGTGTATGAATTATAGCATCTATGTCTTCTCTATTGGCATAAAAAATCCTATGCATTTCTACTTCAGATGATGGCTGTTTACTCCCCTCTACTATATTACCATCTAAATCTAGAACTACTACATCTTCAGACTTTATTTCAAAATAGTCTATGCCAGTAGGAGATATACAGAATAATCCCTTCTCTCTATTATAAATACTTAAGTTCCCACCCGTTCCTTTAGTAAGCCTTGATGTAACTAATCTTTTTCCATACTCTACTACCTGCTCTCTTTCCTCTATCATCAACATTATATCAACTCCTATTTTATAGACATCTAATCATTATGATTAGATGATATCATCTATTTAATTCCCTATCAAGATTTTGATAATTATATATCACTTTTTTGTAACTTGTTTGTTACCCAAAGCCCATGATTTCAGTGTATAATATGATTATAAGAAAGGAGAATATTGTATGTGGAAAAAATCGACGAAATTAATATTGCTGCTATTATTCTTAACTATTTTTACTATAGCTTGTTCCACTGAGGAAAGTCTTCCAGCTACCTTAACATTAGAACAATCAATTAAGGAAATCATTACATCAAAAGGTACTAACTATGACTTTTTGACTGATACAGCCTATATTGAGCATATGGCTAGACTTGTTGCTGAACTTACAAGTAGCCAAGTATCCGAAGCTCCACAATATGCTGTGGGAAATCTAGATGAAGATAGTATACCAGAACTTGCACTATTTAAAGAAAGAGATCCCAATAATATGGCTGATGAAGGTAGTTTAGAGATTTATAAATTTAATGGAGAAAAATATATTTCTATAGATAATATTTCAATGAACTATGATAATGCTAATTATCAAATCATAATCGGTAAAATATCCGAGGGACAAAATGGATTATTTCTAAATAATAGTGTAGGTGCCCACTCGGGCATAACCTATCTATTTGTTTTAGAAGATGGAAAACTTAAAAATGTACTAGATGATAAGAAAATTTCCTTGATATCCATATATACTAATAATGAGATTAAAGATATAGATAATGATGGAATATTAGAGTTTAGTATATATACAGTTGACCCAGAGACTGAAGATTCTAGCTCTGCTGGATCGGATAAAATAACTCTTTGGTATAAATGGGATGGTAAGGATTCTGGTAATCTAGTATCTGTTGAAAGAAAGGATTATTCCAAAGAAATCTCAAAAAAAGAAATATTTGATGAGGCAAAGAGCTTAATAGAAAATAACTTCCCTGAAGCCTTTGGATATATGCTTGAATATAAAGATGAATTGTCCAAATATGATAATACAGAACTTTTAGTTAAATATATTGGGAAACTAGATGAAATGTCTTTTGATAGAAGCGTGGAAATAGAAAACTTATTTATAAAATACCAAAGGGATGAAAACTTTGATTATCTATTTAAAAAATATGGTTTATCTATTGAAAAATTAAATAGCTTGGAGTATTTGACTCGTGAAAAAGTATTAAAAGATGAAGAAGAATTAAAGAAGCATTTAGTAGATCATATTAATCTAGGATATAAGCTAGATACCTCAGAAGGAATTTATTATTATTTAATCCACCATCAAAAGTTCGTAGATACTTTTGGCGGAAATATAACCAATGAATATAGTGATTATCTTAAAATATTAGCACTAGATACTAACGAACCTTTTATGAATGATGGAAGCCTTATGATAGCTAGAGATAAATTAGCAGAAAGAATATTATTAGTTGAAAGCTTTAAAATAATTTATCCATATTCTAATCTATTACCAAAAGTTAATGAAATCTATAAATGGTATGTATACACTTATTTTTATGGAGATAATCATGTTCCTAACTTCGATGAAAATACTTTTGTGATGAAAGAGGAAATTCTTGAGGATTTTGAAAAGACAATCGAAAAATATCAATATACTAATTTTGCAGATATCATAAAAGACTTTATAGATAATTTAAAACAAAATAACAATATAATCAATGATGATATTAGAGAAAAACTGAACGAAAGGTTAAATTAATCACAAAATTTTCCCCTCATAATATTATATATTATATAATATTATAACTAGGGGGGATTTTTTTTGTTATCAAGAAAAGAATTTATTCAAATTTCACTTGAGACGAATTTATTTTTTCAAAGGATTATGAAGGAACATCTATTTTTTATAGAAACTAGCCTTCCATTAATCAATAAATCCGAAATGGATGAGGCCATTATACTCAAAAAATCTTTTGAAGCATTATTATCAGAAAGCGTTATATTTGGTAATTGCGCCGTAAGAAATGCAGTTTTACAATCAAATGAAATAGTAACACCCTTTACTCTAAGAGCAGAAGAAATATCATCAAGGTTAACTGGTGCTTCTCTAAATATGGAAATTACCGAAGCTGAATATGATTTAATGTCGGATCCAAATTTCAATTATACAGAATGGTTAGAAGAAAAGGTCTACAACATAAACACGAGATCAATAAACTTATTAGAAGAAGTCATTGAACTTAAAAAGAAATTGCTTAAATCAGAGCTTGAATGTAAAATATTTACAACCCTATATCCTCTATTAATAGAGCATATTCTTCGAGAGGCTGAATTGTATATGGATACATTAAAAAGCCTACAAAATAAACAATTACCCGATAGAACTAAATGTGATGATTTAGAGTTTTGGAATCAAATAATGGAAGAACATTTAGAGTTTATTGATGGGCTACTTGATCCTACAGAAGAAGAATTAAAAGAAACTGCAGAAGAATTAGCAGAAAATGTTGAAAGAATATTAGAACAAAAATGCAACAAAAATAATGAAAAAGAGATACTAAGTAAAAGTCTCAAATCAACTGAAAACATAATGGCCTTTAAAAAAGCAGGCACTGAAGGTTTATTAGCATGTAAAATTAGATCCATTATAATCCCTCTATTAGGAGACCATGTCCTAAGAGAAGCAAATCATTTTTTAAGAATAATGAAAGAAATGAAAAACTGATGAAAACCATCAGTTTTTTATTTATAGAAAGTATTATATAAAAAAGGCTTCTTTAGAAAAAAATATTATAGGGAAGCCTTTTTTGAAACTCATTTACGTAAAGTTATTGGAATAAAAAGAAAAAAAGTATAACTTTCCTATTCGTTATAAGTTATAATAATTGTATTAACAAATAGGAGTAGATAAAATGAGAAATATAAAGATGAAATTACAATTTGATGGTAGTAGATATCAAGGTTGGCAGAGGTTAGGTGATGATGATAATACTATCCAAGGCAAGTTAGAAACTTTACTCAGAAAGATGACATCCGAGGAAATAAATGTAATAGGTTGTTCTAGAACTGATAAGGGTGTTCATGCCAAGGCCTTAGTATGCAACTTTTTTACTAATTCTACTATGACATTAGAAGAAATAGAGGAATACATTAATCGTTACCTACCAGATGATATAGTAGCTTATGATTTATTAGAAGAAAATGAAAGATTTCATTCAAGATATAATGCAACTTCTAAATTATATAGGTATACCATGGATAACAATAAATACCAAGATGTATTTAGTAGAAAATTCACTTCTCATATTCCCGAGAAACTAAATTTATCCTTAATGCAGGAAGCCGCCAATAACTTAGTAGGAACTTTTGACTTTGCCGCATTTACTACTATGAAATCTAAAAAGAAAAGCACTGTAAGAACCATAATGGATATTAGGATTTCCAAGGAAAACAACTATATTTATATAGATTTTGAAGGTGATGGTTTTCTTCACAATATGATTAGAATAATAACTGGAACCTTAGTTAGGGTAGGTAAAGAAGAAATAAGCCCCAAGGATGCAAAGAATATCCTCGAGGCTAAAGATCGTAGTATTGCAGGACCTATGGCTGAATCTAAGGGACTGTGTTTGATGGAGGTTAGGTATTAATTAAATAAATAATCTTAATATATATTCACCTATTTTAATTGTATTTATAACTGTAAATGGCCTTTTATTCTTGTAATAGTACAATGTATATGAGTAATTAAGTACAATACCATTTAAGAAGTATATTATAATGCTAAAGGGATCTCCAAACCTAAATCTAAACAAAGCCAATATCAATGAAGATACTATTATATGAGAGCTTTTAATGGATTTATCCTGTGACAGAAAAGCTAATATGGTTAAAGGTAAAAAATGAAATTTAAAGTTCTCAATAACAACATTTGATATTAGGAGTATAACATCCATAATATCAAGATCTCTAAGATTATTGATATTATCAGCCAAAGATGTAAGGCCATTTATCCTAAGTATAAGATTAATGATAAATAATATGATTATAGCTAAGACTATATATCTTCTAGTAGATATTTCAGCAATATACTCATGTAACCTTAATATCCAGCTCTTTACACCCTTAACATCTTTCTTATCTTCTATATCTTTGCCTAAAACATGAAATTCTTCTATGGAATATGATAGATCTCTAGACTTAGATTTCCTATAAGACATAATTAATAAAAAGATAGCTATAAGTAGTTTTGGTAAAGCTGAAAATAGATAATGCCTTTTTAGAAGCTCATCTCCATCCTTCAATGAATTATTTTGATATGAAGGCTGGTTACTAGCATTAGTTGTTTTTATAAAAATAACTCCATCATAGGACTTATTAGGAGGTGATTTAGCCAAATAATCTGAGGCAAACCAACTGCCTGTATATGCTGCACCTATGGTATTCATATTTATCTTACTGGATATGAACTGGCTAATTTCTTTATCCTTGCTGGCACTCTTAAAATCTAAAAAGCTAATAGGTATACCAGTCTTCTCCATTTCATATCCGTAGGAATCTTCGGGAGATGATTTTAGATTAAAATACTGTGGCTTTCTTCCACCTACTACCTTATTAAATATACTAACAGGCATAGCCTTAAATCCCCCCTGGTAAAAATCGAATCCCAAAGAATAATATTCATTTCCATACACCTCACTTAAATTGCTTCCCATTACAGAAAGTCCAAAGTAATATCTTCCAATATGTCCATTATGTGCCCATAACATCATCTTATTATTTCCATAGTACTTTTCTTCATGATCTAATATCCATTTTACATTTTGTGCCATACTTTTATCTCTAATATTAAAACTCTCACGAAAACTATCATTGAGTGATCTTGGTGTCTTTTTAATATAACTAATCCACTGCTTCATAACAATGATATGCTGAATCATTAAATCATACTCTTCCTGTGAGCTCCTGCTAATATATTCATCTTTGTTATCTGTGAAAGTTGCAGCCAATTCTTCTAATTTCTTTCTCTTATTATTAAAACTTAGTATATTTCCTACTTTTGATAACTTTGATTTATATTTTTCCACATTGCTACTATCTACCTTTTCTAAGTATTCTAGGATTTGATTGATGTCATTTCTAATTAATTGCATATCAAAGCCATAGAACCTTATTTTATCTTTATCAGCTGCCTTTTTATTATACTCCTTCATCCATTCAATCATGTCCGCTACTTCTTGAGTTTCCCAAGGCCATAGGTTCAAAGAATCTAAACATTCTTTTATGCTTCCTTTTCCATTCAAAATATAGTCGTTAACAATTTGTGAGCAGCCAAATTCGGCTTCTATACCAAATACCCTATACCCCATTTCTTCCACTAAGAATTCAAACATTCTATGCTTCATTTCAAAGAATTCCTTAGTCCCATGGGTTGCTTCTCCCATACCTATGATTTTCTTATCCTTAAGGATTTCTTTCAGAGGCATGAGATCTTCAAAGCCGTTTCCTGCCTGTGTGGTCTTTAATGGAATTAAGTTCTCTTTTAACCTTGTGGTTAAATCACCTTTAGCATGAGCTTTTACCCATGCAGAGCTTGTGAAAAGTATTATAAGTACTAATAATACTACAAATGTTTTTTTATTCACTAAATTCCCCCCTAGAATTAATTTTTTTACTATAAATCTATTCCCACTTTCATAATAACCTATATCCATATTATGGTAAACCTTTTATTTGAAGAACAAATATATTACCTTATAAACCTTAATAAAAAACTATGTAAACAACATTCCGATAGCATCTATAAAATTATTTCATAAGATATTAAAAAAGATGACTTAGATTTGACTACTTACAAAGTCAAATCCAAGTCATCTTTAATGGAGTTGATAATATTATTCATATTATTAACTAGTCCTTCCCAAGAAAAAGATTTTATCTCATCTTCCATTTTTTTATGACATTCTCTCTTTTGTTTTATCTTTTCAATTTGGCATAGTATGGCATTTTTCAGATTTTCTTTAAACTTTGGCAAGTCCTCACTAACAGGCTTATCTACATCATATATTCTAGGTAATGGAACATATTTGATTATACCCGACTCTTTTATTTCTTCTCCTAAAAGTGTCATTAGTGCCTCTATTTCTGTAGACACTACATATAATCCGCAGGCTAAACTCTCTATTGCCATAAGTCCTAAACCTTCATAGTAAGAAGGCATAATGAATATATCTTTTTCCCTTAACTCATCTCCTAAAGCCACTTGACTTTTCACATTATATACTCTTATACTATTATCACATTTAATATAATCCTCTATTTTCTTTTTATTTTCTTCGTCAGGACTTCCTATAATATCTAAAGTTATATCATCTCGCCCTAGAGATTTGAATACCTCTATAAGCTCATAAATCCCTTTAGATGGGTCTATTTTCGCACAGAATACCAGCTTGACCTTATCGGTATACTTTTTTTCTTTTGGAAAATAGAAAATATCTTGATTAAATCCTCCTCCTACGGGAATTATCTTATTTCTATCTATATTGTATATATCTACTATTTCATCTTTTTGCTGCTCAGAGGCTGAAAACACATAGTTTAGTTCATGTATATTATCTGCATATTTTCTTTTAAGATGTGGATTCATTTTAGCCTGCCTTAAATCCGTATTATGACACAATCCTATTACTTTTGTATCTGGAAAAACTTCTCTTACTAGAGCAGTCAAAATCCATAGATGGTGTGCAAATATAATATCTGGCTTGAAATCCTCCCTTACTTTTTCTAGCCTTTTTCTAAAAGCTTCCTTCCAAATATCTACCATTTCCTCAGTCATAGATGAATATAAAGTATTTTCATAAGGCATAACATTACTCATTCCAACTATAGGAAACGGTAATTCATTACTTTTAAAAGCTACCGGATATTGATCTTCACTATCTAAAATATTCCAAACATATTCATCTTGATATCCAAAGATTGCTTTTTGATCATGATTATATCTCTTAAAACCTTCTATCATATTGGAGTAATACACTCCTGAACCTGTCTTTGACGGTAATTGTGATAAAACATGTAATATTTTCATATTTACCTCTTTTCTATTGATATATATTTTGCTGTTTATTTGAAACCTTTCTCTATGGTTAAATAATATACTTTTCCCATATTTACAACATAATTGTACCATATATGTATTGTGAAATGTATATAGTAGTGGTATATTATTTATTTTTATATTTTATATAAGATTATATTTTTATAGAAAAAGCTATACTAGATATTTTATTATTAAAATTAAAATCCTTGACTCTTCTATTTTTAGAGGAATCAAGGCTTCTATGTCTTACTCTGGCAATGGATTTCACCAGTTTTATTTTCAATTTACTTAAGGTATATAGTCTTTTTCCACTATGTTTTACTAATGCTTATACTATACAAATGACAATTCCGTGTCGATCCAAGTTTCGATAGCGTTTCTTATATCAATGATTGAGTCATCCAGTGAAAAACGAAACCCTTGGCAACCTCCATTACAATGATCGCTTATCCCTCTTTTTATTCCACAGCCATAGCCTTTTTTAATAATTTCTTGTATAAATAAAGGGAATTTTTCGATGGTATCAGCGTATTTATGGGTGTTTTTTGCTTTGATGTTTATTTGATAACCATTATTAAGTGATACATTAATCCCCCATATCTCTTTACCTTTATAAGAATATTTAATCTTTATCCACAAATCTTTTATTTCCACATTGCATTTAGCCCTTTATCCAAATAACATTGATGTAGCTGCAATATAAAATCTTGCACATTGGCAGACAAAGGTTTCATAGTATCTTTTAATATAGAAATAATATCGTCGGTTTTATTATTTTTCAATACTCTGTAATCACATCGCAATAAAATATTGGATTAATTGTATATGTTTCAGGTATTTCTGACGTAATAACATTTTTTAAGTGCTTTGCCATATATATCCGCCTTCTTTAAACATGTCTCCCCATGATTGGTCTCCGCAGGTTACTGCTTTGAATCCCGGTATCCTAACAATCATTATATCTGGAACTTTTTTATCTAATTTTTCCGTTATAAGGGGGTAAGGCTATTTTTCTGTAGAAAATATAAATTTTCTCTCTTATTGAGGAAGGATATAACACCGTAGATAACACTTTCTATTTGCTGCAGCCAGATTTTGCTAGCATTCTATGAAAATTATACTTGATAAAAATTAAATGGACAATATCAATTTACCCCACAAATAAAAACAACCCCTAGAAAACTATTACTTATCAGTTTTCTAGGGGTTTTGGATACTACTCCCACTCAATTTTCGAGATGGATGGTATAGCGCAATATTATTGATAATAAGGCATTTCAATTATCTATAATCCCAGTCTAACACCTACTTCTGCTCTCTCAATATCTTCTCTCTCTGGATCCCAGCTTTCACCGGTTTGTCCGTCCCATATTTCTCCTGTTTCTACAAACCCAACTGATGCATATAGGCCTCTAGCTGCTTCGTTAGTCTTCCAATAAGATATATAAATAGAATCAGCTTTCCCTTGTGGAAATGAACGTAAAAATTCGATAGCTTTTTTCATAGCCTGCTTGCCAAACCCTTTACCTTGATATTTATGATCTATCATAAAATGGTTTATTCCATAGCTAGCTTTGTCGCCAAATTCCTCAAATAAAAAGCTAGTTTCCGATAACTCAAAAAATCCCATATCCACTAACCCTACAACTTTATCATGATGATATATGGCAAAGACCAGAGGAGGTTTCTCATTGTTGGTTACTTTAACATAGGCCCAAGCTAGTCTATAAATATTAGAATCCACATAACCGTCTTGCCCACTTGCTACTTTAAGCTCCAATACTTCCCTTAAATTATCCCGAGTAATTTTACGAAGTTCAATCATAATTGTTCCCTCATCTCTTTATTGTTTCTACTGCATGATACGAGTATACCATATATTTCCACGATTAAGTATATTAACGAGCTCAAAAGTTAAAAAATCAGGGTTCTTGAAAAAAATGACATGTTGGTGCGGGGATGGGCGGTGCCGGCAGGCAATAGCCCACGCCACCACCATAAAGTGCTTATTTTCTTCTTACTAGACTTGATATATAAAGCAATATCTCGAGAAAATTAAATTAACAAAAATTGCTTCAAAGCTTGATATTACAATGATTTAAATGCGGTGTTTAAAGTAAAAGAAGGTGAGTTATTATCATATAGCACTAAAATAACAGACACACCTACGACCAAAGAAATATGGATTTATGACAAACCGATATTCAGATGAATAAATAATGATAAAGAAAATATTTCGGATCATTTAACTGAACAAAAATCACTTGATATCTTGTTAGCAAATAAGCTATATGACAGTTTAAAGAGAAAGCAAAAGCATTATGAAGAAATGTGCTGGGATGTCACTAATAAATTAAATAACAACATCAAATTTAATCCACCAACCGAAAATTTAGACTATCACCAAAGAACAATATTCACTGCTAACTTTTAGTTTTGAGGTGCAAAAAATTAATTTAGTGCAATGAAAGTGCAATCCAAAGAGGGTGTAATTAATTTTGTATATAAATTATTAATCACTCTGTTTTTTCTTATTACTATTTAATTTCCATCCACTTATCGAGTATAAAATCCTAAATTATATAAATTTCTATCATTTTTAAATAACTCTTCTGAATCCCTTAATACAACCATATATCGCTGAATTGCGTTTTTTAAACTATCTTGAAAGATATAGAATATACCCATACCCTACCTAGTATCCCAATTCCTGCTACAGTTTTTATAAAAGAATAGACATATTTTATAGAACTCTAAAAGGCATACTATTACTGATTAATAATATAGTATATAGTGATACTACTGATATCGTAGGATTAGATGATTCATTTCAAAAATCTAAAATCTTAATTTTTTTATCAATTTTTTATAAACAATTCTCTATCATAGTGGTAGCCTATCTTTCTTCGCTTTCATTTTTTCTGCTATCTCTAATACTCTAAAAACCCCTCAACACAAGTAAATCACTAAATTATAAAAAGCAATTTTTCAACCTTATTAGAACTTAATAAGTAAACACTATATCTTATATAAATAAAAATTCTTAACCCTAAATTAAATCAAAATATCTAAAAATAGATATAAAAAAATCCTCAATATTTCTATCAAGGACTATAATTTTCAATATGCTCTTTTTTCTATCTAGATCCAATGTCCATTTTGGACATTGAATCCAATAATTCTATTTTAAGTATTTCTATTCTGCTGTATAACCTATTGATGTATCTATTCCTATTGTCTTTGTAGAATTATCCCAAGTTACACCTATATCAAAGACTTGTGCCAAATCTCTTAACTTAAAATAGTTATTTCCATTGATAGTATAAGCTGTTAATTTTATTTCCTTCCCATCTTTGTAAATCTTTGATGTTGTTGGATTTCCTGACTTATTCTTCCCATCACCTTTTGCTAATTCCCCACCCACTACCGTGTAAGGTTTACTAGATAATAAGTTGATTGCATTTTTAGAACCGTCCCAACCTACTTCAAATTGTTTAGTAGTTCCACTTACTACTGTTGCCATATCTCTTAATTTGAAATAGTTATTACCATTGATTAAATAAGCTTCAAATAATACTGACTTACCATTTACCATTACCTTTGATGCTGTTGGTATTGCTGTTGCAAAAGGGGCTAATGGGCGTTCTGGTTGTGTTGGTTGTGCTGGCTTTGTATTATTATTTACAATTTTTATTATTTTTAATTTTAGATTTTGGTCTTGATACAATAAACCTCCATTAGAATCATAATCTGCAGCAGTTCTTTCTACAAAATCATATACATAATAAGCATACACTTCCGGACTATCTTTTGTATATTTCTTTCCGTCACTAAATACCCCATATGCCATTGGTTGTATTTCTATTTTTTCTGGTACTCTTAAAGTTTTACTATACCATACAGCATCAGGTCTACTTTCTATTTTTTGCAAATCGTCATCAAGATTGCCATTTACTAAACCATTAACACTATAGAATTTTCCATCTTTTTTTATAAAATACCCCGTCGCTAAATAATGATAATCAAGATTTGTGTAAACAAACTCTTGCTTTGTATTATCATCCCAAAGTTCTACATCATAAGTACCACTTATAAAAGGTTTGTTCTTTTCTAAAGGAAATTCTATTTTCTCTTTCTGAGTACCTACTAAATTTTGAACTGGTTTAAATCCTCTTGTGTCTTTACTTGTTGGTTTTGTTGGCTCAGTTGGTTGAGTTGGTTGAGTTGGTTGTGTTGGTTCTGGTTTTGTTGTAGATGTACTATCATTTGCTACTCTTATTCCATTTTTCTTTGCATAGTCTTCTGCATAACTACCCTTTGGTGTGTGTATTGTTAAATTACCACTCTTTGAGAATGCCCCTACACCCATTTTCTTTACTGATGCTGGTATATGAACTTCTGTTAAATTATAACATTTTTCAAATGCACCACCTGCTATTTCTTCTAACCCTTCATTGATTACTACCTTAGTTAAGCTACTATTCATTTCAAATGTTAACTGCTCTAATTTCTTTACTGTTCCAGGAATTTCTATTGAAGTTAATCCACTCCAAGCAAATGCTTCACTTCCTATCTTTTCTAATCCTTCTGGTAACTTGATTGAGGTTAAAGATTTAGTTTTTGAAAAAGCATTTACTTTTATTTCTTTTAGGTTATCAGATAATGTTACAGATTTAAGTTTATCTAAGCCTGCAAATGCAAATTCACCAATAATTTCAACATCTTTCATTTCTACTGTTTCTAAACTTTCTACTTTACTTTGTGTAGGTGTGAAAGCAAGTGCTCCTATTTCCTTTACACCATTTCCAAATACTAAAGTCTTTAAACTTCTAGCTGTTACACCATATGGCGGGATTACTGCTGTTACACCATTTGGTGTTTCATATGAAGTTCCAGTTGTTTTTAATTCAGTTAATACACCATTTTTTATTACCTCTGTTGTCACTCCTTCATTTGCTGCAAATACTGTTGTTGGTACTACCATTATTATTACCATTAACATTAATAAAATTTTTGATAATATTCCTTTTCTTCTCATTGTTTTTCTCTCCCCCTTGTATATGTAACCTTTTTCCTAATTTGGAAACATCTTGAGAAGATTATAACAAAATTTACCATATTAAGTCCACTGATTAGAGATTTTTATAGGGCTAAATAGTTTTATCCCTATATCTCTTATTTTATCGTCAACTTCTTCCCCTTGGCTCTAAAATCCTCTAACGGATTATATTCATCTACAATATTAACTAAATCATGGATATCAAAGTTATAATATTTATTTAAGGT
>JAEWGC010000044.1 GCA_023388495.1 Bacillota bacterium | reverse complement strand
CATAAAATAAAATAGTTTTGGCAAGTATAAAACCAAGATTATAAAATTGTAATTTTTATCCAACCAATTAATTCTTGTCAGATTAGTGCATTAGATTTATTTAAAGCACAAAATTAATTACACCCTCCCAAGTTTTATTTTTATCCTTGAAAAACTTTTCCTTCTTTTGTGTTATATTCTTCAAGATTTCCTTTTCCATAAATAAGTCCTGATACTATATTTGGCTCTTCTTTTACTTCTAAGCCCTTAAAACCTATATAAATTGGATTTATTACATCTATAGCCTTTTTAAAAAAGGTAGCATCTTTTTTTATCTCACCATCTGTTATTAACTTATTTGTATATAAGTAAAGGGACCTTAGGTTTGTGGATAACTCATCCTTTTCTCTAAATGTTACCAACAGTTCCGTTAATATATCACGACAATTGTTGATAAGTATATTTAATTCATCATAGTTTTTTTCCTCTAGAGCATTTGATGATCTTTTAAATCTATCCATTAACCCTTCATGAAGCATAGCGATTAATCCCCAATCATTTGTTGACATTACCTTTTTTTCTAGTGTAATACTTTCCATTTATTTGTCACTCCTATCTTTGTAGTAGTTGAAGCACCGTCTGCGGCAGTTGATTTGCTTGACTTAGCATAGATGTACTTGCCTGTTGCAATATATTTAGCTTTGTAAATTCACTCATTTCTTTTGCCATATCCAAGTCTTCAATTCTAGATTTAGATGCTGTTAAATTTTCTGCTGTATTATCTACATTTTTTATGGTGTGTTCTAGTCTGTTTTGAATTGCACCAAACTTTGAACGCATGGAGGAAACATCTTGTATAGCCTTATCATAAATACTAATTCCTTTATCAAATAATTCTTTGGTTAAACTTGAATTTAACTTAAGATTCACTGGTTGATCAGGATCTGTTTCCTCATTTAAAATAGCAAACTGATTTTCATCCTCTCCCGTTATCTCTAGTTTCATTGCATTTATATTAATATCCGTCATATCAATTTCTATATATTGCCCTTCATTGGCTCCTATTTGAAGTCTTAAATTAGTTTCTCCTTTACCATCTAAATTTCCTTTCAATAAAGATATTCCATTAAACTCCGTTTCTTTTGCTATCTTATCTATTTGCTCTGTTAGTTCCTTCATCTCATTTGCTAATGCTTCTACATCCTGTTGTGCATAAACTCCATTAGCTCCTTGTACACTAAGCTCCCTCATTCTTTGAAGCATTTCATGTACTTCGTTTAATGCACCTTCTGCCGTTTGGATTAGAGACACTCCATCAAGGGAATTTCTTGAAGCTTGTCTTAGCCCTTTTATTTGTGCCTCCATTTTTTGTGATATGGCAAGACCTGCAGCATCATCAGATGCCCTGTTGATTCTCTTGCCTGACGAAAGTCTCTCTAATGATTTTTGTAGACTTTCCGTATTCATATTTAATAGTCTATGGGTATTTAAAGCTGGTATATTATTATTAATTCTCATGTTTTTTATCCCCCTCAAGTTTATTTGTATTTTCTATAAACAATATTACCTCTCCTAATATTTGAAACATTTCCTTAGGTAATTTATCAATTCTTTCTTCTATAGATTCTTGACCTAGATCCATATCTTGGCTTTCTGCATCTGTTGTATATGCTTTTTCAATGTATTTTCGTGATATTAGTCTTTTCTTCACAATATCACCTCATTACTTAATGTATAGCCAATAGCTTGCAAACCTTTCTCAAGTGAACTTAGCCTATTTCTTAGGGCATTGCCTTGTTCATCTATATTGATCTTAATTTCTCGTGATTTTATATTAAGCTCCATACTTATTTGTCCTATATTATCAGCCTCAAGGCTAAGGAAGAATTTCATATTATTCTTGTCAATACCCTTCCCTACATCAGGAACTATAATATTTAAGCTTTTATATTCATCACCTATTTTTATTGGTAATTGAAATACTATATCTTTTTTAGATACCTTAGACTGTATCTTTAAATATTCCTTTTCTTTTGAATCCTCTTTTTTATTATCAAAGTTGTTATGATTATTTAATAAATTCATCAATTCCTTATAATTATCTTTAAAGCTATGATCTCCTTCTTTAATGGATGTGGAGATTTTCTCTTGAATTAATTTTATACCTTCTTTAAACTCCTCACTGTATTCTGGGTTATTAGACTCTGTAATATCCCTCATGATATTAGCTAGTCCTTTTTCACCCATTAAAAAAGAATTTATATCTTTTATTTCTCTTAATGTCATGGAAATCTGATTTCTCATTATAATAGGAAATATCCTTTCCTCATTCCCCTTGACGTCCTTTATTTCCTTAGCCAATCTCTGACCATCTCTATACCTATTAATCTTTTTATCTATATAATTATTTAATTCATTAAGCGGCATATGCTCCAGAGTTTGCCCATCCTTTATGCTTTCCCTTATAATATTAGTAGTTAAATTATTCCTTGCCCTAAGATATTCTTCAAATATTAGCCCCTCGTGTATCTTATCGACTGGCACAACAGTTTCTTGACTTGTATTTATTTCCTCCTGAGCCATAAATAAGCGTTGTAGGGTAATAGTATCATATCTCTTAACTGCAAAGGATATTGTATCTGTCCTTAGACCTTCTCCTAGAGAGTTTAATATCTTAGATATATCAATGGTTTTATCCAACACCTTATGATCAAAGCCTAACTCTCTTTCAATATTTGTATCTATAATATTTTTTATGGACTTTATAGTAAAATCTTGTCCACTTTTTACCAACAATAGTAAGTCTTTATCTTTGATATTTCCCAGTATTTCTAGCTCTTCCTTCAAATCCTTTAGCTTTTCCTCATCTATGGGCTTATCTAGTTCTTTAGTCGTTTCTTCTTTCTTCAATTCTTCTACTAATCTGTCTATATCTTCATCTAATAAATCTATGCCTTTTTTACTTAGCTTTGCTATTTCTTCTTTTCCAAGTAATTCTATTAACTCTTTTACCGCTTCCTTCATATCAATGATTTTATTATATTCTTCCCTGTCCATTGATACATCCTTTGCTATAGTAAAGAATTCAAACCTTCCTGCTGCCACATTATCTTCTATATTGGTTATAGTATAGGAATTATTTAATCTATATAGATTCGTTATATTAAATGACATTTCTTTATTTAATACTTCAACAAAGGTATTATCCTTTAAATCCTTCAAATTATATAGCTTAGATACTACTTCTATGGTCTTATCTATATTTTCCCTTGTAATCGGTAGCTTCTCCTTGTGTAAAGCTATTATAGTATCATATACATCCTTCCCCATCTTCTGTCCGTAGATTTCTCTGGCTATTTCTTCTGCCTCTTTATAAGTCAAATTCTTTTCTAGCCTCAAAAATCTTTTTAATGAAAAAGGTATTTTTTCATTTTTTACTTCTTCTAATGTTTGAGCTATTTTTTGAAGGCTTTCCCCTTCTAAATCTATTCCTCTATCAAGAATCTTCACCAACGAATTAGGGTCTATGCCTTCTATTATTTTATTTAGATATTCCTTCGATTTTAAATATGAATCTACATTTTCTCTTGTAATTGTTATTCCACTACTAAGTAAAAACTCTATCATTCTAATATTTTCTTCTGTGTATTCTAAGCCTAGCTCCTTGATTATATCTGCTGCTTTTCTTAAGTCTCCATCCTCTTTTATTGTTTCTTCTTTCTCTTCTACTTTGGCAGAAACTATATTTTCCTTTTCAATCTTTATATTCTCTCCTAGATTTGCTGTTATTTCCCCTTTTAATCTCAAGGAGTATTCTACTGTTTTATTGTCTATGGTTTTTTCAATCTTTATATCCTTACCATTTTTCTCTATAAGCACTCCTTCTATATCATAGGGGAGAGTAGGAGTTAAATAGCTATTTACAATTTCTTTATTATTTATTTTTAATATTTCCATTGGATTCTTTCCTTTCCATTGTCTTCATCCTATCTATCGTCATTTTATCTAATTTTCTTAAGGGACTTATTATTCATTTTCATCTTTCTGCCGATAATATATAATATAGAGAGTTGGAGGTGATTTTTTGAGCAGGATTAATAGAGTCGGTATGGAGAATATTTCACCTATTGATATTTCAAGAGCTATAGATAAGAAAACCGTAAAGGATACCTTTAAATTAAAGCTAAACGAATTGGAACAAGAGCAAATTAGAACGGAGCTAAAGTCCTTATATGATAAAATTGAAACTCAATCAAATAAATTATCCGATAAGTTATTTATAGATGATTTAATCAATTATAAAAAGTTAGTTAAAGAGTTCTTAAATATAACAGTAAATAATTCTCATGTGTTTTTTAAGGAAAATTCTCTCGATAGACGTGGACGACATAGAATCTACTCCTTGGTTAAAAAAGTAGACCAGGAATTAGATGAGCTTACCCAAGAGTTTTTGGATTTGGAAAATAAAAGGATTAATATATTAAAAAGACTAAATGATATTCAAGGAATATTAATGGATATACTGACATAAATTTGATAATCTTATAAGATTATATAACTTAAAAAAATAGGAGGTAATTTTAAAAAATGTCTATGTCAACACTACGCAACAAAATCAATGTATTCTTCGGACTACCAATTGCAATCTTACTTATTATTATGTGTATCTTAGTTTATTTGCAGGTCAGCAATAGTCTTGTTCCTTTAACGGAGCATATGGCTACTGAAATAGTAGTTGCTAGAGCTGCAGAAATAACACAGTGGCTTCAAGGAAATAGCCACGAAATCCAAGCTGTTGCTTCAGATGAAATAATAAAATCTGGAGATATTGAAGCTATAAAAAAATATTTAAAGTATCGAAGTTCCTACCTAAGAGAAGACTTTCTATTAATGTGGTTTGCGGACTTAAATGGAGATTTTTATACCACAACAGGGCATAGTGGAAACATTCGAAATAGGGAAGATATAAAAGCAATATTCGATGAGAAAAAGGATATATATATATCTAATCCTATGATTTCTGAAGTAACTAAGGAACCCATTGTAGTAATAGCCCATCCTGTATTGGATAATAACAATAACCTAATTGGTGCATTTGCTGGAGTTATAAAAATTGATAAACTAACTGAAATAGTTAGTGAAATCAATATCGGGAAAGATAGCTTCGGTATGATTATAGATGGATCTGGATTAATTATTGCTCATCCTGACGATGAAGTAAGGTTAAATCAAAATGTCTCTAATCTAGGAGATTATGGATATAAGAACACTGAAGGTTTGTTCGAGAAAATGCAGGCTGGACAAGCTGATAACCATATATATACAGATGCAAAGGGACTTAAAAGTAGTTTAATATTTTCGTCAATAGATAGTACTCCTAATTGGAATGTGGCAGTTAAAATTCCCGTTAGTGAACTACTATCCGAGTCTAATGCAATTTTAAAAACTATAATTATATTAATTTCATCTATTATATTAATAGTGATTGCTATGGTATACGTAGTGTCAAACGCAATATCTAAACCTATCATTCAAGGAGCTAATTTTGCAAAACAAATTGCAAGTCTAGATGCCTCTGCTAATTTACCAGATAAGCTAATTAAGAGAAATGACGAAATAGGAATATTAGCAAAATCATTGCAATCTATTACTCATAATTTAAGGGATTTCATAAGCACAGTAGGCAACTCTGCAGATCAGGTGTCCAGTGCATCACAAGTATTATCAAGCACTGCCGAACAGTCCTCTACTGCATCTGAGGAAATATCAAAAACCATAGAGCAAATAGCCGAAGGCGCAACGGAGCAAGCTATAAATACAGAAGAAGGTGCAAAAAAAACCGATGAATTAAACTGTATTATAGAGGAAGAATTAGTTTGCATGGAAAAACTTGTTTATCAAGCTGATAAGGTTATGACATTAAAAGACAATGGAGAATCAATCGTTTCAGAATTAACAGATAAAACTAAGTTAAGCAACGAAGGTATAGAAAAGGTCTATAATGGAATTATTGAAACAAATAATAGTACTATAAAAATACAATCTGCTAGCAATGTAATACAAAGCATTTCAGAGCAGACAAATCTATTAGCTTTAAATGCAGCTATAGAAGCAGCAAGGGCTGGAGAGGCTGGTAGAGGATTTGCTGTAGTAGCTGAAGAAATAAGAAAGTTAGCAGAGCAATCTAATCAATCAGCTGGTGAAATCGAGTCTATCGTCAGCAATTTACAGACTAATTCTCGTGTTGATGTAGATGTAATTACAGAGGTTCTAAAAATTACAAAAGAACAAGAATCTAGTGTAGAAATGACTAAGGAAGTCTTTAGCGTAATTGCTAGAGAACTTGAAATAACAAAAGAAATAATAAATGAACTGGGAGCCATTGGTGAATCCATGGGAAGCAGCAAGGATCAGATAGTTAATATCCTTCAAAATCTATCTGCTATTGCTGAAGAAAATGCTGCTGCTACTGAGGAGGCTTCTGCATCTACAGAAGAACAAACAGCTTCTATGGAAGAAATCTATAGTGCTAGTAATAGTATGGCAAACTTAGCTCAAGAATTGAAAAATTTAGTTTCTCAATTTAAGATTAACTAGTCTTATCATACTATGGTTTTGAATATTTTATATAAACATGGGTATATTCTTTTTTATAGAGAATATATTATTATAATTTTTATACTCTTCTCTAATATAGAAGGAGGATTTTTTATGGAAGATATGCTGAAGAAAGTCTTTTTAGCTGGTATTGGTACCTTAGCACTAACTTATGAAAAAGCTAATGAAATGGTAGGAATATTAGTGGATAAAGGTAAGATCACTATGGAGCAAGGTAAGGAATTAAATGAGGAACTAAAAAGGGTTATAAATAATAAGGAAACCACTAAAAATGATAAATCTGATTTAAAGGAAGTACTAAAGGAGTTAAATTTAGTTACTAAGGAAGATATCTCTAGTTTGGAACAAAGAATTAGTGATCTAGAAAAAAACCGTTAGTTTGGAGGGAATGAATACCTTGATTTTTTCAAGGTATTTTTCAATATGGAAAATAATTATACTAAATCAAGATTTAAAGAAATTATTTCTGTTGCCATTAAGCACGGGTTTAAAAATGGAATTGGAAATCCTAAAGAGTTAAGGATCGTATTAGAAGAATTAGGGCCAACCTTTGTTAAAATTGGCCAAATTCTATCTACAAGGTCTGATATAGTGCCTAAAGAATATATCTTGGAATTAGAAAAACTTCAAGACAGTGTAAAACCTGAAGATTTTAATGTAATGAAAGAAATTATTGAATCAAATCTTAAGACTAGTATCTCAGATGTATTTTTGGATTTTCAATCTACACCATTAGCCTCTGCTTCTTTAGCTGAGGTTTATTTAGCAAGACTAAAAACAGGGGAAGAAGTAGTTCTAAAGGTTCAAAGGCCTTTTGTCAGGGAAAAAATTCTAGCTGATATTAATATTTTAAGGAAACTAGCTCCTTTTATTAAATTTACAACTAAAAATGAGGTTTTAGATATTAAAGAAACCATTGAGGAAATCAAAATCGCTACAGAGAAGGAGCTAGATTTTCTACAGGAAAAAGAAAATATTAAGAAATTTAATTTAAATAATAGGGATATAAAATATATTAAAAATATTGTTGTCTACGAAAAATATTGCACTTCTAATATGATAGTTATGGAGTTTTTGGGCGGAATAAAAATAGATGATATTTCTACCTTATCAGTAGAGGGTTATGATACTAAAGAAATTGCTAAAAAGCTTACTTATAATTATTTCAAGCAAGTTTTTGAAGATGGTTTTTTTCATGCAGATCCTCACCCAGGAAATATTCTAATTCACAATAATAAAATCGGATTTATTGACTTTGGATTAATGGGAAGTCTAGATGCGGGAATTAAAAAGAAATTCAACTCGTTTTTAGAAGGGATTGCCACTAGTAATATAGATTTGATGACTACCTCTGTTCTAAGTATCGGAATTAGAAAAGGTAATGTAGATGTAACTAAGCTATATCAAGATATAAACTTACTTTACAATACTTATATAGAAGAATCTATATATAAATATGATTTAGCTCAGATTTTAGAGGAAGTCATTATTATTTGTAGAAATAATAATATAGTTATGCCAAAAGACATTACCTTACTAGCTAAAGGAATTTTAACCTTACAAGGAGTTCTTACTAAAATAGATAAAGAACTAAATATTATGGATATTGCTCTCCCTTATTTTAAAAATAAAATAATAGAAGATAAATTGAAAGACTACGACTTAACCTTATTAGGTAACAAAATTTTCTCCGCTGGAAAAGCTTCTTTAGATTTACCATTAAAACTATCTCAGATTATTGATAGAGGGTTAGAAGGCAGATTAAAGTTGAATTTAGAGTTTAAAAATACGGATGAAAATTTCAACGAAGTTAATAGAATGGTAAATAGGATTATATTCTCTGTTATTGTAGCAGGTTTATTGATTAGTTCCGCTTTAGTTGTAAATGCCAATGTTGGATTAAAGGTTTATGGTATTTCTGCAATAGGTATCATAGGCTATTTAGGTGCTGGCTTAGCTGGTTTCCTGCTTCTTATCTCAATATTAAAATCAGGGAAATTGTAAATTCAAATAAATAACCTTCCCTTTGAGGTACTAATTACCCTTAAGGGAAGGTTGTTTATTTAAGATACATATAATTCAACCTTGCCCAGTTCTATACACCGTTTAGCTAATATGGAAACTGGATCTATATATTTCTCTGGAATGCCTATTTTTTCTGCCAATATAGGCAACTCAGTACATCCTAAAATTATAGGTATATCCTTATTATTAGTATATTTATTTATAAGACTTTGAAATTCCATAGGGTCTATATCAAACTTTGAAGATTTAACATTATATATCCAATTCATGATGATCTGCTGATCAAAATCATTAGGCTCTATGATATTTAAATTAAAATCTGTAAATATCCTATTATAAATACCAGATTTATAAGTTCCCTTTGTTGCAAGAAGTAGATATTCCTTATGTTCAGAATGTGCGTTTTTTAGAAAAGCTGCCGTTTCATAAATCATATTCAATATCTTTGTTTTCGTATATTTAACGATATCATCATAAAAATAATGAGCTGTATTGCAAGGTATTGCTATATAATCTACTCCCATATTTTCTAACCTTACTATAGATTTTATCATTTCTGGCATAGGGTTTTCTCCTATACCTGAAATATAAGCAGTTCTATCAGGTATTTCTACATTACTATCAATTATAATATGCAAGTGCTCTTGATCTTTAGTTGCAGGCGTAAGATCAATTATTTTTTTAAATAAATCGCAAGTAGCAGCAGGACCCATTCCTCCCATTATTCCAAAAATCATTTTGACCACCTCAATATAATAAACTTATCAATTATATATGCAAACTATATGCCACTGACCCAGTAGCCTAAAATTCAGTAATTGATAAAATTGAGGATATTTTAGGGGAAAACTCTTTCCCATTAACTAACCCATTCTCCATTAAAATTAATTTTATTTTAATCTTAGAATATGCCTTACATTTATCTAATACCACAAATTGAAGCTATAAGATTATAGCCCTTTTCTGTTAGCACTGTTCCCTTCCTTCCAGTAGTAGATTCCACCAATCCAAGAACTTCAGCACTATTCAATAAGCTTCTTATTTTACCTTCTGTTAAATCTATACCTTCTTCCTTAGCAAGTTCTGCTAAATACCTTCTTCCCAATCCATTGGAATTCATTATTTTTTTAAGCATCCATACCATATCATTTCCTAAAATATCTGCCAGTATAGAACCTTCCAGTTTATCAGATCTATTTGTAATGTATTCGGGAAGTTCTTTTATGCTCAATTTTTTATCCATTTTGGCAACGTTAGCAATATACTCCATAGCGTTTTCCAATTGTCTGATATTACCAGGCCAATCATATTCATATAACAAGTTAATCCCACTTTCTTCTAAAACATCTTCTATATTATTAATCTTCCCTCTACTATGCTTTTCTAAAAAGAAATTAGCCAATACTAATATATCTTGTTTTCTCTCCCTTAAACTCAACATTCTAACTGGCAAAACACTTAGCCTATAGTACAAATCCGCCCTAAAATTACCTTTTTTAACTTCTGATGCTAAATCTTTATTAGTTGCAGCAATTAATCTAACATTTATAGGAATCTCTTTGAGTCCTCCAACTCTCCTAACTTGTCTTTCTTGTATGACTCTTAATAACCTACATTGGAAATCTAAAGAAGCATCCCCTATTTCATCAAGAAAAATAGTTCCACCATGGGCCTCTTCAAAAAGACCCCTTTTCCCACCTTTCAATGCTCCTGTGAAAGCTCCTTCTTCATAGCCAAAAAGTTCACTCTCTATTAAGCTACTTGACATTGATGCAAAATTAACGGGAACAAATGGTCCCGATGATCTATTGGAAGCTGCATGAATTGACTGGGCAAACAGCTCTTTTCCTGTACCACTTTCTCCTTGTATCAAAATAGTAGAATCAGTAAGAGAAAAAGACTTGACCTTATCAATTAACTCTTTCATATTGCTACTTTTATAAACAATATCATTAAATGTATAATAGTTTGTTCTAATGGCATTTCCTGAGGTTCTTCTACGAATCTCATGCTCATTTTTTTCAATCTCTTCACTTTTTTCAAAGGTATATATAATGCCATCCTCGCTACCTTTACCTTCTATAATATTAGAGGTAACAAATAGTTCCTTATTATGGGTTCTAATAATATCTACTTCGTCATTACTACCTATTCTTACTATTTGAGGTAATATATCTTTAATATTTTTCCCAATAATGTCTTCATAAGAACATTTTAAAATATTACACATTTCTTGGTTGCTTACTATAACATCGCCAGATTTATTAGTATATATAATAGCTTTTCCTAGACAGTTGGCAACTGTTTCTAGTCTATTACTGATAATCTTCATATCTTTAGCCGTATCGTTTATTCTATTTAACAGACTTATTATATCGTTTATATATTGAGAAGAAAGTCTATCCCCTAAGGCCTTCATCAATCCTAATCTATTAGCTATATCAACTACAGTAACGATATCAATCTGTCGAGTCCCTATATTAATTACTTTTTTTACACCAAAAGGAACAATATCCGGTTCTCCAACTGTAACAGAGATATCTAGTTCTGGGTAAGACGTTATCCCTGGATAATATGAATAGTATTTTATATAATTCACTCCTAGAGCCTGTAATTGAACCATTGCCTCATAGTTAGTTTCTGCCCTATCATTGACTAGCAAAACCTCTGTTCCTCTAGGCAAATTTAATAATTCTGATATATATCGATGATTTATTACCCTCTGGGCTACAATATATTCTACGCCATTGTCTATTAACTTCTGTATTCTTTCATCTATAATATTAGGAGATGATAAAACAATCAATGCATTTGTAGTGTCAAAATCCAAATCATCTTCTAAACAATAAGATTTAACCTCAGTATATTCACCAAAAATATTTTCAAGTTGAATTCTCAAATTAATAGAAGTTACTTTCCCTGGAGTAATCATTATAATCTTCTTCATTTATTTACCTACTTTCCATATAGTAATAGTGACAAATATTTGAAAATTATTTATAGTTTGCCAATATTATATAATAAAGTGCTAAAAAATAAAATAAGCTAGGTCCTAAATGACCTAGCTTATTTTCATAAGAATTTATACTAAAAGCACCTCTATTATTTTCAAAATACCATCTCCCTTCCTCTGTATTAACCGGTTAATTATATTTTCTCATTTATTATATAAAAATGATATAGAGAGAATAATTATAATAGTTTTTTACCATAAACTATTTTTCTAACGGTTTCCTGACTTAAATAATATTCTTCTGATATGGCATTGATAGAAGTACCATTTTGAAATAATTTAATGATATCTTTATTTCTTTTTCTAATAGCTTCTTTAGAGCCTGTCAACTGACCCCAGCTCACTCTATTACTAGCCTTAGGTATATAAATTAGCCCTCCATCAATATGTTTTTGAACCTCTTCCAACAGATGAGGTGGTAATACTTCTGCTGCATTTTTGTAACTCAAATATCAGTACCCCCCATAAAAAAGTATTAGATTGACAAATGTAAGTTTCACATTTCTTCACAATACCCACCTCCTATAATTATTTGTTTTAATAGTAATTATTGTATATATAAAATATTATATAAAATAAACTTTATAATATTTTTCCCATCCTAATTTCTCCTCTGCCTTCAGCTCTAATATATCCTAGGCTTTCATATAGCTTATATTTTACCATTTGTTTTATAAAAATAATATATAAAAAATAATTATAATAGTTTTCACCCTTGCATTAAAAAAACTTGGTGCGATTACAAAATAATCACACCAAGTTTTTTTATTATAATCATCTAACATTATTTATGCTTATCTTTAAATTGTCCTCATCGCTGGACACTATTACTCTATCCTTATCTTTCAAATCACCTCTAATAATCATCCTACCAATTTCAGTTTCAAGATATTTTTGCAAGAATCTCTTAACTGGTCTTGCTCCGTATTGTATGGAATAAGCTCTGTTTAGGATAAGGTCTTTTGCTTCCTCTGTTAATTCTATAGATATTTGTCTATCTTCCAGACGAGATTGGATCTCTTCTATTTGGAGGTCTATTATCTTAAATATCTCATCTCTTTGTAATGGTTTGAATATTACGATTTCATCTACACGATTTAAAAACTCTGGTCTAAAGATTCTTCTCATTTCATTCATTACTTCATCTCTTGCTGATTCATCTATTGTTCCATCTGGTCTTATTCCTTCAAGAAGATATGAAGACCCTATGTTTGAAGTCATTATAATGACTGTGTTTTTGAAATCCACTGTTCTACCTTGATTATCAGTTAGTCTTCCATCATCTAACACTTGTAAGAGTATATTAAATACATCGGGATGAGCCTTTTCAATTTCATCAAATAAAACCACTGAATAAGGCTTTCTTCTTACGGCTTCTGTCAATTGCCCTCCTTCATCATAACCTACATATCCTGGAGGTGCTCCTATAAGTCTTGATACTGAATGTTTCTCCATATATTCTGACATGTCTATTCTTATCATATTTCTTTCATCATCAAATAAGGATGAGGTTAAGGCCTTAGATAGTTCTGTCTTTCCTACTCCAGTTGGACCTAAGAATATAAAGGAGCCTATAGGTCTATTTAACTGTTTCATTCCAGCCCTTGCCCTGATTACAGCATCTACTACAGATTCAACTGCCTCATCTTGACCTATTACCTTTTTATGAAGAATTTCACCTAAGGATAGAAGCTTCTCTCTTTCTGTCTCAACTAATTTAGATACTGGTATTCCAGTCCATTTTGCTACTACTTCTGCTATTTCTTCCTCTGTAACCTCTTCCTTTAACATTCTCTCATCTTTTTCATTTTTTTCATTAGCTTCCTGTAGTTTTTTCTCCAACTCAACTAAGGTACCATATTTTAACTGTGATAGTTTCTCCAAATCATATTTTCTCTCTGCTTCTTCTATTTGCCTCTTTACTCTGTCTATTTCTTCTTTAATTTCCTTCACATTAGATATACTCTTTTTCTCGTCTTCCCATTGAGCTTTCATGATATCATATTTTTCTTTAGAATCTGATAGTTCTTTTTCTAATCTTTCTAATCTTATTTTAGATGCTTCATCAGTTTCTTTCTTTAATGCTGATTTTTCTATTTCTAACTGAAGAATTCGTCTCCTTATTTCATCAAGCTCTACTGGCATGGAGTCTATTTCTGTTCTTATCATAGCTGAAGCCTCATCCATTAAATCTATTGCCTTATCGGGTAAAAATCTATCAGATATATATCTATCCGAAAGAGTTGCAGCAGCTATTACAGCACCATCAGATATTCGTATTCCATGGTGAATCTCATATTTTTCTTTTAATCCTCGAAGGATTGATATGGTGTCCTCCACAGTTGGCTCAGTAACTAGTACCTTCTGAAACCTTCTCTCTAGTGCTGCATCCTTTTCAATATATTGTCTGTATTCATCTAATGTGGTAGCTCCTATAGTATGCACCTCTCCCCTTGCTAGCATAGGCTTTAGAAGATTAGATGCATCCATAGCACCATCAGTCCTACCAGCACCTACTATATTGTGTAATTCATCTATAAACATTATTATCCGACCATCTGATTTTTCTATTTCAGATAGGACTGCCTTTAATCTTTCTTCAAATTCTCCCCTATATTTAGCACCAGCTATTAAAGCTCCCATATCTAGTGCAAATATGGTCTTATCTTTAAGTCCTTCTGGCACATCTCCGTTTACAATTCTCTGAGCTAATCCTTCTACTATGGCTGTCTTACCTACTCCTGGATCTCCTATTAAAACTGGATTGTTTTTTGTTCTTCTGGATAATATCCTAACTACATTTCGTATCTCACTATCTCTTCCTATAACTGGATCTATATTCCCACTTCTAGCTTCTTCTACCAAATCCCTTCCAAATCTAGCCAAGGCTTCATAGGTAGTTTCTGGGTTATCTGAAGTAATGTTTTGATTTCCTCTTATTTTCTTCAAGGCTTCTAAGAACCTTTGTAAATTTATATTATATTTATTAAATATTCTTTCTGAGGCTGTTGCCTTTTCCTTGAGAAGTGATATATAAATATGCTCAACTCCTACATATTCATCTCCAAATTTCTTAGCTTCTTCTTCGGCATTTAATAGTACCTTAGTATAAATTCTACTAGGATATATGGAGCCGCCCCCACCAGATTGCTTAGGTAGTTTATCTACTTCTCTCTCTACATCCATTCTGATCAAATCTGGATTTTCTCCCATATATGATAATACTTTAGGAATCAATCCATCATTTTGTATCATTAGGCCATAATGAATATGGATTTCTTGAAGCTCAGGATTTCCATTTTTTATGGCCGTATTCTGTGAGTTTTGTAAGGCTTCTAAAGATTTCTGTGTAAACTTATTTAAATCCATATTTTCTACCTCCATTTCACTATCTTTTTGATATTTCCTTCAATTTTTCATATAAGTTAATTTCTTCTTCTGTCAATGATGGTGGATTTACTATATTTATTTCAATATACAAATCTCCTTGATTTCCTTTCATATCCTTATACCCTTTTTTAGGAATTCTAATTTTCTTGCCAGAGGATATAGCACTAGGAATATCTATTTTTATCTTGCCATCTAGGGTACTTACTACTACCTTATCTCCAAGGGCTGCCTGCCATGGAAATAAATCTAGCTTTGATACTATATCCAATCCATTAAGTCTATTTTTACCATCCTCTATAAAGTTTATCTTAAATAAAATATTGCCTCCTATCCCCCACTTTTCACCTTTGACCTTCAATTTCTTACCCGGCAATATTCCCTTTGGTATATTTATAGATAGGGATTTGTTTTCTCCACCTATATTAAGATTCACATTTTTTGTTATCCCATTATAGCCTTCTTCTAAAGTAATATTTAATTCTGATTCATAAGAAGGAGTTTCTTTTTTTCCTCCTTTTTTCCCTCCGCCAAATAAATTACCTAGGTCAAATCCACCGGCTCTACTGCTTGACCTTTCTCTACCACCCATTCCACCAAAAAACATATTGAAGAAATCACTAAAATCTCCACCATTTGTAGTATAGGTATAACTATATCCATCTCCAAATCCATATTGAGATGGATCAAAGTTTTGTCCATTAGTAAAATCATATCCCGATCCAAAGGTATCGTATCTTTTCTTCTTTTCTTCATCTCCCAATACTTCATATGCCTCATTTATCTCCTTAAATCTTTCCTGAGCCTTATCATCATTAGGATTTAAGTCTGGATGATATTTTTTAGCTAATTTTCTATATGCTCTTTTTATTTCATCTTGAGATGATGTTTTCTCTACTCCAAGTATTTTATAATAATCTTTATATTCCATAGAAATCTGCTCCCTTTTCTTACAATTCTATAATAAACTTCATTTGACCTTCCCTGACCTTCAACTTAATTATAAATCTATTTCAAGGAAAAATCAATATAATATCTACTAATATAATTTGCTAATCTCCACTCTCTTTTGCAAGGCTTTCTTCTTTAAAATATTCTATTATTAATTCATCAAGTTCTTGACTTATCTTTAACACTTCTGCAGTATCCTTAGATTTTATCGCTTGATGTAAATGTTCCCTCAATTCATTGATTTTATTCTTCATTTTCTATCCCCCAGACAAAATCTCATTGCATTCATTATATAATAAACTTTATGTACAATACAATGTTTTTTGTGCAATTGGCCAATAATATTTGTATGCTATTAGCCAATTTAGTTAAGTTTCAGAAATGTATACAGTATTATTGAGGTGACAAAATGAGTGAAATTAG
The DNA here is from genome assembly GCA_023388495.1 of Bacillota bacterium. GTDB lineage: Bacteria > Bacillota > Clostridia > Tissierellales > Tissierellaceae > Tissierella. Next base: position 115,742 of record JAEWGC010000044.1, on the reverse strand, counting down.
AAAAATATTAAATTATAAAGATGTAGGGCTAAGAATTAGACTTGAAAGGGAAAAATTAGGATTGTCTAGAGAAAAATTTGCTGAAATAACCGGATTATCATCATTTTATATTGGCCAGCTCGAAAGAGGAGATCGTAAAATGAGTGTAGATACATTAGTAAACATATCAGATGTTTTAAATATATCCGTAGATTATCTCTTATATGGTTATACACATTATATGGAAAACATATGTATCTCAGAGGCCTTTGATGATATTTATAAAGGATTTGTAGATGATGAATTAAAAGAATTGTTGGATGTGTTAAATGGTAGTTCTAAAGAACAAATATCTCTTATAAAGGATATTTGTAAACTTATCTTACCTTCCATTAGAAAATAATCATCAAAATAAATATGTTTAGCTTTAGCTTCAAAGTTTAAATACCTTGACCTTGTCTGATCTTTGACTTGTTTAAAATTTAATCTTAGGGAAAAATCAATATACTTATTATTTGTATAACTAATTTTTATTCTTCAAACTTCTTTTCTTCTTCCTTATAATATTCAATGATAAGTTCATCTAGCTCTTCGCTTATTTTGATTATATCTTTCTTATCTAACTTTGCTGTTCCTATTTCATTATGTAATTTTTCCCTAATTTTATTTATCTTCGTTTTCATAATGTCCCCCTTATACAATAATACTATTATTAGTATAATTTAAAACATATGTGCGAACAATGGTTATTTTAATTTTTTTTTAAAAATATTTCCGACAAAATCAAACAACCTGTATCACCAATGAAATACAAGTTGTCTTTTAACTATTTTATATATTTATCTATAATGTTTATTATTTCTTCTATCTTTTCTCCCCCCTGCTCCTCACCTTCTAAAATTGCAGTAATGACGCAGGATCTTATATGACTATTTAGTATATCTATATTTGCCTTTTTTAAAAGACCAATGGAAGATAGGATCTGTGTAGATACGTCTACACAGTACCTATCTTCTTCTAACATTTTTATTATACCATCTAATTGGCCTCTAGCAGTTTTTAGTTTGATTGCTGCCCTTCTTTTACCTTCATTCATCTAATCACTACTTTCTACCTGATTTCTATTAAACTATATCCAGCATCCTCTATAGCACCTTTTATAAGGATATCATTTAGGCCTTCTCCTTCAACCTCTACCTTCTTAGCGCCTAAGTCTACCTCGACATTTGATACTCCATCTAACTCTTTTAATGCATTTTTTACTGCCTTTTCACAATGTCCACAGGACATACCTTCTACTAAAAGTGTTTTTTTCATTTTTTCCCTCCTATTATTTGAATTTCTTTAATCTAAGTGAATTTGTAACTACAGATACAGAACTAAAAGCCATAGCTGCACCTGCTATCATTGGGTCTAGGAATCCTAGGGCTGCGAAAGGAATTCCTATACTATTATAGAAGAATGCCCAAAACAGATTCTGCTTTATAGTTTTCATAGTTCTATGGCTAAGCCTTATGGCTGTAACTACTCCAGATAAATCTCCTCTCATAAGAGTAATATCTGCTGCCTCCATTGCAACATCAGTACCTGTGCCTATGGCAAATCCTACATCTGCTGCTGCTAATGCAGGAGCGTCATTGATACCATCTCCAACCATTCCCACATGCTTGCCTCTTGATTTAATTTCTTCTACTACCTCTGCTTTGTTTTCAGGCAACACTTCTGCCAATACATTTGTGATACCTACTTCCTTAGCTATAGATTGTGCTGTCCTTTCGTTATCTCCTGTAATCATATATACATCTAGTCCCATAGACTTTAGTTCTTCTATAGCTTTCTTTGACGTTTCCTTAATCTGATCTGCTACTGCTATTATACCAGATAGTTTATTATCCAAGGAAAGTAGCATTGCTGTTTTTCCTTCTTCTTCTAATCTTAATAAAGTTTCTTCTCCATTCATTATAGAAATATTATTATCAGCCATTAACTTTCTATTGCCGATCAATACTTCTTTTCCTTCGAATGTAGCCTTGAGGCCCTTTCCTGGAATTGCAATAAACCTCTCAGGCTCTGATAATCTTAATAACTCTTCTTCACCTTTTTTTACTATAGATTGGCCTAAAGGATGCTCCGATGTTTTTTCTACAGAGGCGGCTATTCTAAGGATTTCATTTTTATCTATATCGTTAAATGAAACGATATCTGTTACCTCTGGCTCGCCTTTAGTTATTGTACCCGTTTTGTCAAATACTATAGTATCCATTTTGTGAGCCCTCTCTAAATGCTCTCCTGATTTAATCAAGATTCCATTTTCAGCACCCTTACCTGTACCTACCATAATAGCTGTAGGTGTGGCTAAGCCTAATGCACATGGGCAAGCTATAACTAAAACTGCAACTGCATTTATTAATCCAATGTTAAAGTTTCCTTCAATAAGATAGAATCCTATAAATGTAACTAAAGCTATAACTACAACAATTGGAACAAATATGCCTGATATCTTATCTGCCAATCTTTGAACAGGCGCCTTGGAGCCCTGAGCATCTTCAACAAGTTTGATTATTTGAGATAGTACTGTATCCTTGCCTATTTTAGTAGCTCTAAATTTAAAGGTACCAAATTTATTTATGGTAGCACCTATTACTTCATCATCTGCCCCTTTATCTATAGGAATACTCTCTCCTGTAATCATGGATTCATCAACAGATGAATGTCCTTCTACAATTATTCCATCTACAGGAATTCTCTCTCCTGGTCTAACTACTATGATATCACCAATCTCCACTTTCTCTATAGGTATATCCATTTCTACTCCATCTTTTATGATTCTTGCAGTCTTTGGTTGTAAGCCCATTAATTTTTTTATTGCTTCTGATGTTTTTCCCTTTGCAACTGCTTCAAAGGTTTTACCTAAAAGAATCAGAGTTATAATAACTGCCGAAGCTTCAAAATAATATTCGTGAACTCCTATTAACAGATTATATATACTGTAAAAGTAAGCAGCTGAAGTTCCCATAGATACAAGAACATCCATATTAGCTCCTCCACCTCTCAAGGAATTATATGCTCCCTTGTAAAACCTATAGCCTATAAAAAATTGCACAGGGGTTGCTAGAATCAATTGGAACCATCCATTAGTTAAAATAGTATGAATACCAGCCATATGGAAGAACATAGCTGAGAATAGTGGAAGACTAAGTATTGCTGAAATGATAAAGGAAGTTTTAAGAGATTTAATTTCCTTTTCCCTCATCTCTTTCTCTCTATCCAAGTCTCTTTCTACTTCTACCTCTGCCTTATATCCAGCTTTTTCTATAGCCTTAATTAAAGTATCTTCATCTATAAGTCCTGCTTGATATTCCACTACTGCTTTGTTAGTAGATAAATTTACAGTAGCCTTAGCTACACCCTTTAATTTATTTAGCACCTTCTCAACTCTTGTAGAGCAAGCAGCACAAGTCATACCTTCCACAATTAAAGTTTTTTTAACTAAAGGAACTTCATATCCTGTTTTTTCTATAGTTCTAATTAAATCCTCTGGGTTTATCTTATCAGTATCGAATTCAATAGTTGCTTTATTAGCTAATAGGTTTACCACTACAGATACTACCCCTTCTTTTTTGGATAATGCCTTTTCTACCCTACTTGAGCAGGCTGCACAGGTCATGCCTACTACATCTATACTTATTTTCTTAGTTGTCATCATATCACTCCTTTCTTCTACCCCCTCCCCCAGGGGGCGTGTTTATATTATATGTCCCTTTTATTATTTTGTCAATAAATTTATTTAATATCACAAAACTATTGCATTTACTTAAATAATCTTTTATAATATTAGTATTGATAATGATTATCAATATGATTTTACATATATGGAAGGATGGTATTTATGGGTACTTTATCATTGGTTTCTTTAAAAAAGGATGAATGTGGAAGAGTTAAGGAAATTTCTGGATGCTGTAAAGCCAAAAAAAGATTATATGAACTAGGACTTCATAAAAATGCCTGTGTTAAAGTTGTAAAAAACGACTTTGGCCCTCTTATTCTCAATTTATCTGGTAATAAACTGGCTTTGGGAAGAGGTCTCGCATGTCATGTTATGATTGAGCGTTAATTTTTTATTTTGCATTGATAATGACTATCATTTTTAAAGGAGGAATTTTTTTGAATACTATCGCTCTTGTCGGCAATCCCAATAGTGGTAAAACCACATTGTTTAATGCCTTAACTGGCTCCAATCAACATGTTGGCAATTGGCCTGGAGTTACTGTTGAAAAGAAAGAAGGAAAATTTAAATATAAAGGCAATCAATATAATGTTGTTGATTTACCTGGCACTTATAGCCTTGGTGCTTATTCGGAAGATGAAGTAGTTGCTCGTGATTATATACTTAAGGGAAATCCTGATATTGTAATTAATGTAGTTGATGCTACTAATATGGAAAGAAATCTATATTTAACGACACAATTAATTGAAATGGGCACAAAAGTTATTATAGCTCTAAATATGATGGACGAGGCTAAAGAAAAAAACATTGAAATAGATTTAGATAAATTGTCTAAGGAATTAGGGGTCCCTGTTATACCTACTATAGCTTCCAAAAGTAAGGGCTTAGACCTTTTAATTGAAAAATCTATTGAATATGCTAAGGAAGAGAAAGACTATATATTAAAATTCAGTTATGGTGAGGATATTGATAAGGAAATTGAAAATATACAATCTACACTCCTTAATTCAAGCTTAGAATATCCTCCTAAGTGGATAGCTGTAAAGCTTCTAGAGGGAGATAAGGAAGTTTATAGACTTGTAGAAAGGAAGGGGCCAGAACCTATTAAGGAAAGACTAGTTTTTCTAGAGGAAAAGGCTACAGAATATGAGCTTGAAATCGTAGATAAGAGATATGATTTCATTGGAAAGATCATAAACAAGTCTGTAAAAAAGCCTTCTGACATGGCAGAAACTAGGACTGATAAAATAGATAAGATCCTAACACATAAATATTTTGGACTTCCTATATTTGGACTTATTATGTTTGTGATATTTCAGTTAACCTTTGTTATTGGCGGAGATTTATTTGGCGGATATGTGGCAACTGCCATAGAAACAATTGGAGAGTATGTGGTTAATCTATTGGTACTGATACATGCTCCTGAATGGTTACAATCTTTTATTTCTGAAGGTATCTTCGGTGGAGTAGGAGCTGTATTTGAATTTGTTCCACTTATTACTGTCTTGTACTTTTTCATAGGTATATTAGAGGATACAGGATATATGGCTAGAGCTGCCTATGTTATGGACGGTTTAATGAGGGCTCTTGGTCTTCATGGTAAAACATTTATTTCCATGATAGTTGGTTTTGGTTGTAATGTGCCAGGAATTATGTCTACTAGAACCTTAGATAATAAAAAGGATAAGATGATTGCTTTACTTATTAATCCATTTATGTCTTGTGGAGCAAGGTTACCTATTTATTTAGTATTTATTGCTGCATTCTTTCCTAAACATGGAGGAATAGTGTTGTTCTCACTATATACTCTGGGCATAGTAATGGCATTAATAGTAGGTAAAATATTTTCAAAGACATTATTTAAGGGTGAATCTTCTCATTTTATTATGGAGTTGCCTCCTTATAGATTACCTATATTCAAATATGTTATAAGAGATATGTGGGACAAGGTATGGGACTTTTTACACAGAGCAGGAACTATTATATTTGTAGTGGTTTCTCTACTTTGGATACTATCCGTACTACCCTTTGGAGTCGAACCCTATAGTCAAGAGAGTATATTAGGTAGAATAGGTACTATCCTAGCACCTATATTTATACCTGCTGGTTTTGGTACTTGGCAGGCTACTGTTAGTTTATTTGCAGGTATAGCAGCAAAGGAAGCTGTTGTGGCAATACTTGGTATGGTTTATGCTGGTGTGTCTGAAGGTTCTCAATTAGTCACTGCCTTACAAAGTGTATTTACACCACTTACTGCCATATCCTTTATGGTTATGACCCTTTTATATACTCCTTGTGCCGCAGTACTAGGTACTGTAAAGCAAGAGACTAAATCTACCAAATGGATGGCATTTATGGCAATTTATCCTTTTATAATAGGATGGATAGCTGCAGTTCTGATTTATCAGGTTGGTAGACTATTAGGTTTCTAGGAGGAATTTTATGCTAAAGAATATTTTAAAGGAAATATTTAATTCGAAAATATTTTCTGCCCCCTTAATCGCAAAGAATTTAAATATATCAGAAGCTTTAGTCGATGAAGCAGTAAAAGAGTTGTCACGGATGGGATATGTTGTTGAAGATATGGGCTCCCCTACCTGTGAAACAAAATGTAGTGGATGTACAATGAAATCTTTTTGCAATGCTGTACCAATAAAAACCCTTAGCGTAACAGATAAGGGAAGGAAGTTATTGGAGAGTATGTAACCTATTAAACTTCAACAAAATTTATGAAATTTTGTTGAAGTTTTTTACTTTTATGTTTAAGTTTAAAAAACTGGGTATAATATAAATACATATATCACAAAAATATTTTATCAAAGCACTTGACTAAAGTATGAAAGTGGTATATAATTAAAACAAATAAAACTTTAGCTATCTCCAACCTAACTATTTAGTAGTTTGTTAGTTAAAAGTAGTAGAAGTTAAGTATTATTGAGTTGTGATGGTAAAAGTAAAAAATTAAATAGTAAACTAATAGTAAATACAGAAAATACTCTGTATATTATCCAACCTTAAGAGTTTGGAGCCGTGGAAGCAAAGTTGAGCTTCGAGCAAGTAAAGATGTTAAGTTCTTCGTAGGACGTAGATAATGAAAGAAATATAGTAAATGTTAAGGAGTGTATCAGTAGATTGAGTTTAGAAATTGAAATAAATTCGTTAGGTTGGAGTAGCTACAAAAAGTTTTATTTTAAATGATGGGTAGTTTCTAAAAAAGTAGAAATTACCCATCTATTATTTTTTGTTAATTTCATTTATTGAATTTTTTTTGTTATAGGTCTATAATTAGGGTAACGATATACAAAAAGGAGACTACAAATGATAAGTTTGGATTGGAAAGAAAGAAAAAACCTTACTATGTTAGCGGATTTCTACGAATTCACCATGGCCAATGGATATCTAGAAAATGGCATGGGAGCTCAGATTGCATATTTTGATATGTTCTTTAGGAGCATTCCAGATGACGGTGGATTTGCAATTATGGCTGGTGTAGAGCAACTAATAGAATATTTAAGGAATCTTAAATTCGATGAAGAAGATATTGCATATTTTGAATCTAAAAAGATTTTTGGAGAAGATTTTTTAAATTATTTAAAAAACTTTAAGTTCCAGTGTGATGTATGGGCTATTCCAGAGGGAACTCCCATATTTCCTCAGGAGCCTATTGTAGTTGTTAGAGGCCCAGTAGTTCAGGCTCAACTTATAGAAACTATGGTTCTTCTGACTATCAATCACCAAAGCCTAATCGCTACAAAGGCAAATAGAATAGTTAGAGCAGCAAATGGTAGAACTGTAATGGAATTTGGTTCCAGACGTGCTCAAGGATACGAAGGTGCAATACTTGGTGCTAGGGCTGCATATATCGGCGGATGTATTGGTACTGCTAATACCATAGTAGATAGGGATTTTGATATTCCTGCATTAGGCACTATGGCCCATAGCTGGGTCCAAATGTTTCCTAGTGAATTAGATGCCTTTAGGGCATATGCAAAGATTTATCCAGACAACTGTACTCTTTTAGTAGATACCTACAACACCTTAAAAGAAGGTATTCCAAATGCAATAACAGTCTTTAATGAGGAAATTGTACCATTAGGCTTTAGACCAAAGGGGATTAGAATTGACAGCGGGGATATCGCTTATCTATCTAAGGAAGCCCGTAAAATGCTGGATGACGCAGGGTTCCCTGATTGTAAAATTGTAGCTTCTAGTTCATTAGATGAGTATGTTATAAGAGATTTACTCATTCAAGGCGCAAAAATTGATAGCTTTGGTGTTGGTGAAAGGCTTATAACTGCAAAATCCCAGCCTGTATTTGGTGGTGTCTATAAGCTAACTACAGTTGAAGAAAATGGCAAACTTATCCCTAAGATAAAGGTTAGCGAAAATGTAGGTAAAATAACTACTCCAGGTTTTAAACAAGTTTATAGATTATTTGATCGTTCTACTAATAAGGCCATAGCTGACGTAATCACCTTACATGATGAAGTAATAGACGATACTAAACCATACGAGATCTTTCACCCTCTATATACTTGGAAGAGGAAAACCTTAGAGAATTTCTATGCCAAGAAGCTCTTAGTGCAAATATTTGAAAATGGTCACTGTATTTATGAAAACCCAAATATCCATGAAATAAAATCATATTGCAAACAACAATTGGATTTAATGTGGGATGAAGTCAAAAGATTTGAAAGACCCCATAGATATTTTGTAGACTTGTCTCAAAAACTATGGGATATTAAAGATGAATTACTGAAAAAGCATCAGTAAAATTAGATGATAAAAAGGACATAGATGGATGACCTCTCTATGTCCTTTAGTCTTATAAATTTCTATATAGATTTTCTATTTCTTTTACTGTATTCTCATCTACTTCTTTATTCCCATATCGAGTTTCTATATAGATTTCCCTTATTCTTTCCATTCCCTTTTCAAAAGTTTCCCTTGCCTTCTCATTTACATCTAGAGAAGTATCAGATTTTAGGATTTCTATATCATTTTTCTTTGCCTTATCTAAAAATCTTCTATAATAATATCTGATTTGACCCTTTATCTCCCTTGGAAACTTTTCCCTACTAAATATCTTTCTTTTCTTTCGTTCTTTTATATATTCTCTTTCTTCTATATATTCTAAGCCCTTATCTTTCTTACTTCCAATTTTAATGAATAGATTGTAGGCAATATATAGTATTGATATAAATAATATAATCACTATTATTTTCTTTGCTAGACCATTGTTATTTCGAGTTACTTCCTCTATTACGATTTCAACCCTTTCTACATCATCTCCAGGTACCACTATTTTTTTATTGGGATTGAAAAAATTATTTAGTGGAGCCATCATCTTATCTGGTATCTTAAAGTTTTCTAACAGCTTATAAAGAGGATAATATATTGCTGTAATTAACCTATCCAAGACATCTATAATTGATTGTCTTAATTCCTTAAAAACAATTATTAAAAATCCTGCAAATATGGTTAATACATATTTAGTATTTGTCCTCCTTATTTTACTTATCTCCATATTGGACTCTAAATGTCTGATAAGTCTTGTTAGCATTATAGAAGATATTAGATAGATTACAATGAAAGGTAGAGCATAGTCTATAGAACCAGTTAAATCCTCTCCTAACCACATACTTATAAAAAATAAGGGTACATATATTAAATAGCTTATCTTTAACTTATATACATATTCACCATAATTTCCTTTCATCAATGATTTAATCACATATATATAAGTAAAGACAGCCGTTAAAGAAATAAGAAATATGGCTGATTTACTCTTATAAAATATTAGAGGAAGAAACAGTAGTAAGGCTATTAAATCAAATAGCTTCCACTTTCTACGACCTATGGAAAATATCATAGATACCATAATGGTCCAAGTAAATATTAGAACCATCTTATCAATAGAAGTAAAAGAGGTAAACATCAACATTAAAGAATATAAAAAGGAAACTATGGATATTAACTCAAGTAAAATTAAATCTACCATATTACCTCCCCCTATACTTAATTATATTATTGTTTAAATCTCCTAGATACTCCTCTTCTAGGGATATAACTATAGTTCTATTTACTATCTTACTTAGGGAGTTTATATGCTCTATATAAGATTCTAATATCCTTGGGGTGATTATTACTATTGTAGTATAGTTTCCCTTTCTCTTTCCTAAGTCCATCAATATATTTTCAAAGAAGAATGGTATTCTATAGCTTATTCTTCCAAGTGTTGTAAGAAGACTATTAAGATGACTCTGGCCTAACCCTGGATGGTTATAATGGCCTTTTATATAATCAGCTTTATTATTATAAGCATTGCAAGCAAGACCATAAGGTATTTTTAGCTCCTCAAACTCCTCCATAACTCCTCTTGTTAGAGAAATTACTCTTTCTATTAACTCTTCTTCTATAGGCTTCCATGATGGTTTCATGGTTTCAACATTTAAAACTACCATAACACTATTGTCTGTAGTAAAATCAAAATTTTTCACCATAAGCTGATTGTATTTAATTGATGAGGGCCAATGAATAAACCTCTCTGGCTCATTGCCAGTATATTCTCTTATACCAATGGTCATAAGAGGATCATCTATTATCCATCTTCTAACAGATACATCCCCACTTAAAGAGCCAAAAGGAACTATACTCTCCTCCAGTTCAGCCTTTTTAGGAAATACTATTAATTCCTTATCTACTTCTACACGACTTTTTCTTGTTTCAAATCCAATAAAGTCACCTAATTCTAAGCTTACATTTTTTATTGAATAAAGACCTCTTTTTTCTGCAAATACCTTATAGGTTCTTCTAACTCTTTGATAGGGCATAATAAAGAGACTATAAATATTCTCTTTTTTGTTAAAGCCCTTTGGAAATTCTTCCCTAAGTCTTAAAAAGGATACTGTAAGGATCTTCCTATTCTCAACTATTGACATAATTTCTATATCTTCACCTATTTCAGCCGTTTTCTTATCTATCTCCATCCTATAATCTAAATTACTAAAACCATAGTTTAATGTGATTTTGTTAATTAAATAAGTAAAAAAAATTAATGCTAATAAGAACCAAACCATAGCTATATATTCTCTAAGGGAACCTTAACAGTATCTACTATTCCCTTAATTAATTCTATGGAATCTTCTATACTATTAGCTTTATGAGCAATTATTCTATGGTTTAGTACATATGGAGCCATGAGCTTTATATCTTCAGGAATTATATAATCCCTTCCATTAATAGCAGCATAGGCTTGGGATGCCTTAAATAAGGCTATGGAACCTCTAGGGCTTACTCCTAGCTGGATTTCATCTTTGTTTCTAGTTTCATTAACTATATTGACTAGGTAATCCATGACTTCATCTTCTATGGATACCTTGGATACATCCGATAATATGTCATTTAATTCATCAGGTTGGATTATTGATTCTATGTGTTCCAAGGGATTACCGATATTCTTCTTGATTATAATCTTTTCTTCTTCTTTTGTAGGATAACCTAATTTAATACGCATAAAAAATCTATCTAGTTGTGCCTCAGGAAGTGGAAATGTGCCATATGACTCTACAGGGTTTTGAGTAGCTAATACCATAAAAGGCATATTTAATTTTCTAGTGACTCCATCAGCTGTAATTTGCTTCTCTTCCATGGCCTCTAAAAGAGATGATTGAGTTCTAGGCGTTGCTCTATTTATTTCATCTGTAAGTACTATGTTGGAAAATAATGGCCCTTCTCTAAACTGAAAATCTCCAGTTTTTTGATTGTAAAAATTAATTCCTGTAATATCAGACGGTAGTAAATCTGGTGTGAATTGAATTCTCTTAAACGGTAGGTTCAATGTCTTTGAAAATGCCTTTATCATCATAGTCTTTCCCATGCCTGGTATATCCTCTAATAGAACATGTCCCCCTGAAAGAAATGATACTATAATCAGCTCTATCTCTTTTTCTTTGCCGATTATTACCTTTGATACATTCTCTACTATTCTCTCTTTGAAATCAATGAACTTTTTCATAATGTCCCCCTTTTTCTGAAAATTATATATACTTAAATTATACATTATATGATAGGAACAAAACAAGAATTAAAAAAAGAACTCAAGTGAGTTCTTGTGTTATCTAGCTGCTTTAAGTTTGGCTATATCATTCCAATTCTTTGAGGTAATTATCTCCATGGTGCTTAATTCTCCTGCTAATTTATCAACCTTTTCATTGATTTCTTGTCTAAATTCAGTTAAATCAGCAGTCTGCTCAATTATTGCCTTTATGTCTTTTTTAATTTCTTCTTGACCTTTTTCTAGGTTTCCTACTTTGTCTTCAAGATTTCCTAATTTCTCTAATACTATTTTTTGAAATTCCTCGTTAGTCATTTTCTAAGACCTCCTTCATTCCATTTCAATAATAGATTAAGTATAATTATATATTAATATAATAGATTATACAATAAGGATTATCCAATTTATTTATAACATCAATTATTGCCTTGAAACTTAATTGCAATCTCTCCATCAATCCATTTCAAATGTATAATACATATTGTTATCAATATTTTTTAAAATATATTAAAAATACATTTTCTCCAGCTTAATATAATATATAATATTACAAGTAAAATACCAGAAGAATCTCCATCCTCCTGGTATCTTTATATTATCCTATTTTCCCTTAACCCTCTTAAGTCTAAAGAAGTCTTCTCTTTCTTTTTCTTCCAATACTTCTTCAATATACTTAATAGTTGTAGTATATTTAGGGATTTGGATTTTATCTAGAGCGTTTGCTCTTTTTTGAGTCTTTTTTATTTCCATTGCTAGCTTATATACTGAGTTTTCTATTTCTGCTAATTCGTAGGTTAGCTTTCTTATATCAGAGAACTTTAATACTGCCTTATCGAAGGCTGGATTTGTTCTAAAAAATCCATATTCTGTAGTAATTTTAGTAGTGTCTTCCCTTTTTATCATGGGAACTTCCACACCCATTACAGATTTAAATAATATATTAAAGTCTCCCTCTTTCTCAATGGAACCTGCTAATTCCTCTACATATTCAGCACCCATGGTTATGTTGGCTAACTTTAGAGCCTCATAGGCTTGTTTAAATTCAATATCTATTCTTTCCTGTAATTCACTGGCTCTATCTATTAGAGACATCATTTCTCTTATAAGAACCGTTCTCTTTCTATCTAGCAACTCATAGCCCTTTTTCGCAAACTGAAGGGAGTTCTTAGATTTTATTAAATTTGCCTTTGTAGGGGTCAATTTATATACTGCCATCTAATCACCTTATTTCATATACTTTTCTATTAAGGCTGGTTTCAATCTATCTAATTCTTCATGAGATAATAGAGAAAGTGTTTTCCAAGATAAGTCCAATGTGTTTTCTATATCTCTATTTTCACTATACTTTTGAGTAACAAAATTTTCCTCAAAAGCTTCTCCGAATTTCATATATCTCTTGTCCTTATGAGATAAATCATCTTCTCCAACTATTTGTGCCAATGCCCTAACTTCTTGAACCTTAGAATATGCGGAGAATAATTGGTTAGATACATCTGGATGATCTTCCCTTGTATATCCCTCACCTATACCATCCTTCATAAGTCTTGATAGTGAAGGAAGTACATTTATAGGAGGATAGATATTCTTTTGGTGTAGCTCCCTTGATAATACAATCTGCCCTTCTGTTATATATCCAGTTAAGTCTGGTATAGGGTGAGTTATATCATCATTTGGCATTGTTAGAATAGGTATAAGTGTTACAGATCCTTCTCTATCCTTTAGCATCCCCGCTCTTTCATATAAGGCAGCTAAGTCAGAGTAAAGATATCCTGGATAACCCCTTCTACTAGGTACCTCTTCCCTTAAGGAAGAAACCTCTCTAAGAGCCTCACCATAACTGGTTATATCTGTCATTATAACTAATACGTGTTGATTCTCTTCAAAGGCTAGATATTCTGCTGCTGTAAGAGCAGCTCTTGGTGCTATTATCCTTTCCATTATAGGGTCATCTGCATAGTTAATATACATAACTACCTTATTTTGAACTCCTGCTTTTTTAAAGGCTTCTTTGAAGAAGAATGCCTCATCATGTTTTACACCTATGGCTGCGAAGACTATGGAGAAATTATCTCTTTCTTCTCCCTTTACCTTAATCTTTGCCTGTCTAACTATTTGAGCAGCTAATTCGTTATGAGGTAGACCTGAGCCTGAGAATATAGGTAGCTTTTGTCCTCTGATTAAGGTTATAAGTCCGTCTATTGAGGATATTCCTGTTTGGATATAATCCCTTGGATATTCCCTAGACACTGGATTTATAGGTCTACCATTTACATTATAGAACTTATCAGAATATATATCTCCACCGTTATCTATTGGCATACCTACACCATTAAAGGTTCTTCCTAGTATATCCTTGGATAATGGTATTTCAAATGGTCTTCCTTCAAAGCTTACCTTAGTATTTTCTACTGAATGTCCTAAGGTAGAGCCAAATACCTGTACCACTACCTTATCTCCATCTATTTTAATAACTCTGCCTAATTTCTTTTCACCTAGGTTGTTTTCTACCTGTACTATTTCTCCATATCCAACTGCATGAACCTTTGATAGCTCAATCAATGCTCCTTCAACTTTATCTAATACTAAATATTCCTTTTTCACTTCATCACCTACTATTTAGAATAGTCTAATTCTAATTTATTATAAAAATCATTTATCATATTGTTAAGTTCTTGAATTTTCTCTATATCTTCGTTGGGTATAGAGTATTTCATCTTTATAATTTCACCATAAAGCTCTCCATTTCTAACTTTAGAGATAGGGATATCCTTCTTTATAGCCTGTAGTCCTCTTTCATATAATAAATCTATAGTCTTTAACATTTCTAATTGTTTCTTAAGTGGTACATAGGTGTCTTCCTTATGGAAAGCATTTTGTTGTAAAAATCCTATTTTAATTACCCTGGCAATTTCTAGGATTAATCTTTGATCATCTGGTAAAACATCTTCTCCAACTAAAAGCACTATTTCAAGAAGTCTACTTTCCTCAAATAAAAGCTTTAACATCTTTCCACGAAGGCCTTCTACCTCTTCATTTAATTCCATTTCATAATAAGTTCTTAGCATTTCCATATATCCGCTGTAGCTGTTTAGCCAATTTATCGCAGGATAATGTCTTGAATATGCCAATTCTCTATCTAATCCTAGGAATACGTTAACAAATCTCTTAGTATTTTCTGTAACTGGCTCAGAGAAATCTCCTCCTGCTGGAGAAACTGCTCCTATTATAGTTACAGATCCTTCATTTCCAGAAAGGGATTTTACATATCCAGCTCTCTCATAGAACTGAGCAAGTCTAGAAGGCAAATATGCTGGATACCCTTCTTCTGCTGGCATTTCCTCTAGTCTTCCTGAGATTTCACGTAAAGCCTCTGCCCAACGAGAAGTGGAGTCTGCCATTATTGCCACATGGTAACCCATATCTCTAAAATACTCTGCCATTGTGATTCCTGTATATATACTAGCTTCACGAGCTGCTACTGGCATATTAGATGTATTAGCTATAAGAACTGTTCTTTCCATTATAGGTTTACCTGTCTTAGGGTCTATAAGTTCTGGGAAATCCTCTAGTACTTCTGTCATTTCGTTTCCTCTTTCACCACAGCCAATATAGACTATAATATCTGCATCTGACCATTTAGCTAATTGGTGCTGAGTCATGGTCTTTCCAGTACCAAAACCACCAGGTATTGCTGCTGTTCCACCCTTTGCTATTGGAAAAAACATATCTAATACTCTCTGACCTGTAACTAAAAGTTTATCTATAGGTAATCTCTCTTTGGTAGGTCTTGCAATTCTAACTGGCCATTCTTGGTACATTTTAAGAGAATGTTTATTTCCTTCATTATCCTCTATTTGAACCAATTCTTCTTCAATATTATATTTTCCGTTCTTTACTACCTTGATTACTTTACCTTCTAGTCCTACGGGAACTAAAAGCTTATGTGTAATCAAGGAGGTTTCCTGTACAGTACCGAAGATTTCTCCTTCTTTTAGATAATCGCCTAGTTTTACATTTAAGTTCACATCCCATATCTTGTCTTCATCTATAGATATAAGACCGATACCTTCTGGGATAAAACTACCAAAATCATCTCTTATTTTCTTTAGTGGCCTTTGAATACCATCAAACATATTACCAAGCATACCTGGTCCTAGTTTTAGAGAAAGGGGTTTTCCAGTGGATACTATTTTTTCTCCTCTCTTTAGACCTTCTGTTTCTTCGTATACCTGAACTGTACCATTATCTCCATCTATAGATATGATTTCACCTATTAGCTTTTTATCTCCTACCAGTACCATTTCCCTCATCTTAAATCCAGTCATATTCTCCCCAAGTATTACTGGGCCATTTATCATAGCTATTTTTCCTCTTAAATTAACCATTTAAACCACCTGTCTTTTCTAGAGATGAGTATAATCTCTTACCTATTAGATATTTATTTTCTTCAATAATAGTTTTAAAACTATTATCTAGGTTGTAGCTCCTATTTTTATCTGATAATATAAATCCTCCAATTATATCTGATACCACAGTATAAAAAGAAATATTTTTATTATTATCTTCACCTAACTGTCTAATAGTCTCTTCTAGATCCTTCTTATCTTTTTCTAATAGACCTATAACTATTTCTTCTTCCTCTATTTCCTTAATTACATTAAGGATTCTATCTAGAACATAACCCTTATAATCCTTTGATAGTACAAACTCCTTTGCCTTGTTTTCTAAGGATGAGATTAAGTCTGTTAGTGTCTCTTCTCTTTTTTGGAGAATTCTACTTCTATTTTCTCCTATAGCCTTAGAAAGCATCTCATTTTTCTGTGTTTCTGCTAAAAGTTTTCTCCTAGTAATTATTTCTTCTTTCTTTTTTTCTAGCTCTACAATTTTTTCTTCTAATGTTAATTTATTTCTTTCTTCTAATTCCTCTAATGCCTTTTTACATCTTTCCTCTTCTTCCTTAAATACTACTTTATAGAAGATATCTAATTTATCATCAAGAGTAATCATCTTTTCACCACCTAAATTTTTATACCTATGGATTCCTTTATATATCTCATTATAAAGTTCTTATCCCTTAGGCCAGTCCTATCTGGAATAGTAGTTATAAGTTTTGAACTTCCGCTTCTTTTAAGTTCTAGTACCTTTTCTTTCATTTCTTCAAATATAGTTTCTGTCAGTATAATAATTCCAATTTCAGGATCATGGACAGCTTTATAAAAATAGACTTCTACTTCTTCCTTTGATTCAGCTAAAATTCCTTCTATTCCTGCTAATCTTAGGCCTATGATTGTATCCTTATTATGACTGATTAGAAAAGATTTCATATTATAACCTTCCAAGAATTAGGATAGATACTATAAGACCATAAATTGCAATACCTTCTGCAAGACCTACGAATATTAGTGTCTTACCTAATATACTAGAATCTTCCGATACAGCTCCAAGAGCTGAAGAACCTACTACGGCAACTGCATATCCAGCACCTACTGTTGCTAAACCTGTTGATAATGCTGCTGCAATAAATCCAAGACCTGATGGTGATGAGGCACTAGTTGTTTCGGCATTGATTGCTCCTGGTACTAAAGTAATTATAGCGGCAACAAGTATTGGTAAAAATACATATAGATTTGTCCTTAAAACCTTTTTAAGAGTCTTTCTATTACCTTCTACATTTTTGTAAATCATAAAAATTCCAGTTCCAATAGTCATTAAAACCATTAAAGTTGTTGATATTAATATAAATTGCATTTTTATTCCTCCTAATTATTTAATGTTTACAGGGTTAAATTCTTTACCTTCGCCTTTGTAATATCTACTAAATAGCTCATAGTATTGAAGTCTTAGACCTTGAATAAATACTATAAGGCCTTCCATACCTATGATGACGATATTACCTACAATAAGCACAATGATATTACCAGTTGTGGTTCCTATCATATGGCCTATGGTCTCAAAGGCTATAAATAAACCAACGTGGGTTAGAGCAAAAGCTCCTACCCTAATAAAAGATACTGTACCACTTAGCATACTAAGCAAAGTCTCTATAATGGAAAATACTGATTCTATATAGTATCCGGCAACATCTTCCCCATGAAGAGGACGTTTTCCTTTTATAAAATGAGTAAGTGGCTGCTTAAATATCATAACAATTATACATAATATGATGATTGCTGCGCCTACCTCTGTGGAAAGTATTGGTCTTCCTATGAGATTTCCACCTATTAAAACAAGTAAGCATAGATAAAATAAAAACCCTGCCAAACCTTCCTTGCCAAATAATCCGTCTTCCATATCTTTTCTTTTAATGCTATTAATCATGCCGTAAATATAGGATATAAGTATAAGTGCTATACCTATAAATATGGCAGATACCAAAACTGTATTTATATTTTCAAAGGGCTTAATAAGTAATGCTGGTATAAGAGTTTCAATACCAAATACTGCACCATATAAAGTTCCAAATATCATTGAACTTAGTCCTAGTCTACTCAATAATCCACCGAACATCTTGTTTTTACGTCCCAATAGCATACCGCCTAAAAGTAGTATAAATCCTTGTCCTAAATCTCCAAACATGGCTCCAAATAAAAACATATATGAAAGAGATAAAAATGGAGTAGGGTCTAATTCGTTATAGGATGGCATTCCGTACATTTTAACTAAGGATTCAAATGGCTTAAATAACCAATTATTTCTAAGTTTTGTAGGAGGTGTTAAGTCAGTTTCGTCCTTAAATATTACCAATATATCCTTATACTCTTTTAGAGTTTCTCCTATTCTTTCCTTATCCTTTTTAGACACCCAGCCTGAAAGATAGAAGAATTTATTAGATCTTGCTAACTTATCTTTAATATCTTCTATTTTTTCCTTTGTTTTCAGCTGATTAACTGCCGATATAATTAAATCCTTATAATTTTCCTTTAAATTAGCTAATGTCTTTTCCAAACCATCTATATGCTTTTCTAATTTTTCCTTTTTATCCTTTATATATTTAATCATTTCAAAGGGTGTTCCCTTATACTCATCTGGAACTTGGATTTCTTTAAAGTTTAAGGATCTTAGAATTCTATTCATTTCTTCTCTTATATTTGAAGGATATAAGGTTAAGTAAACCTCTCCATCCTTTCCTGTTCCTGTATGAAGGATAATTGCTAGGATGTTCTCATAGTTCTTCTTAAGCTTTATTCTGTCCTCCTTAGCTAGGACTCCAAATCTATAATCAAAATGGGAAAGATTTTTCAAATCCTCTATTGGAGTATTAATATCTCTAATCTGAGAAAAATTTTTATAAAATTCTTCAATTTTTTCCAGTTCTTCCTTGACCTTCTCTAGCTCTTCACTAGGCACCTTTACTTCTTCATATATATTGTTTAGTTTATTAGATGCCTTAGATTCATCTTTTAAATTAAACCCCATATAATTAGATTTTATATCTAAAATTGATTCTAGCTCTTCTCCCTTTTTAAGGAGTTCTTCATAGCTTTTATCCTTTGAAAAAGACGTAATATAGTTTAAATCTATAACTTTTTCTAAGTTTTCGTCCTTTACATTAAAGACAAAGCTATTGTCTTCTATTTGTGATAATGCAGATACTAAATCCACTTTGCCAGATAGAATTATGTCCTTTAATACATTATCTACATCTGCCATATTTCCAATGACATTCATCATGGTCATCTTTTCAACAGACATTACTCATCACTTCCTTCGACTTTCCTTACTAGGTAATCTTTTGTTTCTTGTAAAGTTAATCCATATTTTTTAGCTTCCAGCATAGAGATAATATCCCTTATTTCATACTCTAAAAGATGGATATAAGCTATGGATAAAGTTATATCTAAGCTTGCCTTTCTAAAGGCATCTAAAAATCTATAGTATAGATATCTTTGAATCCTTCTTTCCATATATAAATCTATATCTTTTTCAGTATCAAATAAAAAATCATACTGCGTTTTTAAAACTATTTCCTTTAATTCCTCTTCATTGGAGTAGCACATCTTTTTTAACCTTTTATAGTTAAATTCATATCCATGGGGTAATGTAAAGTTTATTAACTCCTCTGGGAGTAATTTATAGAATTTAATCCCTCTATAAATCCACTCAATATTTAATAAATCCTCATTTCTTCCAAGAATTTTTTCAAATATTATCTTATCTTTTTTTTTTAGGCTTTTAGATACTGATTTTAAAGAATTAAAATATAGCCTGTCCAAGTTCATTTCCATGTAAAATATAATTTTTGCATGTTCTTCCTCTTTATAAGAGTTTAAGGCATCATAGTAGATAGTTCCTTTTAGATTTTCTATAAATTCCTCCATATTATGAGAAGATTTCAGTTTTTTAGAATCAAAACTATAATATTTTTCCTTTAATAAACTAAGACTGTCTATTTTACTAAGTTCTTCTTTTCTTTCTAAGGCTCTTAAATATAACTTCAAGTCCTCAATTTCGTATCTTAGCATTAAGGTTCTAAATAAACTTCTATAATCGTCAGTAAAGTATCTTATTATTTTTTCAAATTGATTTATTAGATGACGCTCTAGTTCTATTTCAACCTGCTCGATTTTGTCTAAGTTTTCTATTTTACTTAATTCTTCTTTGTATATGGTGTTCTCCTTGAGATAGGCAACCTGCTCTACTACACTATTTTTTTCCATTAGATTTATATAATCTTTTTTATCTAGTGATTTCGCTCTTAAAACCCTTATTTTAGTGTTTATTGCTGCAAATCTTCTTTCATTACTCATGGTTCTCCCTCTATTCTTCGCCTTTAAACAAGCTATTCCATAAATCAAGGACTAATTTATCTTTATTCTTTTTATATACATCGTCTATATTCTTTAATATCCCAATATCTTGAGACTGCAACCTTTCAATTTCAGTTTCTCCATCTTTCATAATTTTGTTATAAATTTTTTCCCCCTCTAATCTACCTTCTTCCAGATATTTTTTTTCTAAATCTTGAAGAGTTTCCTTTAATTCTTTTTCCTTATCCCTTATAATCTCTTCAGTCCTTAGCCTCATCTTTACTGTTTCCTTATCAATGTTTATTATCTTATTGATAACTTCATCCATAGTTCATCACTCCTTGACTAAACTATTATACTCCTCCTATATCTTATGTAAACTTAAATAATGCCCTCTATGGTCCATAGGAGTAAAAATAAGTCAAATAATATTTATTAATAATAATCATCTCTTTAATTTTCTTCTGTTTTCTAACTCATCCTTTATTTTTCTCATGTTCTGATATTTGTTACAAATATTTAATAAGTTTTTCGACATAAAAATAGTGGATACACATATATGTGTATCCACTATTTTTATGAATTTATTCCTCTTTCAAAGGCCTTAATATTTACTTCATGTACTCTTTCTGGAAGAAACTTCTTGATTTTAGTCTTCCAGTCTATATTCTCTAGGCCTAATGCCTTAACTATAAGTCCTAGCATTACTATATTTTGAGATCTTGGTTCACCAATTTCTTCAGCTATTTCTCTAGCATTTATAGATATTACATTATCTATTTTAGATTTTAATTCTTCCATTATTCCTTCAGGATATTTTTCTAATCCTGCTAACACTGGCAATGGCCACATTTCCTCTTCGTTAACTATTAATGTTCCACTCTTTTTTAATTGAGGAACGTACCTTGCTGCTTCTAGTTTCTCGAAGGATACTAATACATCTGCTTCTCCAAGGTTTATAGTTGGTGAATATACCTTATCTCCAAATCTAATTTGAGTGGTAACACTACCTCCTCTTTGTGCCATACCATGGATTTCTGACATTTTTACATCGTAGCCCTCTTCTAAGAGTCCCTCTGATAATATCTTAGATACTAAAATAGTACCCTGTCCTCCTACACCTACTAATAGTAAAGATTTTGCCAATTAAATCACCTCTTCCCCAAAAGATTCTATAGCCTTAAATGGACATACCTGTAGACATACTGTACACCCATTACACATTGAAGTATCCATACTAACTACATTGTCCTTCATAGATATGGCTGGACATCCTATTCTTAGGCAAGTCTTACATTTTCTGCATTTTTCTTGATTTACTTGGCAATATAGATTTGCTCTTCTCTTTTGTACATCCTTAATAAGTGCACAAGGTTGTTTTGTTATTATTACAAATGGTTCAGTAGCTTCTAATGCGTCCTTCACTGCATTTGTATTTTCATCCATCTTATATGGATCTACTACTCTTATATTTTCCTCTTTCACTCCTATAGCTTTTACCAAGCCTTCTATATCAATCATTGGTGATTCTACACCAGATATACTCTTACCTGTACCTGGGTTTTCTTGATGGCCTGTCATAGCAGTGATTCTATTGTCAAGGATTACAACTACCATATTACTCTTATTATATACTGCATTTACTAATCCTGTCATTCCTGAATGGAAGAATGTAGAGTCTCCTACAAATCCAAATACCTTTTTGTCTCTATCTGCCATTTGGTTAACTTTATCAAATCCAATTCCTGCTGTGATTCCAGCACCCATACATATTACTGTATCTCCCATACCTAATGGTGGCATAGCTCCTAGTGTATAGCATCCGATATCTGATGTAACTACTATCTTATTTTTATGTTTTGATAAAGCATAGAATATTCCTCTATGAGGGCATCCTGCACATAGTGCTGGTGGTCTTGATGATACTTCCAAGTCTAATTTATTTTCTACTTCTACCTTTTCACCTAACATTTTTTCTCTTATGATTTGTGGATTTATTTCTCCACATACTGAGAATATTTCTTTACCAATGCATTCTATTCCCATGGCTTTAATATATTGTTCCATATAAGGCTCATTTTCTTCTATTACATATAGTTTGTCCACGCCATCTGCGAATTCTTTAAATAGTTTGTCTGGTAGTGGCCAGCTAAATCCTACTTTTAGGTAGGAAACTGTATCTCCAAATACTTCCTTTGCATGAAGATATGATGCACCTGATGTTATAATACCTATTTTTCTGTCATTCCATTCAATTCTATTTAAAGGACTATTGTTTGAATATTCCCTAAGTCTTGGAATTCTGTCTGTTTCCATTTCTATATGTTTAGCCTTGGAATTTGCTGGTACCATTATGTATTTCTTAGGATCCTTCACATATTCCTTTACTCCTACTTCAGTTCTTTCTCCTAATTCTACTACACCCTTACTATGACAAACCCTAGTAGTTACTTTAAATAATACTGGAGTATCATAGGTTTCGGATATTTCAAAAGCATGTTTTACAAAATCTTTACATTCTTGACTATCTGATGGCTCTACCATAGCTACCTTTGCATGAGGTGCAAAAAGTCTGTTGTCTTGCTCATTTTGAGAACTATGCATTCCTGGCTCATCAGCAGTTATTACTATAAGTCCTCCATTTACACCTTCATAAGCAATAGTAAATAATGGATCTGCTGCTACGTTTAAGCCCACGTGTTTCATTGCAACTAGAGATCTAGCTCCTGCTATAGATGCACCTGCACCAACCTCTAAAGCAACCTTCTCATTTGTGGACCACTCTGAGTATACTTCTTCGTATTGTGAGATGTTTTCAAGAATTTCAGTACTTGGTGTACCTGGGTATGCTGCTGCTACTAAACATCCTGCTTCATAAGCACCCCTTGCAATAGCTTCATTACCTGTTAAAAGCTTTTTCATAGAATTCCTCCTATTCTAATATAGTACAATAATATTATATCAAATATATTATTAATTGTACTAAGTTTTTTGAATTTTGGTTAAAACTTTAACAATTTAACCCTTTAATCCAATGCTTGAACTTATCAACATCTATATCTATTGCTATATCTATATTCCTTTCCTCATCAGGAATATTCCTGTAATCTAGTAGTAACATTCCTAGATTTTGTTTGCTATTTATTTCTATTGATACACTAAATTTTCTTTTCTTGACAATCTCTGGGAAAACCATCACCCCTAGGGCAACTGCATCATGGATTACAATGGCGTCTTCTCCACATAAACATTCTCTATCATGAATTGCCATAAGAAGCTGGGCTGTTAATTGGCTATGTATATTATTAAATTTTTTAAAATAATCTATATCTTCTAAAGTTAAAAAAGCCTTCTTCGTCACATCTAACCCTACCATAGTAAGAGGTATTCCAGATTTAAATACTATATCTGCTGCATGAGGGTCTATATACATATTAAATTCAGATGATGATGTAATGTTTCCTTCCCCCGTTGTTCCACCCATAAATGTTATACTTTTAATTAATCCCTTTATATCTGGATATCTTATTAAGGTTCTTGCAATATTAGTCATAGGAGCTAAGGTAAGGATCTCTAGATTACCATTTTGCTTTTTAGCCTCTTCATATATAAAGTCTGTTACATTCATCTTATAAAATTCTCTATTGGATTCTTGTAACACTACATCTCCTATACCAGGCTTTTTATTTGATAACTTTCGTTCCCTAGTTAAAGGATGTTCTGATCCCATAACCACGGGTATTTCCCATTCTAATGTATCCAATAAGTTTAAAGCATTTTTGCTAGTCCTTTCTAAACTAGCGTTTCCGGCTGTAGTTGTTATGCCAACTACTTCTATATCCTGTATTTTGTGAGCTGCTATTAATGCTATTGAATCATCTAACCCTGGATCACAATCTATAATAATTGGTCTTTTCATAATATCCCCCCAGCTGTTTAATGTTTCTCTCTAAATAATATAAAATTTTATAATTCTATTCATCTACATGCTCTATAGTTTTTGCTCCAGACTTTAACTCCCAATGTAGAACAAAGGTTAGAACTACCCTAAGTATTGCTACTGCTGCAAGTATAATAAATTCATCTATTGTTCTTATGACTACTGTCTTTATAATTTCCGCTGCTAACTTAAACTCTAAACTTAATGACATTGCCTTGGCAAAATCAATAGCTACATCATCGTCTTTAAAATCAAATCCGTTTTTAAAGAATTGATAAATTCCTCTTATAGCTGCTATTGTGATGATAAATACCCCAATGGACTCTAGGGATCCCGTAATATAAGGGATTATAAATTCCAAGAAATGCTCAATTATCACTTAACTCTCTCCTCTTTAGTAAAATATTGCCAGGGGGATGGTTCTTTTGGCAAGATTTTTACTGTCCTGCAACTTATATTTTAACATAAAAGAGTAAATTGTGTTAGTATATAATTTAGACAACTGAAATAATATACGACACTAGGGACACCCTAGAATCATAGACATCTGTGTCATTTTAAGGAGATGATAATTTGATTAAGGTAATATTTGATTGTGATAATACTATGGGACTACCAAATAAGGATGTAGATGATGGTTTAACCTTAATGTATTTACTAGGACGTAAAGCAATAGACTTACTAGGTGTGACTACTACCTTTGGAAATAGCAATATAGAAGATGTCTTTATGGCTACTACTAAACTGTTTAAAGATTTAAACCTAACTATTCCTTTAAAAAAGGGAGCCGGAAAGGGTTTTGATAGAAAAAGTGAAGCAGCTAAATTCCTTTTGGATATGGTTAATAAATACCCCAATGAAATTACTATACTAGCGACAGGCTCCCTATCTAATTTATATGGTGCCTATCTTCTAGATAATGATTTTTATAAGAAGATTAAAGAGATTGTGCTAATGGGAGGATTAACTAAACCCCTAATCATCAGTGGTAAAAACTTAAATGAGTTAAATTTCTCCGTTGATAGTGAAGCGAGTTACAATGTCCTACACTCTGGTGCTAAAGTCACTACAATGACAGGGCATATTTGTTTACAAGCAGAATTTAAAAAAGAAGAATACCAAAGACTGATGGATAATAAAGAAATATCATCTTATGTATATATCAAAGAAAATTCCTATGCTTGGTTTGAATACTTTAGGGAATTATTTAATACGGAAGGGTTTTTCAACTGGGATATAGTTTCAGCTGTATATATAACAAATCCTGAATTGTTTGATGAAAATCTTAAATCTATAGTTTCAACTTTGGAGGATTTAAAAACTGGATTCTTAAAAATAGGCAAGAGCGGGAGTAAAGTAAATATACCTACTGTCATTAAAGATGTAGAAATATTTAATGAGTTGGTTTTTGAGTCTTGGAAAAATGTTTAACACAAGGGTATTCTCCCCTTGTGTTTAGTTATACATATTTCTGCTCAAAATATTTCTCCTCTAAATCTTCTAAGTGATAAAAAATATGAACTAAATCTTTACCAAAGTTCTGCAAAGAATAGTAGCTATCACTTCCATCAACTATCTTTTCTATAACATTCCTGTCTAATAATATGGCTAGCTTCCTATTAAGCTCTGTATGGCTCATGTATGGGATACTATTTAAAATATCCTTATAGCGCTTATTCCCAAGATGGATAGATTTCAAAATTTCTGGTATCCATCTTAATTTAATTAAATCCTGTACAATTTCAAATCCGTTTGTAATTCTACTTTTCATTAATTCACATCCTTACGAACAAATTTGTGCCTTTTTGTTAATACTATTTTAGCATATAATATAATTAAAGGAAGATAATATTTATAGATAATGAAAAATATTAGGAGGGATTATATGAAACATATAGATTTATTACAAAAATATTTATCAAATTTAGCTGTATTGAATATTAAATTCCACAATATCCACTGGAATGTTGTAGGTAATCAATTTGTGCAAGTTCATGAGTTTACTGAAGGAATATATGACAAATTATTCCAAGATCTAGATGAAGTTGCTGAATTATTAAAGATGAAGGATATAATGCCATTATCAACTATGGCTGAATACCTAGAAAATACTGATATTGAAGAAATCAAAGCTAAAGACTTTTCAATTAAAGAATCTTTAGATATAGTTAAAAAGGATCTAGAAACAATGAAAGCATTAGCAGTTGAAATCAGAAATATAGCTGATGAAGAAGGCGACTTTGAAACTGTAGCTATATTTGAAGACTATGTTGCTGATTATAGCAAGAATATATGGTTTATTAAGTCTATGTTAAAATAGGCAAATAGATGACACAGGGGACTATTCTCCTGTGTCACTTTATTATTTAAAATTGTGAATAACCCTTAAATAACCCATCCATAAAATCTACATCCAAGTAATCTTTAATCTTCTTGAAGGTATCCATATTCTTTATTTCCTTATTAGGATTATGATACTCTACATAGGCATTCGCACACCAGCCTAAGGCCCTTAAGTATAGATATGGAGTATAGAGATTGACTCTATCCCTTATATTTTTATCTTTAGCATTTAATCCAGAAGTGTAGATTCTAAAAAATTCTTCTTTTTCATCAGGACTTAGTATATAATTTGTCTTCCACAATGTAGTAGTAGGTGCGAGGAACTGAGTTAAATCCTGAACTGGATCACTTATCACTGGTTTTTCCCAGTCAATTAAGTAGGATCTCTCTCCTATGATAAAATTATGGGAATTAACTTCTGTATTATTTATTACATGCCAAGGCTCATCTATAAAATACTTTTCTTTATATTTATTTTTCTTTGCCCAATCTAGGAATCTGTTAAAGAATGATTTAACCTTTTTGTCTACTATAGGGCTCTCCCATACATTGGCTAATAGCCTTTCCCCTTCATTTATCCTATCGCTAAATATACTTTCTTCTATTATAAAATGACTGTCCTTTTTTATCTCTAGAGAATGAATGTTAGAAAATATTTTTGCCGCCTCACCTAAATCTTTTTCATAATCCAGAGGTACTCCCTCTAGAAATTCCATAATAAGTATTCCGTAATCAAAAAACATCTTTGATCCATCTACAAAGAATGTTCTAGGAGTTACAGAGGATTTCTCTAGATATTTTAGAGAGTTAAACTCATATCCTATTTGATTATCGATTTGCAACTGAGATCCAGTATTTACTCTAAATACATATTTATTAGGGAAAGAACTTAAAGTAAAGTTAATGTTATATTCACCTTGGGCTAAAAATTCCACTTCTGTATCTCTACTTAAATTCAGGTCTCTTAAGGTAGTTTTCCTGTTAATGTTAATATACTGTTTTATTTGTTCTATCAATTTGTCCTTGAGCAATTCTCTCCCTCCATTCCTTTATGAATTCCACTGTATTTAAAGCTATCTTCTCCTCATGGTCTTCATATTTATCCATAAATTTAAATAAATCTTCCTTAGTATCAATATCCATGTATTTATGGGTAAGTCCTACAGTTAATCCGTGACTATTTGCCATATCTATAGTGGATTCCAACACTGATTTTCCACCCCATTTTTTATTTATATGGAATATGCCCTCATTTGGTTTTTTCATACCTATTAAATAATATCCTCCATCATAAGAAGACCCTAGAACTATGTCTTTTTCTTCCAGTACCTCAAAGGCATCTAAAATATCATTATATCTAAGATGGGGTATATCTGAGCCTATTAGTATTACCTTTTCGTAGTCTAAAGATAAGACATCCTTTATTCCATTATTCATTTTTCTACCTAAATCCTCTCCTCTTTGAGGAAAGGTCTTAATAAACTCAGGTATTATATCCTCTATAATATCTAATGAATTTTCAGGAGTATAAGTAAGGTATATATCCATATGATTTTCCAATTTCTTAAAGGTATGAAATAAATCTTTTAAAAAAGCCATATGTAAATCAGCACAATCATTACCTGACATAATATCCATTAATCTTGTTTTAGTTTTTCCAGCTATAGGTATTCTTGTCATAAGTATTAGTGCGTTCATTATCTCACCTGCCTATACATTTTAGCTAATTTATCTGTTGGAATTCCTAATATATATAATATCTTTATTTTATGCATCAATAGAAGAGTCCTTAGTTGTCCACCTTTTTTAAATCTCCTAGCAGAAGTTCCTATTTCCTTATCTAAGACCTTCATCTTTCCTAATCTATGAATCCTACGAGAAAACTCCCAATCCTCCATTAGATCCATATCTTTATATCCGTTCAATTTCTCAAAAATATCTTTTCTCATAAATATACCTTGGTCACCAAATATTAGCTTTAGGTATTTAGCCCTTTTATTAGAAGAACTAGATACAAACCTCATAAAAGAAGTGTCTAAATCATAAAAGTATAATTTAAAGCATCCACCAATATTTCCTTCTTCTATTGTTTTCTCTATTTCAGTTATACTGTTCTTATCTATTTTTGAATCTGAGTGGATAAACCAAAGTATATCTCCCTTGGCTACCTTTGCCCCTCTATTCATCTGTCTTGCCCTGCCCCTAGGACTGTTAATAACAGTAGCATAGTTTTTTGCAATATCCACAGTTCTATCACAACTACCCCCATCTACTACTATGATTTCCTTATTTCCAGATAGCCTTGCTAGGTTTTCTAAGTTTTCTCTTATTGTATTTTCTTCATTTAGTACAGGTACTATTATGGATATCATAGTTTCACTTCCCTTTGAACATCTTTATCTTTTCAATGTTTACATCTAAAGATACTCTGTCTCCCACTTTGTATATTTTAGAGGATCCAGATATTGCCTTTAACTCTATTCCCTTGACTAATAGTGTATAATAAACTCGGTTTCCTGCATATTTAGTGGATATTATTATTCCCTCTAACGCTTTTATCCCTTGAGGATATATTTTAATATCTTCTGGTTTAATCATTGCTTTTCCCTTGTTCATATCTTCTATTTCTGTGGGAAAGCTAAGTATTTCAGATATAAATCTACCATCTATTACCTTACAACAAATATAATTTTTTTCACCAAAGAAATCTGCCACCTCTATGGAATTTGGTCTTTCATATAATTCTTCTGGAGTACCAAATTGTTTAATTTCTCCATTTAAC
This sequence comes from Bacillota bacterium, assembly GCA_023388495.1. Lineage (GTDB taxonomy): Bacteria > Bacillota > Clostridia > Tissierellales > Tissierellaceae > Tissierella. The sequence continues at coordinate 86,168 of JAEWGC010000044.1, read as the reverse complement.
ATAACAGCTATTTTATCAGAAGACATTAATGCTTCTTCCTTATCATGGGTAACTAAAATCGTTGTGATATTTAACTTTCTTTGTATTTCTAAAGTAAATTCTCTCATATCTTCCCTTAGCTTTGTATCTAAGTTGGAGAAAGGTTCATCAAGTAGAAGCACCTTTGGTTCTATAGCTAAGGCTCTGGCTAATGCGACTCTTTGCTGCTGTCCTCCTGAAATCTCATGAGGATATTTTTTATTATATCCCTTTAATTGAACTAAATCTAGCATCCTTTCTACCTGAATACTTACATTTTTCTTCTCTACCTTTGCCATTTTAAGGCCAAATCCTATATTATCCTCCACATTTAAATGGGGAAATAATAGATAATCCTGAAAGACTATTACGGTCCCTCTTTTTTCTACTGGGATATTGGTTATAGCCTTATCTCCTATAAATATATCTCCCTTATCAGAAGAGATTAACCCTGCTATTATCTTTAGAGTGGTAGTCTTACCGCAACCAGAGGGTCCTAGTAATGAAACTACTTTTCCCTCTGGTACTTCAAAGTTAATATTATTTAGAACTTTAACTTTATCAAAGGATTTTTCTATATTTCTCAAAGTAATTTTAGACATAGTTATACTCCTTTAACTTATCCTTGTAAAATTTGTTTGTAATTTTTTCTACAATAATTAAAAACATTAATGTAGTCAATATAAATACAATACTATAAACAGAGCCCATCATTCTATCACCACTTTGGATATAAGGAAACATCAGCATTGAGAAGGTTATTATCCTTCCTCCCCCTATTAAAAATGTAAGGAAATACTGACTAAAGGACACTATAAAAACCATGCTTCCAGCAGAGATCATCCCAGGAAGTATCATAGGAAATGTTATATAGTAAAAAATCTGCAAACTATTAGCACCTAAGACTTTGGCTTGTTGTTCCATTTCTTCCCCAATTATTTCAAAAACAGATTTAAGTATTCTAATACTATATGGAATGCAAGGTATGAGATGTATAAGTACTACTCCCATAAACGTATTAGCAAGTCCTAATTTGATAAACTGCAGATGTATTCCCATGGCTACTGTAACTGTAGGCACTATTACTGGTGCGAATATTAGTATCTCAATTAGCCTTTTTCCCTTAAATTTATAGAGAGCTAATGCCTTAGCTGCTGGAATTGTTATACCTAGAGTAATTACTGTAACCACAAGAGATAAAAATACACTAAATAATAAGATAGGTATACTCCTAGATGAGGGATTTAAAAAATATGCCCAACCTCTTAATCCAAAGTTATCTGGTAAAAGCTTGGGCCATGGCCAATTCTTGGCGAAGCTCCACAAAAATATAACTATCAAAGGTAATAGTAAAAAGCCTAAAAATATTCCTACTATTATTTTATATCTTAATTTAGTCTTATCTTTCATATTTTCACCTATCATATTTATATACTTTTTCAAAGGTCTTATAATATACTCCTGTAAGTATTAAAGCTATTAAGGTAATTAATATATTATATACCATTGCATAGGGTCTATTTTGAAGTACTGGATTACTGTATTCAATAAATGCCTGTACGGGTAAAGCCTTAGGTTGAGTTGGTCCTAATAGTAAGGGTACTTCATATGCTCCAAAAGAAAATGCAAAGATTATAACAAAAGAAGAAAAAATTGATGGCATAATCAAAGGTAGGAGTATATAAAAGAATACCTGTCTCTTATTTGCTCCTAGGTTCTTTGCCGCATCTGATAATTTGTTGCTAACCTTGCTAAGTATTGTATAAGTTGTGAGGGCAACAAAGGGTATCTCTTTCCATAAATATGCTATTATTATACCTATTCCATTTTTCTCATGGAGAATAGACGGAAACTGGCTCTGATCAGTGATCAGGCCAGCTCCATATAAAATTCTCGGAATTATTCCAGATTGAGATAAAATATTATATATAAGTAGTACAGAAACTATATGAGGTACTACAACAGGCACCCTATATAGGGATTCTACTATTTCTTTTCTTCCTTTTATTTGAAGAATTCCATAAGAAAGAGAAACACCACAAACTATTGCTATAAGGGATGAGGTAAAAGAAGTATAAAGACTAAACTTAAGGGATGATAAAAACCCTTTGCTAGTTATTACATCTTTATAATATTTTAATGTAAATTCGGTTAAACCAACTGCCTTAAAATATCCAAAACTTTGTATAAGTCCCATTATTATTCCTGAAATAAAAATGGTAATTAAAATAAAAAGTATTGGAGATAGCAATAGATATGGCTTTAGTTTTTCTCTCAAATTACTCACCTTCACCTGGTATTTCTTCCATCCATATTTTTTCGATTATTGGTACTAAATCTGCAGGCATTTCCGGAATTCTATGTTCTAGCAATATATCCTGAGGTAATGTTGCAATTCCTAGAGGAATAGATGCAAATCTATCTTTTTCTTGTTGGCTTAATTTATCATTATCTAATACTGGTAAGTCCCCCCATGTTGCCGGTTCATATTTTGTAGCCTGAGACTCTACATTTAATATATAGTTAATTAATGCCATAGCTCCCGCTTTATTTGGGGCGTTAAATGGTATAGCTAAAAAATGAGTATTTCCTATGGTTCCTCTATCAAATATAAATGTTCTAGTGGAGTCTTTGTACTCTCCTGTTGTAATTTTTCCTGATGCTGCATTTGGGTTATAAGTCATTGTCATCCATACTTCTCCATCTGCGTACATATTATCAAGAAGTGGTGCATCACCTGGATAAGTCTTTCCTTCTTTCCATAGATAAGGCTTTAGTTCCTTTAAATATTCTATAGCTGGCTCTATAGCAGCTCTTACAGTTTCTTCATCAGCTTTCATATCCATAAATTGTTCATATCCTACTATATCACATATTATATTTCTAACAAAGGCAGATCCTGTAAAATCTGGTAATGCAGGATAAGTAAATTTACCTGGATTTTTCTTTGCCCATTCTAATAATTCCTTGTGATCTACGGGGGTCCTTTCTATCTTTTCACTGTCATATACCATTACCATTTGAGCTTTCCCATATGGTGCTTCATAGCCTTCAACGGGATAACCAAAATCATATTTTACATCTGGTGAATCTTTGTCTATATATTTATTATAGTTTGGTAATTTTTCAGTAAAAGGGCCAAATAATAAATCATTCTCTTTAGCAGTAAAGAAATTTTCTCCATTAATCCATACTACATCTATATTTCCTTTTTCTACATTAAGTTGCTTTTCATTCAGAAGACTATTTAGTATTTCATCTATATTCATTCCTATTCTTTTTACTGTAATATCATAGTCTTTTTTTATACTCTTAGATAAATATCCATCTATCCATGAATTGGTTTGCTGACTCCCACCCCATCCGTAGAAAGTTACAGTAGTGCCCCTTGCAGTTTCCAATAGCTGCTCAAAGTCTTTATCTAATACACTTTCCTGATTAACTGTCTTTCCACTACATCCAACTAAGCTAAAAATTAATAATCCTGATAATATAAGTAGTAATATTTTTTTATTCATTGATACCTTCTCCTTTTCTTTGAAATACTTTCTTCATAATAAATGAAATTATAAACAATCCTATTAACAATCCTATGGATAAATAAAAATCTTTTGACCCAAATACATTAGTTTTATCTCCAAGATTTGTATACACTATGATTCCTGGTAAGGAACCTATAGTTGTAGCTAAGGCAAAATCCTTGAACCTTACATCTGATAATCCTGCACTATAACTAACTATCTTAAAGGGGAATAAGGGAATTAATCTCAACATTAGTATGACAAAAAATCCACTGTTTTTCTTATCAAATAAGACTAATTCCTTTTTTATAAGTTTTTTGACTACTCCTTGTCCTAATTTCCTAGATATATAAAATGATATGGCTGCTCCGATCAATGAGCCTATGGTTGTAAGCATAGTTCCCCAGAACAAACCAAATATCATACCACCTGCAATTACTAAAACAGAGTCAGGAAATAACAGCAAGGGAAGAGATGATAATAAAGCTACATAAATCACTGGAGCCATGACACCTTTCTTTTGTATATAATCTCTAATTTCATTTGGTCCGTAACCCTTAAAAATATTGAATTTATTCATTAATAAGACTATAGTTATTATTAAGATAGCCATAAATATTACTCTTAATATAGATTTTCTATCCTTCATATTCTCACTTCCCTATATTTTTACCTCTATATCTATTAGCCCATTTTGTCATTAGATCTTGATTTTCTTGTTTCATATTTTCCAATTCTTCATTGAATAGTAAGTCAAGTATATGGTAGGATTTCTTTCCACCTCTACGCATTGATTCTACACATTCTTGGCAATATGTGATAATGTACTCAGTTTTTGCTTCCTGAGCCCTTCTTATGGTATGAGTATTGGCTATATGGCTTTGGGTTACAGATACCATGCCACCAGAACCACAACAAAGAGTATTTCCTTTGTTATGCTTCATTTCTTCTAAATCAAAACCTAAATCATCTATTATTTTTCTAACAGAACTATGAATGATATCTACATCCCTAGTAGGGCAGGGGTCATGGATTGTAAACTCCCTATCTATCGTTTTTCCCATACCTATCTTCTCTTCTGGAATTCCTACCTTAGCCAATACCTCCCACAAAGAAATTACCTCTATATTCTTACTGTTATTTCCTATGGTCATAAAACAATTTTGACATCCTGTAATTATTCTTTTAACATTTTTTTCCTTAAATTCTCTTTCTAATATAGAATAATACTCCTTAAATTTCTCATCCTTACCTAAAAACCCAGTAGGCTTGCCGCAACATTTAGTATATATGCCTATGCCTTGTATCTTATCCCTAAGATAACTATATGTCTTTTCCACTAGCTTGGGACTATAAGAAATAAGTCCACAGCCTGGAAAGAATATGATATCTGAATTTAAATTTTGAATATCGGATGTAAATAAATTAGAGAAACTAAGCTTTTGATGTAAATCTACTCCTTTAGTATTGAGTTCCTTAGGCACTTTACCATTGTTTTCTTTAACTACATCTCGACGAAACTCTAAAAATAAACTCCTCAAATCTACTTTCTTAGGACATACCTTAGTACAATATCCACATAGCATACATGAGTAGGGTAAGACATACCCAAAGCTTTCACTATTTTTAAGCTTATTCAACAATTTCTTTGGAGAATCACAAAATCTTTCTAACATAGGGCAGCCTTTCATACAAAGATTGCAACCAATACACTTCTCTTCTTCTTCAATTATTCTTTTCATGGTTTTATCTGATATTTTCATTTACTACCACCTTCTTTATTAAAGCAATGAAAGGATTGCTTCTTTTTGGAAGCAACCCTTATTTACTTTCTAATTAACTGATTTCTTATTCTTCTCATCCCATATCTTCTTCATTAGGAATCCTAATGCACTAACGGCAAATAATATAAGTAATCCAGTGACAAAAGTTCTTGCACCGCCAGTTAATTTTTCACCTGCATAGGAATAAATAATAGTTGCTGGAAGTTGCCCAAGACCAGTTGCCCAAAAGAAAGACCAAAAGCTCATGGAAGTCAATCCTGCTGCATAGCTAACTATATCAAAGGATATGAATGGTAGAAGTCTAGCTATTAGTATTGCATTGTTACCATATTTATCAAAGAAATTATCTACTTCATCTAATGCAAATTTAGACGTTAGTTTTTCAGCAGTATTTCTTCCATATATTCTTGAAATATAAAAACATAATGCTGCCCCTGCCATGGCTGATGACCAAGAAAGAATTGCTCCTTTGACCCATCCAAACAACCCTGCATTGGCAAAGGTAATTAAAAATGCTGGTAGCGGCGCAGCCACTGATTGAAAAACCATAAGTAAAAATGATATAATTGGAGCCCATATACCAAAGGAAAGTATATATCCTTTAATAATATCTATGTCTCCCTTTGCAAACAATTCAACTACTTCATGAACTACTGTCTTTACTCCAGGTACAAATAAATAAATTCCTATTAAGCCTAGAAAAGCAACTATTTTTATACATGTTGATTTATTCATTTTTTTCATTCTATCCCCACCTTTTCCTTATACCGATTAAATTTTAACATATACAATATTTTAAATAAAATAAATAATGTCTATATCAATTTGCTTCCTATAGATATTATTTATTTTATTTACACCATATAATTATAAGATATTATTACAAGACATTGACACTTATCTATGTGTTGTAATATAATAAACATATAGATATTCATCTATATGTTTATTATATTCTAAAATATCCTATTATACAGAAAGGAAGTGAAAATATGAACAATACTTATAAGGATTATGCTTTACTATTAAAGGCCCTAGGAGATGAAACAAGAATTAGAATCTTTCATATGCTCTCTGAGGGAGAACTTTGTGCTTGTAACCTTTTAGAAGAATTCCATATTACACAGCCTACTCTTTCTTATCATATGAAAATTCTATGTGAATCTGGACTTGTTCATGGAAGGAAGGATGGTATATGGATGAAATACTCCATTAATAAGGATTTATTAAATGTATTAAAGGACTTATTTAATAATATATAGAAGCCTGGGAACTGTTATTTTTGCTTTTTGCTTCTAAGTTAGGAGATGATAATTTTATGGTTATTTTAAAATGGCTAAATGTGCAATTACTTAAAATGGAATGGCTCTTTAATCTGATTAAGCTTCTTGTAGAAAATGTCTTTGGTTTAAGCATTGAAGGCCGATTAGGCGGCAGTATTCATTTTTTTATCTACGATGTCATTAAAATATTTATATTACTTTCGGTGCTGATATTTGGTATTTCCTATATTCAATCCTTTTTCCCTCCAGAGAGAACTAGGAAGATATTAGGTAGATTTCATGGTATTACAGCAAATATACTAGCTGCTTTGCTTGGTACTGTTACACCCTTTTGCTCATGCTCTTCTATACCATTGTTTATTGGATTTACCAGTGCCGGTCTACCAATAGGAGTTACTTTTTCATTCTTGATCTCATCACCTCTTGTAGATTTGGCGTCTGTTATCTTGTTAGCTAGTATATTTAATTGGAAAATAGCTATAGCTTATGTCGTAGTTGGTGTAGTCCTTGCCGTAGTTGGGGGAACAGTTATAAGTAAACTAAAGCTAGAAAAATATGTTGAGCCTTTTGTTTTTAATAATCCAGTTCTTGATATAGCCCAAGAAGAATTAACAGTTAAAGATAGAATGGATTTTGCTAGGGATCAGGTATCGGATATTATAAAAAAAGTATGGTTATATATTTTAATAGGTGTTGGAATCGGTGCTGCTATTCACAACTATATTCCTGAGTCTTTTATATCAGCTATACTGGGTCAAGATAAGTGGTACTCTGTCTTAATAGCTACATTTGTTGGTATACCAATGTATGCAGATATCTTTGGTACATTACCTATTGCAGAGGCATTAGTATTAAAAGGAGTAGGTCTAGGAACAGCTTTATCTTTTATGATGGGAGTAACAGCTCTTTCCCTTCCTTCAATGATTATGCTTTCTAAGGTGGTTAAGAAAAATTTATTAGGAATATTTGTTGGTGTTGTGACATTGGGAATATTAGTGATAGGATATGCCTTTAATATCTTCGGCTATTTGTTTATTTAAATAGAAAATCCTAGTAAAATTAATCTTTACTAGGATTTTTAGTTTTATCTTCTTTTATTTAAACAATACTTTTTTTAGTTCTTTCACCGATGGTACTTTACCAATGAATTTAATTTCTCCATCTATTACTAAAGTAGGTGTTGTCATAACACCATACTTAACAATTTCTATCAAATCCTCTACCTTTTCTATTTTGGCATCTATATTTAATTCTTTAATAGCTATATTCAAATTTTTTTCTACTTCTTCACATTTTGAACAACCAGCACCTAATACTTTGATTATCATTTTTATTTTCTCCTTTACTATAGGAATCTTACTTAATCATATTTGCTAATTCAATATATTTTGCTGCGGCTTTACTTTTCTCTATATCTAATCTCAGAATTGGATAGTCATTAATATTATTTACTATCTCCTGTAAAATATTTTCCAATACTTTATCTTCTATATTTAAAGAATAGAAAGTATACTGCTCTTTTCTCTCATCTTTTACTAATCCTATATCCCTAAGTCTAGCAAGATGTTTTGAAACATTAGGTTGAGATATACCTGTAATACCACAAATCTGACACACACACAACTCATTATGAAACAAAAGCACCATTATCCTAAGCCTAGTCTCATCAGAAAGTAGTTTAAAATAATTCAATAATTTATCCATCTAGTCATTCCTCTCTCTATCTTAACTTCATTTCTTCTCCTACTACTTCTTCCCAAGTATTGAATATTGGTCTGATTATCTGTGCCCCTATTTTGGATATAATTATTAATTCAGATATATTTTCACCTTTATCTGTCAGTTTGTAATCTATGGTTTTATTTACCACATCTACTTGATTCCAGCCATCTTCTAGCTTAAAGAATCCCTTTATTCTATAACTATCTTTCTTTATAATATCTAGAAACCTAGTAAGCTTTTCCTTTGTCAATTCACCGTCATAGGTTAAAGTTAAAGTCTTTGGTTTGTTTTCAGGGGTATTAGTAGTGTCTTCTACTCCAACCCAATTTTCTTCTAAAAGATCTTTTTCTAAGAAGTTATAATCTATATTTCCATTTATAGATTCCACAATCTCTACTCTTTCATTTAACTCTCTAATCTTTTCTTTAACTTTATTTAATTTATTATCATCTATTAAGTCTACTTTAGATAAAATCACTAGATGAGAGAATTTAAGCTGTCTTTCTACAGTTTCTATATCCTCTACTTGCTCTAAGAAATTTACACCATCTACTAAACAAACAGCTCCACTATAATCATATACATCTCCTTTAACCACCTTCACAGCTTCTAAAAACTCTCCTATATTAGATGGGTCAGCTAAACCTGAGCTTTCAACAAATACAAATTCCATATTTCTATCTGCCATTTCTGTTAAAGCGGATACAAAAGAGAGCTGTAAGCAAGAACAAAATATTGAACCTCTATTTATTTCTACAAGTTCCATACCTTCCTTTTCAATTATAGTTCCATCTATTCCCACCTTACCAAACTCATTCATTATTACTGCTACTTTCCTACCTTCTAATTCATTAAGAACTTTAGTTAAAAAAGTAGTTTTTCCTGCACCTAAAAAACCTGTAAGCAAATACAATTTTGTTTTTTTTTCCATAAAATATACCTCCTTAAGTTATCCATATTCCTATATGCCTATATGGGCATATCTTTATATGTTCATATTAATTCAGGTTATTAGTTTTGTCAAGAATTATAAATAAATTAAATAATGTAAATATGGAAGAAATTATAATACTATTATATAGATAATATATATTAATTTCTATCTATGTATGCGAATCTATTATAATATTTATATATGCATTGACAACGCTTATGTACGCGCTTATAATTTATTATATAGAATAACGTCTATATAGGGAGTGATTGAATGAAAGTTAATTACGAAGAGAGTTCAAAAATCATTAAGGCATTATCTGATTCAAAGAGGCTTCAAATTATGGATATATTATCTTGTGGCGAGATGTGCGCCTGTGATATATTGGAACATTTTGATTTTTCCCAACCAACACTTTCACATCATATGAAGGTTTTGATGGATTCTAATTTAGTAAACGCTAGAAAAGATGGGATTTGGAATTACTATTCTTTAAACTTAGTGGAATGTAATAAGATTATTTTATTTTTGATGAATATCGTAACAGATACAGAAGATTGCATATGCAAAGATATATCAAAATGCGGCTGCAAATAATATGAAAGGCGGAATGATGATGGCAAAAGAAAGTTTAAAATCTGGGATTAGTTTCTTTGAAAGATATCTTACAGTATGGGTAGCCGTATGTATGATAGTAGGAGTACTTATTGGAGTATATCTTCCTGGGATACCTGAGTTTTTAGGTAATTTTGAATATGCAAAGGTTTCTGTGCCTGTTGCAATTCTTATATGGTTAATGATTTACCCTATGATGTTAAAGGTTGATTTTCGTAGTATAAAAAAAGTTGGTGAAAATCCTAAAGGACTTATAATTACATGGGTTTCAAATTGGTTAATTAAACCATTTACAATGTATTTAATAGCCAGATTTTTCTTCGATATAGTATTTAATAGTTTTATATCTCCAGATTTAGCAAAGGATTATCTTGCAGGAGCAGTGCTTCTAGGGGCAGCACCTTGTACGGCCATGGTATTTGTTTGGAGTCATCTAACTAAAGGAGATCCGGCATATACTCTTGTTCAAGTAGCTACAAATGATCTTATAATATTAGTTGGTTTTGTTCCTATAGTTGCTTTCTTATTAGGTATGAGTAATATTTCAATTCCTTGGAATACATTGTTTTTATCAGTTGTATTATTTGTAGTTATACCTTTAGGAGCTGGTTGGATTTCAAGGGTTATAATTACAAAAAATAAAGGATTAGAGTACTTTGAAAAGACTTTTATTCCAAAGTTTGGCAATGTTACAATAATAGGACTTTTATTAACCTTAATAATCATATTCTCTTTCCAAGGTCAAATAATAGTTGATAATCCTATGAATATAGTGTTAATTGCTGTACCTTTAATAATACAGACTTTCCTTATATTCTTTGTGGCTTATTTATGGGCAAAGGCATGGAAACTACCTCATAATGTCGCTGCACCAGCTGGTATGATTGGAGCATCGAACTTCTTTGAATTAGCCGTAGCCGTTGCTATATCCTTGTTTGGACTTGACTCTGGAGCCACACTTGCAACTGTAGTAGGTGTACTTGTTGAGGTTCCAGTGATGCTTACTCTCGTTAGGATAGCTAATAATACTAGAGGATGGTTTAAAGCTAATTAACTTTTACTTGGAGGAATGTTAAATGAAGAAGAAAGTTGCATTTATATGCGTTCATAATTCTTGCCGTTCTCAAATGGCAGAAGGTTTGGCGAAAAAATTAGGTAGTGATGTATTGGAAGTGTATTCTGCTGGAACTGAGAACTATCATGAGGTAAAACCACTAGCAGTAGAAGTAATGGAAGAAGCTGGGGTAGATATAAGGGAGCATCATCCTAAATTATTATCTGATATACCTGAAGAGGTTGATATCCTTATAACCATGGGGTGCAATGTAGTATGTCCATTTGTATCAAATAGTCATAGTGAGGACTGGGGACTAACAGACCCTTCTGGAGGATCAATTGAGGATTATAGAGAAACTAGAGATATTATAAAGGATAAGGTAGATAATTTGATCAGAAGGGTAAAGAATAAAGAAATTTAACAAATTTTTATTCATAATATTAGAAAGGCTTTAGACAGAAACTGTCTAAAGCCTTTCTTCGGAAGTATTTGCAATACTACTTGGCGGAGAGAGTGGGATTTGAACCCACGGCACAGCATAAACTGTGCAACGGTTTTCGAGACCGCCACCTTCAACCTCTCGGACACCTCTCCAGTAAATTCATGTTAAATATTATACCATAAAAAAATATAAATTGATAGATATTAATGGAAACACAAAGTCTTGAAAATACATTTAAAAATATTTAATTTTACCTTTGACAAATTTAAAAAACAGTAGTATAATAAGAGAGGTTGTCCTTATTGGACAAATATGGCCCCATGGTCAAGCGGTTAAGACATCGCCCTTTCACGGCGGTAACCCGGGTTCGAATCCCGGTGGGGTCACCATATTATGGCCTGGTAGTTCAGTTGGTTAGAATGCCAGCCTGTCACGCTGGAGGTCGAGGGTTCGAGTCCCTTCCAGGTCGCCACAAATTTACTTAAATAACCATGCTGGCGTAGCTCAATCGGCAGAGCAACTGACTTGTAATCAGTAGGTTGGGGGTTCAATTCCTCTCGCCAGCTCCATTAACCTGCTCCGCAGGAAATAGTTCGGTGGTACCCGTAGGGTGCTCCAAAAGGAAAAATAAAAACATCAAGATTAAATCTTGATGTTTTTATTTTTCTCTTTCTTTACTTTTTCTAAGCTCCCTAAAAAACTCCGAAATTATATTACTACATTCATCTTCTAATACTCCAAATTCCACTTCTAATCTATGGTTAAACTTAGAATGATTTGTTAAGTCCTCTATTGTGCCACAACAACCTCTCTTAGGGTCCCTAGTCCCGATAACTAATCTCCCTATCCTAGCATTAACTATGGCTCCAGCACACATTGCACAGGGTTCTAGAGTTACATACATTGTACAATTTAATAATCTCCATGCATCAAGATACTTACTGGCTTCTTTAATTGCAATCATCTCCGCATGAGCCGTAGGATCATTTAAGGTCTCCCTTTGATTATAACCTCTACCAATAATCTTGCCATCATAAACAACAACAGCACCTACAGGAACTTCGTAGATGCTATAGGCCTTTTTTGATTCTTCTAGCGCTTCTCTCATATATAAAATATCCATTACCATCAATTCCCATCCTATTGGTTTATTATCAGTTTCCTATAATTTTAAAGTGTGACATGCTCCCACCACTTAAGAAGTGGGGGCTTCATGGGAAGTACTAACTATTGTTAGTATATTTACCTAGCTATCCCCGTTTGTCCAACGGTTCTCTTTATATCTTTAGGCTATACCTAATATTCTACATCCTTCATTTTTTATATTTATTGCTGCATTTATATCTCTATCTAGCTCTATGCCACAATTACCACATCTCCATGTTCTTTGAGATAGTATTAGTTCTTTATTTACTGTATTGCAGTGATTACATAGTTTTGATGATGGATACCATTTATCTATTTTTATTAGCTGTTTTCCTTGGTCTTTTAGTTTATATTCTAGGTATACCTTTAACTTTCCGTATCCATTATCATTTGTTGATTTCCCTAGATTTAATACTTGAGATATTGTTTGCATATTTATATCTTCTATGACTACTACATCATAGGCATTGGCTATCTGCCTTGATATTTTATGAAGATAATCTTTTCTTTGATTTGCTACCTTTTCATGTAGCTTCGCTACTTTTCGTCTTTGCTTTTCTTTGTTTTTGCTATCTTTTTTCCTTTTGGATAGTTTCCTTTGTTCTCTTTTTAGCTTTTCTTCTGCTATTCTATAATATCTTGGATACTCCCCACTTTTTCCTTCACTATCTATATATAGTGATGTTGATGAATAGTCTAGTCCTATTACTGTTTCTATGGTTGCTGATTTTATTTTAGATTCTTCTGGTATTTGTCTATGTATTTTTGTTTTTATATCTTTTAGTTTTGGTACTCTTATATGGTTTTTATCTATTATTCTTATTGTTCCTTTTTGATTATTTGTTGTATAGGATAATCTATCCTTGTGCTTGCTTTTGAATTTTGGATAACCAGTTTTAGGTTCTTGAAAAAATTTATTATAGGCATTATTTAAGTCTATTTGAGCATTTGCTAATGCTAGACTATCTACTTCTTTAAGCCATGGATATTCTTTTTTATATTTTGCTGGTGTAGAGTATTTTTGCCTTTTTGATTCTTCTTTATTTTCTTTATATTTTTCATATGTTTTTTTTCTATCTTCTAGCATTTTATTATATATAAATCTAACGCATCCAAAGGTTTTATTTATGAGTTCTTCTTGTTCTTTATTTGGATATATTCTGTATTTATAGCCTTTGTGTTTTACCTTTTCTTCCATTCTATTCACCTTGGCTTTCAATATATCTTCTTATTACTTCTATAGGAGCTCCTCCTGTTGTAAGTAGGCAAAAGTTTCTACTCCAAAAACTTTCTTTCCATAGTTTTTCTTTTATATCTGGGAATTCCTTTTTTATTAGTCTTGAGCTGGCTGATTTATAGACGTTTATGAATTTTGATAGTTCTGACTTAGGATGTGCTTTGAATAATATATGAATATGATCTTTATCGTGATTCCACTCTTGTAGTTCTATTTTATAATTTGGTGAAATATATTCAAATATTTCTTTTAGTCTTTCTGACTTAAGATTATCTATAACTTTTCTTCTATATTTTATTACTAGTATGAGATGATAATACATTAGAAAGACTGAATGTTTATTTGTGTCTAATTCCATTTATTCACCTACTTTATATATATTATACTGAGTGACAATTATATAATATATTATAACATATGTTCGATGTATGGGTCAATATACAAATTTCATCCCCCACCTAAAGAGGATGAGGGAATTCTTTTGAGTTTCTGTTAAATAAAAATGCATCTCCGATGCGTTAAAAGACATCAGTAATTTAACTTAACCTGTAAAAACTGGTTATATTCTTATCTTGATTAATTTTGTTTTATCTGTTATAAATATCTTGGTGATATTATGACTAGCAAAACTATTAAAATTAAAGATATTTTTAAAGATCATTGGGATGCCTTTGTTGCTAAGGGGTATCCCATTCGTTCTGCTGTTTTAAAGAATGTTGATAAAATCATTAAATGTGGAGAACCATCAATGGGCCATGCCATTTATCATTGCGAACACTGCGGCAATATCAAACATGTTTATTTTACCTGCAAAAGTCGTTTTTGTAATTCCTGTGGTGCTAAATATATTCAGGATAGAGCTAATTCTATTTCCTCTAAGCTTATTAATTGTAAACATAGACATATTGTTTTTAATATACCTGAAGAACTACGTGTTTTCTTTCGTAAAGATCAAAATTTACTTCATTTACTTTTTAAAGCTAGTGCTGATACTGTCCTTGGCTGGTTTTCTAGATTAAATAAATCTGAAAATTTTAAGCCTGGTATAATTTCTACTATGCATACCTTTGGTCGTGACCTTAAATGGAATCCCCATATTCACATGATACTTACTGAGGGTGCTTCAGGTATTAAAACTATTTGGCGTAAAGTTTCCCATATTCCTTTTAATATGCTTCGTAAACGATGGCAAGGTGCCATATTAGATTTTCTTCATAAACATCTTGGTGATTCATTTTATAATTCTAAATCCTTTTTATTTAAAAGCTACCCTGATGGTTTTTATGTTTATGCTAAATCTAATTTGGATTCTAAGGCTAATGATGCTGTTAAGTATATTATTAGATACACCGGACGGCCTGCTATGGCTCAATCTCGTATTCTTGACTATGATGGTGAATTTGTTACTTTCTATTATGATCGCCATGAGGATAATCAGCGTATTACTGAAAAAATACATGCTCTTGAGTTTATTAAGCGTCTAATTATCCATATTCCTGATGAACAATTTAAAGTGATTAGATATTATGGTCTCTATGCTAAAAAATACATTCATTCTTCTAAACTTTATCTTTTAGATAGTTTAGAGAAAAGGAACTTTAGAAAAAAATATTCTCATTGGCGTGCTCGTCTTCTTCTGGCTTTTGGGGTTGACCATCTTTGTTGTTCTTGTGGTCATACAATGGAACTTGTAGATATTTTTCATTCTAGTAAGAACCCTTATATTGATAATTTTTCATTCCGCTTATATAATAGTGCTTAGTAATTAATTTTGCACTATGGAGGTTTTATCATGAATATACTTGAAGGTTTTTCTAAAAATGATGATTTAGTTGAATTTATTTGTACTAAATGTAATTATTCACTTTGGGTTCCTCGTTTTATTGTTAGGCAATTAGAAGAAGATAATATATTTGATGGACTTGATCCATCAATTCCACCACAGCCTTATTGTCAGGTTTGTGATGGTACTATGACTCCAAAATCTTATACTGGTATTCGTGGTGTTCATTACGAATACAAAGAGTAATCTAATGAAATTAGATTTTTTTGATATGCCATAAATTGCCTATGGGCAATTTATGGCATATTTTTATTTAGCTAAAAAAGTAGAACTTTCTTATTAAAGAACTTTCTTATTAAATAAAATTAGGCGGCCAAAGGGCCGCCCTGATTTTATTCAAATAGGATTATTAATCTATTACCTAGTAGTTATATCTATTCACTTACTCCAATAGTACTTTTTGCCATACTGTCATTATATATCTTATCATCTATCATATTCTCTCCACGAGCTATACAAATTGTACTAACAACATCTCCAGTTACGTTCATAGTTGTAGTTCCCATATCTATTATACGGAAAATTCCTGCTATCATTCCCACAACATCTAGTGGTAATCCCATTGTCGTAAGAAGCATAGTAGACATTACTATAGCACCGCCTGGGATTCCCGGAGCTCCTACTGACACTAACGTTGCCATAAGCACAGTCATTATTTGTTGAGTGATTGACAGTTCTATACCATAAATCTGAGAAACAAATATAACGCTTGCTGCATAGAAACAAACTCCACCATTCATGTTCATTGTAGCACCAAGAGGTAGCGTAAAGTTTCCTAAATCTTCACTTACACCAAATTTATTTTTTGCAACATTAAGTGTAACAGGTAAGCTTCCTGAACTACTTGTAGTACTTGCTGTTACTAACCAAAGCTCAGGTATTTTTCTGAAAAATTGCTTAATAGATGCTTTTCCAATTAATTTTAACATAATTGCATACATTGCTATTACTGAAATTAAACCTATATAAACTGTTGCTATGAATACAGCAAGAGGTCCAAATATCTTCATTCCATATGCTCCTACTGAACATGCAATAAGGGCAGTAACTCCATATGGAGATGTTTCCATTACCATTCCTGTAATTGTGTACATAACATCAGATCCAGATTCAAAGAAGTTTCTTACCTTCGCTCCCTTTTCACCCATGATAATTATCGCAACACCTACAAATAGTGAAAAAACAATTATTTGCATTAGATTTCCAGTTGTAAACGCTGTAAAAATGTTATCTGGAACCATTCCAAGTATAGTATCTCCTATTGTAGGTGCAACTGTTGCTTCATATACTACTCCATTACCTACTATTTCTTCTGCCGATAACCCTTTACCTGGCCCTATTATATTGGCAAGTGTTAGTGATATACCTCCGGCTAAAGCTGTTGTTGCTAAGTAATATATAAGAGTTTTTGAACCTATCCTCTTTAACTTCTGCATATCACCGATACTACAAACACCTGCAGCAATTGAGAAGAAAATCAGTGGTACAACTATCATTTTTATTAGTCTTAAGAATATATCACCAACAGGTTTAATAACTAGAATCTTTTCCTTAAATATAATACCTAGAATAATACCTAGTCCAAAACCTATAAATACCTTTGCACTTAAACTAAGTTTCTTTTTTTTCATAAATTTTACCCCCTAGGACAATATGGTTATAATTACCCTCAGTAGTTATATAACTACTGAGGAGATATTAATTATATTAATTTACTATAAAGCTCCATATTTGCTAAGAAGCTCTTCTATTACTTTCTTAGCATCATCTGAAGCCGGAAGCAGAGGTCTTCTTGGTTGACCTCCTTTATATCCAAGTAAATCTAATGCATGTTTTAGCCCTGCTACGCCAAATTTACCTGTAACTGCAAAGTTAATCTCTATCAATTTCAACTGTAACTCTCTAGCTTCATCTAGTTTTCCTTCTTTAAATAATGATACAAGTCTACAACACTCCTCAGGCATAATATTAGCAAGTGCCAGTGTTGCACCTCTTGCTCCTACTGCTAAAGCGGGAAGTAGATATCCAGCATTTCCTGCAAATACCGCAAAATCATCATCAGTATCTCTTACTATTTCTGAGATTTGAACTATATTTCCTGAAGTATCCTTTATACCTACTATATTAGGATGCTTTGATAATTTAGCCACCAATGCCGATGAAAGGTTTATTCCTGTATTACCAGGCATATTATAAATCATTACTGGTATGGATATTGCGTCAGCTACATCAGTATAATATTTGTATAAAACATCTTCCTTCATTCCACCTTTAAAATAATTAGGAGGTAGTAGAAGTACTGCATCGGCTCCTAATTCTGCCATTTTTTCTGAAAGTGCTATTGTTTCTTTCGTAGATTCACAAGCTGTACCTACAATTATTTTCTTTTCAGGATTGAAATTTTCCTTAACAAATTTAACTAGTTCAAGCTTCTCCTCTTGATTAAGGTAAACAAATTCTCCATTTGATCCCAGTACCACTATACCATCTAAATCAGTTTTTCCCCAGATGTCTAAATTGTGCTTAAGATACTCATAATTTATTTGTTCATTAGCATCAAAAGGTGTTACTATAGGGGTGTAAATTCCTTTAAACATTTTATCCACTCCATTCATTTTATTTTCGACATATTATATTGCAATAGCCATGCCAAAAATATTACCTGATATATATCATATAATTGCGTGTTTTACAGACATAAATAATACAAGTTTCTCAAATAGAGAAATTTGTAAGTTTTTTTATTCTCATATTTGGAAATTTTCTCATTTTGAGATTGCTTAATCTTTATCTCTTCTTTTCATTATAAAATAAAAACCTTTTGAAATCTAAGGATTTCAAAAGGTTTTTGCTTCTTTCATCTCTTATATAATATATATTCTATTCCATTAGTTTTCTCTGTAATGCTTCTACACCTTTACCTAATACATCAACTTCCATTCTATAAAGAGTTCTTTCTATTGCGGATATTGCTCCTACCATATCAAGCATATCTATATTTCCCATATGCCCTATTCTAAACATCTTTCCTGCATATGCTCCAAGGCCACCTGCTACCTGAGCTCCTTCTTCTGCTAATATGGTTCTAAATTTTAAATCATCAATTCCTTCAGGATATAGACAACATGATAAAGTAGTTGCCCTATTTCTTTCATCAGCTAATATTATAAATCCCATAGCTGTTAAAGCAGCTCTCATGGCTTTTGAAACATTAATATGCCTTTCATATCTAGCTTCTATTCCTTCTTCTTTAATTATTCTTATGGATTCTTGTAGCGCCCATATCAGATTTACAGCTGGTGTTGCATAGTATTTTGATGGATCATGCATTACAGGCAACCACTTATCAAAATCAATATAGTACTCTGGTATTGCTCCTATTGATTTTCTTCTTTCCATAGCCTTTTTACTAGCCCAAAGAATTGCTAGCCCTGGCGCTACTCCAAATGCTTTTTGGGATGCAGTAAATAAAATGTCAATATTGTATTTATCTACATATTCACGCTCACCTGCTGTTGCAGCTACTCCATCTACTATATAGATTGTATCCGGGAATTTTTTCATCATTTCACCAATCTCTTCAATCGGTGCAACTGCAGCTGTAGAAGTATCAACATGGGTTACAGTTATTGCATGATAATGCTTTTCTTTTAGCTTCATTTCAATTTCTTCTGCTGAAAATACCTTACCCCACTCAGCCTTCATAACATCAACGTTTATTCCTTTGTTTTCCGCAATGCCAACAAATCTATCTCCAAAGAAACCATGTGATACAATAAGCAGATTGTCTCCTGCCTTTAGTGTATTAGAAATAGCCATTTCCATAGACATGCTTCCGCTACCAGCTACGACAAATACTTCACCTGAGGTACCCCAAAGCTCTTTTAAATCTGCGATAACTTCCTTAAAATCATTTATAAATTTTGGATCACCAAATGCTACAGTCTCTCTTCCCATTTGATCCTGAATAGTTCTTACAACAGGTGTTGGTCCTGGTATCATAACTAATTTACGATTTTTCATAATATCCCCTCCACTTTAATTAGTATATTCTATATTAATTAATTTTATTTATAACATCTTCTAATGCATTTAAAAACAATAGTACATCATTCTTTGATACATATCCCATAGTTCCAACTCTAAATACATCCTCTCCCAACGCCCCTATTCCACCATTTACAATAACTCCTCTTTCTGCAAGAGCTTTTACAATTTCCTTAGATTTACCAGGGACATAAATTGCAGTTAAGGTCCTTGAAGCAAATTTTTCATCTTTGGCAAAAAGAGATAAACCAAGTCTTTTCACACCTTCAATTATCATTTGTGTATTTTCCTCATGTCTCTTATATATGTTATCAAGACCTTCTTCAAACATTATATTCAATGATTCATTCACAGCTAAAAGTGTATAGATAGTAGGTGTAACCAAAGTTTGATTTTTCTTATTATGTTCTCTTGCTAGCTTGAAGTCAAAATAATATTTTGGGAATTTTGACTCTTCAACGTAAGCCCATGCTTTATCACTTATTGCAAGAAAAGCTAATCCAGGAGGAGCCATTAATGCTTTTTGAGAGCTCGTAAATACTACATCTATATTCCATTCATCCATTTTTATTTCTAATCCACCAAGTCCACTAACAGAGTCAACTACAAGCAAAGCATTTGTATCCTTCAAAGCCTTTCCAAAGGATTCTATATCATTATATACACCAGTTGAACTCTCATTATGAACTACAAATACTCCTCTTGTTTTAGGATTAACCTTCTCCATCACCTTATTTACATCAGCAGTTTCACCATCTTCAAATGGTACTCTTATTACATTCAATCCATATAATTCACACATATATGCATATTGATCACTAAATTTTCCTATAGTTGGAACAATAACCTCATCTCCTGCTGAAAAACAGTTTTGTATAGTAGCTTCCATAGCCCCTGTTCCTGATGATGTTAAAACAAACACTTCATTTTCTGTATTAAATATCTTTTTCAGATTTGTGGTTACATTTTCTTGAAGTGCTGAATATTTATCAGTACGATGAGAAAATGATTCCACATTCATGGCATTAAGTACTCTTTGTGGAATTGTCGTAGGACCAACCATCATGTATACCTTTTTTTCCATAAAAACATCTCCTTCATTCTAGCATTAAGGACTATTTTTAATAACTTCAATTTATTTAGTAAATCTTCTATTATTAGTCCTCTTTGCTTTGATTTACTTTTGACATACTTTATTGCAATAACTATGCCAAAAATACAATCTAATCTTTACTGCATATTCACTCACTTCTATTCAGGTATTCCAATAACAAATTCCCAAGTAGAGAATTTTTAAAGTTTTTTATTCTCATATTTGGAATCTTTCTCATTCTGGGATTATTAAAATTCCATAATTGATTTTAGTTTTCCAATTTCTATAAACAAAAGAAGTAGAGCTTTCCTATTCGTTATAAAAAAACCTTTTGTTTATTAGTAAACAAAAGGTTTTTTTTCATTAATCTATATTATATTCTTTAAGCTTTCTATATAAGGTTGATTTTCCTATATTCAAAGCTTGCGCCGCTTGCAGCTTTCCTGCTGTTGTATGTCCATATTTATCTAACGCCTTTTTAATCTCCCTTTTTTCGAGCTCATCAATAGGGGTAATTTCTATTATTTCATCTTCTTTTATAACCATTTCTGTACAGTTATTTAAAGGTATTTTGCTCCTTACCTCCTCCACTCCTATGATATCACCTTCACAGATACAACATAGATATTCAATGGTATTCTGTAATTCTCTAATGTTTCCCTTCCATTGATAATTCATAAGTATAGCCATTGCGGTTGCCTCTATACTCTTTTTAACTACACCAAACTTACCACAATACATATCAAGAAAATAATCAATAAGCAGTGATATGTCTTCGGGTCTTTCTCTCAATGATGGAATCGTTATATTAAATACATTGAGACGGTAATACAAATCTTCCCTAAACTCCTTATTTTCAACCATCTTTATTAAATTCTTGTTAGTGGCAGCTATAACCCTAACATTTATAGGAATAGGGTTTATACCTCCTATTCTCTCTATGGTTCTATCCTGTAATACCCTTAGTATCTTAGCCTGTAAGTGCAAAGGCATGTCCCCTATCTCATCAAGAAAGATAGTTCCACCGTTTGCCAGTTCAAATTTTCCAGGCTTTCCTGTCTGCTTAGCTCCTGTAAAAGCACCTTCTTCATATCCAAATAACTCCGATTCAAGAAGGGATTCAGGTATCGCAGCACAGTTTATAGCTATAAATGGAGTACTAGTGGGCTTATTATAATTATGAATAGATCTTGCAAATATTTCCTTACCTGTTCCACTTTCACCTAAAATCAATACACTAGAATTAAATGCTGCTGCCTTCTTACCCATTTCAACTATATCAGTAAATTTTTGGCTCTTACCAATCATATCATCAAAATTAAAAATCTGATGAGTATTCATCTTGCTATATATTAAAGTATTAAGTTTTGTGTCCTCCATCAGAGCAAGGATTATTCCTTTAAATGAGTTATCTATGATTATAGTACTTACTAAGCTTAAAAACTTTTTCTTTCGGTTTTTAAGCGTTATTTCTATAAACTGTGTATGATCCTCGTTATTCTTAATTTGCTTCATGTCAATATTAGTGAAAAAATCTGACACATTTTTTCCTAATAATTTTCTCTTGGACATTCTAAGCAACTTATTTATAGCATCACTACAGTTAATAACCAATCCTTCTTCATCTGTCATCAATACACCGTCACTCATAGATGAAAATATAACATTAAATTGACTATTGTTTAACTCTAATTGCTTTACATATTCGATTTCTTTAAACTTGGATATTAGCAAATCTCCTATATTCTTGAGAAATTTTTGCAATGAGTCTTGTTTTTTCAATAGAATGTCAAATTGTTTCTCATTTAGACATAATATGCTAATTGCTCCGTAGATGTCATTTCCATCTTTTATTGGAATATTTATATGTCCTTTCTCATCGCAATCTTGATATTCTCTACATCTTTTACATACCTCATTATCTCTATCACTATCAATCATATAGCTATTACCTGTTTTGATAACACTGGCTGAAACAAAATACTCTGGTATTTTGTTTCCAATTTCCTTCTTGTATCTACCTGTCCCTGCAATTCTTATATAGTTACTATCTATAATGGTTACTTCCACATCTAATGAATTTCCTATTGCTTCTGCACATTGTTGAACAAATGTATAGAATTCTTGGTTCAAAGTTCTCACCTCTTGAGATCTAATATATCTAATGAAAGCTTCTTACATTTATATATACTGTAAAACTGAATTATTATCTACGATTTTCTTCTCCCCATTCACACAACGCATCTAAAATAGGCATCAGAGATTTTCCACGCTCCGACAGACTATATTCTACCTTTGGCGGTATCTGAGGGTATTCTATGCGCACAATCAAATCATCAGCTTCCAGTTCCTTCAATGATGTACTCAATGTCTTATAGGATATTGTCCCTATATACCGTTTCAATTGATTGTAACGTACAACTCCAATATTTGCGAGGCAATAAAGAATTACCATCTTATATTTTCCATTAATAAGTGAAAGGGTATAACTAAAACCAGAATCCTCTAAATTACCCTCCAAAATACTTTCTATACTCATTTTACACTCTCCTTTTTGTTAATATGCAATATAAATGTGTGTACTTGTTTAAAGTATAGTTTAATATATAATTATAGTGTTATTTAATTTATTTGTCAATTAGAACTAATTATAATAATAAAAGCTTCAATTCCCTCTAAATATAAGGGATTTTGAAGCTTTGAGATTACTATTTAAACACCTATTCTAATCTCGCATTTTAAAGGGCAACAATATCAAAATTTTAAATTTTGGAGATGCCTCGTCACTGTTTTATTTCTCCATATGACTAATTATTTATGAAAACTTTATTTGACTCTTTTTTCCGCCTATTTATCGAAATTATTCATCTTAACCAAAACCTATACCCTTAAAGATCCACGAAATCCCCTAGAACTATAAAAGGATGGGGCACTGTTATGATATATGAATACATGGCCGTAACGACGATCAGCAAAGATAGCTCCTCCATGTTTTCTAATATCAGAAGGTGTCTTTATCCAACTAGAGGTCTTCATATCGAATTCTCCAAGCTTCTGTAGCTCTCCATATTGTTCTTCTGTTAGAAGCTCAATGCCCATAGCAGCTGCCATATCCATGGCATTCCCCCCTGGATATACCCCTTTCTTTTTCCTTTGCTCTTGGCCTTCACCATCATAGCAAATATTTCTACGACCTTTTGGACTTTCTGCTGAACAATCATAAAAAATATATTCCCCTGTTATTTCATCCTGACCAACAACATCTGGTTCACCACCAGTTCTTTCCATTTCATTAAGTGACCAAAGTTTATCAATATTAGCTTCCAATTTTTCTTGTACCTTTGCCCATTCAATACCCTTATGTCTATCTATATTAGCCTCAAAACGAACTTTTAATATATTAAGTAGCTCTAAGTTTAACATAGTTATTCCTCCTAACCTTTCGCCTAAATTACTTTAATATTATTTAAATATTATAATTTACTTATACCCATAATAATGAGGTAGATTGTCTAATAATATGATATCTTTTTAGAATGACTTTTTACCACAATAAGATAAAAATGCTGTAAACTTTTATTTGAAAAGTTTACAGCATTATATTTGGCGTTCCCGACACGAATCGAACGTGCGGCCTTTCGCTTAGGAGGCGAACGCTCTATCCTACTGAGCTACGGGAACATATTTACCCATATATCTTATAATATTTCATTAAAAATGTCAAGAAGCAGTAAGCCACCTCAAAATCGTAAGTCTAGGCGGTTCTTTTTTGAACCGCCCTTTTTACATTCTAAGCCCTTTGCTTTGCTCTAGAGAAATATAATCCCATCAATAAAAATACTATGGCAAATAACAACTGCATAAATATTTCATATTTTACGTCTAGGAATGAATTAATATTCATTTCATTTATCCTTACAAAATAATAGGTTGGAAAAAACTTAGCTATTCTTAGTACTTTTTCTCCTAGAAATTGTTGTGGCACCATTACCCCCGATATAAATGAGGTTCCAAGAGATAATACTGTACTTAATCCACTTAAAACAAATTTATTACTGGTTAAATTATTAATTAAAAATACAAGGCATAAAGCTGAAAATGAAAATACTATTGTATTAACTACATATTTTATGAAGTCTATTTCGGCAATATATTTTCCCTTTAACATAATACTTCCCAATATAAATATTAATGTTAAAAGGCTTGCTATTGTCAACTGCCCTAAATATATTTCTTTATTAAATTTCAAAAATCCTATTGAAGATATCTTTCTTCTATTTTCGATTTCATGAGATGTAAATTCTGCCATAACAAAACCTATTACAGATATATATATTCCGAGTATTACATAACTAACAAAATTGAAATAAAATTTGAACCATATGTTTGCCTTTTGATTTATATCATTCTTATTAATTTCCACTAGCCTTACATCTATACTCTTATCCAAAGCAATATTTACATTAGATAAATCAAACTTCTCGTTTTCATAGGTCGCATTAGCAAAGGTAATAAATTTATTAATCTGATTTTCAATTTGATAAGATTCTACTTTTCTATCATCTCTAAAAACTTCAACTGATTTTTCTTTTTTTATTACTTTATCATCAAAATTTTCTGGAATGATAACAACTGCATCTGCTGTTTGAAGAAAAATCTGCTCTTTAATATATTTTTCATCTGGTTTTGTATAAATTATATTATTTTCCTTTTCTAAATAATCTATTAGACTTTTCGATAATTGACTACTGCTATTATCAACTATCCCAATATCAAGTTTTGTTTCCATAAAATTGGTCTCTCTTTGAGAATTAGTGCTACCATTTATTATTGAAAGAATGAAGAAAATAATTGTATATGAAAGTATAATTCCCTTATTTTTTAATGCTATTTTAATAAAATATTTATATACTGTCATAAGTTTTCCTCCTTAAAAATCCATAGGATATACAGATTAAAATTGTACTCCATGCTAATAAAGTGAGAATTCCTTGAGTTACATTTTGAGTATTTTCTAGTAGGTTTATTTTATATAGATTATCAGTTATTATAGAAAGCGGATTTATCTTACTTACTATAGGAATCTTTTGATCAATCATAATTTTTATATCTGGGGACATCATTCCTGAGAAAAACGATAGTACTAAAGTAGTGCCAATACCTAAAAGAGTCTTTACATTTCCATTTTGTTTGCTAGAAGAACCAATAAACATTCCTAAAGCTACTCCAAATAAGTTCCCGACTATTATAAAAATTGTACTATACTTTATTTCTGTAAATAGGTTAATCTTTAATATATACTTTATAAATAGGAGTAGTACAACATTAGAAAGTAAGTTTAAGATTAATGAAATTACAACTCCTCCCAGTAAAAAATCATTTTTTCTAAGGGGTGTAATGTTCATCCTTTTGCCTACATTACTCAAATTAGCTTGAATTATACCAACTATTTCCATTGCAGGAAAAATTGCATAGGCTGAAACCATGGCGATTAATGAGTAAAATATAATAATTATAGCATCTGCCTTTTGATTTCTACCTAGTACATAATCTATTGAGAAATCAAATTTTTCAAATGGTACTCTTAACTCTCCCATCTGTTTAATTTGATCTAATATCTCTTTGATTATTGTCTGATTCAGTCCTGATTTTTTTACCGATAAATTTAAATCCTTATCAATAAATCCTTGAATTTCATCACTTTCTAACTTCTCTTTTACCTCACCTTCAGAAATTTTATGAACATTTAAAAATTCTATTTCTTCTAGTATAAATCTAATAGGGTTTTGAGAATCTATTCCTACATTTATATTCTCTATTTCTATATTTATTAACCCACTAAATGCTGTATAGAAAAATATGGCCATAATCAATGGGTATATTAAGCACCAAAAGAGAAAGCTTTTATCCCTATAAAAATTTTTCCCTTGATATACTACATTCCAAATTATATTTTTCATATCAATCCCTAAGCTCCTTCCCTGTTAACTCTAAAAACACATCGTTCAATGTAGGTAATTGACTGTATAACTTTGTATAAGTTAGATTATTTTCTTTTATAAACTCTAATAGATTCGATAGATTACTAAGTCCATTCTCAAATTTTATTATATAATCTTCTTCCCTTTTTTCTATATCAATTACATGAGGTATCTTTTTAATTTCCTGAACCTTAATATCCTCAATAGCCGAGAATCCAATTACTATCTTTTCAGTTGTTGTTATCATAGCCTTTAATTCTTCATTAGTTCCAGAAACTAAGTTTTTACCATTATCCATTATAACAATTCTTTTGCAAAGCATTTCTGCTTCCTCTAGATAGTGAGTAGTGTAAATAATAGTACTACCTTCATTATTTAATCTTTTTATTCCATCTAATATAAAATTTCTGCTTTGGGCATCTACTGCAACAGTAGGTTCATCTAAAAAAATAAGCTTTGGTTTATGTGCTATTCCGCAAGCAATATTTAATCTTCTCTTAAGTCCTCCACTTAATTTTTTAGGATAAAATTTTACATATTCCTTTAGACCTACAAAATCTATAGCTTCTTCTACGTATTGTTTTCTTAAATTCCTATCCCCTACATAAAGCCCACAGAAATAATCTATATTTTCTCTCACCGTTAAGTTCTCAAAAACTGAAACTTCTTGGGGTACCACTCCTATTTGTTTTTTAATATCATAGGAATTTGGAGTCATTTTTTTACCAAATATCTCTATCTCGCCCTTATCAAAGTTCAATAATGAAAGAATACAATTTATTGCTGTAGTTTTACCACAACCATTAGGCCCTAAAAGTCCTAGTATCTCTCCTTCGTGGACTTCCATATTGAAATGATCAAGAGCAATTAACTCTCTATATCTTTTTACTAAATTATTTACTTTTACTACCATATAAATCACTCCCGTTTTTTTATCTTAATTTTATTATATGAATTTAAGGATTTTCCTTGTAGTGTATAGAATCACAATATGGTATGACATTTGTCATATATTAAATTGTATAAAGTGATGAATGTTAGTATAATTGGAGTATAGGGTGAAATTATTTAATTTGGGGGTTCTTATGAGAAGATTTATAGAAAAGTCATTTATAGCTCTTTTTTGCTTATATAATACCTATAGAATAAGTCCAGGGAAGGATTTAGTTTCTTATTTTCTCATAAGCCTAATACTTTCATTAGTCTTAGACTTGTTTGGCTCTAAAAAAACAAGATTTTTTATTTATCTTGTTTCTCTAGCACTTTATATTTATGATCCTTTGTTTATCTATTACATACCTTTAATATTATATAATCTATATCTAGATTTTAATGTATATGCTTTTTTGACTATACTGCTAATTTTAATGGACTTCTCAATAATGAATCTATTAGTTTCATGTCTATCCATTTATCTTTCAGTAATGACTAAGAAGTTTAATGTATTTCTAAGTCAGAATAAAATAGTAAGAGATGAATTAAAGGAAGATACCATTTATTTGAAAAAGTATAATGAACAATTGAAAATAGATAGAGAGAAAAACATTCATATTGCAATACTTACAGAAAGAAATAGGATTGCAAGAGAGCTTCATGATTCAATAGGCCATGCCATAAGTAGTAGCATTCTACAGGTTGAAGCTTTGAAGGTAGTTTCTGATAATACTATGACAGAAAGCCTAAATATACTTCAAAGTACCTTGAATAATGGAATGAATGATATTAGAAATAGCATACACAATTTATATAATGAATCCCTAGATTTAAAAAATAGAATTGAAACTCTTTGTAATGAAGTACCTACCCTAGACATAGAACTAATATATAAACTAGAAGATAATCTTCCATATGATTTGAAGTTCGATATTTTATCTATAATAAGAGAGGCTATTACTAATTGTGTTAAGCACTCTAACGCTACAGAACTTAAAATCAATTTATTAAGTCAGCCTAAATTCTACTCAATTATAATAAATGATAATGGAAATAAATTTGATAAAACTCATAATCTATCAAATAAAGGAATAGGCCTTCTTTCTATGGATGAAATAGCTAATAAATATAAGGGATTTCTAAATTATAAATTTGATAATGGATTTAAGATACATTTAACTTTAATGAAGGGGTGATATAATGAAGGTTATAATTGTAGATGATGATTATTTAGTAGTACAATCACTAAAGACCATCGTAACAGCTAATGGAATAGAAGTTTTAGCTGTAGGACATGATGGCATTGAGGCAGTTAAACTTTATAATGAGCATAAACCAGATTTAATTCTTATGGATATACGAATGGAAAAGATGAACGGAATAGAGGCTACTAAAGAGATATTAGAAATAGATCCCTCTGCTAAAATACTCCTAATTACAACCTTCCAAGATGATGAATATATATCTCAAGCCCTTTCCTTAGGTTGTAAAGGGTATATATTAAAACAAAATATTCAAGGTATCATTCCTGCAATCAATGCAGTTTATTCAGGTAACCATGTCTTTGATTCCAAAATAGTATCTAATATTCAAAAACATTCTAAGAGAAATATAAATGTAGATCTAACAGATAGGGAGTTTGATATTTTACTTTTAGTAGCAGAGGGATTAAACAATAAAGAAATAGCCGATAAGTTATTTTTAAGTGAAGGCACTGTGAGAAACTATATCTCTAATATGCTCGAAAAATTATCTCTAAGGGATAGAACACAGCTGGCAATTTATTATTATAAGTTATAGATTAGACAACAGGAGTTGTAGCCATTAAATGGCTACAACTCTTATCCTTCTATTCATTTGAATTATATCGCCTCTTCTTTATAATATTGGGCTTGTGAATTCCATAATTCATAATATTTGCCATTTTCGTCCTTAACTAACTGATCATGGTTTCCTTTTTGAATTATCTTTCCTTCATGGAATACTGCTATTTCGTCGCAGAATCTACAGGATGATAATCTATGAGAAATATAAAAGGCTGTTTTAGTGCCTACTATTTCATTAAACTTTGAATAAATTTCAAATTCTGCTATAGGATCTAGAGCAGCGGTTGGTTCGTCTAGGATTATAATAGGGGCATCCCTATATAAAGCACGAGCTAATGCTATCTTTTGAGCTTCTCCTCCTGAAATCTCTACTCCATCTTCATCAAAATCCTTATATAACGGAGTATGAACACCCTTTGGCATAGTAGCTAGTCTTTCCTTTAATCCCGCCTTAACCAATATATCCTCCACTTCATCTTCATCATAATCTACAACTGCGGCAACATTTTGCCCTAATGAAAATGAAAACAGCTTAAAATCTTGAAATACTATGGAGAATAAATTTAGATACTCATCATAGTCATATTTTCTTATATCTATACCGTTTAGAAGTATTTCTCCTTCATCTGGATCATATAGTCTGCATAATAGCTTGATAAATGTAGTTTTCCCCGATCCATTCATGCCTACTATGGCAAGTCTTTCCCCTATATTTAGTTTCATAGAGATATTTTCTAGTACATAATTATCTGTTCCTGGATATTTAAAGGATACATTTCTAAATTCTATTTCATATTCATCATCATCTCTTTTTTCCACTGGTAGCGTACCTTTATATTTTTCTCCTTCTATATTTAAGAAGTCGTGATATAGTTGTAGATATTGGTTGTTGTGAATTATACTATTTAAATAAATTAAAACCTCTGTACTTCCTGCTATAAATTGATTTATACTACCAGTATATTGGACTATGCTACCTATGGATATAACTCCTGCTATGGCCTTTAGTCCAACAAATATATAAACAAATCCACCTAACAAGGATGATAAAAATGCACCAATTCCTTCGTATTTCGCACCCATCTTCCCTAATTTTTCATGAATTATATCTGCTTCATCACAGAATTTCTTTATTTCATCATTAAATATATTTCTCTGATTATATAATCTTATTCCTTTACCCACATTATAATCCAAAGCCTGGTTCGCATAAAAAGTAAAAAGCCTATTCATATCCATAAATCCACTGAAGTAGCTAAAGAACTTCTTTTCCATTGTAGCCCTTAGTTTTAGGCTTATGATAGTAATTAAAATAATTATTAATATAAATCCATATGAAGAAAATTTTGTATTAATAAATGATAAGTTTCCTTCTATGGGCTGATTTAACTTAAATAATTCCGTAACCAACATAATTGATGTAATAAACTTGGTTAAACCCTGTACTAATCCTACCAAATTAGTAATTAAGCCATAAATACCTCCACCATTCATATTTTCAGCTTCAGATATCTTTGTACGAAGATTATGTACTTCTGGCTTTTCTATATATTCATATTCCATGCCGATTATTTTTTCATTTAATCTCATATCTTGATTTTGCCAAGCTATACTTCTAAGTCTAAGGCTTAAATGATCTAATCCTGTAGACGTAAGATGGGTGATTAAATTTAAGCCTATGGTAATCCCCACCAGAAATATAAGTCTATCGATATCCTTAGGACCTAAAAGCTCATCTATTATTCTTGCAGACATATATATATTGATGAAGGGTGCTATTGATTTAAAAATTCCATATAGCACATTTACTGTAATTGCCCATGGTTGTAATCCATGAATTTCTTTAAGACCAAATTTTATAATCCTTAAATTGTCTATTATTTTATTTTTATGCAATTTTCCCACCTCCAATACTATCTTTATAATAATGGGATTGCTTATCAAACATATTCTTATATTCTCCATCTAATTCCATTAAGGAATAATGATCTCCCTCTTCAATAATCTTACCATCTTGGATAAATACAATCCTGTCACAAAATCTAGTAGAAGATAGTCTATGGGATATGAATATAGAAGTATGTTCCTTAGTCAATTGATTGTATTGCCTGTATATTTCATTTTCAGCTATTGGATCTAAAGCCGCAGTTGGCTCATCTAGTATTATAATAGGGCCATTTTTATATAAGGCACGAGCTAACATTAGTTTTTGCATTTCTCCTCCTGATAATTCTATGGCTTCCTTATATACTGACTTCACCAATAAAGTGTCTTTACCTTTTTCCAAGGATTTAACTTTCTCCATTAGTCCCGACATTTTTATAACCTTATCTACCTTTTCACTATTAATTTCTTCTTCTAATTGTAATGAAATATTCTTTTCTATACTAACCGGAAGTAAGTGAATATCTTGGAATACTACAGAGAATAAAGTGTAGTATTCATCCCTATTGTAACTACTTGATTTTTTTCCATTTATATAGATTTCACCCTTTGTAGGGGTATATAGTCCACATATTAACTTAACTAAGGTGGTTTTTCCTGCACCATTTACACCTACTAAGGCAAGTTTTTCTCCCTTCTTTATATGAAGGTTAATATTTTTAATAGTATAATCCTCTGCCCCAGGATATTTATAGTAGATGTTTCTTAATTCTATATCACATGGCAATTCGTATTCTTTAGGGAGTTCTACTCCCTTACCCCTATTCATCTTATCCTCCATCTCAAGATAATCCCTTAAATCTCCTACACTAAGACTAAATGAATTTATGGAGTTTAAGTTCTTTACAACTCCTGAAAGCCATGTGGAAAATCCTGCTACTGCTCCAAAATACAATACAAAGTTTCCTATAGGCATCTCTCCATATAGAACAGAGTAAATTAGAAATCCATATGCTATTCCATCCCTTAGTAAAAGTAGCAAACCATCAACTATATTGGCAAAATATCTTCTATAAATATCCTTCTTCTGGAAATACAGGCGTTTTTTCAAATACTTATAATACATGTCTTGAAACCAATTTGTCATATTGTAGAGCCTCATATCCTTAGCTGATTTGAATTCTCCTGTCTTTTCCCTAATATATCTTAGTTTTTTCTCTATGGGTGCCAAGTTATCTTTATTTTTATACTCATATTTACTTACATATTTGCCTACATAATAATTAATTATTGATGATATTACAATAAATATTACTATAATAGGGTGTAGTGTAGATATTATTCCTGCATATAGGATAAATCCTATAATATTTGAGAAAAATTCAATACTTAATCCTACTATAGCTTCCGCTGGAGAATGATTTGAATGTATAGCCATTAATGCCCTTTCAAACTTTTCTTGACCTTCTGGCCCATCTATATTCTCAAAATCTGTATCTATAACCTTATCTGTCATTAGTTTTATATACTTCATCCTATACCCCATTGCCTTACCCCTTGAGAAATTAAATGATACCTTTAAAATCAGATTCAAAAGTATTATTCCTAAGATAGGCAGACCAATGTCCATCATTAGTTCATGTATATTCCCATTATTAGATATAGTATCTATCAACACCTTAGGAAGGTATATACTTAGA
Organism: Bacillota bacterium; assembly: GCA_023388495.1. Classification (GTDB taxonomy): domain Bacteria; phylum Bacillota; class Clostridia; order Tissierellales; family Tissierellaceae; genus Tissierella. Next base: position 53,102 of record JAEWGC010000044.1, on the reverse strand, counting down.
AGGGGAATGATTACTGTAGCTGGAATCTGAATAAGTGAGAATAAAAATAAAGTTTTATCCCATTTCCAAATATTTTTTATTAAATACATCATGTTTTGAAAAGAATTATATTTAGGTTTTTCCTTCTTAATAATCATATCTGACATTTCCATCACCTCAACTATATCATAGCAACAAACTTAAATTTATGTATAAAAATAGCACCAATGGCTCCTTTTACAACACCAATGGTACTATATAGGTAAAATTATCTCTGTTGCAAAAACTCCTTCTTCGTTTTGCCTGTTAATGAAGCCATGGTATTTACTAACTATACCATCTACTCTCTTTAAGCCAAAGCCATGATTTATACCTAGCTTGGTAGATATATATTCTAAATTTATCTTCCTGACTTCTCCACCTACTGAGTTGGTAATGGAGATATATAGTTGGTCTTTCATCTCCCTTATATAGACCCTAATAAATCTATCCTCTGGATTTTCTAGCTTCATTGCTGCTTCCATAGCGTTATCCATTAAATTACCAATAATAACACAAAGGTCAACATCAGCCACTTTGATATTTTGGGGAACTGTTGCCTTAGCGTTTATATTTATTCCTTGATTAATAGCCATAGATAATTTACTATTTAGGATTGCATCCACCATCAAGTTCCCCGTTTTCAGTACAGTATCTATATTAGTTAAGTCCTTATCTAAATCACCAAGATACTTATCCATATCTTCATATTTCCCTAACTCTAAATAAGCCTTCATCACTTGAATATGGTTATGATGATCATGTCTCCATCCCCTCATCTGCTTGTAAATATTTTCCACTTCAGTATAGTGTTTTGAGATAAGATCATTTTGGTAATTTGATATTCGTTTATCTACTAATTTAATTAATATATATCTGATTAGGAAAAATAGACCTATCAATAAAAAAGGAATACCAAATATAAGAAGCATTTTACTCCTCATTATCCACACCCCTAAAGTATCTAATAAATGCCATATTTGTATTAGAATACTGTCTTCTACTCACAGGAATTACACTCCCATTATCTAATTCTATATCAGTCTTTCCTATTTTCTTTATATGTTTTAGCCCCACTATATAGGACCTATGGCATCTAATAAAGGATTTCTCATCTAATTCCTTTTCTATAATTCCAATGTTTTTACGAGTAGAGTATTTTTTAGTTTTCGTATCTATATCTATAGAATGGGAAAAGGCTTCAATATAGAATATATCTTCCTGTTTTATTCGGATAGTTTCGCCATCTATATCTACAAGGATTATCTTCTCCTCCCTTGGAATCCTTTGCATTGCCCTATCTAAACATTCATATAGCCTTTTTTCCTCTATAGGTTTAATTAAATAATTAATTGCATCTACATCATAACCTTCTCCTATATAATCAGCAATGGCAGTAATAAATATTATATTTAAAAATTTATCTTCCTTTCTGATTTTCTTTGCCAACTCTATTCCATTCATCCCTGCCATTTGAATATCTAATAGTAGTATATGATATTTTTTATCCATACTCCAGCTGAAGTCAAAGGATTCTGCCCTATAGAAAAATTCTATCTTGGTATTTATATTATTTTTACTTGCCCAGTTATTTGCATACTTCTCTAATAGCTGTACTTGTATTTTTTCATCATCACATATAGCTATATTGATTAAATTCGTCATTGATTGTCCCCCTATCAATCTTCTACCATATGGCTTTCAATATACCTAAAGCTGAACCCCTTATCCTATTAATTAGTCTATCAAGAAACCTTCCCAATAGTACATACCATTTAGCTTTATTTACATCTTCTTTAATTAAAATATCTGATTGGAAAATTATCTCTCCATCCTTTTTTACTGTAGCATTACCTACTTTTGTATTCCTTTTTATTGGTAGTTTTATATCTTCATCTATATTTACATTAACTACAATATTTTCATCATTCTTTACTAATTTTGAAAATCCGCTTTTGGCAAAAATATCTGCTTTTGTGATATCTCCTTTAGGGAATTCTAATGTTCTCAATGTAATTTTATTATCTAAAAATATTTTATGAGAATAATTATTTAATCCATATTCAACCAGCAATTTAGCCATTTCATTTCTTTTTTCCAATTCTTTTGCACCCATTACTATAGCTATTAGTCGTAAATCCTTTGTCTTTGTAGCTCTACCTCTTATGTTAAAGGTAGATACATAGCAATACCCTGCCTTATTTGTAAATCCAGTTTTTAGTCCATCTACTTCTTTTATCTCCTCAAGTAATGGATTTGTGTTCCTTTGAAAATAATTTCTGCTGACTAGTTCTATTGATTTAATCTTAGCCGTTTCTAGGACATCTGGATAATTTCTTATTATATACTGAGTTAATTTAAACACTTCCCTAGTTGTCATTCTATTTTGTATATCTTTTTCTTCTATGGGAAGCCCTGTAGAGTTATAAAAAATAGCATTTTCAAGACCTATTTTCTTTGCCTCTTCATTCATCATCCTTACAAAATTTTCCTCATTGCCCCCTATATATTTTGCTAGGGCATATGTAGCGTCATTTCCTGATACCACTATTGAAGCTTCCAGAAGCTCTTTTATAGTAAATTTTTCTCCAACTTTTAAGTTAAAGCTAGAACCCTTTACCCTAGTAGTATCCTTATCTATAGTTACAATATCTTCTAAGGAAATGTTTCTCTTTGATATCTCTTCCATTACAACTAAATAAGACATTAACTTTGAGATACTAGCAATTTCAACTGTTTCATCTATATTGTATTCCTCCAATATTTGACCTGTATCATAATCCGCTAGAATATAAGACCTTAGATCACCTCTCATATTAATTGGAGTCATAAGTGAATTCTTTATAGCATCCTTGCCATAGGATAGCTGATTAGTTAAAATAATCATTATAATTAGTAATAAGCTTAAAAACCTTTTCAAAAAAACCCCTCCCCTTTTATTGTAACAAATTCATCCCTATATTTATATAATGTATTAGGTATTTCTAGTATTTTATTAGGACTATCTAGTAAATATACAGGGAGGATTGAAAAATGGTAGAAGCTAAAGGTAGAGGTTTTTTCGGAGAAGATAATAATAGTTTACTATTTTTCTTTTTATTATTAGTAATTTTGTTTGGCAACAGCTTCGGTTTTAGAAGATAGTTAAAAAGCAGAGAACTTAGTTCTCTGCTTTTAGTTATTTATTTCCATTTAAGTATTCTTTAACTAATGGTTCAAAAGATGTGCTAGTTACCTCTTCACAAACCTTAATAAAATCTTCTGTTGTTGCTATACGGAATTTATATTTTTCATAATAATTTTTAAATATCTTATATAATACTTCTTCACCAAAGTCTTCCTTTATCTTATCAATAAACATGGCCCCCCTAGTATATACTAATGGTCCATAATCATTCCATCCTACAAACTCAGATAATGGCTTATTGACGACTTCATTCTCACCTAAATACTGTATTGCATAATCATATCCAAGTTCAATATTATTTGCATAATATTCTTTAGCCCTTTCCTCACCATATACTTCCTTAGCATATATTACCTCAGAATATGTGGTTAATCCTTCATCTAACCAAGCTTCAGCTACTTGATTATTTCCTACAACACCATACCACCATTGGTGACCTGTTTCATGTACTATTACTGTTTCTAAAGGACCTCCATTAGAATATTCATCTGATATAAATACTATCCCTGGATATTCCATTCCCGATGGGAATTTTGTAATTACTATTGAATACTGGCCATATGGATACTTTCCAAAGGCCTTGTTAAAGGCTTTAATAGATTTTTCTCCTATTTCTAGACTCTTATTTAAAAGACTGGAATCATTTTTAATAGAATAAACCTTAATTACAGTATCATCTATAACTTTTTCTTTTGTTTTGAAATTTTTACTGGCTGCCCAAGCAAAATCTCGTATTAATCTACCTTCAACCTTATAAATCTTTTTATCACCATGCTCTGTCTCTGATATAATCTTTCCGGATGTTGCTATTATGATTTCCTTAGGAGTAGTTATAGAAACATCATAATTAGAGGTTTCACTATAGAAGGGATCTCCTACTTTATAATATGGGTCTAGATTCCATCCATTTTTATCATATACACAGAGAATAGGATACCAATTACCAAAGTTTATACCTTTGTCATGATAGCCAAATCTATCCTCTGTAGTAGGTAATTTTACTTTATACTCTAAGTATATTTCAGTACGCCTGCCTTTTTCTAAAGGTTCACCAAACTTAATATGGAGTATAGTATCCTTATTTTCATCTATATTCCATTTTAAATCCTTTCCATTTCCCATTACCTTTTCAATCTCTATATTTCCAGGTTTATATTTAGTGGAATCCATATCTTCTCCTGTATTAAATAATACTGGCGCCTCTTCCAAGGTTGTAAAAGCATTTGGATATAGATGAAAATATACTTCTTCTAGGTCTATATCAGTATTATTTATATAGGATACAGTTTGCTTTCCTGTATAGGTCATATCTTTAGTATCTAATTCCACTTCAATTCTATATTCACTTATTTTTGATTCATTAATTCCATTAAGACTTTTGACTATAAGAGCATCTGCGTCTAATGGTTTTCCCTGTTTACAGCCTACTAATGATAGTATAATAATTAGTGATAATATTTTGGGCAATACTTTGAACTTTCTCATTCCCAACCTCCCTATTTTAGTGAATAACTAATAGTGAACAGTTAATAGTTTGTTATACTTCAGATAAATTCAAACTGCTATCTAAAACACCCCAAAACCTTAGTTAAAACTATTCACTTTTTATTAGTTTTTCACTATTCACTCTTCACTATTCACTATTTTCTCTACGCCACCCATATATGGCCTTAATACCTCTGGAATGATTACACTTCCATCTTCCTGTTGATAGTTTTCAAGTATTGCTGCAAAAGTTCTACCTACTGCTAGACCTGATCCATTTAAGGTATGGACAAATTCAACCTTTCCTGTCTCTTCTCTTCTATATCTAATATTAGCACGTCTAGCTTGGAAGTCTTCAAAATTACTACAGCTTGAAATCTCTACATATCTTCCATAAGATGGCATCCATACTTCTATATCATAAGTCTTTGCAGATGAGAAACCTAGATCTCCACTACACAGAGCTACTACTCTATATGGTAAGCAAAGCTTTTTTAATACTTCTTCAGCATTTAAGGTTAGTTTCTCTAACTCCTCATAGGAATTATCTGGTTTTGCAAATTTCACTAATTCTACCTTATCAAATTGATGGTTTCTTATAAGACCTCTAGTATCTCTACCTGCTGCTCCTGCTTCTTGTCTAAAACAAGGTGTATAGGCTGTATAATATATTGGCAAATCCTTTTCAGCTAATATCTCATCTCTTAATAAATTTGTTAGTGGAACTTCTGCAGTTGGTACTAGAAAATAGTCTTTAGTAGGTAAATGAAACATATCCTCCTCAAACTTTGGTAGCTGACCTGTACCAGTCATACTATCTCTATTTACCATAAATGGAGTCGCCATCTCTACATAATTATGCTCCCCAGTGTGTAAATCTAACATAAATTGAGTAATGGCTCTTTCAAGTCTTGCTCCTAGTCCTCTAAATACAGTAAATCTAGCTCCTGTAATCTTTGTAGCCCTTTCAAAATCTAAGATATTTAACTCTGTACCTATATCCCAATGAGCCTTTGCTTCAAATGCAAATTCCCTTGGCTCTCCAAATTTTCTTAGTTCTACATTATCAGTATCATCTTTACCTTCCACTACAGATTCATGAGGTGTATTTGGTATTTGAAGCAAAGTATTTTTCAATTCTTCATCTATTTCTTTTACTTCAATATCCAATTCCTTTACCTTTTCTGATAGTTCTTTCATCTCCGCAAAGATATGAGATGCATCCTTACCTTCTTTTTTAAGCTTAGGAACTTCCTTTGATGCAATATTTTGTCTTGCCTTCATCTCTTCTACTTCTACAAGTATGGATCTTCTTTTCTCATCTAATTCTAGAACTCTGCTAATTGGAAATTCTCCCTTTCTTTTCTTTAAAGCTTTTATTACTTCCTCTGGATTTGATCTGATTCTTCTAATATCTAACATATTACAACCTCCTTAAATTTTCCGCAAATTAAAAAAACTCTCAGTCCCTAATATAAGGGACGAGAGTTACTCCCGCGTTGCCACCCTAGTTAGCCAAAAAGGCTCACTCGAAATTCATTAGCTCAGGGACGGATTCAATAGTTCACCATATCAATTTTCACCAGCCATTGACTCTCTAAAAAAGCTATCTATTTACTATTTCCCTTCTCTGCCAAGTATTTAATTATAGATATTATAGCATATTAATCTCTCTTGTCAAGGGTTAAATAAAATATCCATCAGAAAACCTAAGGGTGGGGATTTCTAATGGATATTTTCATCTTTTGTAGCTTTAATATCTTATCTTTTGTGTGGGGAGGTTTGTCCTCCTGTTCACATTATACCCCTTAACAGTATGTTAAAACATTAACTTTTCATCTCTAGTAAAGTTTATAATTTCATATCCCCAGGCTTTATAAATCCTTTTTTCCTCATCCATTCTGACACTCCAAGAGATATTACTCCTGGTAAAATAAAATGCATTAGAATAATTAAAATTAAAGTCTTAGGGTTTGCACCCATTGCATCTATTGTGGCAAATTGACCAACCAATCCACTGGTTCCCATGCCCGCCCCTATTTTGGTTCCCTCCATCTTGAGTACATAGGTGGATATAGGTCCTAGTATGGCAGATGAAACTATGGCAGGGAGCCAAATTCTTGGGTTTTTTATTATATTTGGCACCTGTAACATGGAGGTACCTAATCCTTGGGCAATAAGTCCACCAAAACCATTTTCCCTATAAGATGCTACTGCAAATCCTATCATATTAGCTGCACAGCCTACCGTACTAGCTCCTGCTGCAAGACCTGATAGTCCTAAGGATATTGCAAGGGCTGCTGAGCTTATGGGAAGTGTAAGAACTATACCCATTACTACTGACACTATAATTCCCATTGGTATAGGACGCATTTCTGTAGCCCTATTTATAATGCCTCCGAAGAAATTCATTACCATAGCCATATATGGAGCTACATATTGACCAACAAGTCCACCTACTATAATAGTAGTTAGTGGAACTAATACTATATCAACCTTAGTTTTTCCACTAATTAGCTTTGAAAATTCTGCACCTATTAAGGCTGCAACAAATGCTCCTACTGGCTCTCCTGTATTTATAATTGCTGTGGCACCATCAAAAGTAATACTTCCCGCACCTATTGCTCCAACTACTACAGAAGCAAAAACACCTAAGGCAGGAGCACCTACACTATATGCTACTCCTGCACCTATTGCTGGCCCCATTAATTTTTGTGCAATAGATCCAAAATTAATGAGCTGCGGGTTATCAATTAATGTACCTATTTGTTTAATTATGAGTCCAATAAGTAAAGATGAAAAAAGTCCCCAGGCCATACCATTTAATACCTTTACAAAATAATTCTGTATACTCCCCTTTGGTTTTCCTATTTTAAACATCTCCCTATTCTGTATTTACAGCTGTCTTGTCACCTGTAATTATAAATATACCACCTTAATCCTCTTTTATCAAGTATTTTTTTTGTAAAAGGGACTTCTTTATTCTCTCTAGAGTCTCCTCATCATCTACTTCTATTGTGTGTAAATGGACTCCACCAGTTAGAGAGGATAATGGCTCTGCCTTAGTAGTCTTTAAATTATCTATAAAAAGTTTTAAATCATGCCTAGATCCTATTTGTAATTGAGATTTTATTTCTCCATATAAAGGATGTTCTACTATTACGTCTATAACCTTTCCACCTAAATCAACTATTAGTCCCAATTCTTCTTCTAGCTCACTATTATTTTTATGTGTGCAAGCTATGGTTTTAGCCAACTTTTTTCTTTCCTGAACCTTAGGTATTAAATATCCTTGAGGTGTTGCTAGGATATTTTCTCCTCTAGCTCGTAATATTGCAATATCTTGAACTATGACTTGTCTACTAACTTCTAGTTTCTCCGATAAATCTGTTCCCCTAACAGGTTCCTCTGATTTATTCAATATATTAAGTATCTCCTGCCTTCTTTCATTTGCATCCATAGAATTCACTCCGTTCATTCAGTGAATATCTAATAACTAATAGTGAATAGTTGAAAGACCTAAAACCTTACAAAAACTATTCACTATTCACTCTTAACTATTCACTATCTTTTAATCATTCCCATCTTAAATCATGTCCATAAAATTTAAGTGGAATAAACTTATCTAAAATCCTTGAAAATACTCTATCTGTATATGTCTCTGATATCTCCTTTGGTGTTAGATTAGTTGATATGATGGTCTTCTTACCACCTAATATCCTTGTATTTACAATATTAAATATTTCTGCACTAGTAAAGGTATTTGCCACCTCAGTACCCAAATCATCAATTACCAGTAAATCGGCTTCAAACAATAAATTATATTTATATTGATAATCACTAGCCTCTTTAGCATCTCTTCCAAACCTATGTCTCTCTATTATTTCCAGTATTGTAAAGGCTGTTTGATATATTACTATTTTATTTTTATCTAGTAATGATTTGGCTATACAATTACATAGGAATGTCTTCCCTAGGCCTGTAGTTCCATAGAATAATAGATTATCTCCATTGTTTTCATCAAAGTTATTTACAAAACCTTCAGCTATACCAACTAGATCCTGCATATTTTCCCTAGGTGTCATTCTTTCATTCTCAAAGGGCTCATCTTTAAATATATTAATATTAAAGGTTTTAAAGTTTTCCTTTTGGAGAGCATTTTCTATATTGGACATCTTATATGCACGGGAGACTAAGGCTTGTTTTAAACAATTACATTGACTGCCATTATCTAAATATCCCGTATCCTTACAGTTCTCACAATCATACCTTAAATCCATATAATCTATAGGAATATTAGACTCAGTCATTAAATAGGCCTTTTCCATCTTTAATTTTTCAATTGCTCTTTTTGCCTCTTCTACCTTTTCCTTGTAACTATCAGGATTTCCTATTATATATTTAGACATCGAAAGACCAGTCTTTAAAATATCTTCATCTATCCTCTTAATGGCAGGTATTTTTTTATATACTTTTTCTTTTCTTATCCTTTGCTCATGTAATTGTCTATCTCTTTTTCTCTCATATTCAATTGATAATTCCTTTAGTATATCCTTATACATACCTATGCTTCTCCTTTAGCTTTCAGATTATAAGCTTCCCTCTTCCTTCTTGCAATATTCTCCAATTCCTCAGCACTATATTTATTTGATCTCTGCTCAAAGTTATGAAACCTTGTTTTAAATGGTTGGGCCTTGCTTTGTGAAGGTTTGGCTACTTTATATTCCTTCTTCTCTGCAGGTTTATCTTTCTCCTCAATATCTTCTAAGGTTTTTATATTCTTCTCGTTCCAGGATTTAAGTACTCCATCAATATAATTAACACTTGGATTCGCTACCTTAGATGAAGACTCGCATCCCTTTAGTACCATCTCCATGGAGAATTTGTATTCTTCAAACCACTTATCTATTACAATCATTTCTCCTTGAGTAATAGGTCTTTGATCTAATCCCAAGGATTTCATGACCCTTTGGTATCTATAATATTTCTCATCTTGAGTTTTAAAATGCTCTATTATTGATTCCATATTTGTAAGTCCATTATCATACCAATTTCTTATAATTCCTTCTATATAGTTTATATTTTTAATTCCTTTTCTTTCTACTCCATAGAAGAAAGCTTTTTCTATAACATCTGGATTCATATTATAGTTTTCTATCCAAGACAAAATCTTTTGCTTCTCTGTAGTTACTGTTTGCCTTCTCATTATATAATCTATCTGATTAAACATTTTATTTATAGCAGGTATCTGATTTGCATCTATTAATTCTTGAGGAGTAATAGATTTTTGCTTGTTTTTATTTTCTTCCTTGCTATTAAATAAGCTAAGATTATTTTTTATGTACAGTTGCTTTAGGTTTAAAAACTTTACCTTATAGTTATATTTATTGTTCTCCTCTGCTGGAATTTTTTTTATTATCCCCTTACTCTCCCAAAAATCCCATGCCCTTAATACATCTTCTAAGGGTATTTCTAAATGCTTTGCTATGGTTTGATTGTTTACCTCTATTTTTTCATCTTTATCGTGGGCGTATTTATATCCTAGTAAATATACTTTTACATAGGTTCCATTTGCCATAGGCATAAAATCATTTATGAAAATATTTTCTATAGGGGTATCGCCTAAATCCATATCTGTAGTTTCAAGGCTGAAACTCATATTATCAACTCCATATATTTATCAATTATTTCCTTAATTCAAAAAATCTTTTCTTATCTATAACCATTTTGTAAATATAATTATATATCTTTTTATCGGTTATTACAAAAGAAGATTTTTGTTCCAAATAATAGGGGTTAGATAAATCTAATCCAGAATCAAAAAATTCATCTAAATAGTATCCAACTGGCCTAAATCCTATTTTTTCGTAAACCCTATAGGCTCTCTTGTTAAACTCTGCCACTTCTAATATCATTCTTCTCATTTTCATTTCCGTAAAGTAATATTTTAGAAATAAATCTAAAATCTCTGTTCCATATCCTTTATCTACATAGTTAGGATCTAATACTATACCAAGGGTAGATTCCCGTCGGATTAATTTTATACTTTTAATTCCCATATATCCTATTAATTTTCCTTCTTCATTTCTTATTCCATAATATCTGTTGAGAAACCTATTGGTTTTCATTCTATACCATATCTTTATCTCTTTATCACTCATTGGCGGAAAATTGTAGTCCTCAATTAAAGGATTTTCATGGGTTCCCCATCCCCTCATTTCATGAACATCTTCTAATTGTAAATCACTTATAACAATCCTTTTTCCCCTAATCCCCAATACAATCACCTTCTTGATAAAATTATAGACCCTTTCGCTAAGCTCAAGCAGGATATGTCATCCTGAACACAGTGAAGGATCTATGTTTTAACTATTCACTTTTAATTATTCATTATTAGCTATTCTCTCACCATATTAACAAACTTAGTAAATTCCTTCTTAAATACAAGCTCTATACTACCTGTTGGTCCATTTCTATGCTTTGCTATAATTACTTCTCCGATATTTTTCTTTTCTGAGTCATCATGGTAATATTCATCTCTATATAGGAAGAGTACAACGTCTGCATCCTGCTCTATTGCTCCAGATTCTCTTAAGTCAGATAATATAGGTCTATGGTCAGATCTAAGTTCTGGTGCACGGCTAAGCTGAGATAAGGCTATTACCGGACAATCCATTTCCTTAGCTAAAGCCTTTAATCCCCTAGATATGGCTGATATTTCCTGTTGTCTACTTTCCTGACGTCCATCTAATTGCATTAATTGTAAATAGTCTATCATTACAAGGTCTAATCCCTTCTCTATCTTTAATCTTCTACATTTTGCTTTCATTTCCATTAAGGAAATTCCAGCAGTATCATCTATAAAGATATTTGCCTGAGATAAGGGACCCATGGAGTTTATAACTTGTATCCACTCTTCCTCAGATAGTCTACCTGAAATTATCTTCTGAAGATCCACATGGGCTGTTGCTGATATCATTCTTTGTACCAATTGCTCCTTAGACATCTCTAGAGAGAATATAGCCACGTTGGCATTAGCCTTTAAAGCAGCATTAGTTACAATATTTACAGATATGGCAGTTTTCCCCATTGAAGGTCTCGCTGCCAATAATATTAAATCTGATTTTTGTAATCCTGATAGCTTACTATCTAAATCTATAAACCCCGTGGTTAAACCAGTTAATGACCCTTGATTTGCAGCTCTTTCTTCAATTTGAGAAAAACTAGTTAATAATACTTCATTAAGGGGTGCAAAACCTTCTCTATGTCGTCCTTGAGTAATATCAAATATGGACTTCTCTGCCTTTTCTATTATGGCATTTACCTCATCTGTATTTTCATAGGATTTCGCTATTACATCATCACAAGAACGAATCAATCTTCTAAGTATTGAGTTTTCTTCTACTATTTTACAATAATATTTAACATTAGCAGTTGTAGCTACCCCACTTGATAGATTTGCAAGATAAGTAACCCCACCTGTATTTTCTAAGGTTCCTCGCCTCTTAAGCTCCTCTGATAAAGTAATTAAATCTACTGGCTCATTTTTATTAAATAATGTTAATATTGCTTCAAATATTTCCTTATTTGCTTCCTTATAGAAATCATCTGGCCTTATTATTTCTATTGCAGTATTTATGGCCTCTTTCTCCAAAATCATAGCTCCTAAAACAGATTGTTCTGCCTCCAAGCTATGAGGAGGAATACGTCCAATTAATCCATTGTCCATTTTTAATCACCTAATTACTGTTCTTTTACATTAACGTTTAATTTTGCAACTACCTCGGTATATACTCTTACGTCTACTGTAGTCGTACCAAGGGATTTAATATTATCCTTTAATTCTATCTTTCTTTTATCTATATCTATTTTATGTTGTGATTTTAATGCGTCTGCTATATCCTTTGAAGTGATGGAGCCAAAAAGCCTTCCCCCTTCTCCAGCCTTTCCTTGAATGGTTACTGTGATTGTATCTATTTTTTCTTTAAGCTTTAGAGCTTCGTTATACTCGTTCTTTTTTCTTTCTTCCTCTTTTGCTTTCTCTTCTTTCCATTTTTTTAAATTAGCTGGTGTGGCTTCTATAGCATCTCCCTTTGGTAATAGGAAGTTTCTAGCGTAGCCATCTTTGGCATTTACTAATTCTCCCTCTTTACCTAATCCTTTTACTTCTTTCAATAATATTACCTTCATTCTTCTTCACCTTCCTTTAAAAATTTCTCTATAGTTTCTGTAAGTGTTATTTCTGCTTCATCCATAGTTATATTATCTAATTGTGCCCCAGCGCTGGTTAAGTGTCCACCACCACCAAGGCTTTCAAGTATTAGCTGTACAGAAATATTTCCCAAAGATCTTCCACTAATATGAATTTTATTATTTACATAGGTCATTACAAAGGAAGCCTCAACGCCATTTATATTTAGCAATTCATTTGCAGCCTGAGCTGCTATTAGAAGAGAGTCCTCCATTTGAGCTTCAAGTCTACCTATGGCTATTGTATCAAATATGACCTTTGAAGACTTTATTACTTCTGCTTTATACATAAATGTATTATAATCATCCCTAAATAATTGTCTCACTACTGTAGTATCAGCACCAGCTCGTTTTAAAGTAGATGCGGCCTCAAAGGTCCTAACCCCTGTTTGGAAACTAAAGTTCTTTGTATCTACAGTAATGCCCGACATTAAAGCCTCTGCTTCAAACTTAGTTAAATTTATTCTATCGCTCATATATGACAGTACTTCTGTGACTAACTCACAGGTAGAAGAAGCATAGGGCTCTAAATAAGTCAATACCGGATCCTTTATAAACTCTACTCCTCTTCTATGATGGTCTATAACTACTACCTTAGATATAATATCTAGGATTTCTGGCGCCTCCGTAAAACTTGGCTTATGATTGTCTACAACTACCATCAAAGACCTATCAGTTGCTAGTTGCAAACCTACCTCCGGTGTTATTATTTGTTCTAAAAGTTCTGGTTGCTCCTTTATCATTCTATCATAAATATTTTTAATAGAAGGATTTTCACCACTTAAAATTAAATATCCTTCCTTATTCCTATCTTTTATTGCACGCAATACTCCTATGCCTGCCCCAAAGGAATCCATATCTGGGTTTTTATGTCCCATTACAAAGACTTTGTCTGCCTGATCTATAAGTTGTCTTAATGCATATCCAATTACCCTGGATTTTACCTTGTTTCGCTTTTCTATGGCCTTTGTTTTTCCACCATAGAAACTTAGGTGACTTCCAGCCTGAACTACAGCCTGGTCTCCACCCCTACCTAAAGCAATATCTATAGCCGCTCTAGCTTTTTCATAGGACTCAAAAGGATTATTGCCCTCAAGGCCAACCCCCATACTTAAAGTAATAGGGATTGTATTACCTAAATTTAATTCTCTCATTTGATCTAAAATATCAAATTTCCTACTCTCAATACTTTTAAAACCATTATTTTCTACAATAATAAAATATTTATCATTTTCATATTTTCTGACGACTCCATTGTGTTTGGCAAAATATGAATTTATGTTTTTATCTATTTCTGCCATTACAAGTGGTCTATTTACCTCTGGCGTATTATTCTTTACATCATCATAGTTATCCACATATGCGAGAACTACAACTAATTTTTCCCTATCATATTTGTCTTCTAAGTTTACTAAAGATGTATTATCAACCCAATAGAGCATTACTATCATATTATTGTTACTATTAGTTTTTCTTGTATCTACTAAATTAGGATATATCTTATAATGTCTCTCTCCATATGTTATATCAATGGGTCTCATGTCATTTTCCTTAAATATACCCTCTAGATTAATCCCTGGTATTAAATCAGATAGTTTTTCATTTAACAAGTCATTTTCACCCATCATCTTTAAAAAAGGAGTGTTATACCAAGATATAATCCTATTTTCATCTAGCATGACCAGAGGAAAAGGCATATTAAATATTGCATGTTTTGTTGCAGATTCAAATTCATCTCCTAAACCTTCTACATACTTTTTAAATTCCTTTTCCTTTTTATTGGTACTCTTTATATTAAAAAATATCAAATAACCCATCAAAACAATACCTATTGCAGATACTAAGGGTTGAAAAAATGATAGAATTACGATTAATAGGCCAATTGTTATGAGGTAAATATAATCATCTCGCCACTGAAAATTTTTATTATTTTTCATATTTACCCTCCTATCGGGATCTTTGCTTTCTTATTTTCCTTATATCTAAAATAGAATCTATAAGACCTAGAAAAAACAGAACACTACTCATAGGTACAAATATTATATTTATTGATAATATTAAAATCCTAAATATTAGATGTGCTTTAGATTTAACCAGGAGAAAATCTAAAACTGCTAACCCCTGAATAAAAAATACAAATCCAATTAGAAATGTAAGGTTAAGCAACAATGCTTCATAATAGCCTATGCCCATTCTTTTTATTATAAAGGCCGCTAGAAGCATTATTCCAATTCCAGGAATAATATTGTTCGGTAGTTTAAACCTAGAGAATCTCTGAAGGCTTACAGTACCATACCCCATTTTTCTAAGTACAATTGATGAGAAAAATAGGTTAATATAGCCTATGATCAATGAAAATATCCCTATTAATGATGGAATTAGTACAATAATAGCTTTATAAGTACTCTCCAAGAAATCTCTTATCTGAAGTATTTGACTATTTGTGGCCCCCATTTCTTTAAACATATCTACTTGTATACTCATATATTGAGTAAGTATATTTTCAAAATGTGTTGCAAAATTTAAGTTAGATATCTTCATTTCAAGAAACATAAACATTATAAAGGAAAGAAAAAATGCTGCAGTAGAAAATAATATGGTTTCCGTGCTATTCTTTCTATTTCCAATACAATAGTTTATAGCAAGACTTAGTGGTGCAAATATAAGGATAAGTGATGCTCCTGACGTAAATCCAAGGAGTATACCTACTATTAAGGATGCTGCCACTATGCTTATTAGGTT
The DNA here is from genome assembly GCA_023388495.1 of Bacillota bacterium. Lineage (GTDB taxonomy): Bacteria > Bacillota > Clostridia > Tissierellales > Tissierellaceae > Tissierella. The sequence goes on along the minus strand of JAEWGC010000044.1, from coordinate 37,420 downwards.
AGTATATATACCGTTTCTTACACCCAATACTATGAATGGCAATGGAATAAATAGCATTAGTAAAGATATGGAATGAATGCCATAGACTATATACAAGGCCATAACAGATATTACAACTATACTTTCAACTATGCTTTTCTTTATCTTATCATTATTATTCAAAAATTTCACCTCTAATCTTTATGGTTATCAATAAATTCAAGCAATATACTTAAATCTCCATACCATCTTTCTATTTTATGTTCTTCAATTAAGTTGAGCTTAATATTATCCCTTAATGCTGACTCCATCCCCTCATAGCTTAATCCCAATCTCTTTCCTAAAAGTAAAGATTCTAGTATAAGATTGGAAATAATATCTTCAAGGTTCTCTCTTGTATTTTCCTCGCCATTTGCTAAAGTAGTATAAAGATTAGCAATAGTACTAAGTAACTGAGCCTTTAACCATTCTACAGTTTTCATATTCTTTATAATATCTATGTCTTTATTTTTCATACCATTCCCATCCTTTAATTTTAATTTTTGGCCTTATTAAAATAATACAAAGTATAGGGACATAAGTCAAATAAAAAGTCTCGAAATTTTCCGCAGTCTCGAAACTCAAATTCATTTACTCGCAACTACTATTTACCCCGCAGGGTATAATTCGGTGGTGTCCCTTAGGACCTATCGTTCGCTAAGTTAGGTCATTTGCCGCAGTTTCGCAACTCAAATCTATTCACTCGCTACGCTCGTATAGATTTGGTGCTCATTGCGTTTGACCTACTAAAGCTCACTATCGTTCGCTAAGTTAGGTCATAAAAAAAGAGAGGATATCCTCTCTTATTCTGCACTATATGGTAATAATGCTACTTGTCTTGCTCTTTTTATAGCTATTGTAAGTTCTCTTTGATGTTTTGAACAGTTTCCTGAAATTCTTCTTGGAAGAATTTTTCCTCTTTCTGTTATATATTTCTTAAGTTTGTTTATATCTTTATAATCTATATGAGTTGACTTATCTACACAAAAGCTACAAACTCTTTTTCTAGGTTTAAATCTTCTTTGCATCTTCTTACCCTCCTTCTAGAATGGAATGTCATCATTATCAGTGGGATGGAAGCCTTCTATGCCGCCAAAGTCGAAAGAAGTATCACCAAATCCTTGGGATCCTTGAGACCTATTTGTATCTCCCCATTCTAAGAATTCAACATTATTAGCTACAACTTCTGTTGTATATCTTCTAACTCCGTCCTTCTCATAAGAACCAGTTTGAATTCTACCTTGAATGCCTACTAATCTACCTTTTACTAAATAGTTAGCACAGTTTTCAGCAGATTTACCCCATACAATTATATTGATAAAATCTGCTGTTGGTTGATTTTTAGATTCCATTTCTTGCTTCTTCTCTCTAGAAAGCCCCCTGTCGACTGCTATACTAAATCTAGCAACAGCAGTACCACTTCCAGGTATATACCTTAGTTCAGGGTCTCTTGTTAGTCTTCCTATTAACACAACATTATTCAATATTTTCACCTACCCTTAGATTATTCATCTTCTCTAATGATCATGTGTCTCATAATGCTGTCAGAAATTCTAGCAACCCTATCTAATTCTTTTATTGTTTCTGGTGTACCTTCAAAGTTTATAAGTACATAATAACCTTCACCAATATCATCAATTAGATATGCAAGCTTTCTATTTCCCCACTCATCAATGTTTTGAATAGCTCCGCCAGATTCAATTATACCCTTGAATCTGTCAAGAACTTGAACTCTCTTTTCCTCTTCACTTGGTAAAAAGATAAACACTGCTTCGTATTTTCTCATGCGTTTCACCTCCCTATGGACTATCGGCTCTATCTCATGGATAGAGCAAGGATACCAAAGTATTATATCATTTGTGGACTAAGTATGCAAGGAGAATTAAAAGATTTTATTTCATTCTTATTTTCTATTCTTTACTTTTTTTGTTTACCTCAACAAAATGAAATCGCCATCACAAAATTGAGTCATGGCGATAAAAACTTATATAATTATTTCATATTAACCCAGATTTTGCTAACTAGCAATAGTAAGTCTTACCATTTAATAACTACTACAGGTTTAATAAGATCAGAAGGTTTATCTTTCATCAGCAAAAGAGCATCCTCAATTTTATCAAAACCTTCAAACTTATGAGTAATAAGTTGACTTGGATCATACTTTCCAACCTCAACTAAGGAAGCAAGTTTTTCCATTCTATTACGTCCACCTGGAGTTAACCCTCCATCTATTCTCTTGTGCCCCATACCAACTGCCCACTCAACTCTTGGTATTTTTATAAATTCACCTGAGCCAAGATAGTTAACGCTACCAATAATTCCACCTGGTTTAAGCATTTTTATAGCCTGATCAAATGTATCTACATCGCCCCCAGCAATAAGAACTTTATCAACGCCACATCCCTTTGTCTTTGTAACAACCTGTTCAACTATATCTCCTTGTTTGTAGTTAATAATTTCAGTTGCACCATATTCTCTTGCAACTCTTATACAATCTGGACGTGATCCAACGGCATAAATGTGGGAAGCACCCATTAAGTTTGCACCCATAACAGCATTTAAACCCACAGGACCTATGCCAATAACACAAACAGTATCACCCAGTTTTACTTCTGCAAGTTCAGCAGCATGAAAACCTGTTGTTGTCATGTCGGTAAGCATAACAGCAGACACTGGATCAATTCCATCAGGGAGAAGTGCTAAATTTGCATCAGCTTCATTAACATGAAATAACTCAGCAAAAACACCATCTTTAAAGTTGGAAAATTTCCATCCTCCAAGAGCACCGCCTGAATGCATAGGAAATCCTCTTTGAGAATTTATATCACCCCAATCGGGAGTAATTGCAGGAACGATTACCTTATCACCTTTCTTGAAGTCTTTTACTAATTCACCAACCTCCATAACTTCACCAATTGCTTCATGCCCCAATATCATATCAGTACGCTCACCAATGGCACCTTCCCATACTGTATGGATATCAGATGTACATGGTGCTACAACAATAGGTCTCACCAAAGCATCTAAAGGACCACATTTTGGAGCTTCTTTTTCAATCCAACCAATCTTTCCAATCCCTAACATTGCTAACCCTTTAATTTTCATGATAACCTCCTATTTTTAAATTATAGTTATATGTTTATCAATCATATATAACTATAATTAATAATACGCAATTCCTATGCCAAAGTTTTTTTAATCAAAACACATTGAATTTACACGTTTTATAGTATAATAATTTATTTCATAAAAACAGTGTCGCAAAAAACAACTACCTTTGATAGATTGTTGTCGTTTTTTACAACACTGTTTTGTTTTTATACTATTATTTAATTTTAAATTGACAATATATTATTAATCAATACTTATTATCCATGATTAACCGTTAAAAGCTTGTACTTTTCTTATACTTATTTATTTTAGAATGCAATGTACTCCTATTTACCCCCAAAATTTTAGCGGCTTTGGTAATATTTCCGTTACATTTTTCAAGACAATTCAATATAGCCTTTTTCTCCCATTCCTCCAAGGAACACATATTGTATTCTAACTCATTTGTAAAATTATCATATTGTTTATGTTCTAAATTTGGGCCATCAAAACTAAAAGAAGTGTTTCCATCCATATTTACAATATTTTCTATGCAATTCTCCATTTCCCTAACATTTCCAGGCCAATTATAGCCTATAAGCTTTTGATATATATCATGTCTAATCTTTGGTATTGGTTTGCCTAATTTAATAGCTTTAATTTTCAAGAAATGTTTTATAAGCAATTCTATATCTCCATCTCTTTCTCTTAGTGGTGGTACATGTATGGGAATTACACTCAATCTATAATACAAATCTTTACGAAATGTACCCTTAGTTACTTCTTTCTTTAAATCTTTATTTGTAGATGCAATTATTCTTACATCTGTAATAGTACATTTATTTCCTCCTAACCTAGTAACACAACCTTCTTGCAGCACCCTTAGAAGGCTTACCTGCATATCTAAAGGCATTTCCCCTATTTCATCTAAAAACAAAGTACCACCACTGGCAAGCTCAAATTTTCCTGGATGCCCTCCTCTTTTGGCACCAGTAAAAGCACCTTCTTCATACCCAAATAGCTCACTTTCAATGAGACTTTTAGGTATTGCTCCACAATTTATTGCTACAAAACTATTATTTCTCCTATTACTGTTATTGTGGATTGACTGAGCAATTAATTCTTTTCCTGTTCCACTCTCACCTTGGATAAGAACCGTGGAAGGACTATGAGATATATTTTTTGCCTGTTCTTTTAATTTTAATAGTTCTTTACTTTTCCCTACTATATCATCAAAAGTATAGGTAGCAGACATCCCTGTATACTTGTTTACCAAATTATATACATTTTGAATATCCTTAAATATTACTACTGTACCTGTTATATCATTATTTTGGTTTTTTATAGGATAGACACTTATATCAAACCTGTTCTTTTTTTCATTGCCATGATATATAGTTTCCTTGTTTTCATAAGTATTTCCTCTTATAAGCTCATCTAGTATATATTCCCAGTTAGCTAGAAGACTATCTGCATTTTTTTTAATTATCTCTTCTTCTTTTATATTCAACATATTACATAAACTATTATTTATAGCTATTATTACCCCGTTAGTGTCTGCCGTAAAAATTCCTAGATTCATTGAATCCATAACGGTATATAAATATCTATTAACTTTAAATAACTCATTTTGAGTTTTTTCAACCTTAACATGATTTTCGATAGATTTTACTGCTGCAACCACGAGCCCTAATGTGTGAGGATGTGCTAATTGGCGTCGTCCTGTTAAATTAAGACATCCTATAATATCTCCATCTTCATTATGAATAATCGCAGCAGAACAAGTCCAAATATGAAATGCTGTTATAAAATGATTTTCTCCTGAAATTTGAACTGAACAATTTTCATAAAGGGCTGTACCTATAGCATTAGTACCTGCACTCTTCTCACTCATATCTGAGCCAACAATAATTCCTACCTTCGCTTGATCAATTATTATATCTTTATCTCCTATTATAGTAAGAACTCTGCCCTCCTTATCAGTAAGATAAATTGAAAATCCTGACCCCTTTAAAAAATCATATAGTATTTTCATAAAAGGTCTAGCGATTTTTATCAATTTGTTATTTTCTTCTAATAATATCCTGAGTTCTTTGCCTTTAAATATCTTTTTAGGTGAAGTTATACTTTTTTTTATGCCATATTTAATACATCTTTCATGTGATCTAATTATTACTTCATCATAATTGTATATTCCCGACATTTTATATCTCACCTCTAAATATTTTAATTTTACTTGACACCAAGTCTATCACTTAATTTATTAGTATATCATATACTTCAACGTTCATAATAGACCTTCATAGCAAAATTACCCTCAAATCTAAGGAAAAAAATATATCTTTCCCATTGAATAATTAACATTAATATAATGTAATAATTAATTTTACATAGATTTTACATTATCATAACAATAGATTTAACATTCTCCATATATACTGAAAGCAAATAGTAAAATAAAGGGAGGAAATAAAGTGAAAAAAATAATTACTTTAGTATTATCATTTGTTTTAGTAGCGTCACTTATTGTAGGATGTAAATCAAATAATCAAGGCGGAGAAAATGCAGGTATAGATACTAATAAATTCGACCTTTCAAAAGAAATCGTAGTAGTTACTAGAGAAGAAGGTTCTGGTACAAGAGGAGCCTTTGTAGAATTAACTGGAGTAGAAGAAAAAGATGGAAATGGCAATAAAGTTGATAGGACTACAAAAGAGGCTATTACTCAAATGAAAACAGATACTGTTCTTACAACAGTTGCTGGAGATGAATATGCAATAGGCTATGTTTCAACAGGATCACTTAACGATACAGTAAAAGCATTAAATGTAGATGGTATAGCTCCTACTACTGAAAATATTAAAAATGGTAGCTATAAAATAGCTAGACCTTTTAATATAGCAACAAAAGGAGAAATTTCTGAAGTAGCTGGAGACTTTATAGATTTTATAATGAGTAAAGAAGGACAAGAAGTTGTTTCAAAGAGCTATATAGCTGTAGAGGATAATGCTATTCCATATAATGGCTCTAAACCAACTGGTAAAATCGTTGTGGCAGGTTCTTCATCTGTTACGCCAGTTATGGAAAAACTTAGAGAAGCTTATCTTGCAATTAATCCAAACGCTCAAATTGAAGTACAACAATCTGACTCATCAGCAGGTATGCAAGCTGCCATAGATGGTACTGCTGATATAGGAATGGCTTCAAGAGCCTTGAAAGACAGTGAAAAAACAGAACTTAAGGATATAGCTATAGCATTAGATGGTATCGCAGTAATTACTCATCCAGCAAATCCCTTAACAGATATATCTTTGGAGAATATAAAGAATGTATTTATAGGCGAACTTATTAACTGGAGCGACATTAAATAGATAAGCAGGTGATTAAATGAAAAAAAAATTCTTTGAAAAATTTATGGAGATAATATTTTTTATCTCCGCTTCTTTCTCTATAATATCAGTAATCTTAATATGTTACTTTATGTTTGTTAATGGAATACCTGCCATAGGAAAAATTGGAGTTTTTAATTTCCTACTTGGTAAAGACTGGTCTCCTTCAAATATTCCACCTTCCTTTGGAATATTTCCTATGATTGTTGGTAGCATTTATGTAACTGCTGGTGCCATAATCTTAGGTGTACCTATCGGTATTTTAACTGCTATATATCTAGCAAAGTTTTGTCCAAAGAAACTTTATAAGTTTTTAAAGCCCGCAGTAAATCTAATGGCAGGAATTCCTTCCATTATATATGGTTTTTTTGGTCTAGTTGTATTAGTGCCTTTAACTAGACAGTTATTTGGTGGTACAGGTTCTAGTATATTAACAGCTTCTACGCTTCTAGGCATAATGATTTTACCAACTATTATAGGACTTTCAGAGGCAGCTATTAGAGCAATACCAACAAGCTATTATGAAGGGGCTGTAGCTCTAGGGGCTACTCATGAGTATTCAGTATTTTTCGCAATGCTACCCGCAGCCAAATCAGGAATACTATCATCCATAGTTCTCGGTATTGGTAGAGCCATAGGAGAGACCATGGCAGTAATCATGGTAGCTGGAAATCAAGCCCGTATGCCTAAGGGAATACTAAAGGGAATACGTACCCTAACTGCCAATATTGTAATAGAAATGGGATATGCGGCTGAACTTCATAGAGAAGCATTAATTGCAACTGGAGTAGTATTATTTGTATTTATACTACTTATAAATGGACTATTTTCTGTGTTGAAAAGGAAGGTGAGCTAATTGAATAGATTAAGTAAATTAATTAAGGGACTTGTTATGTTTTCAGCTTTTGCAACATTCTCCATATTATTTATTATAATTGGTTATATATTGATTAAGGGAGTTCCTTATATAAAGCCCTCCTTATTTGCTTTAGAATATACTACGGAAAATGTTTCCTTATTTCCAGCTATTATCACTACTCTTATGATGACATTTTTGGCCTTATTAATCTCTTGTCCTATCGGAGTATTTACTGGATTTTATCTTATTGAATATGCGAAGAGTGGTAATAAACTAGTTGAGATTATAAGACTAACAACAGAAACCCTATCAGGAATCCCCTCCATTGTATATGGTTTGTTTGGGTTATTATTCTTTGTAACAACTCTGGGTTGGAGCTTCTCAATGGCTGCTGGGGCTTTTACTCTTTCTATTATGATCCTCCCTCTTATAATTAGAGCAACAGAGGAAGCCCTTCTAGCAGTACCTAATACCCTAAGGGAAGCTAGCTTTGGATTAGGAGCCGGAAAACTCCGAACTATATTTAAAATAGTTTTGCCTACGGCTATGCCTGGAATATCTTCCGGCATTATCCTCGCAATAGGTAGAATTGTAGGAGAAACTGCAGCACTAATATACACTGCTGGTACGGTGCCTCAAATACCAAAGAATCTATTTTCATCTGGTAGAACATTAGCTATTCACATGTACTCTCTTTCCAGTGAAGGATTATATACTAACCAAGCATATGCAACTGCAGTAATACTTTTAATTGTTGTAATAGGAATCAATGGATTATCATCCTTAATAGCTAATAAATTACAGAAAGGTGATTTGAATGGATAAAATTGTAGTTGAAAATTTAGACCTGTATTATGGAGATTTTCAAGCTCTTAAAAATATAAATATAAATATAAAGAAAAATTTGATTACTGCCTTTATTGGACCATCTGGTTGTGGTAAATCTACATTCTTAAAAACTCTTAATCGAATGAATGATTTAGTAGAAGGGTGCAGAATAGAGGGAAATGTTCTATTAGACGAAAAAAACATATATAATAACGGTAATGGAAATGGCAATATAGATGTAAATATTTTAAGAAAACGTGTAGGTATGGTTTTTCAAAAACCAAATCCTTTCCCAATGAGTATATATGATAATATTGCCTTTGGACCTCGCACTCACGGTGTAAAATCAAGAAGTACCCTTGATGAAATTGTAGAAAAAAGTCTTCGAAATGCTGCCATATGGGATGAGGTAAAGGATAGATTAAAGAAAAATGCCCTTGAATTGTCTGGTGGTCAGCAACAAAGAATCTGTATAGCAAGGGCTTTAGCTGTTGATCCAGAAGTTTTACTCCTAGACGAGCCTACGTCTGCTCTTGATCCCATATCTACTGCCAAAATTGAAGATTTAGTACAAGAGTTAAAAGATAGTTATACCATAGTTATGGTAACTCACAATATGCAACAAGCAACTCGTGTTTCAGATAAAACTGCTTTTTTCTTATCGGGGGAATTAATTGAGTTTGGAGATACTGATGGTATATTCTCTAATCCTAAGGATAAACGTACGGAAGACTATATAACAGGAAGATTTGGATAATTATGACCTAACACAACGAAACTTTCCAGTAGATAGATTTGTGTTTCGAAACTGTGAAATATTAAAACGAGGTGATATATATGAGAAGTAGATTTGATAAGGAATTGGAATTATTAAATGAAGAACTTATAGAAATGGGTAGTATTGTTGAAAGCTCAATAGAGGCCGCAGTTACTGCTCTTATAGACCAAGATGCTGAACTTGCTAAGAGAATTGTAGAAAATGACAAGGAAGTAGATGATATAGAAAAGGCTATCGAAAGAAGATGTCTAAAACTTCTACTTCAACAGCAGCCTGTAGCAAGTGATTTAAGAATGATATCATCGGCATTAAAAATGATCACGGATATGGAGAGAATTGGAGACCAAGCCGCTGATATTTCTGAAATAACCATAAGGCTCGTTGGACAAAAATATATAAAAAAGCTTAATCATATTCCTCAAATGGCTAAAGCTACAATAAAGATGGTGAGGGACAGTATTGATGCCTTTGTAAGAAAAGACTTAGAGCTTGTAAAAAACGTTATAGATTATGATGATGAAGTTGACGGATTATTTCATATTGTAAAAAATGAATTAATTGAACTTATTCGAGAAAGTGTAGAAAATGGTGAACAAGCTGTGGACTTGCTTATGATAGCTAAATATCTAGAAAGAATTGGTGATCATGCTGAAAATATTGCAGAGTGGGTTTATTATTCCATCACAGGAGAACATTATAGAAATAATAAACAATTTGAATCTTAAAAATAAACCAAAGAGGATAGCTTATTCTTCTTTGGTTTTATACTATATTTAGTGATATAATTAAATTAAATATATTAATGGTTTTGCAGTTTGGATAAACAGCATTCATAAGTAACCGGCGGGTATTACCATTAATTGCATTAAGGAGTGATTTTATGGGACTAATTTACTGTGTGGAAGATGATGAGAGTATTAGAGAACTAGTTATTTATGCATTAAAAAATAATGCATTTGAAGCTAAGGGCTTTGAAAGTTCTGATGAATTATATAATGAAATTAATTCTAAACTGCCAGATTTAATTATATTAGACATAATGCTACCTGGTGATAATGGATATAAAATACTTACAAATATAAGAAAAAATCATTCTACTAAAGATATACCCGTGATTATGCTTACTGCAAAAGCCACTGAATATGACAAGGTAAAAGGCCTTGATATGGGGGCTGATGATTATATTTCTAAGCCTTTTGGAGTAATGGAATTAATATCTAGAGTTAATGCTGTTCTTCGCCGTAGCACTCGATTAGAAGACAAACAAAATTTAATATTTATAGATAATCTCTGTTTAGACGAAAAAAGACGCATTGTAACTGTAGATGGAAAAGAAGTGAATCTCACTTTTAAGGAATTTGAACTTCTTCATTATCTACTTAGAAACAAAAATATTGTCTTATCTAGAGATAAAATAATGAGTGAAGTATGGGAAACTGATTTTGAAGGAGAAAGTAGAACTGTTGATGTTCATATAAGAACATTGAGATTAAAGCTTGGAGATACTGGTAAAATAATTCAAACTATAAGAAACGTAGGATATAAGATAGGAGGATAAGCTTGGATAGAAAAATATATTATAATCTAGCAGCTATAGCTACTATAACAGCTATTGTTACCTCTATTGTCCTAGTATTTTTATTCTACGAATATTATAACCCAAAGGATATTAGAGATAGTATTGATATTCATGTCTATGAGTCTAATTCTATTCCAGAAGAAAAAAACCTTTCCTCATACTATGATTTAAAAATAGATAATAAAGTAGTTAGAATATCTAGACCTGTACAAGATATCGAATATGTTTTCATCAGTATATTACCTGCTATGGCAGGAATATTAGTTTTTATTTTGATATTTTTATATATTGTCTCCTCCATTTTAACATCAAAGATAATCAAACCTATAGAAATTGCATCTCATAATATAGAAAGTATATTATCTGGAGAAGATGTAAAAAAAGCTTCAATATACGAAGAGCTTCAACCATTTGTAAGAACTATAGAAATACAAAAAAAAGAAATTGAGCATTATATTGAAAGCTTAAAAGAAGCAGAGAAAATGAGAAGAGAATTTACTGCAAATGTATCCCATGAGCTAAAAACTCCTCTGACATCTATAAATGGATTTGCAGAAATGATAGAAACAGAAATGGCTAAGGGCGATGATATCAGTAAATCTGCAGCTATCATCAGAAAAGAAGGTAATAGGCTTTTGGAACTTATAGATTCTATCATCAAGTTATCTCAACTTGATGATATATCTATCAAAAGAGAATTTACTTATATAGATTTATTTACTATAACCCAATCCATATGTTCCAATTTAGAAGTAAATGCAAAGGAAAAAGACATATCCTTGAGTATAACTGGAGATAACACAGTTATAAGAGGAAATCAAAGAATGATTGAAGATCTGGTGTCCAATCTAGTTGATAATGCTATAAAATATAATAAACCAGATGGGAAAGTAGATGTACAAATAAGTTCTGATGATAAATGGGGAATTATTAGAGTAAGTGACACTGGTATAGGTATTCCTCTAGAATATCAAAATAGAATCTTCGAAAGATTTTATAGAGTAGATAAATCTCGTTCCAAAAAAGTAAATGGTACTGGACTTGGCTTATCTATAGTTAAACATATAGTAGAATATCATGGTGGTAAGCTTTCCCTTTCAAGTATTGAAGGTGAGGGTACAACCATAGAAATAAGACTATTAAAATAACCCCCTCACAAATTGAGGGGGTTATTTTTATCTTATAGATTCTTTTATTACTTTTCCAAGTCTCTTAATACCTTCTATTATTCTTTCCTCGTCCATATTTGAATAGTTTAATCTCATGGTGTTTTCATTTCCTCCATTAGGGAAGAATGAACCGCCTGGTACATATGCAACATTTTGTTCTAAGGCTTTTAATGCTAACTCTCTAGCATTCATATATTCAGGTAATACCACCCATGTAAATAATCCTCCCTCAGGATAAGTAAAGCTTACTCCTTCAGGGAATTCTTCTTCCATAGTTTTTATCATTACATCTCTTCTTACTTTGTATATATCAATTATTTTTTGAATATGTGCATCTATATCATAAAGTTCTAGGAATTTTGCAGTCTCCATTTGTGAAATAGTACTTGATTGAAGGTCTGCACCTTGCTTTACGAGGATAAACTTACTTAAAAACTCTGTATCAGCTACTACCCAGCCAAGTCTTAAACCAGGACAAAGGATTTTTGAGAAAGTACCTAAGAAAGCTACTCTTCCCTCTGTATCAAAATGTTTAACAGCTGGTAAAACTTCACCTTCAAATCTTAGTTCCCCATATGGATTATCTTCAATTATAGCAACATTATATCTGTTTGCTAATTCTACTAATTTAACTCTTCTCTCTAGTGACCAAGTTTTACCTGATGGGTTTTGGAAGTCTGGAATAACATAAATAAACTTGATATTATCATTGCTCTTCAACACTTCTTCTAATTCTTCCATATTCATACCATCTTTGTCTGTAGATACTTCTATAAACCTTGGTTCATAAGCTTTAAATGCATTGATAGCTCCTAGGTATGTAGGGCTTTCACAAACTATGATGTCACCTGGATTAATAAATATCTTAGCTGCAAAATCAAGTCCTTGTTGTGACCCACTTGTTACTAATATGTTTTCAGCCTTTGCATCTACATTTACCTTCGCCATTCTCTTTGCGATGGCCTCTCTAAGTGGTTGATACCCCTCAGTTGGACCATATTGCAATGCTTGTGCTCCTGTATTTTCTAAAACATCTCTACCAATCTTTACTAATTCCTCAATTGGAAATGATTCTGGTGCTGGCATACCACCAGCGAATGAAATAATGTTAGGTTGTTGAGTTAGTTTTAACAGTTCTCTAATTTCTGAAGCCTTGATGTTGTCCATACGCTTTGCATAATTTAATGACATCAAATCCACCTCCATTGAATTTAGGTTTCGCTTATAACCTTACCTATAGTTTACTATGTAATCATGCAATTGTCTAACATTTTAATACAATTTAGAGCCTAAAATATAAAGTTCATCTATTGAGAATATTGTGAAAATAGATTTCTATAATACTATATTCTTTTAATTTTCTTTAGTTTAAGTCTACGGTTTATTGATTCACTTAAAAGTGTATATAATATTGAACCTATCGGAATAAATAACAATATCCCCAATACTCCAAACATACTTCCTCCTAATGTTACAGCAACGAGTATCCATATAGATGGGAGCCCTGAAGCCTTACCAACAACATGAGGATAAATTAAATTTCCTTCTATTTGTTGAATTATCAAAAACATTATTATGAACAAAAATGCCATTCTAGCATTTACAACTAAAATTAGAAAAGCACCTACTGCACAGCCAATAAAAGCACCTATCATTGGAATAAGTGCAGTTATAGCTATAATAACACTTATCATAAGAGCATATGGGAATCGAAAAATACTCATTGCGATAAAGAACAATCCACCAATTATTAAGGCTTCTAATAATTGACCTGTTAAAAAACTTGAAAATACATTGTTTGATAAGTTTCCAATATAGAATACCCTATTGGCAACCTTTTGTGGAAAGAATGCAATTATAAATTTCTTTACCTGCCTAATTAAAGTTTCCTTTTGTAGTAGAATATAGATAGAAAATATAAATGCTAATACAAATGTAACAATTCCACTTATAATTGAAGATGCAAATGTAAATGTAGAGCCAACCCAATCTAAAGCACTACTCTTAAAAAATGATATAATATTTTCTTCAATAGTTTTCCAATCAATATCTATACTATTTATCCATTGGACTATTTGCTCATTGCCATTTAGATTTTTCTCTATAAAATCTTGTAAATTAATCCAATAAGAAGGAATTTTTCTAGCTAAGTCTTCCCCAGTATTAACTAGTTCTGGAGTTATGATAAATGAGACAATGAATATAATGGTTATAAACATAATTAAAGTAAGTAAATAGCTTATTGGTCTCTTAACACTTCCTTTTATTTTTCTAAATACTCCCTTATTTCCAAATAATATTCTTTCAATAAATTTCATTGGGCTATTAAATATAAATGCAATTGCAAATCCTAATATAAATGGAGTAATTATTCCCATAATCTTAGATACACCCATCCATACCACTGAGATATTTTCTAATAACCACATTAAAATAATTGCAAAAGAAATTAGAAATATGGCATTCTTCATCTGCTTTGATTTAATATCCATTAAAGCACCTCCCTCTTACTTGATACACTAAAAAGTCAGGTACTCTTAATTAATAATGTACCTGACCAAATTAAACTCTTTTGCTTCTTTGTCAATGAAAATCATATTATTTATCTTTTTAATATTTATTCAGTTTCATCTCCTCTTCCCTTATGGTGAACTATACTAATCCATTTCTCGTCTACCAAAATCTTTCTAATTCTCTTATCAAAGTCTATTCTTGGTATCCAGATTTGCCTATCACACCCTAAGCACTTAAGCTTTATATCTGCACCAGTTCTTAGAATTTCCCATTTGTTTTCTCCACAGGGATGCCCCTTTTTTAGAGTTATTATATCTCCGACTTCATATTTTAAAATCATTCTTCTCTACCCCCAGATATTACTCTCCTTGGATAAGGTATCTTAATATTTTCTCTATTAAAGGCTTCCTTTACCTTTTTCCTAACTTCTCTTTCTACTGCCCATTGTTCCATTGGCTTAGCCTTAGCTACAATTGTAATTGATATACTAGATTCTCCTAAGTCAGTAATACCTAATATAGTAGGTCCATCTAATACAGATTCGTTACTTAACTTAATATCTGCGCAAACCTTCTCTAATATTTTAACTACTCTATCTATATCCTCATCATATGATATAGATATATTCACTAATGCCCTCATAGCACCTCTAGTCTTGTTAGTTACTACCTGGACCCTTCCATTTGGGATAATATGTAGATCCCCAGAAAAGTCTCTAAGCTTTGTAGCCCTTAAACCTAATTCCTCCACAGTACCTTCAAAACTTTCTATCTTAACATAATCTCCAACAGCATATTGATCTTCTAGCAGAATAAAGAATCCTGTAATAATATCCTTAACTAAGGATTGGGCACCAAAGCCTATGGCAAGCCCTCCTATCCCTGCTGTGGCTAATATAGATGTAGTATTTATATTAAACATATCTAAAATCATCATTATGCCTATAAAATACAGGAGATATTTAACTACCTTTTTTAGTACCTCCCCAATAGTATTAGCCCTTCTGTTATTTATAAAAAGATTAGTTCCTTTTCTATTTCTTAGGGTTTTATCTATAAGCTTATTGGTTAAATTAATGATAATTCTTATTGCTATTATTACTATTAATATCTTTATTAATTTTCCTAGAATATTTAACTCTCCACTGCTGGTCTTTAAATAATCATCTATAAAGTATCTAATATTACTTGTTATATGCCTAGCTTTATCCATATAATCTACCTCAGTATTATATTATCTTTTCAGCCTTACTATTTGCTCCATCCTTAGTATATTTATATATGCTATCTATATTTATTTCATTACTAGATATCATCTCTTTTACCTTAGAAAGATCATCTAATGCAAAGATAATAGCTAATCCACAACTAACTGTAATCTCTCTAGGTGTTGGTATAGTCCTAAAACCTATTCCCTTTTCCTTAAATACTGACTCAGCTTGTATCGTATGATGAGTAGATTTATAGGTAGTTATTCCGTAAGTCTCTTTTCTCATTACTATCTCCTATCCAATGTTTATGGTATTATTTGCATTTCTCATCTTTTCATATATTGTGTACATATTCCCTATTTCTCCAACTTGAAGCTTATCCTTTATATTATAATAATCTAAACAAGTTCCACAGGAAAGTATTTCTACGCCTTCACTAGCCAATACCTTTAAATCCTCTAAAACTTCAGAACCCTCACAGGTTAAATAAACTCCTGAATTGAATAGCACAATAGTTGCTGGCCATGGAGCAGTCTCTCTTACAGTATAGATAAAACTCTTAATCAAAATTTTACCTAACTCATCACCACCAACTCCCATTTTATCTGAACCAATAGCAATAGTCAAATCCTTAAATGTATCTGGAATACAGATATTTGGAGTTTCTTCCTCTGCTATACCACCCTTAGTAATATGAATATAATACTCATTATCTTTATTTTTATCAATTATAAAGCTATATCCATAAGATGCAGCTAATTTTGAAACATTATCCTTAGCAACTTCATTATCTACAATTGTAGTTACTACTCCACTTTGTAAATTATCTAATTCCTTTTTTGTCATTATAACTGGTTTTGGACACAATTGTCCCCTTGCATCTACTTCTATTCTCATCTTTATTCCTCCTATGTCTTCTGTTAATTATATTATACTAATTTTATCTTATGGAGATAAAATTATAGATAAATTTTATCCATAAGCGGCTTAGTATAGATATAATTAATACGGGGAAAATCCCGATGACTTGAGACTGTCTTAATTTCTTACTTTTTATTTGACATCTTATATATCTTTATTTCCTCTGGAGTCCACAGTAATATCTTATCTTTATCTGTAGATACCTTAACTATACTCTCCTCATGCTTTAATATTTCCTTGCCTTCTTGCAAAATAGTTATATTATTATCACCATAAAGCAGGAACATTCCCTCAAAGGGTAGTATCTTTTTATATTCTTCAGAAAAACTAGTTTTATTCTCAGTTCTCCCGCTAAAATCTATGGATTCCAAATAGTTGCTATATAAAACATTAATCTTGTTTTCTCCAAGGTAAATATCCTTTATTAAATCAAATTGCTTTTTCCACATTATCTTACCACTTTTAATTAAATAAAGAGAACTATCACTCAGTGCAATTATCTCATCTTTTGATACAAAGTCAAGATATACTACTATCTCTCCTTCTATATCTAATGAGTTTAATTTTTCTTTGTTTTCACCATAAGACTCTACTTGAGATTTTAAAGATCCCTCATTTAGACTTAGCAACGATATGGCAGATTCCGTTCCTCCCTTATTTGTAGCATATGTAAGAATATTCTTATCTTCATAGGAGTAATTACCTATCACTACTCTGTCCTTATCTAATATTTTTATGCTTTCCTCTGGGGAATTTTTTATGTGGTATATAAGATTATCATGGCTTTCTTTTAAATTAAATATCTCATTTCCAATCTGTAATCTATCTATAGTTTCGCCTTTGCTATTAAAGGAATAAACATCACCTGCGGACTTGTCCATTACGTAGATATTCTTGTCTCCATAATATATAAATGGTTGTGTAAAATTAAATTCTTTTTCCAAGATAAGTGTACCATCAATTTTCATAAAGGTTATCTTGTTATTTTCCCATTTTACAATGGTATTGTCATAAATATTGATATCCTCTATATCATTAACACTATCAAACGAGTCCACTAGTTTTAAAAATTTCTCCTTACCTCCCATGGAATTTAAAAATCTTAATAATTTATCTTGATTTTCCTCTCTTAATAAGAAAATACTTAATATAAGAAATACCATAATAAATATTTTAAAGCCCCTAAAATTAGCCTTCTTGTTTTCCTCCATATAAACACCTCAAATCCATAGTAACTATCTTAGTTTATTATATCACATACCTAAATTGTATAACAATTTAGTATTTATTGCTATTATACTTTTGAAATTTTGTTAATTCTTTAAAATTTAAATTGTATATTAATATTTTTAATTTATTTATTAATAATATTAATAATTATATTGACATATTTAAGAATTAATACTATTATGATATTAACGAATGAAAATTATGAATATAATATCTGAACATGGGGGTGTTTGGGTTGGCATCTAAAATTAAAATAAGGGTAGTTGATGAAAAAAACAATTTCAGATTAAGATTACCAAGTATTCCTTTTTGGTTAATTACTTCTTCACTATCTCTTGCATTGAGATTTAAGCCTGTAATTATGAGGAATATTAATGATTCAGATGAGGATACAAAGGCTCTCTTAGAAATTTTAGATAGTGGAATGATAAAGGATTTAATTCATGAGTTAAAGGCAAATGGTAAATTTGATTTAGTTGATTTATCTACCGGTGATGGAACAATTGTTAAAGTCTCTATACTTTAGATAAAGAAAGGGTGAAAATATGAAAAGAGAAGTATTAGGTAAATGTCCTGTATGCGGTGAAGAACTTTATGTTACTAAGCTTAGCTGCCATAAATGTCATACCCATATAGAAGGTAATTTTACACTTTGTAAGTTTTGTAAGCTTACAGATGAGCAAAAAAACTTTGTTGAAGTATTTATAAAGAGTAGAGGTAATATAAAGGAAATAGAAAAAGAATTGGGTATATCTTATCCTACTGTTAGAGGAAGACTTGAAAATGTAATTGAAGCTCTAGGGTATAGTCCTAAATATACAGAGCCTACTGTTGATAAGAAAGAGGTTCTTAAGCAATTAAATAATGGTGAAATAACACCTGAAAAGGCTCTTAAGCTACTTCAAGGTGAAGAATAGGAGGGGGAAAATTGAAAGAGGAAAAAATGATGATTTTATCAATGCTTGAAGAAGGTAAAATAACATCTGAGGAAGCCATAAAGTTATTAGAAGCACTGGAGGATGTAGAAGTTTCTAGAGAAACTGATGGTATTAAAGAAGATAGTCAAAGATTTGAAGAAAAGAAAGAATCTAGAACTATATCTAAACCTATATTTAACTCCTTAGAGGATATTAGTTCTGATATAGGTAATGCATTATCAAATATGTTTGATGGTCTTAAGGATATAGGAAATTCCTTTAATTTTAGGGGTAATTATGAAACTATTACCTCAGACTTAGATATGGATTTATCTAATATTGAAAATCCAAGCCTAGATTTAAGAGCTATTAATGGAAGTATACGCCTAAGGCCAAAGGATGGAAACAAGATTTTTATTAAATCCACTTGCCAATATAAAAACGGATTAATCTCACCAAATGAACCTTATTTTGATTTTTATATGGATGGAAACAGAATAGTGTTTAATCCGAAATATAATAGTAATATTTCTATAAAATTGGATGTTTCCTTACCTGAAAAATATTATGATGAAATAATCTTAAACTCTAGCAATGGAAAGATAGATATACAAGAATTAAATGTGGATACTTTAAGATGTATGACTACAAATTCATCTATAGATATTGTAGAAGTAAATAGTAAAGAAATTGATTTAACAACTAAAAATGGAAGAATTGAATGTAGAGATACTGATTCTAATTTACTCAAGACAGTAACGACTAATTCAAATATCTTCTTAATGAATATTAATTCTAAGGAAATAGATGTAAAAACAGCAAATGCAAAGATATGTATAAATGATATTGATGCTAGAAATATAATATGTAAAACCTCCAATTCATCTATTGAGGCAGAGAATATTTCTTGCGATCTAGTTCATTTAATTACTTCCAATGGTAAAATCATATGTGATAATATTGATGTGGATAGAGTAAAAGATGTAAAGCTAATTACATCCAATGCCTCAATTAATTCTGAGATTTATGAATCCACTAGAGATTGCTATTTTGATTTGGAAACTTCAATGGGAAGTATCTCCCTTGAAATACCAAATCTAGTATATAAACTTAATAAGCAAGCTAATCTAGGTTTTAGAAAAATAGTAGCCCATACTACTAGCTTTGATGAAGAAAAAGAGCATCTAAAATTTATTGCCTCTACATCTAATGGCTCAATTAAAATATATTAAGGAGTGAGTGAAATGCAAGGAGGAGAAAAAATGCAAATCTTAACGATGGTGAAGGACGGAAAAATCACTACTGAAGAAGGCGTTAAACTGCTTGATGCATTAGAAAATACAAGTAATTCTTCAAATAGTATAACTTATTCTAGCGGTAAAGCAAAATGGTTAAAGATAAGAGTCTTCGATCCAGAAGATGCAACTAAAGTCAATGTAACTCTACCTATTTCTCTTATCAGTATAGGAGTTAAGCTAGCAGGAAAGTTTTCCCCCGAATTTAAAGAAGCTGGCCTAACTGAAAAAGATATGGAAGAGATATTTGCTGCTATCAAGAATGGAGAAACAGGTAAGATCGTAGATGTAGATAGTGAAGATGGTACTAAAGTTGAGGTAGTGATAGAATAATCCCACAGTTGTGGGATTATTTTATTGTTATGGTTTATTCTTATGTAAAATCTGTTATAATAAATGTATCCATACATTTAAGGAGGATATAGATGAATAATTTTAACTTAAATAAGGATATAGATACACCTTTATATATCCAACTCTATGAAAATTTTAAAACATTAATAGAGGAAAATCAATTGGAGAAGGAAAAGTTACCCTCTATCCGTAGCCTTGCAAAAGCCCTTAGAGTAAATAATGTAACTGTAGTTAGTGCCTATAAGTTATTGGAGAAGGAAGGTTATGTTTATTCTATCAAGGGAAGTGGGACCTATATAAAAAAATTACCAATCTCTAAAGATATGCCTTATTTAGAAGAAGGGGATATGGAATTAATGGTATCAGGTATACTTCCTGTATCAAAGGATAGTATCAACTTTGCTTCAATGTCCCCTACATCAGATTTGTTTCCAATAGAGGAGTTTAAAAGGGTTTTAGTAGAAGTCTTAGATAGAGATTCAGGTCTTGCCTTTTTATATCCAGAAATCACTGGATATGAGCCACTCAGAGAGTCAATATCTAAGTTTTTAATGGAATACTATAGTATAAAAGTAAGTAAGGATGAGATTCTTATTACTTCTGGCGGACAACAGGGCTTAGATATAATATCAAAAACTTTAATTAACCCTGGAGACCCAATATTAGTTGAAAATCCAACATATTCTGGTGCATTAGCAGCATTTAAGTCTAGGGGTGCAAAAATCATTGGAATACCTATGTATGAAGATGGTATAGACCTAGAGCTATTAAAATCCTATGTAAAAAGATATAAACCAAAGTTCCTATATATAATGACTAATTACCAAAGTCCCACCACATACTCCTATAGTGAAGAAAAAAAGAAAGAACTTCTATCTTTATCAAAAGAATATGGGTTTTATATAATAGAGGATGATTTCTTAACAGATTTATCTTTTGATGATAGTGATAAAAAAATTACTCTAAAGTCCATGGATAAATATAATCAAATTATATTTATAAAAAGCTTCTCAAAAATATTTATGCCTGGTGTTCGTATTGGATTCATTACACTACCTAATAAGTTATTTAAAGAGATTGTAAGAGCTAAACATACTACAGATGTATCCTCATCTGGATTTCTACAAAGAGCATTTGATTTATACCTAAGACAAGGTTATTGGAAATCCCATATAGAAAAAATTAAAAGGGTATATTCTGAAAAATATAATATTATGATAAGAGAGCTAGATAATTTAAGTGATTATGGTATATCTTATGTGAAGCCTAATGGTGGTCTTAGCATTTGGGTAAGATTACCTAAAGAAATAGATGTTCTTGAATTTTATAATGAATGCGCCGAAAACCATCTAGCAATAGTACCTGGAAAGGTCTTCTTTGTAGACGATTCTATTTACTCTAATTATATAAGACTTAGCTTTGGAGCCGTAAATAACGAGGAAATAATTCAGGGAATTAGGATACTAGAGAATATAATATCTAAACCTTTTAAGGATAAGAATAATAATTATTTACCATTTATATAAAAAGGGACCTCTATGGATCCCTTTTAGTTATTCTACTTGTTTTTGAGTTTCTAATCCAACATCTTCTGACTTAAGAGCCTTCATAAACGAAATACATGCAAATACCATTACAAAAGCAAATGGGAATGCTGCTACTATTGATCCAGTTTGCAGTACTTGTAATCCTCCAGCTAACATAAGAGCAAGTGCCATCATAGATTGTATTGCTCCCCAAATGATCTTTGTTTTCGTATCTGGATTTAAATCTCCATGTCTCGACATCATTCCCAACACAAATGTTGCAGAATCTGCTGATGTTATAAAAAAGGTACAAAGTAATAGTATAGCTACCATAGATATTAAACTACCAAGTGGTATATGTTTCATTACAACAAAGAATGCCGTCTCTGTCACTTTTATTGCCTCAGCTGCAATTTCTGGTCCTAAACTAATTCCAGTTGCACCAAATATTGCAAACCAAACAAAGGATCCTATAGCTGGAACTATTGAAACTCCTAAAATAAATTCTTTTATAGTTCTCCCTTTAGATATACGAGCTATAAATACCCCAACAAATGGCGCCCACGCTATCCACCATGCCCAATAGAAGATTCTCCATCCAGCTATCCAACCATTATCTCCAAAAGCATTAATAGCAAAACTTTCTCTAACAAAGCCTGATAAATATGTTCCTATTCCGTTTGTTAATGAGTTTATTATCTTCATTGTTGGCCCTAATATAAAAGTTAATAACATTAATGCGAATGCTATAGCTACATTTGCATTTGATAAAAGTAATATCCCCTTATCGACACCTGATATAGCTGATGCCATAAACATTATAGTTACAGTTACAATTATTACAATGTGTACTAGAGTATTTATTGGCACACCAAATAAATAATTTAATCCGCTATTTATCTGAAGTACTCCTAAACCTAAAGATGTAGCCACTCCTGCAACTGTTGCAAATATTGCTAAAATATCTATAAATTTACCTATAGGTCCTCTTACTTTTTCTTCCCCAATTAGTGGTATAAAAATACTACTAATTAGCCCTGGCTTTCCTTTCCTAAACTGCATATATGCTAAAGGTAAAGCGATAACAGCATAATTCGCCCAAGGATGAACTCCCCAATGTAAAAATGATTGGAATATTGCAAAATTAGCAGCCTCTGATGTGCCACCTCCCATTCCCATAGGATTTAAATAATGATTTAATGGTTCAGCAACACCCCAAAACACAAGACCTATTCCCATTCCCGCAGAAAATAGCATTGCAAACCAAGAAATATAACTATATTCAGGTTTTGAATCATCTTCACCTAATCTAATACCACCATATTTACCAAAAGCAATATATAACATAAATACAACAAAGAAAAACATTGCAACTAAATAAAACCATCCAAATTTATCCGTTAAAAAATTAAACATACTGCCTGCAACATCTCCGAAACTATTAGGTGAAATTATACCCCAGAGTGAAATTACTAATACAATAATCAAAGAAATGTTAAATACGCTATTATCTTTCTTTTTCATATTAATCCCCCTTAGTTTGTTTTTTTGGATAGAAACCCATATAGAGTTTCTATCCAACCACTCTATTAATACTAAATCTTAACTTTGAATACGGTTTGTTCCTCTACATCTTCAGTCAAAGCATCTAATGCTACCCCAACTCTATAATATCTAAGTTTCCATTGAGCTTCTTTAGTTGTTAGGGGATCTCCCAATGGATATGGGATAGATATTGTAGGTACTATCTTGTTTGATCCTACTGTTGTTGCTACAGGTATTAAGTTACACATCTGAACTACTGGAATACCTGCTCTTTCGATTTCTTTTACCATTGTTGCACCGCAACGTGTACAGGTACCTCAGGTAGAAGTCATGATAACTCCGTCTACATTATCTTCTTTTAATTTTTCTACTATTTCCTTACCCATTCTTGCTGCTTCAGCTTGAGTAGTTCCTGTACCTACTGTACTATAGAAATAGTCATGAAGCTTACCTATTTTGCCTTCCTTTAAATACGCTTTCATAGCATCTATTGGCATTATAACATTTGGATCTGCATCTGCTGCTGCAGGATCAAATCCAGCATGGATAGTTTTATATACTCCTGATTCTAATCTATCGACTCCTGATATATCATATCTTCCCCATCTAGTTGCTGAAGCTGATTGAATTCTATCTGGGTTGTCTACTGGTACAATACCACCAGTTGTTACCATTGCAATATTTGCTTTAGATAAATCTCTAATTGGTGAAGCTACAGGAACTCTATCTTGTTTTGGTATTGGAAGTTCTGTTATATAAGGCTCATTGTTTAATTTCCTAATCAGCATCTCAACTCCTCTTTGGGCAGAAGTCTTTCCTGATTCTAACCACATTTGAGCTCTAATACCTCTTGGGAAAAATCCTTCTTCATCAGCTGGACCTGTTTTTTCACCTTTTAATATCTTGTTTGCAAAATTAGCCATTACCCTTACATCATCTCTTAATTTTGCTGCTGATTTTCCACCTTCAAAAATATACATATCTTTTTTGAACATCTCTACTCCAGGATTTTCTTCATTCATAGATGTAATTACTGGAACATTAAACTTTTCTTTAACAGCTTTACAAATAGTTCCACAAGCTACTCCATACCTACCTGCTTGAAATGCTGGTCCTGCAACAAATATATCAAATTCTTTATCTTCCAAAAATCCTAATATAGTTTCAACTGCTTCATCTGTATTAGAACCCATAAAGTTATCACCACAAATAATTGTATGAGTAACTTCTGCATCTAACATACTATTTAGAGCAAGAGATGGTCCTAATAACCCTTCTCTAATCTCTGGTTTATAATCAGCAGTATCTTCTCCACCAATACCTGCAAAGAATTGATTTATATAATGAATTGCTTTTTTCATCTCTCCACCTCCTAAAATTCTTTCATAGTCTTAGTTGACCAGCCTGCTACCATATCTCCACAGAACATTGCATTGTTTTCCATAATAATCGAACCATCTTCTCTAACGGATGGTCCTAATATCTCGTCATAAGCCCATCCTCCAGATAGACCATCTCTAGCTAAAGCTTGTAATTCACCTATTACCTTGTCAGCTGGTGGAAGTTCTATTAATTGAGAAACGTTACCTGTAGATACTAATGCATTTGCCTTTTCATCTAATGTCACTAGTGGTTGAGAAGCTCCATCCCTTCCTGTACATTCATTGCTTATACCTACTGTCTTTACTCCTACATCTTCTAATGCTGCAAGACATAAAATGTAATCTGCATCAGGGTTTCCATATCCTTCTTCAGTAACTATGGCTCCATCTGCTCCTAAGGATTTTGCAATTTGTGCTACAAATATAGCTGAACGTTTCTTTTGCTCTAAGGATACGTTTAGGTTGGACATGATAACTCCTAAAAAGTTAATGCTTTTTCCGTGCTCTTTATATAATTCCTTAATTGTAGGGAAATTTTGAAAATCATAGGTTGACCATTTTGATGATGCTGGCATGAAGCTACCTGATATCATTGCTCCATCTATCACTTCATTTGGATTCATAAATGTAGGAACATATTTATTCATATCCCATCCATATACTAAATCATTATATCCTATTTCTTCCATCTGGGATTGGGGTTGCATTACTAGTACAACTGATGGAAGCTTATTTATTTCTTCTGATCTTTTAGTTATTGGTTCTAATTCAAAAGTTTCAATCTCTTCTGGCTCCAAGTCTTTAACTGCATTTCCTAAATACTCTGCTAGTCTATGAGCTCCTATTCTAATAGCTGTGTTCTTCTTTTGCTGTTCAAATCTTTCAAATTCTTCGTCTGTATCAGCTACTAAGCATATATTTATTAATTGAGAAAATAGAGTGTACTTTGCTCCCTCACCACCCATATCGATTAATCCATCACCAAAGCTACCATAATGCATACCTACTCCTAAAACACTACATCCTTTTAAAGCATGCACTCTTCCACTACCTGTGGCTTCAACATCTCCTGTAACTCCTGGAAATACTGGTCTGCCATCAGGGCGAATTCTTGGTTCTACTGCTTCTTTAACTGGAACTATTCTAGTATTTTCACCTGGCTTAGCTATTACTATGTCGAGATCTGTAATATGTTCATCCTCTTTAATGAAAGCTATAGCTTCTTCTTTGTTGATGGATAGAACTCCATTATTAAATATGGTTTTCTCTCCAAAAACAACGTCTTTTACGCGGAAATTACCAATTTCTAGTTTCATCTCTTCACTCCCTTTGAATTAATCATGATTACATTTGTTAAATTTAATACTATCATAATCATGATTATAATACAATCATAATTATAGATTTTTTTTGAATATTTTTTCTATCTATAGATAAATCTTATACTAATGATTTATAATTCAATTGTAGAATATAAATTTTTATGTTAATATAAATAAGATATAAATTAAGAAAATTGGTGATATGATGTTATCAAATAAGGAAATACAAAGAAAAAGAATAATGTCTTATTTTATTGATGCAACTGATGAATTAATTGATGAAGAAGGAATTGAAGGAGTGACCCTTAGAAAGGTAGCTGATAGGGCTGGCTACAATAGTGCAACTCTATATAACTATTTTGAAAATCTTGATCATCTGATATTCTATGCAGCTATGAATCATATAAAGGATTATGCTAATGCTTTAAATAGCTATTTAAAGGATGCCCAAAATGCTATGGATATATTTCTTAAGGTATGGGAATGCTTTTGCGATTATGCATTTGATAAGCCAGAAATTTATAACGCTATATTCTTCCCAAATTTAGAAAAACATTTTGAAGATTACATTGCAGAATACTATAGATTTTTTCCTGAAGATATGGTTAGTGTTGATAAAAATATTTCTACTATGTTACTTAAAAGGGATATTAATAAAAGAGGAGAAACTACTGTTTTTGCATGTGTAGATGAAGGTTATATACGTCCTGAAGACTCTCAGAAATTAAATGATATGACCCTTTTGATTTTTGAAGGTATGTTAAAAAGAGTTTTGAGAAATAAAATTTCTTATGATGACGCAAGAAATAATACTATGGATTATATAAAATTCATAGTAGAAGGATTCTTGATTAAAGATTATGATTTTTATTATTAATGAACTCCTCTAAAACCCTATTAAATCTAATAGGGTTTTCTAATACCAATAAATGAGTACAATCCTCAAATATTACTAACTCTGAATCCTTGATATTTTTATTTAAGTAATTCCCTACCTCTATTGAATAAAGAGTGCTTTTTCCTCCAAATATTATCAATGTTGGTATAGTAATCTTATTTAAAATACCTCTATAGTCTTTTTCTATCATAGACTTCCATATAGGATGCATTATATTTGGTGAGTTACCCCTCATCTTATCAATTGCAATATTAAATTGTTTTTCATTAAAATATGGTGACATAATTCTTATAAATCTTTCTGCAAACTTCATCCAATTATCTTCTATCAACCTTAAATCTCTTAAACTATCCTCTATAGTATATTGTCCATGATATAAACCTAGATTCCAATCATTATCATTTAAAGCTTTAGGTCCCTTATCTATAATACATATCTTAGATAGTTTTTCTTGCCCAAATATATTTATATATTCAAATATAATTGAAGTTCCCATGGACCACCCAACTAATACTATATTTTCTAATTCTAGATAATCTATAAGTTCCCTTAAATCCAATGCAAATCTTTCCATACTCAACCCATAATTTACTCTATCGGATATACCATGACCTCTTAAATCATAGGTGATTACTTTATATTTTTTTGATAATACTCTTTGTTGTATTCTAAAAGAATTATGATTTTCTGTAAAACCATGGATGAAAACCACTGGTAGTCCTTCTCCTTTTATTTCATAATGTAATTTTACATTATCACTTGTAATAAAAAACCCCATAATTATCACACCTTAATTGTTATTTATTAATAATTATATATCATTTAGGAAATTTAAAAAGTTTTTTAAATTTTTTTCAAAAATATGGTTTACATTTTTAGATAATTGTATATAATGTAATTAGATAAATATCTAAAGTTGTATTTTTTTAATTGCTTTTTAGATAGATATCTTAATATATATTAGATAATATTAAAAGGAGGAGTAAAAATGAATTTTAATTTAATTAAAAAATTATCTAAACTTCTTACTGGATTATTTTCGGATTATGACGTAATATATAATAAAGAACTTAATGAGTTTAATGTTTTATATGATACTAGATCTAATTTTGATATTTTTTTAAACATAATTTAGATAAACATCAAATATTATATTAGATAAATATAAGGAGGAATAAAAGTGAAACTATATTTTAGTAAAAATGCTGGAAAATTATATGATTTATTTGCATCTATATATGTAGCATGCAACTTAGATTATTATTATGAAGAAGTGGAAAAAATGGATATATCCATAGATCAAGAATTTAAAGAGTTAATGAATGATATTATATCTTTATTAGGAGATGATATTCATAAATATAAAGCTTATTTTACCATATCAAATATAGCTTACTCTTTAATAGATATAGAAAAAATTTGGGAGTTAGAAAACTTAGATAAGTATCTAAAATATATAGAATCCAAAGATAATTATGATATACAAAAATCCTTACTTTCATTTGTAGATTCTTATGGGGAGTCTTGGATTCCTACTATGGATGACGAAAAGTTTAAAGGTATTATAAATGACAACAATTTATTATTCAAGTTTTTAAACGACAAACCAATTCCTAGTGAAGAAAAGTGGACTATTATTACTATTATCAATGATGTAAATGAATTTAAGAGAACTTTTATATCATTAATTGAGGAATATGAGAAAAAATATAGTTCTTTTATTAAAAACTACGAATCTGATATAAATAAATATACTAATTTATTAGAAGAAGAAATAAATAATAAAGGAATTAATATGAGTATCCCTATATTCCAATTAGTAAGTAGTAAAGAAGTAGATACTTTATATATAATGACTTCTTATTTTCAAGCATATACAATATCTCAAACAGTAAAAAGAGCTGAGCATGCTTCATATATGTTTATAGGAAAATATGTGGATAAAGTCTTTCAATCAAAAAACAGAGATAATTCTGTTGATAAATATGTATCCATATTTAAAAATCTTAGCGATTTAAATAGATATAAGTTCATAAAACTTTTGTCTCAAGGAGAAAAGTATGGTCAAGAAATAGCTGATGAATTAAATATTACTTCAGCTACAGTATCATATCATGCTAACAATCTGCTGATTACAAATCTTCTTAAGATGGAGAGATATGAAAACAAAACTTATTATTCACTTAATAAAGATACTCTAAGGGAAATGATTAATTTTATTAAAAAAGATTTAGAGTTATAGGAGGGTTCATAGTGAAAAAGTATCTTTTTAAATCAAAGCCTTTATTTATAGGCAATATTTTAGCTATTCTAGCCTCCTCAATTGTTAGTATATACATGGCCTTTATTCTTAAAGATATTACTGATATCAGTTATGGTGGTGAATTTACAAAGTTAAAAAGTGTATTACTGTTGATGTTAGGATATAGCTTTTTAGTGTTTGTTACAGGCTTCATTAAAAGAATTTTAAGGAGAAGGCTATTAAAAAATATTATGTATAATGTAAAAAAAGATATGTTTAACAGTATTATATCTAAAAATATTTCTTCTTTTACATCTTCTAATACGGCAAACTATATATCTGCAATTAATAATGATGCTAATTTAATAGAACAAGACTATTTTGCCAGCATAATAGATAACTTTAGTGATATGATAACATTTCTCTTTGGAAGCTATGCAATATTTAATCTCAATGCCTATGTAGCCATAGCTATTCTTGGTACAGGATTTATTCCAATATTCATACCCATATTATTTCAAAAAGAATTAGGTAATCGTAAAAAGGCTTACTCAGACGGATTAGGTAGCTTCACCACTAAGATAAAAGATCTATTTACTGGGTTCGAAGTAATTAAATCCTTTGATATTGAAGATAAAATAAAAGAAGATTTTGATGCTTCAAATGATAGTCTTGAAATTAAAAAATATAGATTTGGATTCTTTGAATCTTTAGTAAACAGTATCTCTGAATTCTTTGGCTTTATCATGTTTTTCGTTCCCTTAGGGTTGGGAACTTATCTTGCCTTACAAGGAAAGTTTACAGCAGGAGGTATGATAGCATCAGTACAGCTAACTAACCATGTGGTCAATCCTATAGTCAACTTATCTAATATCATAGGAAGAATTAAAGCCATAAAACCTATTAATGATAAAATAGAAGCCTTAATAAATGAAAATACTGGTTCCGATATTGGTTTAGTTAAAAAAGATTTTAAAGATACTATTGAATTCAAAGACATCTCCTTTTCTTATAATGAAGATAGAAAGATACTTGATAGTGTAAATTTCACTGTATATAAAGGTGAGAAAGTAGCTATTGTAGGAAAGTCTGGCTCTGGGAAATCTACTTTATTGAGACTATTTCTAAGATATTATGATAACTATGATGGAAGTATTGTTATGGATAATATAGACACAAGAAATATCAAATTATCTTCAATTTACGAGCTGATATCTATTATTCAACAAAATGTATTTATGTTTGATGATAGTATAGAATCTAATATAGCTCTTTATGGTAATTATTCTAAAGGTGAAATAGATATGTCCATTAAACTTTCTGGACTAGAAAATCTAATAAACAACCTTCCTCAAGGTAAAAATTCTCTTGTTGGAGAAAATGGATCTAACTTATCTGGTGGAGAAAAGCAAAGAATATCTATTGCTAGAGCATTAATTAAGAAAACCCCGATTATATTGCTTGATGAGGCAACAGCTAGCCTAGATGCAAAAACTGCTTATGAAATTGAGGATTCTCTGCTAAATATTAAAGACTTAACTAGCCTAGTAATTACTCATAAGCTAAATGAAGATTTATTAAGAAGATATGATAAAATTATTGTGCTTGATAAGGGTAATATTATAGAAATAGGTCATTTTGATGAACTAATGAAAAATAAATATTACTTCTATAATTTATTTAATGTAGAAAAAGCAGCATAGCCACCTTTGACTAATTAGGCTAGAACCATTTTAATAGTTCTAGCCTAATATTAATCCAAGGTGTTTATAAGATTACTAAAATAAAAATCAAAACAACAAATCCTATTATCCCAGTAATTGGATATAATATAGCTACTAAATTGGCGAATCCAAACTTAGCCAGAGGAATAGATAATAAACAAAACAAAACCATTATAAGAGTCTTATATTTATTATTAGATACCTTATTCATGACACCAAAACCATTGGCCAATGCAGTGGTAAACATTGCTACCCACAGTATAATTGAATAAAATTTCCTATATCCATTTCCTATATAGTTACATATTCTTAACATTGGAATATCCATTAAAGCTACCTCATTATAATAAATAAGCATGGAACTTAATATAGATAAGCCAAGGATAAATAATACTATTCCCCCTGATATACCACCTAAAATAGCTGTTTTTTTACTATCTATTAGGGGTAATAAGGACGAGAATACTATTATGATAATTAGAGAATTTGAACCTAAATATAAGAGAGAAGATGATAAAAAGTTTCCTTTTAAAGTCAAGTCTACTCCATTTATATTAGATAAGTCATACCCTTCCTTTAGATTTAGATATATAGATGTAAATATAATGCCTACAGTAAGCAAAGGCACCAATAAAGAGTTAATAAAGGAAAGTCCTTCTAAACTAAATAGAAATACTATAAAGGATAAAACTATCATTACAATAATCCCAAAATTAAAGGATAATCCTAATTCCTCCTTAAATATTGCACCACTACCTGCAACCATAACACTAAATCCAGTATATAAGGAAATTGTCATTATACCATCTAATATTACTGCAAATCTCTTTCCAAATAATTTACATATTAATTCTTCAAACCTACTTATTTTATTGTTGAATATCTTTAAAAGTAGCAATCCACCTATTATAGAAAACAATATTCCTGATATTATTATGCCAAAAATCCCCTTTACTCCATATACTCCAAAAAATTCTATAATCTCTCTACCAGAGGCGAAACCTGCACCTATAACAGTGCCTATGTATATTGATCCTATTTTCATCCATTCCTTATTCATTTTCTTCTTCATCATCTTCCCCCTTTCTAATATTTAATAATATTAAAATAGGGCTTATCCTATAACAAATTAACAAAAAAATTCTGCTCCTTTATTAGGAGCAGAATTTTTTTCTATGCTTTGTGAATATGTTTTAACATCTTAAAGAACATTTTATCTCTTCTCTTTATGGCTTCTTCATCTTTACCATCTGAATAATCATAGAAACCTTTCTTTGACTTAACGCCTAATTCTTTATTTTCCATTAGTTTTTTCAATACTTCCTGTGGTTCTTTTACATCAGATAGATCATTAAATAAGTATGAGGAAATATAATAAAACGTATCTAATCCTCCTAAATCTGCTGTTTCTAATGGACCAATTATTGGATATCTAAATCCAGGACCATATTTCATAGCCCTATCCACATCTTCAAATGTAGCTATTCCCTGTTCCACTATATTTAATGCCTCTCTAAATACTGCAAATTGTATTCTATTTCCAATAAATCCTGGAGAATCTTTTTGTACCACTACTGGCTCCTTATCTATTTTCTTTACTAATCCTAATAATATTTCTACAGTTTTATTACTTGTTCCATCGCCTCTAATTAATTCAACTAGTGGAATAATATGTGGTGGATTCCAGAAATGCATTCCTATAAATCTACCTTTGTTTTCTACTTTCTGTGATATTCCTGTGATACTAAGACCAGAAGTATTTGTTGCAAAAATAGCATCAGATTTAGCTATTTTTTCAACTTCCCTCCAGAAGTCCTGCTTTATATCCATTTTCTCTATTATAGCTTCAATTATTACATCGCAATCAGAAAATACTTTTTTATCTACATCATATTTTATGTTTTTTACTGTATTTTCAACTTCTGACTCTGCCATAAGACCTTCTTCAATTAAACTGCTATTAAATATAGATACTAATTTTCTAGAGTTTTCTAGGAATTCCTCTTTTATATCTGTTATTACTACTTCATAGCCTTTTCTTGCAAATATTTGAGCTATACCAGAACCCATAGTACCTGCTCCTGCTATACCTATCTTTTTAATATCCTCTATCTTCATCTTATAACCCTCCTTATTATCAAACTCACATCTAATATTATACTAGATGGGGAGATATTTATCTCTTCTTATATTCCTAATAAATTCCCAAACTTGCAAGAATTATTGCTGGTATTGAAGATAGCACTGGTAATATTAAAGAAGTAACACATATATCTATATATGAATCTTTATGAGTCAAACCTGTAACAGCAAGTAGTGTTAATACAGCTCCATTATGTGGAAGAGTATCAAGACCACCAGATGACAAAGATGCTACTCTATGGAAAGCCTCTGGACTAATTCCTGTTTCTAACGCTAGTTGATAATATTTTGCTCCTAGAGCTTCTAATGCTATACCCATACCTCCTGAAGCTGAACCTGTTGCTCCAGCTAAGACATTTACTGCCACTGCCTCAGATATTAGTGGAGAACCTTTAATTCCAAGCAGTAGGCTTGTTAAATTTTGAAATCCTGGTACTGCTCTTACTATTGAACCAAATCCAACAGCAGCAGATGTATTAATAATTGCAGTAATTGATGAAGTTGCTCCTCCACTGATAGATTTAGTAAATCCTTTATATTTACTAGGGTTAGTTACCATTGCTACAATTATACCTGCAAGTAATGCAATAACAATATCCCATTCAAGTAAATTTAATGTTAGTATTACCGTTAATAAAGGTAAAAATGAGATAAATGGATTTGGAAGCACCCCCATTTCAGCCTCACTATTTATATTTGTCTTCTTTTCTGGTTCTATAAAACCTTCTCCTTTAGCAGTAAAACCTCTCTCTCTCCATAATAAATATGCATATCCTAAACCAAAAATAAATATGGCTGCTGTTATACCCATTATTGGACCTGCCGTAGGTGTTGTATTAAAATACTTCATAGGAATTAAATTTTGAGTTTGTGGTGTGCCTGGTACTGCTGTCATTGTAAATGTAAATGAGCCAAGAGCTATTGTTCCTGGAATAAGTTTTCTTGTAATATTAGCTTCTCTGAATAAATCCAATGCTAAAGGATACATTGCAAATACAACTACGAATAAGGATATTCCACCATAAGTTAATACTGCACAACCAAGTACTACACTAAGAATAGCTCTCTTAGGTCCTAATACCTTTGTAAGCCATTTAGCTATAGACTTAGCTGCTCCAGTATAATCCATTAATGCACCAAATATAGCACCTAGCATAAATACCGGAAACCAAGATTTTGTAAAACCTACAAATCCAGTCATATAAGTATCTTTATACGCTGGAAGTAATTCAAGACCGCCAGTCAATGCCACCACTAACGCACATAGAGGAGCTACCCAAATTATAGAGTATCCTCTATAAGCTAAGAACATCAATAATACCAATCCAATAATAATACCTAGCATATTTTACTTCCCCCTTTTTCTAACTTAATATCTCATTTTTCTTTTGTTATTTTAGTTAATTTGTCTTTTGCTCTCTATTAAATTTCAGTACTTTTAACCAGCTGTCCAACCACCATCTATTGTAAATGTTGATCCTGTAATATGTGCTCCTGCATTTGAACATAAAAATTTAGCCACATCTGCAATTGTTTCAGGTTCTATCAGTTTTTTAACTGCTGCTTTTTGTAACATTATCTTTTCAACAACTTCTTCTCTTGATATTCCATGAGATATAGCTTGAGCATCAATTTGATTATCTACTAAAGGAGTTCTAACATATGAAGGACAAATTGAGTTTACAGTTATTCCGTAAGGTCCCCCTTCTAATGCAGTAGTTTTTGTTAGTCCTGAAAGACCATGTTTAGCTGAAACATAAGCAGATTTAAATTCAGATGCTACTAGTCCATGAATGGAATTTAAATTTATTATTCTTCCCCAACCTTGTTCTTTCATTGAATTCCATACATATTTCGTTAGTAAGAATGGAGCTGTTAGCATCAAATTAATCATAAAATCCCATTTATCCTCTGGAAAATCTTCTATTGGTGATACTGTTTGAATTCCTGCAACATTTACAAGAATATCTACTTTTGAATATTTGTTTAAAGTATAATCAACTAAACTCTTGCAACCTTCTCTTGTACTTAAATCTACTTTAATATAATCCGCACTTATTCTTTCTGATTCGTTTCTCAATCTTTCTTCATTAATATCAGCCATAACTACCTTGGCACCATCATTGGAAAAGGCTTCTGCAACAGATAATCCTATTCCACTAGCTGCTCCTGTTACAATACATACTTTGCTTTTTAGCATCTTTATACCTCCTTGATTTAATTACTTAACTATTAATATAGCAAAATCCATGCCATTAATATTTGGCCTCAATGTTAGTTTTTTATCTAAATCTATAGATTTGGACAAAAAAACAAGTATATTATTCATCTAATATACTTGTTTAAAATCGGTTTTTCACTTTTAGTTATAATATTTTAAGATTAATGTAAACTTAATCTTACATTAATTTATCTTAAATTAATTAAGTGTAAGGATTTTCTTACAATAAATTCTTGTTTTGTGATTTTTTGTAACCTTTTTCTGACAATTATAAGAATTGTCAGAAAAATAACATTACATATCTATATTATATTTTGATATCTTCTCATATAAACTTGTCCTACTAATATCTAAACTATTTGCAGCTAAAGTTTTATTTCCATTAGCAATTATCAGACTATCTATTATAGATTGTTTCTCTACTTCTTCTAATATAGATCTTAGACTTTTCATTTGCTTGCTTCGAGTCATACCTGTAATTTTAGGGGGCAAATGTTCTGGTTTAATAATTGTTTCATCTTCTAAAAAGTTTATAGCTCTTTCTAATATATTTTCTAGCTCTCTTACATTACCAGGCCAATCATAATTCTTTAAGTATTCTAATGTATTATCTGATATCTTATCTACCTTTATATTTTCTCCTTTTGATATCTTATCTACTAAATGTCTAGAAAGAATAGGCATGTCTTCCTTTCTTTCTCTCAATGGAGGTATTTTTATACTTACTACATTTAATCTATAGTACAAATCCAATCTAAACATACCTTCTGATACCATCTTCTCTAAATCCTTATTTGTCGCTGCTATAACTCTAACATCAATTTTCTCTGAAAAGTTAGAGCCTATTCTCTCTATTTCCTTATCTTGAAGAACTCTCAATAATTTCACTTGCATATTCATAGGTAAATCCCCAATTTCATCTAAGAAAATAGTTCCACCATCAGCAGCTTTAAACTTTCCAATCTTACCACCCTTTTTAGCACCTGTAAATGATCCTTCCTCATAACCAAATAATTCTGATTCTAATAATTCATAAGGAATAGCACCACAGTTTACCCTTATAAAAGGTGCATCTATACGTCTGCTATTATTATGAATTGCATGGGCAAATAACTCTTTTCCTGTTCCAGATTCACCTAAGATTAATACATTAGAGTTAGTCTTTGCCGCCCTCTTTGTAAGTTCTTTTAATCTTTCCATAGATTTACTTACACTTATAATACTATCTAAGGCATAGTTTGCCTTATTTACTTTCTTAAACTCATCCTTATATAGATTTAATTCCTTCTCAATACTATTTATCTTCGTATAAAGTTCATTTAATTCATCTACATTTTTAAATAGAACTTTACCTACAGCACCTACTACATTATCATTTACAAATACTGGTATTCTAGTAGCTATCATATTTTTGCCTTTTATCTCTTGAACCTGAGCGATTTCTGGTATTCCTGTCTTAATTACAATATCCATTCTAGTATTCTCTATGACTTCTCGTACATGTTTACCTACTGCTTCTTCTCTGTCAACTCCTA
Source organism: Bacillota bacterium (assembly GCA_023388495.1). GTDB lineage: Bacteria > Bacillota > Clostridia > Tissierellales > Tissierellaceae > Tissierella. Next base: position 732 of record JAEWGC010000044.1, on the reverse strand, counting down.
AAAATTCAGCATAGGGATTGCTTAACATCTCTATATAACCATCTTTATTTACATAAACAATAGCATCATTTGTAGCTTCCATTACTGTATTTAATAAGGAAGATGCCTCTATTTCATCATCAAACTGTCTAATAAATTCCTTATAAGTATCTAATCGCTGAAAAATTATATAGGCTCCTTCAATTAAATCATTGTTTATAATTGCCTTTTTTACTACAATAATATCTGTATTATTATACTTTAATTTTTGTGATTCATCTTTCTTATTAGATTTTAAGAAAGATTTAATTTTAAAATTGGATAGAATATTAGGTAAACTTTTATTTAAATTCTCTTCATTGATTAAACCTAATATCGTTAAAGACTCCTTATTAAAAAAACTTACATTATAAAGATTATCTATTACTAAGATACCTATACCTAAAGAATTAGCTAGATTATACAAATTTATTTCGTTATTAGACATTATTTGCCCACTCCCATATAAATTTCATCATAATGTTGGTTTTAATCCTAATACAATTATACCATATATCTAACCTTATACTTAGGCAAAAAATAAAGAAAGCCTTACTACGACCAACGTAATAAAGCCTTCTATATGTTTTTTATGTAGCCTGGCAACTTCCTACTCTCCCAGGTCGTTTCCAACCAAGTACCATCGGCGTTAAGATGCTTAACTTCTGTGTTCGGTATGGGAACAGGTGTGTCCATCTTGCTATCGTCACCAGA
>JAEWGC010000034.1 GCA_023388495.1 Bacillota bacterium | reverse complement strand
CATAAAATAAAATAGTTTTGGCAAGTATAAAACCAAGATTATAAAATTGTAATTTTTATCCAACCAATTAATTCTTGTCAGATTAGTGCATTAGATTTATTTAAAGCACAAAATTAATTACACCCTCTTTACTACTAATTATATTTTTACAATATACACTCTAATATACCTTATGCTAAAATTTACCTGAAATTGCATATATGAATTAAAGTATATACTTATAGAAACTGGTAATTTATCTTTTAATCATTCCTTCAAGAAGTAGTTGTAAATCTTTAGGTTATTGTTGAATGTTCATTTTTTATATCCACTTCATCTTATTGTATTAATATCTTTCTGATAATCTTTCTTCAATTCTCCATTCAGGTGGTTCTCCATTATCTCCCCAGTATTCTACTATTTCACTAACTAAATTATCTTTAATTGTAAAAAAAGAAGTGGCATAAAAGCTAATCGATCTATCTTCTGCTTCTACTCTTACAGCAGAAACAACCATATCATCTTTAGAGAAAATCTTATCTAAGGTTATTATCCAACGTCCTGGATACCTTTTATTAAAGTTGATATATTTATCTCTACCTATAAAGATTTCTCTAGTATTAGGCAACCTTACATCTGCATCTTCTGACATTAATTCTCCTACCTCATCAAACATCCCATCACTCATTAGATTCCAAAATCTCTTAACTAAATTCTCGTTCATATTTAAATTCCCCCTCACTATATATTTATTCTACAAATATTTCCAAATCCCTTTTTTATTGATGTTTTATATAATAAAAACAACCTCTTAATAATTAATATTTATAATTCAATAAGAGGTTTAGAAAACATATCCTATTTTGTTTTTCTATTTTGTTTTTCTCTTTTCTTTTAATAATTCTATAATATACTTTGATTTCTCACTTACAAAGTCATCCATTTCCTTTTCTGTCAAGTATATATATTCTCTTTCTAGATTTCCCTTATATTTAGTATAAAATCCGCTAATATATCTTAACTGCCTCTCAATTGCCCCAGCAGGATAATAGTCTAAATAATCAGGAAATGATTCTATATTCTTAAATATTCTATGGAATATGCTATTAGGATTTTTCTTAAAATATAAATGATCTAAATCATACCAATCTTTTTTAATAGTCCATATAAATTTACTGTCAGTCTCTAATTTCTTATATTCATCATCTGTCTTTTTCTTATCATCTACCATTTTTGTCCACTGAATATCTGTTAATAAATGAACGTAGTAGCCTAATAGAAAGGAATATAGCTTATTATCTTCTATTCCCTTGTTTAAATATTCATTATAAAATTTTTCAGCTTCAATAATATCATCTTCATTAATCCAATGACTGATTGATTTAGGAGGAAAAAACTCACTCCAATCCTTATTGGGTTCACCACAGTCTGGCCCTACATTACCTACAAGAAAACATTCTTCATCCAAGCTTCTATCTATATTCAATATAGACTCAGCTATTCTAATATGTGCTCCCCATGTTGCCATAATATATCCCCCTTTGTGATTTGTATTATTAAATATATTTCTTTCTTCTTCATCTTAAGATATCTTAGATTCCTATAAAGGTCAAATAATTTTTTATGATATAATATCCTAAAAATGAACCTTTAGATATCCTTTTACGTCTATAGATATGAAACCGGTTTTAATATGAATATGGAGGTGGAAATATGGATAAAGATGAATTTAGTCTACTATTAAGTAATTGTAAAAATTCTATTGAACGCTTTATTTACTATAAAATGCCAAATAAATATGATGCTGAAGATATGTTACAGGAAGTTTTAATTACTGGATATAGGTCCTTGGACAAATTAGAATCTAAGGAAAAGTTTAAGTCATGGCTGCTATCTATTGCAGCTAACAAGTGTAATGATTATTATAGAAAGAAACTCAGACTCATTGAAGTACCAATAGAAAATCTTTATACCTACGAAGAATTCTCTGGAAAAACTGGAATTACTGTTAAGGAGGTTGTAGATGATACTCTTGAGAATCTTAATGATGAAGATAAGAAAATCCTAACTATGCACTATATCAGGGGAATTGATCAGAGGAGTATTTCATCAATTTTAAATATTCCAATTGGCACAGTAAAAAGTAGATTATTTAAGGCCCGACAAAAATTCAAAGAAATCTATCCATATCCCCCAAATATGAAAGGAGAATTTATAATGAAAGAATCAAAGTTCCCACAAATTATGCCTGAGATTATTATAACTAAATCTAACTTACCTGAGTTTCAAGTTGTATGTGAACAGGATATAGGCTTTTTTATCATCCCTCGATTAGAGGAAAAATCATATTATGCCACCTATGATTTTGATAATTACCCAACAATGAATAAAACCAGTGAAACTAATTTAAAAGTCATAGGCAAAGCTGTTATACATGGGATTGAATGTGTAGAAATAGAGGAAGAGGAAACCAATGAAGATGGAAGCAAACATGGATTTACTATGTTTGAGAGACTTACGGATACACATTTACAAACTGTAGCAGCTATAAATGATCATAATGGTTTAAAGAATATATCTACATTCTTAGATGATGATTTCCTTAGTTTTTGGGGGTATGGAGAAAATAATTGTGGCGTAGAATTACTGCAGAGAAGGACGGGTATCATAGAATGTAATGAAAATGGTGAACTTTATAAAGATAATATAGATACTCATAATTCAGATATAGTTGGCAGATATATAGTTAAGATTGGCAACAAAGAGTATGATACTATTAGACAAGTATACTTCAATAGCCATGGTGAAATTGTTGAAAATTATATTAATACGGAGGGTAAAGTAGTTCTTTTTAGGCGATTTAACAAATTTGATTGGAGATATAAAAAAGGCTATGATAAGCTTTGGACAGAGATGTTTCCCTATTCTGATAGAATCGTCTTAAATGGAGATACCTATGTTCACTGGTATAATTGCTTGCCTGAATATGTGATTAGTTAGAAACTAAAGAGGGTTAACAGAGTGTAAGGAACAATAATACATCAATCGTTCCTTACACCCTCTTATCTCCTCATCATCTTAATGTCCCATGCTATTATCCTCTAGAAATTTTCATCTATAATCTTATTTAACCTTTACAGCAGGCATATCTAGCCCCATTTGATGTAATATCAAGCTAGTTACATTCCCTTTATCATCCTTTACAAATGTAATCTTTGCATCTACTACTTTATAAAAGAATTCATTCTCTGATGAAGGAAATATTTCAAATTTATCTTGGCCAGTAAGCTGAGCAAAAATTCTATTTTCTTCTTTTGTAATAGTGTAAATAACTTGAGGTGCCAACGCATACTCTCCTACATATTTATCATATAGATCTTTATCTTCTATTACAATTTCTACTAAAGTCTCTGGTAATTCATAATCCCCACCTAGAGCTATAGAAGTCAATATATTTGTTAATTTAGTCGTATCATAATATCCTTTGTTTGATAAAATGATAATAGTTAAATCTATATCTGTAAATCTTACTAGGTTAGAAGTAAAGCCTAATGTATTGCCTCCATGGAAAATTGTCTTCCCAATTCCAGAATCAGAAATCATCCATCCATAACCGTAACTTCCCGCTCCTGGCATAGCTATATGCTCTGTAAATATTTGATCCATAGTCTCTTTCTTTACTAATTTCTCTGTCTTTAGAGCCTGATCCCATCTATATAAATCTTCAACGGTAGAGTACATGCTTCCAGCACCATGGGCCCCACGTAGTAAGACTTCATCATCTATAGGAAATACCTCTAAGTGACCAGAATAAGCACTTGCATCATGTAGCTCATTATTTTCCCCATAGCATATGCCTGTATTATCCATATTAATAGGCTCAAATATATTCCTTTGTAAATAATCCTCATAAGACATCTCAGATAATTTGTCCACTAAAATACCTAGTATTAAATAATTTGTATTATTATAGCTAAAGGATTCTCCAGGGTTGAACATCAATGGTTGATCCTTTACTAGGTTTAATATATTCATAGGTCCTCGACTATCTGGGCTTAATGTATAAAACTCAGGTAAGTCTGTAAAATTCACAATTCCAGATGAATGGGTTAATAGATTATGGATAGTTATTAAGTCTCCATTTGGAAAATCCGGAAGATATTTTGAAAGTTTATCCTCTACATTTATTAAACCTTTTTCACTAAGCTGCATAATTGCCATTGCTGTAAATTGTTTTGTAACAGAACCAATAGCAAATTTAGTTTGAGATTTATTCATCGTATTTTGCTCGATATCTGAAAATCCATAGCCTTGATTAAGTAGTATATTTCCTTCTTTAGCAACTAAAATACTTCCCTGGAAATCCTTATTTTTCTCTAGAACCTTCATATAAGTGTCTAATTTATTAGAAGTTGTTTCATCGGTAGAGTTTGCAAAAAACTCTTCTGTATTTTCTATTGGTTGGTTTATATTTAATACTTGATGCTTATTGTCCCATCCCACAATTAAGTCTAAAGCCTTACTAAATAGCTCTATAGGTACAAAGGTCTTTCCCTCTCTAATAATAGCCTTTGAACTCATAATAATACCTTCTTCATTTACAGTAATGCTAGACTCTCCAATCTTTAGTTTAACAACTTCAGATTCATTGGAAATCATAACACTCTTCTCTGTATTATTCCACATGACTATGTATCCTAGTTCCTCAGATATCTGGCGTAATGGAACCATCACTCTTCCTTCTTCATTTACATATGCTTCCTTGGAAGCTTCTACACCATTTAATAAAATGCTTACTGGCTGAGAAGCACTGAATGCAGTAACTGCCATCCCAAATATCAATGTAATAGCTAATACAATTGATAATAATCTTTTTGACATATTGGATCCTCCTTTTAATTTTATAGGTCTTAACTTTTTTATCTCTAATTCTTATATTTATTATATATTCTTTCGTAAACAATAATCAATATAATTAATCCTAGTGTACAGGACTATGTTTCGTTAATTACCTTAGATGCAAAACTACTATATCCCTCATAAAAAACTTTCTTTATTCCTATATTGCCATGTTCTAGCCATATATTTGCTAAATATAGCATTCCTAGCATTGCTCCAAATTTTCCATAATAACTGCCTGACATTGAGCCCTGGATATACTGTTTTTGTTTATCAATATCTTCTTCCAATAACGCCTCTTTCATTGTTTCAAGAGAACTATTATATAGCTTGTTATATTTTTCAGACTTCCAATCTACTGAATCAATGTTCTTATTTTCAAATGCTAGCAAATGGGCAAATCCCTCATTAAATGCAATAGCATTTAGACATTCGGTATATGTTCCAGACATATATATCTTTTTTATATCTGGAAAGACCGAATGGATACAAACATGACATAATTCATGAGTTAATAGATTGTTTGCAACATCAGATATGTTCATACTCTTATATATAAGCCAGTTTCCAATATCATATACTACAATAGAATTTTCACTTTCGTCTCTTAATGCCAAAGCATCATATCCTTCCGGTAATCCTACTATAAAGTAAACAGTAACATCAGATATAGCCTCCATCCATTTTGGAAATAATATGTTCCAAATTTCAATATTATTAGGTTTAAAATCCTTTACCTGTATTTGGATTTCTTTTGAAATTCTTGCCATTGTTTGAATATCTTCTGGTGAGTACGATGGCTTTTTAAAAACATTCATTTCCCCACTTAAACCGCTGAGATATTTAAAAAGCCAATAATCTTCATATTTATCAATATTTTGATTTTCTAAATAATAATCAAATACCTCGGAATTTATAATCATGGAATACTCCTTTCTTCCTATGCCATTATATTTAAAATCTAAAACATACCTATTTCATTCTTATAACCCTCACCTAAATAATTCTTCACTTCTAGTTACAAATCTCTGATATAATATCCATTGCTTTTAAATTAGCATCTATTTTGTTTCTACATTTATCAAGGTCACAATTAATCCGTATATCTCTTTTCATAGTTATAAGATTAATATTTCTATTAATTATAAATTCATTTTCCTTTAAAACATCGTGTAATTTACCACCTAGTCCATTTTTAAGTATCGTATCTATACTGCCAACACTTAATATCTTTTGTGCTGTTTTAGGTCCCACTCCTCTGATACCTGTAATATTATCACTTTTATCTCCAATTAATGATTTATACTCAACTATTTGCTCTGGATATACTCCAAGCTTTTCATATATCTTTTGAGAGTTATACATTACACCTTGCTTTCCGCTTGGGTTAAATACAGATATCTTATCATTGACCAATTGAAAAAAATCTTGGTCCGTGGAAACAATTATAAACTTATATTTATCACTATGATTCTCACAAAAAGAAGCAATATAATCATCTGCTTCATATTCTTCTATTTCCTTATAATAAACTCCTAAATGATTTAATACTTGAAATATATATGGCATCTGTGTAAATGGATTTTCATCATCTGGTAAATCTAAGTAGTTTATTCGATTACTCTTATAGTCACTATAATCTTTACACTTATTTGCTATGCTTGTCTCAGTATCAAAAACAACCATTATATTCTTAGGTGAAAATTTACCAATATATTTAATAAGTCCACTAGTAAATCCAAAAGCTGCCTTGATTTCATTGCCTTTAGAATTTTTCATACTTCCTGGTATCCCGTAAAACATCCGAAATAATAAATTATGCCCATCAATTATCAAAAAACTTTCCATATTTCCCTCCATTAATTCTTACTTTTCAATTTTATACAGAACATGAGGTTTTAATGGGCTACCATCTTCTACTTTTGGATGCATGAACTCTCCAATTTTCTTTAGACCTATTTTTCTCATGACATTTTCGGATGGTTGATTTATTTCTGCTGTAAAAGAATATATACTATTTAAATTCAGATTATTAAAACCATATTCTAAACACGCCTTAGCACCTTCTGTTGCATAGCCATTATTCCAATATTTATTATTTAATCTCCATCCTATTTCTGTACATGGTGTAAATTCAGCTTCAAAGGTTGCATTTAAAAAACCAATAAATCCTATAAATTCCTTAGTATCTTTAATTTCCACTGCCCATAATCCATATCCATACTCATTAAAATGCTCTTGTACTCTATTAAGAAAATCATCAATTTCTTTAGAGTTTAAAGTTTTTGGAAAGTATCTCATTACTTCCTTATTAGCGTTCATCTTAGCAAATACTTCCCTATCTGACTCTTTCCACATCCTAAATCCTAGCCTAGAGGATTCAAATATATATTTACTTTCCATGATTAACCTCACTTTCAACTTTATCTTTTATCTGTATAACTAGCTCATTAAACTTCTCTTCTTCCTCAAAAAGTGGAAAATGAGCGGATTCCTCAAACCATATAAACTCTTTTTTAGGAGCTATTATCTGATTATAGTATTTTTCAATCAACACAGATGGAGTGTTATAATCATACCTACCTGCACAGAAGTAAATAGGTACTTGTACTTCTGGTATATCTCTTATAAAATCCAAATCTTTATTCTGCCCCCACATTGCATCTGCAGAAAATTTATTACCTAAAGCAAATCTTATTCCATCTATTCCAGTATATTCAGGTGAGAAGATACTTCCTAAAACAATATCTTTTAATGTATTTACTTTTTTTTCCACACCTTCATATTTAGCTAACCATCTTCTCTGTCTTGCAGTATCCCCAACAGTATCTTTATAAGGCGGTCTTCCTATTTTCATTAGATCATCTAGAGCTTTTTGATCATTATTCTTATTAGCCATTTCTAGTACATAGTCATATGAAATCACTTCGCTTTCCATTCCATTAACGACTTGTCCAACACTTATAAAGGCGGCTACCTTTTCTGGATATCTATCTATAACATACAAACCAAGTTCTGTTCCCCAAGAATGTCCTACTATATATATTTTTTCTTTTTGATACTTTTGGCATAAATAATCAATAAGTTCTTTTGTATCTTCAATAAATTGCTCTCTATTCATGGATTCCTTTGGAATATTCGATGAATAAGACATACCAGCTCCTCTTTGGTCCCAATTGACAACGACAAAGTTATCCTCTAGTTTTTTCTCGTATTTACGAGCAAATGATATTTGAGGATAACCAGGTCCCCCATGTAAAAAAAGTAAAACTGGATTAGAAATATCCTTTCCTCTTATTAAAATAGTTTGTTCAAATCCACCTAATTTAACTTTTTCTATAACTGATACACTATTTTCACCTTTGATTTTTGGTGTCCTACTTGGCAGAAACAATATGTTGAATACACATATTATTAAAGTTACTATTACTGCTTTTCTTAAAAATTTCATAAACCTAACACTCCATATCATTTATTATGTAAATCGTCTGCAATTATTATTTCAATAAGTAATGTAAAGATAATTTCTATTTTACGTATTCATCTTCTAAAATAGCATAAAGCAGTGAATCTCTCCAGCTACCCTTTCTATAAATTCTCTTAATATTAATCTATTAGTTTCTAAGTTATCAAAGTTTATCATCCTCATTCTCCTTTAATTCTTTATTTAAACTAATCTTCCTTTTTACTAAGGGTTCTTCCTATCTAAAACAATTAATCAATTTATAAATCAACGGGAAATGTTGTTTAGCCATTTGATTTAGTTGAACTTATTAAAAAATAAGTTACGTCATCTTCATATGAATTAGATGTTTTTTCACCATACTATATTTTTTTGATTATATATATTTGTCGGAGGACTCTTCTATACAATTATTGCTTTATAACATAAGCAGGGTATAGCTTTTTGTATACAAGATAAGTATTAAAAATAGCAATGACAAAGTAAATACATCTGATAGTAATATAAGATAGATTTAATCCTAGGGAAATACCATTTATATCTCCACCTACAAAAAAAGATATTAATGATATATATATTGGGTCTATTAACAGAAAAGCAAATGTTGCATAGTATAAGTAGTTTTTTATTGGCTGTTTATTTAATTTAAGTATTTTAGGTGTAAATATAAATAAAGTATATCCTATTATTATTGTAATCACACTACTTAGTCCTGAAAATGAAGCTAGTTTTAAGCCTGAAATTCTAAGGGGTTCTGCAATCAGGACTTCTATTCCTATGGGGAGCACACGAATTCCTTCATAAACACCAAATGCTTTAGCTTGAATAATATGAACCCCTTCATGAATAATAATATATGTTAATGCACCCAATATCGAGTATAAATATCTTCTAAAATAACTCTTCATAATTTCACCTTGTAAAATAATTATTTTAATAACTTTAATTTGCTCAATATATCCAATCTCTTCTATGAAGTTCCATAAATATTACATCATGAGAAATACCATCTGGATCTGTCCAAAAATCCTGTTCATACTTAATTTCCTTAAATCCAACTTTTTCATATAAAGATAGAGCTCTTATATTATCCGCTAATGTATCTATTTCAATTTTTAACAAATCAAAGTAATTATATAAATAGTTCATAAAGGTAATTAAGGTATCCTTACCATATCCCTTACCTTGATAAGTTAAATCACATATTTTCATACCAATTCTACACTTTCTTTCTTGTACATCCAATTGACCATAAACCAATTCACCTATGGGCTTATTATTTTTGATATCTATAACCACATATCTTCGGCTTTTTCTATACTTATCAATATCAATAATTTCCTTAGTAAATTCTTGGTATAATTTTTCTTCAGTAATTCCTAGTCCATTTTTAAATCCAACAGAAGCCATTAGTTCTCCATTATTCCACCACTTAGTATATAGTGGAACATCCTCTATCTCTAGTCTTCTTATTGCAACACATTTTCCAACTGCTACAATTTCCATAAATATTCCCCCTTAATAATATTAATTTTTTTATCTTCATTGTTTCAAAATAACCGTTTCTGATATTTCACTTTTCCTCCTATTAAACACATTTATAACCCTATATTATATATAATTTCCTCTTTCTATCTAAGCTGTTTTGTAGCAAAATCAAACCTAAAACATAGTATAATTATACCAAAGTAAAGAGGAGGTGTTCCTTTGGAAATATCAGCTATTATGGACAGTGTTCTATCTCTATTTATTATGATATTAGTTGGTGTATATGGAAGTAAAACAAATATCATTACTCAAAAAATAAATAAAGGGCTTACAGATATTTTAATACAAATAGCATTACCTTTTATGATTGTTACTTCTTTTATTTTTACATATGATGACAACATTAAATTTAATGTCTTAAATACCTTTTATTATAGCTTTATAGCTTATATCATAGTTACAGTTATTTCATCTTTACTTCTATTTCCAGTAAGAAATGATAAGAAAACAATATTACATTTTGCTAATGTCTTTACTAATACAGGATACGTTGGTTTCCCAATACTTAATTCACTATATGGAGCAGAGGGCGTTATATACGGTTCTATATTTAATATGTTTTTTGTTATATTTGTATGGACATATGGACTTATGTTGTTTAAAGGAAATTTACGAAAAGAAGAATTAAATAAAGAAATCAAAAAAATGTTGTTAAACCCTTCAATTATTGCAGTTTTTATAGGTATTATGATTATGATATTTGATATTCAATTACCTAATTTTTTATCCTCTAGTATAAAGGGGATAGGAAATATTACAGGCCCCTTATCTATGATTATCATAGGAGTTATTCTTTCAAATGTTAAAATAGGAAATCATTTAAAGGATTGGACAATGTATTATGGAATCATTACAAAATTAGTAATTATTCCTGTAATAATATACCTGATATCCATATTTCTGGTAGACAGATCAAAGGCTGTGAATACAGTAATCATCATGACTGCTATGCCAGCATCTGCTATGACTTCAATATTTGCCGAAAGTTTTAATAAGGAAAAAGAATATGCAGCTATTCTAGTATCTATAACTACATTATTATCCTTAATTACAGTCCCTATATTGCTACAAATAATAATGTAATCATAAAATTTCTTTTTTTAAATTACTCTAAGTCAAAATAATAAGAATTCAAAAGATAAGCTTCTCCATATTTTAGAGCTATCTTCCATAAAAATCTTTTTACTGTATTCTTAGATTTCTTGCCCTCTTTATATTCTTCAATTAATTTCGTAAATTTGTTTTTTTCATTTTCTGTTGATATGTTTTTAAAATATCCCCAAACATGGAGGATAGCATTGATGGTGCTTCCTATTGTTTCTTCCATATCTAAAGCTTCTTCTATAATATTATAAAATTGGATTACAGGATATTCCTTTTTATTTTTAAGCAGCTCTCTAATCTTATTATAATGTAAATTAGAATGTTCTAATATATTGTACTTATATTTACTCCATTCCAACTCAAGAGCTGTTATACTCTTATCCTTTGAAATACTATTAATACATTTCATAGCAGAAAGGTTCTTATCCTTAACTTCAAGCATTATATCTATTTCATGATTTATTCCTTTAATAAAATCCATAAATTTTGTTATCCCTATTGTATTTGAATGTGCACCTGGCCTTTTCACTTTATCTTGCTGTGAATAGTGAATTTTTTGAGTTCCATCTTCTTTTTTCCAAGTTTTTTTACATTGACTTATCCAATAATAATCGTCTTTTGAAGGATCATAGGGTAAAACTTCATTATGAAGATTATCAAATACTACAGGAACATCTATGCTTCTGCTTATTTCTAAGACTTCTCCTATATTATAGGATTTGTCATCATTTTCAACCACTAATCTTTCCTTCACCTCTCTACTAAGTAATTTAAAGTTTCTAATAAAGCTTTTCATGGCTTCTTCTTTATTATTATAAACTCCACCTATATGAAGTATAATCTTACCTTCTTTACCTATTCCTAGGCTATCTAGAACTCTATTGTGATAATTCAAGTCCTCTATGGCTCTTAAAACTACATCCTTGTTTGGAGAGTTCAATACTGTATATTGTCCTGGGTGCATTGAAACCCGTATATTTGACTCTCTTATTTTATTTCCAATTAAAAATAATTGTGAAGAAAAAACTTCCCACCATGGAACTTCGTTTACTTCACTTGAACCAAATGGAATTAAGTCAGAACTTATTCTAAAAAGTTTTATACCATTTTGAATATTGTAATCTATTATATTTTCTAATGATTTTAAATTATATTCTATTATCTCTAATAGATTTTCTTCCCTAGCATTTTTCATTGTACAAGATTTAAAGTTTGTTTCTCTAACCCCTACTGTTAAACATGCGTATCCTATCTTCATTCTATACTCTCCTATCTCTTGTGTAATAATCTATTAGTATATTAATTATTCTACAAATTTTTCTAAATTCCTTCTATTTTAAATTAATTTTACATTTTCAAATAAAAAGTTACTATAAATAGAGGAATTTCATAAAAGATGTAGAATAAGTATTATTAGAGATAAATCAATAATAATTAGGGGGGGGTCTTAATGAGTAAAAAACAAACTAGGAAACTTGTTGCTACTATTCTACTAGTAATACTAGCAATATTTGCATTAGAAAGAATCTATAATAGTCGTAGTGAGTTTAATGTAAAGGCAGAGGAGGCGTCTTATTATGATGTAATAGAAGTTGGTATGACTACCAAGGAGAAACTTCAGGACTTTGAATATATGTATGATATCCTGAAAGAAAATTATCCTTTTTTTGAGGTAAATAAAAGATTACATAATGTAGATTGGTTAGGAAATAAAAGCAAATATAAAAGATTGATCAAAAATACAAAAACAGATACAGAATATCTTGTAGCTATGAGTAAGATATTAGGTGATTTACATAATCCTCACACTGGCATTCTTACCGGCCAGACTTTTAAGCATCTTTATAAGGTTAATTATCCAAATTGGAATGATGCTCTTGGTGATTTTAGAGTTATGTATAGATATAACTTTAACGGTGACGTAAGAAGTGCTGAGTTTGATAAAGAACCTGCGTTAGAAACTAAAGTCCTAGTAGATAATGAAATTGCATATATGAAAATTAACTCAATGTCTTATTATCATTTTGAAGAGGATCTTGCTAGAATAAAAGATTTTCTAAAAGAGGTAGAAGACTATGAAAAGCTAATTATTGATATAAGAGGCAATGCTGGCGGATTAGATGATTATTGGAAAAATATCGTAGCACTTCTAATAGATGAAACTCATAGTGCCGAATATTACTCTATCTTTAAAGAAAATACTAGAAATAAATATGATACTTATAAGTTGAAAGATATAAGGACTGTTAATGACTTAGATGAAAGCATATTAAATCAATTCCCTGAAGAAATAAAAACAGATTTTAAATTTTATAAGTTAAATACTATCCAGGTAGATCCATTGGAGGAAATAGGATTTAATGGTAAAGTCTATTTATTAGTTGATAGTGGCGTTTTTTCATCTGCTGAAAAGTTTGCTTCATTTGCCAAGGATACTGGATTTGCTACACTAGTAGGAGAAACTACAGGTGGAGATAGAACCTTTGAAGATATTCCAGTTTTTTATTTAAGGCTAAGTAAATTTGTAATTAGATATAGTATAGAAATGAGTATGAATGCTGATGGCACCATAAATATGGAAACCAGAACAACTCCTCATATCCAAGTAGATCCTACACCTAATAAAGACTTTACTAAGGACGAGTGTATTCAAGCAGTTATTAATGACAATTAAAAGGATATAAATCAACAAAAGCATTCAATAATAAATTGAATGCTTTTGTAATAATTTGGGACTGTAATTAAATCTGTGCTTAAGTGAAAATAAATGCTCTTTTCTGGCAAGAATCAAAATAAGATTAAAACCAGAAAGGAGCATTTTTATGTCAACAGCAAGAAAAGAAGTTTTAAGAAAT
>JAEWGC010000012.1 GCA_023388495.1 Bacillota bacterium | reverse complement strand
AGGACATAGCATTATCAGTAACGTTGAAGGTAGGAAAGATATTAGCAAATCATGGAGTAACAGTAGGTTATTCCAGAACAACAGATGTATTTTTAGAATTAGCAGATAGGGCTGCAAGAGCAAATAGTTTTGGTGCAAATGCATTCCTATCAATCCACTGTAACGCATTTGGTGACACTTCAGCAAAGGGAGTAGAAACTTATAGTTATCCAGGTAGCACTACAGGTGCAAATCTAGCAAAAGTTATACAAGACAGTATAATTGCAAGTGGTGCATATACTGTAAATAGAGGAACAAAGACAGCAAATTTTGCAGTTTTAAGGCTAACTAATATGCCAGCAGCTTTAGTAGAATTAGCATTTATCACTAACTCGCAGGATGCTAATATCCTAAAAAACAGACAAGATGATTTAGCTGTAGCAGTAGCTAAGGGAATATTAAAGAATCTTGGAATACCATATAATGGTGGTGGAGCAACACTTTATAAGGTACAGGTAGGAGCATTCTCAGTAAAAGCTAATGCTGATAATCTTGCAAATGAGTTAAGATCAAAAGGTTATAGTCCAATAGTAGTTCTAGTAGGAGGACTATACAAAGTACAAGTAGGTGCATTTAGTGTAAGATCAAATGCAGATGCTTTAGCAAATGAATTAAGATCTAAAGGATATGACGCAATAGTAGTAACAGCTTAATTTAAAAAGGCTAGGGGAAACCTTAGCCTTTTTAAAACCATAAAAACAAAGGAGTGGATAAATAATGGAATATGCAGGAATAGCAATAATACCTTTATTGATTGGTATATTAGAGGTATTAAAAAAAGTGGGATTAAAAGAGAAGTATGTACCTGTAGCTTCAGTATTATTAGGAATAGTCATAGGTATTGGACTGTTTGGAAATGGAGATATAAGGGCAGGGTTAGTACAAGGTATATTCATAGGTCTTAGTGCAGTAGGATTATATAGTGGTACTAAGAACTCATTGGAGAAATAATTGTAAAGGCTCTAGGGTAAAATCTAGGGCCTTTTTTTATTTTTTGAATGATTTTTAAAATATTTATAGAATATATCATATGGATAAAAAAGCAAAAATAAAAAAATATATTAATATTTATCATAGGCTTTGGTGTGGGAATGGTATTTGCTTTTCAAACTGTAATAAAAGAATTAATGAAATATAATATGTTGTGATAATGAAGAAGAATTAATGTTATAATATATCAAATTAATATATATAATGTACAAACTATTTAAAATGTAGCATTATATCAGCATTGAAAACGAAATATTAATGACCATAAGATCAACAAGAAAAACCAAGTTGGAGTTATCCCTACATGAACCTATTGGCATGGATAAAGAAGGGAATGAAATAAATTTATTAGATATTTTAGGCTCAGAAGCAGATGAAATATTAGATGAGGTGCATTTAAAACTTCAGGTTAAAAAATTATATAGAGCAATCAATCATGCTTTAAAGGATAGGGAAAAAGTTATTATTGAATTAAGATATGGACTTATAGACGGAAGTTGTAAAACACAAAGAGAAATTGCTGCTATGCTAGGCATATCCAGATCATATGTATCAAGGATAGAAACAAGAGCACTTGGTAAATTAAATAAAGCCTTAATGGATAAATAAAATTAATCCAAGGTCTAGCCTTGGATTAATTTTATAAATTATCTAACTGGAGTTGTTCTAAAAGGAGCTGCTATCCTTCTCATAACATCTTCTATATCTCCAACGAATGTAGATATAGGGTGACCATTACTTATATTTGTACTCATAGTCCTTATTCTATTATATAGAGTAGGATCAGATGTTACAGATATATTTTTTACGTTCTTATCTGCAGTTTTTACAGCAGCTTCTACCTTTTGTCTAAGATTGGAACTTATGGCATTAGTTGCACTACCTTTTACATCACATCCAACTATAGCTGTATTTCCATGAATTACTACAGAAGCAGCGTTTACTTCAGGTAAAGCAGATACTCTTTGTGCAATCTTATTGGCCCTATTTACTAAGGCAGTGTTAGTTGTTGTTAAATTAGTGTTCAATCTTCCATTATTAATAGTTCCAGGAGCTAGAACATTACCTCCTCCTAAACTATCATTAGTCATTGGAGTATTTCTAACCATATTATCATTTAGATAAGTGTTGTTTCTAACCATACCGTTGTTTAGATTAGTATTTAATCTATCTCTAGTATTAAAAGGTGTATTAGTCATCCAACGGTTGTTAACATTATCATTTAACCTAGTTTGTGTAGACATATTTCTCATATTTGTATTTGCTGGACGACATCCTGCCATTGCTACCACTAAAACTGCTGACAATCCTAAAAGTTTGATTTTATTTTTTTTCAAATCATCCACCTCCTACAAATAGTTTGACACATAATGATTTTTTTATTTAGACTAGTTTTTATCCATTTTGTATATTCTAGCCAGATTTAAATATTTTTGTTTTTTTATTCTTCATAATATTGATAATCACAATATGGATTGATTAGCTTTTATGATATAATACTATTAGTTATAGGAGGAGAATAATGGAAACTACGTGGAATACAAAACTTTATTGTTTAATAGGAAAACCAATAGATAAATCTCTATCACCAATAATACATAATAATATTTTTAAGTTTTTAAATGAGAACAGTGTTTATCTTGCATTTAATATAGAGGAGAATAGACTAAAGGATGCAATAGATGGACTAAAGGCAATGAATGTAGGAGGCTTTAATGTAACTATTCCTTATAAAAAATCTATTATTAAACATTTAGATGAGATTTCTCCCAAAGCTAAAGCTATAAATGCAGTTAATACTGTGAAAAATCATAATGGTAAACTAATCGGATATAATACAGATGGTGATGGATTTTTAAAAACTTTTTATGATAATAATATAGATATTAGAGGTAAAAACATTTTAATCCTAGGCGCAGGGGGAGCTTCCTATGGAATTGCTAGTATATTAGCAATGGAAAATATCCAAAAGATATATATAGCAAATAGAACAATAGAAAATAGCATTTTACTAGAACAAAATGTAAAAAAGATAAATAACAAAATTACAACAGAGATAATTGATTTAAGCCTTAAGGATTTAGATAAAAAAAATATTGATATTATTATTAATACCACATCTTTGGGGATGTATCCTATGGAAGATATGTCTCCTTTGGAATTAAGTGGATTCTCTAGAGATACTATTATTTATGATATAGTATATAAGCCATATGAAACTAAATTGATTAAAGAGGCTAAGGCAAAGGGTTTCAGAACTTTTAACGGACTATCAATGCTTTTAAATCAAGCTATTTTTAGTCAAAATATTTGGCTAAATTTAGATGAAAAAATAAACTTCGAAATATATAAAAAAATAGAAGGAATTTTACATAATTATGTAGAATAATATACTACAAATAATCTGAGGGTGATGGAATGATAGATAAAAAATTAAAACTTGGAGAATTACTATTATATTCTGGGAAGATAACTGAGTCTCAGCTTAAAGATGCCTTAGATATACAAAAAAAATCAGGAAAAAAGATAGGAGAAGTTCTTGTAGCTGAAAGAATTATTACAGAAGACGATATTATTGAGGTGTTGGAGTTTCAACTAGGTATACCTCATGTAGACTTGGATAAGTATCAAATAGATTCAAAAGTAGCAACACTTATTCCAGAAAATATAGTAAGAAGATATGAACTTATAGCCATAGATAAAAGAGATAATCTTCTCATTGTAGCTATGGTTGATCCACTAAATATTTTTGCCTTAGATGATGTCAAACTTTTTGTTAAGTTAGATATACAACCTGTTATTTCAACAAGAGAAAAACTGCTAAAAGCTATAGATAGATTTTATAGTGGAGAAACTACAAAAAAAGTTCTGGAAGAGTTTGAAGAAAGTTTTTTGCCTATTAATATGGATGAAATAGAAGACTCAGAGTTACTAGAAGTAACTACTGCACCAATAGTGAAGCTTCTAAATTCAATAATAGAGCAAGCTGTACGGGAAAGGGCTTCAGATATTCATATAGAGCCCTATGCAGATGATATAAGGGTGAGATTCCGTATAGATGGAGACCTTAGGGAAATCATGACCCTTGCGAAGACAAGTCTTTCAGGTATAATCACCAGAATTAAAATCATAGGAAAAATGAATATCGCAGAAAAAAGAATACCTCAAGATGGTAGAGTAGAGACAAAAATCAGCGGCAGAGAGATAGACATGAGAATATCTACACTACCTACAGTATATGGAGAGAAAATTGTAATAAGACTTTTAGATAGAAGTAGTTTTGTATTTACAAAGGAAGGGTTAGGTTTTAGTTCAGGTGATTTAGAAGTATTTGATAAGATCTTAAATCAACCCTATGGGATGATTTTAGTTACAGGACCTACTGGAAGTGGAAAGACAACTACCTTATATGCAGTGCTTCAAGAGCTTAACCAAATAGAAAAAAACATAATTACCATAGAAGATCCAGTAGAGTATAAATTAAATGGGATCAACCAAGTTCAAGTAAATACAAAGGCTGGACTAACATTTGCCTCAGGACTTAGATCAGTACTTAGACAAGACCCTGATATAGTAATGGTTGGAGAAATAAGAGACTCAGAAACTGCAGAAATTGCAGTTAGGGCAGCTATTACAGGTCATCTAGTGCTTTCTACTTTGCATACCAACGACAGCCCTTCTACAGTTGCAAGGCTTATCGATATGGGAATAGAGCCATATTTAGTATCTTCAGCTGTTATAGGCGTAGTATCTCAAAGATTAGTCAAGCTGCTTTGCCCAAAATGTAAAAAATCTTATGAGGCTGGGTATTTAGAAAAGAAGGTTTTGGGTATAGATGAAAAAGAAAAATTAATATTAAATAATGCAGTAGGCTGTAGCTCTTGTAATAATGGCTATAAGGGAAGACGTGCAGTTCATGAATTGATGCCAGTCAATGAATCGATTAGACAACTTATAGATAAAGGTGCTAATATAGATGAATTAAGAGGACAAGCTATAAAGGAGGGTATGCATACTTTGTTGGAATCAGCAGCAAAATTAGCTATAAATGGAGAAACTTCCTATGATGAGGTATTACGAGTAGGGTTTACATTGGGATAGGGGGATAGGTGATGAATATAATTGAATTGGTTAATATAGCTACGGAAAAAAAAGCATCAGATATTCATATAACAGTTGGGATTCCTCCAATTTTACGAATAAATGGCCAATTGATATATTTTAATGAAGAAAAGCTAAAGCCTGATGATACTAAGACTTTAGTTTATGAAACTTTAAATGAAGATTTAATAAAAGAATTAGAGGAGAAAGGAGAAGTAGATACTTCCTTTTCAAGCCCAGGTATAGGAAGATACAGAGTAAATGCATATAAACAGAGAGGATCCTATGGTATGGCTTTGAGGATAATTCCTCTTGAAATACCTAGTGTAGATGATTTGGGACTTCCCATAGTAGTAAAGGATTTAGCTAGACTTCCTCGTGGACTTATTTTAGTTACAGGACCTACGGGAAGTGGAAAATCAACAACTTTGGCTACTATGATAAATCAAATAAATAATGAAAGAAGATGTCATATATTAACCCTTGAAGATCCTATAGAATACCTTCACAGGCACAATCAGAGCATAGTAAATCAAAGGGAAATAGGAACAGATTCAAGATCCTTTGCAAATGGTCTAAGAGCTGCCTTACGTCAGGATCCAGATGTTATATTAGTTGGAGAGATGAGAGATCTAGAAACTATCTCTATTGCACTTACAGCAGCAGAAACAGGGCATCTAGTATTATCAACTTTACACACCAATGGAGCTGCAAAGACTATTGATAGAATTATAGATGTATTTCCACCACATCAACAACAACAGGTGAGGGTACAGTTTTCATCGGCTATTCAGGCAATAATATCACAACAACTATTGCCAAAGGCAGATGAATCAGGAAGGGTAGCAGCCTTTGAAGTCATGGTAGCAACAACAGCAATCAGGAATTTAATTAGAGAAGATAAGATTCATCAGATAGATACAGCAATACAAACAGGAGCGAAATATCAGATGCAAACCATGGACGCATCTCTATTAGAACTATATAGGAAGGGACTAATATCTAAAGACTCTGCATTAACCCAAGCAATAAATCAGGAAAATATTAAAAAATATATTATTTAGGATGTGACCTTATGATATATAAATATAAAGCAGTATCTGAAAAAGGAGAAATAATAGAAGGTTTTTTTGAGGGAAATGATGAATCTGATGTATTAGCCATGCTAAAGGGAAATAACTATCTGGCAGTTTCCATAGAAAAAGATGTGGCAGCAGAGGCACAGATTGAACTATTTTCTAGTAAAATTAAAAAGAAGGATTTGGCCGTATTTTGTAGACAATTCTATACAATGCTAGATGCAGGTATAGGAATCGTTAAATGTATAGAGATATTAGAGAAACAATCTGAGAATAAAACTCTAGTAAAGGCATTAGGTGCTTTAAGTGAAAATGTACAAAAAGGATTTACTTTGTCTGAAGGAATGAAAGCACATTCTAAAGTTTTTCCATCACTCCTTATAAATATGGTTGAAGCAGGAGAAGTTAGTGGAAATTTAGATACAATAATGGAGAGAATGGCGGTACATTTTGAGAAGGAAAATAAATTAGAGCAAAAAATTAAATCTGCATTAATATACCCTATAGCATTAGCAGTGGTTTCAATTGCAGTGGTCGTATTTCTGCTGGTAGCTGTTATGCCTACATTTATAGGAATGTTTGAGTCTAGCGGTCAAGCATTGCCAGGACCTACACAAGCTTTACTTACTATAAGCAATTGGCTTACAGAATTTTGGTATTTATTTATAGCTATAGTTGTAGGAATGGTTATAGGATTTATTACCTTCAAACAAACTCCTACAGGTAGGAACTTTTTAGATACATTAAAAATTAAGATACCAGTAATAAAGGATACAAATGTAAAGATAATAACATCAAGATTCACTAGAACTCTATCAACTCTAATGACTAGTGGGATACCACTTCTTCAAGCTATAGATGTAGTAGGTAGAGTTGTAGGAAATAAGGTAGTACATGATAGACTAGAAGTAGCATCTGAAAATGTAAGAAAAGGAGTATCACTATCTAGAGCAGTTTATGAAGTAGGAATATTCCCTCCAATGGTAGATTCCATGATAAAAATAGGAGAAGAATCGGGTTCTCTAGATGATATATTATACAAGACAGCAGACTTCTACGATGATGAGGTAGAAGTAGCTCTACAAAGGATGACAAGTCTAATGGAGCCAGTTATGCTAGTTGTTATGGCAATAGTTATTGGATTTATAGTCATAGCCATGGCCATGCCAATGTTTGATATGGTGAATACTATATAGAAGCAGTGAATAATTAATAGTGAATAGTGAATTAAAAGTAATCATATTAAATGCATATAAGTATCTTAAATTGTATATATTGACATTTATTATGGCGTAATATAAGATATTACTAATAAAAATATCATAATTTGAATATTTCCAGGGCAAAACTAGGGAAACTTAGTGACGCAAAGCTTGAGTCTAATGTTATCTAACAAGATAAAGATGATCGTTCAGCTGCATAAATAATATAAATGTTATTTGTGCAGCTTTTTTTATACGATAAATTTTTATCATTACAATTGAGTGGGTATAAATGAGGTAAGATTTACCCTATCGATTGTCAATTGTCAATTGTTTTAAGGGTGGTGGTATAGGAAAGGGGTAGTTTGTTGTACTTAATTAATTATTTTTTAAATCTAAATTTAAGGGGGAAAAGAAATGTTAAAATGGATTAACAAGAAAAGAAATCAAAAAGGATTTACGTTAGTGGAGTTAGTAGTAGTTATTGCTATATTGGGGATTTTGGCGGCAATAGCGGTGCCTAGATTGAGTAGGTCAAGATTATCAGCAGCAATTTCAGCACATAATGCAAATGTTAGAGCATTAGAATCAGCAGCTACGATGGCTATTGCAAATGGTGATATTACAGCTAACATAGTTTGGGATGGTACAACAGGCAAAGGAGCAGAATACATGCAAGAATGGCCATTGGTGAATGGACAATTAAAAGGAAAAACATTTACACCTGAAAACGGGACTTCTAATATAACAATTGACGCAGACGCAACTTATTCTGTAGATATAAAAGCAGATGGATCATTTACTGTTTCACCAGCAAAAATTAAGGCTGAGGTAACAACACCGTAAGAAAATGAAGGAAAGATTAGAAATTTACTCTTAATAAATAAGCATCAAAATCTAATCTTTAGAGCCGAATCAATGACTATACTAATTTTTCTATACGAGTCATTTAAACTAAGCTATGAGTCATCTGAATAATCATCACCTGTCAAACAAACATAACAAAAGGAGTCAAACAACATGACCATACTAATTTCCCTATATGGGCTAATAATAGGATCATTTTTAAATGTATGTATATATAGGATACCAAGGGAGGAAAGTATAGCTTTTCCTTCCTCCCATTGTCCTAATTGTGGTACAAGCCTAAAATGGTGTGACTTAGTACCAGTATTTAGCTTTATAGTCCAAAGGGGGAAATGTAGATATTGTGGGGAGAAAATCTCCCCACAGTATCCAATTATTGAACTATTAAATGCTATTCTTTATTTAATTATTTATACAAAATTTGGATTATCATTAGAATTTTTCTTTTATGCAATTATTTTTTCATTACTTATAGTTATTACCTTAATAGACTTACAACATATGATTATTCCAGATATATTAATTATTTTAATTTTAGTCATTTCAGTTATCTATAAGATACTTTTATACATATTATATAGCAAGTCACCAGATTTACTAAATAGTATAGGAGGACTAGTTTTATCTTCCTTATTATTTATTTTGATTATTATAGTTTCTAAAGGTGGAATGGGTGGAGGAGATGTTACCTTAATTGGGGCATTGGGATTTATTCTAGGAATTAAAAGAATATTTCTAACCATATTTTTATCTTTTATACTAGGTGCAATTATATCAATTTTTTTATTAATTACGAAAATTAAGGGAAGAAAGGACCCTATACCTTTTGGACCTTTCATTATATTAGGATTTTTTATAGTAATATTTTGGGGTGAGCAGTTGCTTGCTTGGTATATGAATTTGTTTTAGAAATGAGGAATAGGGATGAAAAAAAACTATAGGATAAAGAAAAGAAAAGGTGTTGCACTTATATGGATGATATTGGCATTTACAATCTTAATGATATTAATGACTTCTATTATCTATATTGTTAGGCAAGACATTTTCGAGACAGTAAAACAAGAAGAAAGACTTCAAACCTATTATATTGCCTTAGCAGGTCTTGATTTAACCTATGCTGCTTTAATGGATCCCTCAATAAGCCCTAAGATAATTGATAATGTTATTGATTTATTAAAAAAAAGTAATACTTCAATAACAGATACTATTAATATTGAAATCGGAGGAAATCAGAAGGGAACAGCAACTGTAACAATAGATAGAGTAAAAGAGAATGAAATTAATTGGGTAAGAATTACGGCCGTTGGCCAGTTAAAAGGCAAAGATACAAAGATATCATCTACTATGAGAATAAATGAAAGCAACTACAATCAAATGATAAGAGAGAAGATAGGTCAATAAATATATGAGGTGAGATAAATGAGTAAAAAAAACTCTAGAAACATTTATGGGTTTACATTAATAGAATTACTATTGGCCTTGAGTATAATTAGTTTGGTAATTCTCATTAGTTCAAATCTAGTTATTTTTGGCGTAAAATCTCATAAGTTAACAGCGAATAAATATGACTTGCAGTCATCCATAAGGCTAGCTACAGAGCAAACAAATCAAATTGTTAGGTATTCTAAGGCGGTATTTGCTGTTCCACAAACCTTTGTAGCTAATACGAGTGTTATGGATCCAGGTTGGGATTACTTTATGGTGTCTCAAGATAAAAAAAGGGTAGTAGCTATGGAATACAATAAAGATACAAATAGGCATGAAGAAAGAGTAATAGTTGGGGAGCAAGATAATATTGTTTATGAAGTATTTTTTGAAAAAGATACATCTGTAAATTCTGACAGTGTAATGAAATATAAAATCTATGCTTATGTAACAGATAGTAAAGGGAAAAAAACAAGGGAAGTATTAGTATTTGAGTCAACAGTAGAATCGATAAATGCTATACAGGTAGCTGATAAGGGTTCCGTAGCAGCACCCTCAATAGCTTTAGCTTACCGTAGTGATGGGCAGACTTCAGGTAAAGGTAAAAATCAAATAGCATATATAACTATTGTAGTGGACGTATCTGGTAGTATGCTTGCTAATCCTAATGGGGTCTATGAATATGATAGAAGGGGAGATAGAATTGAGTATAAGGATTCTAGAATCAGGCATGTTAGAAAAGCACTAGGGGGGAGTGAAAGCAATCCTGATACTGGAATAATACAGCAATTTTCAAAAGAAGAAAATGTGTTTATCTCTTTAGTCCCTTTTTCTACAACTGGAAATTATCCATCACCTACTGCAAATACTAATCCTAATTCAAGACATCATATTTATGAAGTATATGATAATACTAAGAAGAATGATTTAGTAGAGATAATAAAAAAGATGGAAGCAGAAGGTGGTACTAATACGGGAGATGGATTAAGGCAGGCATATAATCTTCATAATGATTTTAGAACAAGGATGTCTATAGATGAAAAAACCCAGATTCATCATTATATGGTTTTATTAGTAGATGGAGAGACCACGTATGAGGTTAAGAAAGGAATTTGGGAGAGAATTGAATATTGGGATTGGTTTATTAAGAAGATAAGATGGGATTTTAAAGTTTCTAATTCAGAGCCGAAGTATTATTTGAATGTAGGCAATATTAGCTTTTATTATGGATCCAATAGTTATAGTAGTAATCCAAATACGACTTATGCTATCACAGGAAATGGTAACTCTATTATTAACAATAGCCCTTATGTTAATGCTGTGGGGAAATTAATTAAAAATTTCGATGCAGGGAATGGAGTAAAAAGCTATATTATAGGTTATGCAAAGGACTTAGGTACTCATATTAGTTCGATAGGTACAAGTATTGGAACTGAGTCAGATAATATCTATAAATACGATGATCCGGGTTTTAATTTAGATGAGATATTCAAAAATATTGCAACTGATATAATGGCAGATTTTTGGTTAGTTTCAGGCCCTCAAATACAAGAATAGAAGGTGAAGTTTATGAACAATAGAAAAGGTTTGACTTTGGTGGAGGTTATTTTATCTATAGCTATTTTAGGTATTATCAGTGTAGCCTTTCTAACGTCCATAAGCAGTCATTTCACTTTCCTTAATAAGACTAAAAGCATTACCCAAGAGGCTTTTTTAGCCCAACGTGAGATGGAAAAGGAAATTGATGTTATAAAAGATAAAATTAAAAAGAATGAACTAATCCTAAAAGAAAAAACTATTTTTAATAGTTTGGGTGGGGTAAAGGTTAGATACTATGAAGTAGAAAAGAGTTATAATAACAAGGCATACTACACACTTGTTTCTGATGTTAAACCTGAAATATTAGAGCCTATTGAACTTGAAAGTATTGGAATAAAATTAAAGCAAGGAACAACAGAAGTGTCTTATGGATATGGTACGGGAGGATTTAATGTAGTTGGTAATTTCAAGAATGATAATAAGTATAAATGGGATCATTTATTGAATTTAGTGGAGTGGTATGTTTCTACAGAAGATTATAATATGCCTTTACCTAAGACTCCAGATTTTGATTTAAATGATGATATCTTGTATTATTCATACTATTATCCACTTTTTCCAAGGGATTATATATTAGTATCTAATGAAACAATATATAACTTTGGAACCCATGAAAGAACTTTTCCGAAGTTAGATTCTTATGTTGGAAGACATATTGTTTTTACTGTAACCCCAGGAGCTAAGTCAGGTAAAATAGGTAAACAAAGCGTAACTAAGCCTGTTTTTGTATCAGGGTTACCTATAACTGACAATCTAGCAATTCATTTTGATGCAGGATTTATAGATCCATCTGATGAAAATGAAGTTAAAGAGGCTGGAGGAATAAATAAGGTTGAAAAGTGGCTTGATATTTCAAGTATATATGGTAATAATCAACCAAGCCAAGCTGCAATAACACCGAGCCCATATGAAAAACCAGAGTTACTAAAAACAGAAATGGGAGTGGGTTTTATTGGACAATATGTAAGGTTTAGTCAAAATCAATGTTTGAAGATAGAAAATCAAAACACACAAAATAAAACCATATATGTTTTTGCGGTAGTACGAAATAGATCTATAAATGAAGAGTCCTTATTCCTGGATAATGGAGATAAGCAATTAACTATACCGACAGAAGTTGAAACAATAGATAATAATTGGACTATTGTTAAAGAGTCTTTTAAATCAAATAATAATACATTTATACTAGGTGGAACAAATGTTGATATTGCAGAAATAATAATATACGATGGACAACTAACTCCAGAAAAGATTCAGAAGGTAGAAAATTATCTTGATTTAAAATATAAGTCACCTACAATATCAGGAGATATTGTTAAGCTCAAAGACATGGAAAAAGAGATAAAAACAGGGCAAAATTTCATCTTACCATCATCGGTTTTAGCTGAGATGAGTAGAGGCACTGAAAAATATGTTGCTGTAACATGGTCAGGTAGCTTTGATATAAATACTGTTGGAACATATAAGCTAATAGGGACATCATTAACAGATCCAACTAAAAAAATGACTTATATATTGACTGTTGTTGACAATTAAATGAGAGTAAAATTATTTTTATTTTTATAAACCACAAAAGGAGGTAATGCCCTTGAAATTACCATCGGTCTCAAAAAAAGTCCTCTCAATAGACTTTGGCTCAAAAGAAATCAAAGTCGTAGAAGGCAAATATACAAAAAACAATATCCAAATATTTAAAGCAATCACAATACCAGTAGAACCTCATTTCTACAAAGATGGAGAAATCTTAAATAAAGATGTATTGTCTAATACAATAAAAAACTCATTAAAGGAAAATAAGGTTTCCACAGACTTAGCTTATGGTATTATAAATAGTTCTAGTATAATAACTAGGGAAATAAGTATACCAAAAGTCCCGGAGAAGGAAATAGCATCTATAATAGGATATCAATTAAATGATTTTCTTCCAGTAGACCCAGAGGATTATATAGTGAATCATCTTATTATAGGAAATAAAAAAGATAATGAAGTAGAAAAGATAAATATACTTTTAGTAGCTATTTCTAAAACTATGGTTACAACTCATCTAGATTTAATAAAGGCTTCAGGTCTCAAGCCACAAGTCTTAGATTACCAAGGCAATGCAATGGCTAAGTTGTTGAGATTTAATGGTCAAGTAAATGAATTCTATAATACTAGAGACTTGGTAATAGGCTCCATAGATATGGGATATAGTAGCTCAAAGCTCACCATAATAAATAATGGAAACATTGAAGTAGCTAGAGCTATAGATGTGGGAGCCAAAGATTTATATGAAAATATATCATCATTTTTTAATTACTCCTTAGAAGATATAGAAAAAAGGGTAATGGAAATTGAAGATATATCCATATCTAGAGAAGAATTTTCAGATTATTATAGATTAATTAATATAGTAAGGACAAGCTTAATTAATCTTTGTGAAAGAATTGAAATGATTTTTAGATATTATTTGACTCGTGAGACAGGAAATAATATAAATTTTATTTTGCTTCAGGGTGGTTTATCAAATATCAATGGAATAGATAACTTGTTTTCAAATTATTTTAACATACCCTGTGTAAAACCATCTAATTTAGATAAAATTAAATGGTCTGGAGATTTAAGTAAGTTTTCTAACGCAATAGGTGGATTAATTCGAATTAATGAGGTGCAGAGATGAGAGACTTAAACTTTTTCGAATCCTATATAGAAAAAACCGAGTTTAAATTAGATAAAAAACTTGTCTATTTTACACTATCAACATTTTTAATTTTATCTTTAATAGCATATACAATATACAATCAAATACTTATAAGAGAAGAGATGAAACTGGTTGCAAGTCTCAAGGCAACTGCTGAAAACCCTGCAACTTTAAAAAAGGTAGAAGATATCAAGGCTAAGGAAATAGAAGTAAATGAGTTTAAGGAATCTGTGGAGAAAATTAAGGTATTGGATAAAAGTATTGAAGGAAGAGATATAGTAGATGAGGTCTTATTAGATAAGATTAATGAAAGCATCCCAGAAGAAATGTTCCTTACATCTCTAAGTATTCAAGGTGAAGAGATTCAGATAGTTGGTATATCCATGGATAAATGGGCTATTGCTGAATTTCAAAAAGGACTAGAATCTATTGACGACTATGAAGAGATCTTTGTATCTAACATATCAAAACAAGAGGACTATTATAATTTTAGTTTAACTATTACATTAAGGGGTGTGAATGGTGATGCAGAAGTCATCGAAGAAGAAACTCAAAACTAGAGAATTAACTAAAAACGAGAAATTTCTTTTAACCCTATTAGGTATTGTTATATTAATATGGGGAAGCTATAGCTTTATCATCACACCACAAACTGAAAAGATTCAAAGCTTAAATGCTCAGAAAATAGAATATCAAACAAAAATAGACGAGATTAATGATGTCTTGAGACGGGAAGGTAATATAAACAAAGAGTGGGATAGTCTACATAAGGAGAAAGAAGATATAATAGCTCAGTATTTTCCTAAACTAGACCAGGCGCAGATAATATACTTATTAAATGGATTGTTGGAGGAGGAAGCAGTATCTGTTGTAGATATGAGTTTTAATAGACCAGATTATGAAGATATAGGTGATTTCAAGGTAAAGAATATGGAAATATCTATACCTTATAATGGCTCCTATGTAGGGGTTGTAGATATTATAAAATCATTGAAAGGAAGTCCTAGGAAGATACTATTAGATAGTGTTACTATGGATAGAGATTCGGAAGGAAAGCTAAATGGAAATATGTTTTTAAAGGTATATAGCTTAGAGGGAATTGCAGATACCAATTCAGATGTTGTATATATAGATCTTGCTAAGGAAGAAAGTAAAAACACTCCCTTTGCTCCTTTTAATGAATATAAAAGTGGTGAAGAATATAGTAGTGGCAATATGAGTGGTGAAGTACCAGGAAGATTTGAAGAAAAGCCTTATGTAGAGGAAACTCTACTTGATTTTGAATCAAAAAACACTTATTTCTTACCTTCTCAGTCATTAGTAAAAGGTTCTGTTAGTCAATCAACTAATGCTAAGTCGAAAAAATACTCTTTGAGATTTGAATATAATATTATAGCTATAGAGGAAGAAAATCGTGGATTTATAGATGTTTCTAAAAATAATATAACTCTAAGATATCCACCAAATACTATTGGCATGTGGGTTTATTCATATGATTATTCTCCTGCTACAGTAGGTATTCTTTTCCATGGTCAGATGGGGGAAGAAATTTATGTTCCTTTGACTGAAGGTATAGGATGGACTGGCTGGAAATATATAGAGGCAAGTCCACCAAATGATCTAGTTGTCTATCCTCTAAAGATAGAGAAATTATATGTTGAAATACCTAAGGATAGGGATGACTATGGGGTGCTTTTGATGGATAAGCTTGAAGCGCTATATACTAGAAATATCGATGAAAATGGAAATGATATAACTGCTGATGATTATATATTTCATATTGTTAAACCAGGAGATACAATGGAAAAGATAAGCATGGATTATTACGGAACTAAGAATTATAAAAATGAGATTGCCCAGCTTAATGAGATGCAATCTACAGATGTACTTCCTGTGGGCAAGGTTCTTGTACTAAAAAACCGATAAGAAGGTGAAGAGATGAAAAAATATAAGATATTATCAATGATATTAGTATTAATGCTACTATTTAATAATTGTATTGTATTAGCTGATACAATAGATAAAAAATATGAAAATATTAAAAAAACAGGAGATACTCTTGGATATTCTGAGGGTAGAAATAAGGCTTCACAAATTAAGGACATCAATAGTATCATATCTTCTTATGATGCTAGACCAAAGTATGAGGATATAGCTAAGAAATATCCATCCTATTTTAAAAATCAAGATAAAAATTATGAAGTATATTTTCTTGCTGGATATTATGAAGGTTTCGATAGAGGATATTATGAGATATTATCAAAAAAGTTTGGAATCGACATAAATAAGGAACAGATGAACTATGCTGATGCATTTGGTCTTCTTTATGGTGAATTGTATGCTTCTAGAGATTACCATAATAATATTGCATCTAACTGGGCAAAAGTTTTACCTACTGATACAAAGATTATAGAGCTATTTGGCTTATCAATGGAAACTTCTGTATATAGAATAAAATTTCTAAGAACATTTAAGGATAAATTCAAAGAAGGATATCAACTAGGTTATGAAAAAAGCCTTATGGAACCTAAGAAAATATCTTTAGAAACTGGTACTAAGGATGGAGAGGAAATAGGTTCTTATCTTGGTATGATTTATGGTACTAAGGATTTTTATGAGAATAAGACTAGTGATTATAAAAGAAATTTACCTACAGATTCTTCTATCAAAACTAATTATTCATTAAATAGGGATTCTTCACAATATGAGGAAAGTTTTTTGGGAGGGTTTAAGAAAGCCTATGAAGAGAGCTATAATAAAGCCTTTAGGGAAGCTAATATAAATGATAAGTTTTTAAAGGATTCTGATGGATATGAAAATGGTTTTGATGTTGGTTCCCTTAAAGGAGAAGTATTAGCCACTCAGGATTATATTATGAAGAAGCAAAACAATTGGAAGAATAATGGGATTACTAATACTGAAATAATTAGAGAAAATCTGTTAGCATTATATTCTAGTAATTATAGACAAAGTTTTATAAGTGGATTCTGGGCAGGTTTTTCTGAGACTTATACAAATACTTATAAATCCTTAAATCAAGAAGAATCAATTAATAAATCAGTAGTGAAGGAGGTACCTATTAGTGGGACACAAGTACTAAGCGGAGATAGTGGTTTATCTGTAGAAATAGATAAGGGATCCTATTATAATAATATTGTACTTTCCATAGATACTCTATCAGAAACAAGTTATACATTAGAGGATAAATATATTAGGGCTTCAAATTATTATAAAATTGATATAAAGAATCCTTCTAAGGACTATGATAACTCTATCCCTATTACTTTAGCTTTTGAGTATTATGGTAAGTCTAATGGCGGATTATATAAACTAATAAATAACAAATGGGTTTATATCTCTTCACAAATAGAAGATGGTAAAATCATAGCTAAGATAAGCCCAAGAAATCTTGTAAGTAGTGGAATATATGTAGTATTAGTGGATAAAGACCTACCTCTTTTAACTGATGCTAGGGGACATTGGGGTAAGGATGAAATAAATACCTATGTGAGGAGAGGATTTATTTCTGGATATTCTGATAATACATTTAGACCTGATAGAAATATTTCAAGGGTTGAATTTTTAATTATTCTTAGTAAGGTCTATGATTGGAAATTACCTGAAGATACTAACAATATCAAATTCTTTATAGACTATGAAAAGTTTAAGTCTAGAGATAAAATCATTAGCTATGCATATGAAAAAGGTTATATTAGTGGATACGAAGACAAGAGCTTTAGACCAGATGATTTTATTTCATATAAGGAAGTTGAGATAATAATGAGAAGAGTATTGAACAATGAAAAATTCTATTGGAGTGATACTGCTTCAAGAATGTTATATAACAAAAAGGTTCGTTGTAGAAGTTTTGATAGCAAGGATAATAAAATAACTAGGGCAGAATTTATTTATATGCTCTATTTAATAAACGAATGGAGGTTTTAGGGCATAAGAAAAAATACGGCTATACCCTAGTAGAACTACTAGTTGTAATAGCCTTATTTGCTATAGTTTTATCTGTAGCTATGCCTAGTTTTAATATTATATTCAATACTCAAGAAAAAAAAGAACTTATGGAGTTTAAAAGGGATATTATATTTGCTAGAAATAGTGCAATTGTAGAAAATACAGTATATATTTTTTCTATTAATAAATCTAGCAATAGTTATATCATTAGAAAAGAAGACAATAAAACTGTTGTAAAGGAAGTTAATTTATCACATGGTATAGTAATTGGTGAAAATAACTTTGGAGGCTCTATTAAATTCACACCTACGGGATCACCAAGTATTGGAGGAACAATTTCATTAACTAATAAGAAAAAACAAAAGATTAAAATAACCATTACACCAGTTACAGGACAGGTCAATCTTTACATTGATAATAAATAAGAAGAGGTAATTATCATGGATAGAAAAGGATTTACCTTAGTAGAGAGTATTCTAGGATTATTTTTACTTGGATTAATTGGGGTAACTACTTTACCTATTATCCATTCATCCTTAATCATTTTTAAAAATCACAATATAAGACTTGAGATGATGTATATTGGAGAAATGACAATAGAAAAAATTAAGGCTTATAATATAGATAGTGAATCAGATTTATATATTTATGACGTTGCTGTTTCTGAATTAATTGAATTATTTAATCGAAATAATTCAATTGAAATTGATTTGCCTAAAAAAGAAAATAATGAGAAATTTTCCTTGAAAATAATTAAAGATGAAAAATTAGACTCTTTATGGATGCTTTCGGTTTATGTTTACCACAACAAAGAGGGGAGTAATATATCTAATGTGGAATATCTGGCATACTTACGGAAGAAATAAGGGATTTACTCTAATAGAGATTATTTTAACTTTAGGAGTTTCTTCTATAATTGCATTGTCTCTAGTTAGCATTTTAAGATTTTCTATAAATGCTTGCGGTCTAGGAGATGAAAAAGATGAGATATTGTTACATGGAAGATATGCAATTGAATTTATAAAGGATGATATTAAAGCTGCAGACCGAATAATTTCATCAGATTTGATAAAAAATTTAAAACTTAAATATCCATACAATATTGGTTTTATTATTCTTAAAATTGATGACGAAAAAACTCCTAATGAATATACCTATATTTCTTACCATAGAAAAGATGATAAAATTGTTAGGGTTGCTTGTACTAGAGTAGATAAAAAATATCCTTCTTATGCTGAATTTAGTGGAAATAATGATCTATGTGAATTTGTATATGATATAGAAAATACAAGATTTGATACGGAAAATAAGATGATTCATCTTGAATTTATATTTAAACATAATAATGGACATAAATTAATATTAAAATCTGACATTTATATTAGATGCTCTATAGATTATTGAATTTTGGGGGAAATATGAAGGGAAGATATGGATTTATTTCTGTTATGGCTTTAATAGTTATGTCTGTAGTTATATTTATGGTTTTATATCTTGGACATAAAGCTATTCTTCAATATTTGATATTAAGTTCCACATCCAATAACACACAATCCTATTATTTGGCTGAGGCAAAAATCTTTATGGCTGTTTCTGAGGGAAAATATTATAATGATCAGTTATACCCTGGTTTATTGGAGTATTTTAGATTGTATCCTTATTCAAGGGGACCAGGAAATATTATAATAGACAATGAAGATTTAGAATTAGGAGATAATGAAAAGAATATTAGGGTAAGAATCTTAGATAAAAATAATAGAAAATATTTAAATATCATAGCAGAGAGTAATTATAAGGGCTTAAAATCTAAAGTAACATCATCAATTACTATAATAAATGAAGTTTTTGAAATAGAAAAGCCAAAATTAGATGTAAATTCAATAGAGGCTAAATATAGAGATAAGTTATCAAGGCTTCTACAACAAATATCAAATGAGATTAATATAAATAGTTCTAATGGATCACAAAACATTTATGGAGCTGAATTTTCTAGTTTTAATGATATTGTTTTATATAAAAGAGATGATGGAAGTTTTGAGATAAACTCCTATAGAGAAACTATGAAGGAACCATTTGTGGAGCGTTTTCCAAAGAAAGAAGTATTTATTTCTGTAAAAGATTTTGAAGGAGGGACTAATTTTTTCATAGGGAATCCTGAAAAGTCAAATAAAAAAATAAAACTATCTGGAGTTATATATGTTGAAGGAAATATAATAATATCTAGTAATTTTGAATTTAATGGTATAATAATAGCAAAGGATGGTGAAATAATTATCAATGATAATATAGATGTAGATATTATTGGAATGCTGATTACTGACAATGTAATCAATAATGATTTTATGGAAAAAGTCAATATAAAATATTATAGACATTTTATTTATAAGTATGGGACTTATTTGCCTGGATTTATTGAACCTATTATAGATGTAATTAAAAGTAACTAATGTGGGGGGGACCATGATGGAATTATATAATTTAATGGAATCTGAAGTTTTAAATGTTATTGATAGTATACAAAATCAAGTGGGCAATGGTTGTAAATGTGAAAAATGTAGATTAGATATAGCTGCTATTGCACTTAAT
Source organism: Bacillota bacterium (assembly GCA_023388495.1). Lineage (GTDB taxonomy): Bacteria > Bacillota > Clostridia > Tissierellales > Tissierellaceae > Tissierella. Next base: position 12,152 of record JAEWGC010000012.1, on the reverse strand, counting down.
AGTTTAAGCCCTAAGTATGTTGTAACTGAAAAGGGATATGTATTTACTAAGATAAATAATATGAACTATCAATTTAATTCAGATATAGTAACAGCTGTAACAAAGGCTATAGAGATTGTAGCTAAAAATCCTAAACATGATTAATAGGTGATGAATTTGAGTAATATTGTATTGATTGGTATGAGTGGGGTAGGAAAAACTACTGTTGGCAAAGCTTTGTCTAAGAAACTACGTATGGAATTTATAGATACTGATGAGCTTATAGAAATTAAAACTGGGACAACTATTGAAGATATTTTTTCATTACATGGGGAATCCTATTTTAGAAAATTAGAATCTGAAGTTATTGATGAATTATATCAGAGGGAAAACCTAATAATATCTACAGGTGGAGGTATAGTATTAAATAATATTAATATAGTTAGACTTAAAAAAAGAGGAATAATATTATTATTAGAATCCTCAATAGGTAATATAGTAAATAATATTATAAAATCCGAAAATACTAGACCATTATTAAATACTGATAGAGATATATATAAAAAGGTGGAAGCTATGTATAATGATAGGAAAAATCTATACTTATCCTCAGCAGATTTTATAATTTCTGTAGATGGAAAATCTATTGATGAAATTATCTATGAAGTTTTAGTAAAATGTGTTAAAATTAACTCTTGAGGTAAATAATAGAGACTGATATAATAAAGTGGAAAGTTGAGGGCATTTTAATTATGAAAATACTTATTATACATGGTCCAAACCTAAACCTTTTAGAAAAAAGAGATCATTCTATATATGGCTGGCAGTCTCTACAAGAAATTAACGGACTTATTGAAAATAAAGCTACAGAATTAGATATGGAAGTTGAAATCTTTCAGTCAAATCACGAGGGTCAGATTGTGGACAAAATTCAGGAAATTATGGAATTAGATTATAGAGGTCTAATTATCAATCCAGCAGGATTTACTCATTATAGTATAGTTATTAGAGATGCTATAGAAATGTTAAATATACCTGTAATAGAAGTTCATTTATCTAATATTTATGGAAGAGAAGGTTTTAGAAGAAGGTCTGTTATAGCGCCTGTTTGTACAGGTCAAATATCAGGTTTAGGATCTAATAGTTATTTAGTAGCTATGGATGCCTTAAAATTATTGAATAACTAGAATGTAGGAGGGTAAAAATATGATATCAGCAAGTGAATTTAGAAAAGGCATAACATTTGAAATGGATGGAGATGTATACCAAATAATTGACTTCCAACACGTTAAACCAGGAAAAGGAGCAGCATTTGTTAGGACAAAGATAAGATCAGTAATGTCTGGTGGAACTAAAGAAGTTACCTTCAATCCAACTGAAAGATTTCCAAAGGCTCAAATAGAGACTAAGGAAATGCAGTATTTATATAATGATGGTGAATTATATTACTTTATGGATACTGAAACCTATGAACAACTTCCATTAGAGAAAAGTGCTGTAGAAGAGGCTATGGTATACTTAAAGGAAAATGATAATGCTACTATTAGATTTTTTCAAGGTAAGGCTTTCGAAGTTAATGCACCAAACTTTGTTGAGTTAGAGGTTACTGAAACTGAACCAGGTGTAAAAGGTGATACTGCTTCTGGTGCTAACAAGCCAGCAACTGTAGAAACAGGTGCTGTTATAACTGTTCCTCTATTTGTAAATATAGGGGATAAAATTAAGATAGATACAAGAACAGGTGAGTATTTATCTAGAGTTTAGGTAATAATGTTTCTATAACATAAAATTAGGAGGGATAATAATGGAATATTTAATGCAAAAAGTATCTTATTTAAGAGGATTAGCTGATGGTCTAGGTGTTGATGAAAGCTCAAAAGAAGGCAAATTATTACTTCAAATAGTAAATGTATTAGAAGAGTTTGCTGATGTATTAGATGAGACTATTGAAAATCAAGGAGATTTAGAAGAGTATGTAAACTTCATCGATGAGGACTTAGCTGACGTAGAAGATGAAATCTATGGAACAGATGAAGACTATGAAGATGAAGACTATGATTATGATGAATTTGATTTTGATGATTTTGACGATTACTGCGATGATGAAGATTGCTGTTGTCATTGTGGTGAAGACCACGAAGAATAATTTATTTATGAAAAAGTTCTAAGGTTATATAACCTTAGAACTTTTTTTATTTTTTGACATATATAGATTGTACAATCATAGAATTTATATAAGGAGGGACAGGTTATGTTAAAAGATTTTAAGATATATGATTCTGTTATTGAAAATCTATGTGAAGAATTAAATACAGTATTAAATCGAATTCCTTCTAATTATAAGGATAGGGTAGAGGAAATAAGACTTCGAAATAATAGACCATTAACGATTTTCTGCGGAACTAAGGATTATTTCGTATCAATGATGGGGGATGTCAATTCCCATCCCTCTAAGGCAATGATTGTAAATGAAAACCATATAAAAAATACATTTCAATTGATTAGCAATTATTCTGTATATGCTTACGCAGAAGAAATAAAAAATGGATATATAACCATAAGGGGAGGACATAGAGTAGGCATAGGCGGCAAGGTAGTGTATAACTCTAATGGAGTTGAAAAGATTCAAAATATCTCATCATTGAATATAAGAATAGGAAGACAAATCTTAGGGGTTTCTGATTCTATTATTCCTTGTTTAGTTAATGCTCCTAAAACATTTTATAACACCCTTATTATATCTCCACCACAATGTGGGAAGACAACATTGTTGCGAGATATAGTTAGAAACTTGAGCAATGGCTTTTATCCCTTAAATCTCCAGGGATTTAAGGTTAGTGTTATTGATGAAAGGTCAGAAATCGCAGGAATGTATAATGGAATAGCTCAAAATGATGTAGGAGTTAGAACAGACATATTAGATGGATGCTTAAAATCTGATGGAATTATGATGGCGATAAGGTCTTTATCACCAGATATAATTGCCGTAGATGAAATAGGTGGTAAAAAAGATGTTGAAGCAATCCATGAGGCCTTAAGGGCAGGGATAAAGCTTATAGCTACCATTCATGGTAGTAGCTTAGAAGAAGTAAGAAGCAAATCTAGTATGAAGGATTTATTCGAAGAAAAGATATTCGACAGATTTATTATTCTTGATAGATCGAATGGTGTGGGAAGTATAAGGGAAATAATAGATAGTTATAATTTTAAACCTATTTATCTTGGAAAGAGTGATTAAAATGACTTTATTAAAACTAATATCTTCGTCATTAATTTTTTTAACTTCTACTACAATAGGATATCTTTATGGAAAAACTTTTTCATCTAGATTAGAAAATTTAATGTATTTAGAACAATGTATTAAAATTTTAGAGACAGAAATAGTATATGGGGCGACTCCTCTGCCTGATGCATTGTCCAATGTATTTAGAAAAGGTAAAGAAAAAGTATCTTATATATTTGAAGAAATAAAGAAAGATCTACTAATAAATAAGAGGGAGGGAGTATATAGCAGTTTTTTATCAGTTGAAGAAAAATTATATGATGATCTTCACTTGAAAAAGGAAGATGTGGAAATATTCTTAGCTTTAGGTAGGGTTTTAGGTGCATCTGATAGAGCTGACCAGCAAAAAAACTTTGTACTAATATTAAATCAAATAACTGCTCAGATTCTAGAGGCAAAAAATGAAAAAAATAAAAATGAAAAGCTATATAGAAGCTTAGGGATTATAACTGGAGCAGGAATAATAATTATGCTTGTATAGAGGAGGATAAATATGGAAGTAGATTTAATTTTTAAAATTGCAGGGCTCGGTATACTTGTAGGTATTGTGCATACTTTACTCGATAAGTCCGGAAAGGGAGAGTATGGATTTATAGTTACTGTAATTGGGCTAGCTATTGCTTTTGGAGCAGTAATTAATTTAATATCTAAACTTTTTGATAATGTAAGAGTATTATTTAGATTGTAATACTTTAATAAGGGGAATATGAGATGGAAATTATTAAAATAGTAGGTATAGGAATTGTAGCTACAGTACTTGTTGTTGTTTTAAAGAACATAAAGCCTGAATTTACTATATATATAAGTTTATTAACTGGTGTTGTTATTTTTACCATGATTTTAGGAGAATTGTCTTATGTAATTCAAACTCTAAATACTTTAGCTAGAAGAGTAAACATAGAATTTGCGTATTTCTCTACAATTCTCAAGATAATTGGAATGGCTTATATAGTAGAGTTTGGCGCACAGATATCCAGAGATGCAGGAGAAGACAGTATAGCTATGAAAATAGAATTAGGCGGTAAGGTTTTAATTATGGTTCTTGCAATCCCAATTCTCTTAGCTCTTATGGAATTGATTATAAAAATACTTCCTTAAAGGTGAAGCATATGAAAAAAACATATATTGTTATTATATTTATTATATATCTACTAATGTTTGGAGATAGGGTCTATGCTGATGATAATAGTTTATTTATTATAGATGAGCAGATAAACACTCTAAACATTAGTGAGTTAGAAGAGATTGTAAAGGATACAGTAAGAGAAAATGAGATTCTACCTCAATTTAATACCAAGGAATTTTTGTTAGATTTAGTAAAGGGTAAGGCTTCCTTTAGCTTTAAGGATATCTCTAGAAATATTGGGATGTTATTTTTTAAGGAATTAAGGATCTCACTAATACTACTGGCTAAAATACTTATTATTACTTTGATTTCTTCAATACTTACTAATCTACAGTCAACCTTTGAGAACGCTTCTGTTGCAGAATTGGCTAATTATATAACTTATGTTTTAATAGCAATTTTAGTAATAAGTAGTTTTACTCAGGTTATGAACTTGGCTAGAGAAACTATTGACAAGATGGTGGGGTTTATGCAGGCAATTCTACCAGTTCTACTCACTTTACTTACTGCAGCATCAGGACCAAATACTAAGATGTTGTTTCATCCAATGATACTTATGTCAGTAAATCTCATTGGAATATTGATAAAAACCATAATTTTACCATTAATCTACTTTTCATTTATCATAAGTATAATAAGTAATATATCAAACAGGGTAGAATTTAGTAAACTATCTGAATTAGGTAGACAAGTAATAACTTTTATAATATCAGGTGCCTTAACTTTATTTATCGGGATAATTACAATTTATGGGCTAGGCTCAAAAATAGACGGCTTAACCATAAGAACGGCAAAGTTTGCTGTAGACAAACTTATTCCAATAGTAGGAGGTTTTCTATCTGATGCAGTTGAAGCTGTAGTTGGTTGCTCTGCAATTCTAAAAAATGGCCTTGGTTTCATTGGACTTTTAGTTTTATTATTTATATGTATACTGCCTGTTATTAAGATTTTAGTATTATTGTTTACCTATAAATTAATTGCAGTAGTTATACAGCCAATAGGATCTGGTAATTTAGTAGAATTTTTTAATCAGGTAGGAAAGTCTTTGTTACTTGTTTTAGTAAGTCTTATTTCTACTGGAACCATGTTTTTTATAACCATCACTATTATAGTTGAGGCAGGAAATAATTTACTAATGCTAAGGTAGGTGAACTTATGTATGCTATATCTTTTATAAGCACATGGCTAAAGGATATTGTAATTTTATTTGTTATTATTTCTATAGCAGAGCTTATTATGCCTAAGGGAAATATGAAAAAGTATATTAATATGGTAATAGGGCTCTTAATTATATTTACTATTATTAGTCCCTTTGCAAAACTATTAAAACTAAACTTTAATTTTGAACAAACGGTGTTTAATTATTCAAAACCAAATATTATTAGGGACATAGAGGAAAATCAGCTTTACATTCAACAGGAGAAGCAAATAGAAAAGATATATAAAGAGAAAATATCTAATGAAATTACTGAATTAATCCAAGAAAAAACAGATTATACTGTAGTAGATATTAATATTGAAATAAGAACAGATAAGGAAACCTATGGGGAGATAGATTATTTAGATATTTCCATAAGTCAAGATAATAAAGCTAGAGACAAGATTTATATCGAAAAGGTAAAGCCCGTTGAAATTCTAAATAATACAAAGGGAGAAGAACCGTCCCATGAAGGATATGAAGATATAAAAAAATTAGTATCAAATAGCTATTTAGTAGATATAGATAAAATAAATATAAAGTGGATTAAAAAGGGGAAAGGTGAATAAAATGAACGAAATGCTAGATAAGATAAAAAAGTATTTGGAAAAAATTAATAATAAAAAGTTTATTAATAATTTATTCATAATACTACTTATATCTATCATATTTTTAATTGTAGCTAATAATTTTCTAGGGACAAAGAATAAAGATACTATTGAAAGTAATTATGAATACTTAGAAGAAATTGACTATAATCTTGAATCCGATTACAGTGCCTATCTAGAAAAAAAACTGGTTAATATTCTTAGTAAATTAAATGGAGTAGGTAAAGTAAGTGCTATGGTTACTTTAGAAAATAGTGTGGAGAAGGTTACTGCTGCAAATACTACTAAAACTTCAGAAAATACTGTAGAAAATGATTCAGAAGGAGGGACTAGGGAGATACATAGGGAGGATATAAACACTCAAGTAGTGACTAAGGGAAGTGATGGCTCTTTGTTGGTGGTTAAAGAAATTAAACCAACAATACAAGGTGTTATTGTAGTTGCAGAGGGTGCAGAGGATCCAGAAATAAAGGAGATGCTTTATGATGCTGTAAAGACTGTATTAGGAATAAAGGGCAATAAGGTTCAAGTATATTCAAGTAAATAAGGGGGAATAATCATGTTTAAAATCAAAAGACCTGCAATTATAGGTTTATTAGTAGTACTATTAGTGTTTACCGGATATTTAAATCATCAATTAACACAACAGGCTCAGCGTAAGTCATCAAAAGATTATCAAAATCATGAACTAATGGAATTAGCTAGAAATGAAGAAATTGAAGAAACTATGGGAAAAGATATAGAGAATGATATAGTAGAATTAGATACTGAAGATGCAGGGAAGGTAGATATAATAGATTCAACAAAAAGTGAAGAAAATACAGCATTAGAAACTATGTATACAGAAGCAAGTAAGGGTATAAAAAATTATTTTGTAGAATATAGGCTATCAAGGGATAAGCTTAGGGCTTCTTTAGTAGATAGATTAGATGATATAGTTAATAATCCAAATACAACGGAAGTTGTAAGGTCAGAGGCTCAAAGAGAAATAATGAACTTAAGTTATAACTCAGAAAAAGAGTTACAAATTGAGGGATTGATAAAGGGTAAGGGTTATGATGATGCAATTGTATTTTTAACTGATAAGGATATAAAAGTAGTTGTATCAGCACCAGAGCTAGGTGAACAAGACATGGTAAAGATTTTAGATATAGTAAAATCAGAAACAGATTATGATAGTAACAATATTAAAATAATGAAAAAGCAATAGAAATGTTTGTAAATGGTATTATCCTCTGATATAATAGCTTTAAGAACTTATAGTTGTGTGGAGGTGTTAAATTTGAGTGAAGTTTTCAATGATGAAAATACTGGGCATGGAACAGTAAAAATCTCAGATGATGTTGTAGCCATTATTGCTGGAGTAGCTGCTACTGAAATAGAAGGTGTAGCAGGTATGAGTGGTGGTATTACTGGCGGCATTACTGAAATGCTAGGTATGAAAAACTTATCCAAGGGTGTTAAAGTAGAAGTTGGAGATAAAGAAGCTGCCATAGATTTATATATTATTGTAGAATATGGTTCAAAGATTGCAGAACTTGGTGAGAAGATACAAAAAAATGTAAAAAATACTGTAGAAACCATGACAGGTTTAAACATTGTTGAAGTAAATGTCAGCATCCAAGGTGTAAACATTCCGAAGGAACCTAAGCTAGAAGCAGAACCAAGAGTAAAATAAGTATATTTACCCTCTGTAAACCAGAGGGTAATTTTAAATGCTAGGAAAGGGGATATACTAATGAAGATCTTAGATAGGTTGATTATAGCTTTATTTTCTTTATGTGCATTAGCATTATCTTTATGCATTATTGTAATTCCTTTTAATATACCTGGATTCTTATCTATAGGAAATATTGCACAGATTGTTAGTAGAATGTATAAAAATTATTACTATACAATAGGAGGAATCATTTTATTTATTGCTAGTATAAGAGTTATATTTTCTTACTTTTCTAAACAAGATACTAGAGTAGGAAGTTCATATCTAATTACTAGAAGTGAGTATGGTGAGATAATTATTTACTCTAATACAATAGTTGGATTAGTACAAAATGCTATTGAGAAATTCTCAGGTATAAATAATATTAAGACCAGTGTAAATCTTTCTGAGGGACAAGTTAGAATTGAGCTAGTGGGAGATATAATGCCTGGAATTAATATTCCAGAAGTTATCAAAGAGCTACAGGGAATAGTAAAAGAATACGTTGAAAATGCAACAGGTGCTAAGGTAGACGAAGTTAAGGTAAAGACAAATAATGTATCTACACATACTAGGGTCATAAAGTAAATGGGGTGTTGTATGTGGGCAGGCAAATATTAAAAGATCTTGTAGTATTAATAGATAATAATAGGGGAAAATTTTTTGGTGCCTTATTGGGATTTTTAATAGGTATTACAATTCTTGTTATTGGTTTTTTTAAAACCTTGTTTATTTTTATATGTACTTGTATAGGATATACTTTAGGAAGCAAATCTTATAAAACGATTAACTTTAGAGAGTTGTTGGAAAAGGTACTTCCTCCAAGTAGTAGAAGTTAATTATTATAGTTTTAGATTTGTAGGAGGGAAAAATGGGACGAAAACAAGCAAGAGAAGGAACGATGAAAATACTCTATCAAATGGAGGTTAATGAGGATTTTTCCGAAGAAGCATTAGATGTATATTTTATAAATTTTGATTTTGATGAGTCAGAAAAGAAATATATAGTAGATGCCATGGATAAAATAAGGGAAAATTTAGATTCTATCGATAAATATATAGAATCATATTCTGAGGGATGGAACTTAAATAGACTTGCTAAGATAGATTTGGCGGTTTTACGAATAGCTATATATGAAATTCTATATAGAGATGATATACCTGTAGAAGTAGCTATTAATGAAGCCATTGAAATTTCAAAAAAATATAGCACAGATGAATCCTTTAAATTTATCAATGGAGTATTAGGTGGGTTTGTGAAAAACATTGATAAAAAATAAATACTACGGAGGTAAGCTATGGAGATACGACCTCTAAAGGTAAGCGAAGTAAACTCTTATATAAAAAGAGTGTTTTTAGGTGATATGATTTTATCAAACCTAAGTGTAGAAGGCGAAATATCAAATTTTAAACATCATTATAGCGGCCATATGTATTTTAATCTTAAGGATGAAAAGGGTAAAATTAAGGCAGTTATGTTTAAAGGTGATAATGAAAATCTAAAATTTAATCTTGAAGATGGTATGAAGGTTGTAGCAACAGGGTATGTATCTGTTTATGAGAAAGAAGGAGATTATCAACTTTATGTAAGGCAGATAAAAGAAAGTGGATTAGGTGATTTGTTTAGAGCATTTGAGGAGCTGAAGAAAAAGCTAGAGGCTGAGGGTATGTTTTTAGAAAAGCATAAAAAGCCCCTTCCATTTATGCCAAAAAAGATAGGTGTTGTTACCTCATCTACTGGTGCTGCCATAAGGGACATTATTACTGTAATTAAGAGACGATTTCCTCCCTGCAGTATCCTTATATATCCATCATTAGTTCAAGGCCCACAGGCTCCACAGGAGATTTGTAAGGGTCTTAGTTACTTAGATGATAGGGATGATATTGATCTAATAATTACAGGGAGAGGTGGAGGCTCCATAGAGGAACTCTTTGCCTTTAATGATGAAAATGTGGCTAGAACAATATATAAACTAAAGACCCCAGTTATATCTGCAGTAGGACATGAGACAGATTTCACTATTGCAGATTTTGTTGCGGATTTAAGAGCTCCTACTCCATCAGCGGCGGCAGAACTTTCTGTACCAGATATTTGCCATTTAAATGGTGAGTTAAAAAACAAATATAATAGACTTAGTAAACTTTTTCTTAACCTTATGGAAGATTATAGTATGAGAATGGAATATTTGAATAGGGATCTTAAGTTCTATAATCCGATAAATCAGCTAAGGGATAAAAGGCAGGAACTTGATAGTTTGTTTAGAGATTTAAATTACTTAATGGAAAAGAAATCCATGGATAAAAAATCTCAATTATTAGGTTTAAAAAATAGTCTTAATTTATTAAATCCACTTTTAGCTTTAGATAGAGGCTGTGGTATTTTAATTCATAATAATGGAAAATTGATTAAATCTATTGATGAAGTCACAATAGACGAAGATATTAATATATTATTAAAAGATGGGAAATTGAAAACAATAGTTAAAGCCATTGATAAAGGGGGAGAAGAATGGAGTTAACCTATGAAGAAGCAATTGCTATGCTAGAATCCATATTAAAGGAGCTAGAAGATGATAGCTGCACCCTTAATGAGTCAGTAGATAAGTTTAAGAAGGGTGTTGAATTATATAATTATTGTAATGAATTATTATCTAAGGCAGAAGGGGAGATTAAGATTTTGTTAAAGGATGATAATGGAGATTTAAAGGATGTTGAATTTCCTATGGAGGGATAAAATGCAAGAAGAACTAAAAAGATTGATTGAGATAATTGATAAAGAGCTTAAGATAAAGTTTGAAGATAGAGATCTTTATCAAAAAAGAATTTTTGAATCCATAGATTATAGCCTTTTTACTGGTGGAAAAAGACTAAGACCTATAATGGCCATTAAAGGCTATGAGATGTTTGGAAATGATATTAAAGAAATAATACCATATGCAATTGCTATTGAAATGATACATACATATTCTTTAATCCATGATGATCTTCCAGCTATGGATAATGATGATTTTAGGAGGGGAAAACCTACTAATCATAAGGTATTTGGAGAGGCTATGGCCATATTATCAGGTGACGGTCTTTTAAATTCAGCCTTTGAAACAATTGCAGGGGATATGGAAAAATCTGAGACTATTGACGAGTATAAAAAGCGTGTAAGAGCATTTAAAGAAATTAGTGGATATTCAGGTATATATGGCATGATAGGAGGCCAAGTAGTTGATTTGTTTGCTAGTCATGAGAATATGACAGAGGAAAAGTTGATGTTCATGTACAAGACTAAAACAGCTGCTTTAATTCAATCAGCATTAGTTTCAGGAGCCATTATTGGAGGTGCCAGTGATAAAGAGATTGAATCTATGAGAGAATTTGGGTTTAATCTTGGATTAGCTTATCAGATTAGAGATGACATATTAGATATAAATAAGGATACTAGTATAAAAAAGTTAACATATCTAACATTTCATGACATACATAAGGCTGAATTAGCTGTTAAAGAATATAGTGTAAAAGCTATTAATGCCTTGAAACAGTTAGATACTAGAGATATTAGTTTTTTTGTTTCTCTAACTGAGGAACTGATTAAACGTCCTAACTAGTAGAGAATCTCAATTGAATTTCAAATTTAATTATGCTATAATATTCTTAGCTTGAGTGGTACAGTATTCTAGTCAGTACAACTATTCTAGAGGGCGGGGCTAAAAATCCGTCGAAGGGCATATCGATGAAGTTCTTTGTATCGGCTTGCGACGCCCAGTCGTGGGTCCTTACAGGGAGTAAGAGGGATGGGGCGATCTGCAATGGCATGCGGGCGATGACCCTACTCTCGTGGAGACATAATAAGCTAAATAAAAATAAGCTTATTATGATAAACCTGCTATGTATATAATACTAAAGCAGAGTAGCCTGCCTTGAGTGAAGTAAGGCGGATGATAAGTTCAACCTAAGATATTGAAGGGCCCGATATATCCTAGGTTCTGTTATCGAAACCTATTTTGCAAAAGAGGCTAAGGAATAGAATGGCTGTTGAGGAAAACTCCTAGACTGTTCTAAAAGAGGTAGATTGTGGATTACAGTGCGGACTAAGTGGCAATCCAGTTTTATCTTTGGCGACAGGATAATAATAAAATTAAGGGGAAACCGCTGTTATGGCGACAGACAGTTTTTATTAGGGAAATCCTGCTGGACCTAAAGCCGTAAGATTTACACAGTTTACTACCACTCTTATAGCTGATAGCTTGTAGCTATCAGCTTTTTGTGTAT
>JAEWGC010000027.1 GCA_023388495.1 Bacillota bacterium | reverse complement strand
AGTTATTATTGGAAGATAAGCTTATTGATATAAAACCACCTACAAAATATAATCCAAAAAAACAGTTTTTTTCTCCAATAAAAATGATAAAAAAAATTGCAAATATTATGTTTTAAAGTCGCCAATTGGCGGCTTTATTCTTTGTTTAATAATTTCATAATCTATAATCATAAGCTTGATTAATTCTTGAAAGGGTATAATAAACCTATACAAGTAAAAACTAAAATAAGTTATTTATATAAAAAATAAAAGGAGAAAATTAGATACAATGACAAAGGAAAGATTAGTAAAATCTAAGTGGAACTTAGACAATAGCTATGCACGTCTACCAGAATTATTCTATAAAAAAGTCAACCCAAACCCTGTAGCCTCACCTAAACTAGTTATTCTAAATTATCCCTTAGCTAGATCACTAGGGTTAAGCATTCATACTCTACAGAGTAATGATGGCATAGAAGTACTAGCTGGCAACAAGGTACCAGAAGATTCTATCCCTATTGCACAAGCTTATGCAGGTCATCAATTTGGGCATTTTACTATGCTTGGGGATGGTCGAGCTATGCTAATAGGAGAGCAGATTACACCTTTAGGTGAAAGATTTGATATACAATTAAAGGGTTCAGGTAGAACACCATATTCCAGAGGAGGAGATGGTCGAGCTGCCCTTGGCCCAATGCTTAGGGAATATATCATTAGCGAAGCAATGCATCATCTGGGAATTCCAACAACTCGTAGCTTAGCAGTAGTGACAACTGGTGAATCAATAATACGTGAGACCCGTTTACCAGGAGCTATTCTAACCCGTGTGGGCTCCAGTCATTTGAGGGTGGGTACTTTTCAATATGCTGCACAATGGGGCACAGTAGAAGATATTAGAATACTTGCTGATTATACAATAAAACGGCACTATTCATATATTGAAGATGATAAAAATCCTTATCTTACATTACTAAAAGAAGTAATTAAACGTCAAGCTGCCTTGATTTCTAAATGGCAATTAGTCGGATTTATTCATGGAGTAATGAATACGGACAATGTAACCATATGTGGAGAAACCATTGATTATGGTCCTTGTGCCTTCATGGATACCTATGATCCAGCAACTGTATTTAGTTCGATTGATATCCATGGTCGATATGCATATAAAAATCAACCTGATATTGCTGCTTGGAATCTGGCAAGATTTGCAGAAACCTTACTTCCTCTGATTCATGACAATCAAGATAAGGCTGTAGACATGGCTCAGGATGCCATTGAAGGTTTTGCCAAGTGGTATTATGATAATTGGATTACGGGAATGAGAGGAAAGTTAGGAATATTTAATGAAGAGTTAGAGGATGGACACCTTATAGGAGAACTTCTGGCCATAATGGAGAAAAATGGTGCTGACTATACAAATACATTTCGTGCTTTAACTCTAGAAAGGCTAGAGGGCATGAGTATATTTAGTACAGAAGAATTTAGCCATTGGTATAAGAAGTGGCAGGAAAGACTAGAAAGACAGCAAGAATCTAAAGACTCATCCTATCAATTGATGCGAAGTTCTAATCCAGCTGTAATTCCAAGAAATCATAGAGTAGAAGAAGCACTAGAGGCTGCAGTAAAACATGGAGATTATGAAGTACTTCATAGATTACTTAATGTTCTTTCAAATCCATATGATTACTCTTGTAATAAGGATGATTATACTAAACCACCTGAAGCATCAGATAGACCTTATAGAACTTTCTGCGGAACTTAATGAATATAGGGACAGATTATAATCACTTCTGTCCCATATGTTTGGTTATAACTTATATACACCATCATAACTACAGATATTCTTAGTATCAAGAATTATTTTATCCTTTATAAGCTCTATGTTACTTTTAATGTGGTCATGAGCTACCATGATTACAAGGAGTTCTATTTCATCTAAGAAGTCTTTAAAATCCATAAATTGATTATCGATAATCTTGTTTTTTATAAAAGGGTCAAATACCTTAACCCCAAGGTCTAAATCTTGATTTATTATTTTTAGTAGATGAAATGTAGGACTCTCTCTAATATCGTTTATATTTTCCTTATATGTTAATCCATACAATCCAACCTTAGAAATATGTTCAACTTTATGTTCCATCATAATTTCTATAATCCTTCCTAATACATAATTAGGCATAGAATCATTAATTGTTCTTGCTGTTAGGATAAGATTAGTTAAAGTAGGATACTTACTAACTAAAAACCAAGGGTCTACTGAAATGCAATGACCTCCAACGCCAGGGCCAGGCTGTAAAATCTTAACTCTAGGGTGCTTGTTTGCAATTTCTATAATTTTATAAACATCCATATCATCACTACGACAGATTTTAGCTAACTCATTAGCAAAGGCAATATTAATATCTCTATATGTGTTTTCTACTACCTTAGACATTTCTGCAGACTTAATATCTGTTACGATAATTTCTCCTTTACAGAAACTTGAATATATTTCCTTAACCTTTATTCCAATCCCTTGATTATCTGCTCCAATTGTTCTTGAATTATATTGAAGCTCATATATCATATTACCTGGAGTAATTCTTTCTGGAGCATGTGCTAAGTGAATATCTTCTCCAATAAGAAATTTTCTTTTAACTATTTCAGAACGAATGTATTTGTCTACAGTACCAGGCGATATAGTGGATTCAATGATTATTATTGCTCCTTTTTTACAAACATCTAAAATACTATTTAATGCTGAAATGAGATATTTTAGATCAGGCTCTTTAGTTTCTCTAATATAAGGTGTTGGTACTGCAATAATATACATATCTGTTTTTTGATATTCAGTTGTAAATTTAATTCCATTGCAAATAGCTTGTCTAAAAAGTTCTTTTAATCCATTTTCTTCAAAGTTAAGTTTACCTTGATTTAATGAATCTATTAAATTTTTATTTGTGTCAGTTCCTATTATCTTAAGCCCATTGTTTGCGAACATTAGGGCTGTAGGTAAGCCAATATATCCTAAACCTATTATATTAATCATAGTCATTTCTCCTCATAATACACTATTTAGCATATATTATAGTATTCAGTATCAGGCATATTGTTTACAAGACAGGGGAACCTTTTATTCACAATAAATTAGTAGAACAGATATTGACAAAAGTGATATATTAATTTAAACTAAAGTTAGTGAAACGTTTTACTTGAACCAGTTCAAGTAAGCAGTTAATAAATATAATGATAATGGAGGAATAAGGCATGAAAAAAATTGTTACACTTTTACTTGCTATGGCCCTAATTGTAGGAACTCTATCAGGATGTACGACTAAAACAACTCCTGACAATTCTGGAGACAATAGCGGCGAAAAGAAACTAAAAGTTGCATTAGTTTATTCAGGATTTTTAGGGGACAAGTCATTTAACGACTCAGCACATGAAGGTGCTATGAGAGCTGTTGAAGAATTTGGCATTGAACTTAAGGAATTAGAATCAAAAGAGCCAACAGAGTGGGAATCAAACTTTGTTGCTATGGCAGCAGAAGGTTATGATCTAGTTATAGGTGTATCAACTCAGTTCCAAGAGATAATGGCTAAACACTGTCCAGAATTCCCAGACACAAAATTTGCTATTATTGATGGTGTTGTTCCTGGAGACAATATTGTATCCTCTACATTTGCACAAAACGAAGGTTCATTCCTTGCAGGAGCAGCTGCAGCAATGTTTACTACTAAAACAGATATCCCTGGAGTAAATGAAGACAAGATAATCGGTTGGGTAGGCGGAATGGATATTCCTGTTCTTTCAGATTTCTTCGTTGGATATGAGCAAGGTGCAAAATATATAGACCCAGAAATCAAAATATTACAATCCTTTGCAGGTACATTCAATGACCCTCTAAAAGGAAAAGAGCTTACAATTGCTCAATATAGCCAAGGTGCTGATGTAGTAATGAACGTAGCATCTGGTACAGGTACTGGAATCCTTGAGGCTGCTAAAGAACAAGGTAAATATGCAATAGGTGTTGACCTAGACCAAGACGGTGTATATCCTGGTTCAATTTTAACTTCTATGTTAAAGAGAGTTGACAATGCAACATATCTTGCAATCGAATCAGTAGTTAAAGGAACTTACCAAGGAAATACAACAACATATCTTGATATAGCTAACGGTGGTGTTGGATTAACTGATATGTCAGTTATGAAAGAAGCTTTGGGAGAGAAATTCCCACAAGATATTCTTGACACTATAGCTGAATTACAAGAAAAAGTTAAGGCTGGAGAAATCCAAATCGAAGCTTATGAAGGATTTGGAAGAAAGTAGAATATGATAATTATTGAAGTGGTTTGTTTAGGCGACAAACCACTTCTTTAAAAATTAGGTAGAATAGGTATTAAATGTAAACTAGGAGAGAGGTAACTAACAGTTATAAATGTTGACAGCCTCCCATGTTCGTAAAGAGCATGGAGTGATAGCACAGCTATCCAAAATCCTTTGAATTGCTGGAAACCCCTAAAGCTAACTAAACCACAACGTAAGGATGAAATAAACCTAAGCGTGAAGGTGACGAAAGTAGAAAAAATTAGTTAGATGGCATAAGGTTAA
>JAEWGC010000018.1 GCA_023388495.1 Bacillota bacterium | reverse complement strand
GTTTTGTCTGAACGGCTGCAGGCGCAATGGACTTAGAAAATCAAAAAAGGGTTAAAGACTTAACTGAAAAATACGGTGCAGAAAACATGATCGTATTAATCGGTGGTGCAGAAGCTGAATCAGCAGGATTAGCAGCTGAAACAGTTACAGCGGGAGACCCAACTTTCGCAGGTCCATTAGCAGGAGTTCCGTTGGGACTTAAAGTATATCACGCAGTAGAGCCAGAATTCAAAGAGTCAGTAGATGCTGATGTATATGATGAGCAAATCGGTATGATGGAAATGGTTCTAGAAGTTGATTCAATTGTTGAAGAAGTAAAAGCAATGAGAGATGAATTTACAAAATTTTAATATAAATAAAATCCCGATACGAAATATATGAGAGGAGGGGAACAAATGGGGAAATTAAAAGTTGTTCATTATATAAACCAATTTTATGCTGGAATTGGTGGAGAAGAAAAAGCTGACCATAAACCAGAAGTTAGAGAAGAAGTATTAGGACCTGGTCTAGCTCTTCAAGCAGGATTCGGAGATAACGCTGAAATAGTAGCTACAGTTATTTGTGGTGATAGCTATTTTGGTGAAAACTTAGAAGAAGCTAAAAAAGAAGTATTAGAAATGGTTAAAAAATATAACCCAGACCTATTCATTGCTGGACCAGCATTTAATGCAGGTAGATATGGTGTTGCAGCAGGTACTATAACGGAGGCAGTTCAAAATGAATTAGGTATACCAGCTATTACTGGTATGTATATAGAAAACCCAGGTGCTGACATGTTTAAGAAGGCAGTTTATATTGTTTCTACTAGAAACTCAGCTGCTGGTATGAGAGATGCAGTAAAGAAAATGGTTCCATTAGCACTTAAAGTTGCTAGAGGTGAAGAAATCGGTTCTCCAGAAGAAGAAGGATACTTAGAAAGAGGAATCAGAAAGAATTACTTCACTGATAAGAGAGGTTCTGAAAGAGCAGTAGATATGCTTCTAAAGAAAATGGCTAAAGAAGAATTCAAGACTGAATTCCCAATGCCAAACTTCGATAGAGTAGATCCAAACCCAGCAGTTAAAGATATTACTAAAGCTACAATAGCTATAGTAACATCAGGTGGTGCTGTTCCAAAAGGAAACCCAGATCATATAGAATCATCTTCAGCTCAAAAATATGGT
Organism: Bacillota bacterium; assembly: GCA_023388495.1. Taxonomy (GTDB): domain Bacteria; phylum Bacillota; class Clostridia; order Tissierellales; family Tissierellaceae; genus Tissierella. Next base: position 98,306 of record JAEWGC010000018.1, on the reverse strand, counting down.
AAATATGATATTGAAGGCATCTATGATCTAAATGAAACAAACGGAGAAACAGCTCACGGTGGATATGACCCAGTTTATGCTAATATAGACTTAGACAGAGTTATCCCTGTTGACGTTCTACGTGATTTAGAAAAAGAAGGAAAAATTGGAAAACTACACAGATACTATTACTCAACAGTAGGTAATGGTACAGCTGTAGCAAATTCTAAGAAATTTGCTGAAGAATTCAGTAAAGAACTTAAAGCTGACGGCGTGGACGCAGTTATCTTAACTTCAACCTGAGGCACTTGTACACGTTGCGGTGCAACAATGGTTAAAGAAGTTGAAAGAGCTGGCATTCCAGTAGTTCACATGTGTACAGTAGTTCCAATTTCATTAACAGTAGGAGCGAATAGAATTGTTCCAACAATAGCTATTCCTCACCCATTAGGAGATCCTAAGTTAGATCCTAAGGATGAAAAAGCTCTTAGAAGAAAATTAGTTGAGAGAGCATTAGAAGCTCTTCAAACTGAAGTAACTGAGCAAACTGTATTTGAAGTTAAAAAATAATTAATAAAACTTACAAAAGGGTGATTCTTCTTATCACCCTTTTGTAAAAAAAATGTAGATAAAGTACATACCAAAATTTATGGAGGTGGACATATGAATTATTCAGTAGTAAAAGGTACAGCTTATGTTTTAATGCAAGCACCAGATATGATTATTCACAATGGTACAACTCAAACAACAGAGAGATTATTGCATCCAGATTCAGAATATTTGAAAGTTTTACCAAATCATATACGTAGTTATGAAGATTCAGTAAACTATTTACCAAACCAAGTGTATATTGGAAATCATAAGCCAGAGGAGCTTAAAACAGTTGAGCAACCATGGTATAACAAAGATGTGGCAGATGCAAAAAGAGATGGAAAATTTGGTGAAATAATGCCACAAGATGAGTTTATAGGTCTAATTAAAATAGTAGACGTATTTGATCTTGTGTTATTATCAAAGGAGTTTACAGCACAAATTAAACCAAAATTAGAAGCTCATCCACTAATTAAAGATGAGTTTGTTGCAAAATTAAAAGATGGCGCAGAATTAGCAGATATAGAAAAATATATTAACGAGCAACATGCAGAACCACTATATGATAATAAGAAAATAGTTGGTTGTGTAAAGAGAGCTCACGATGTAGACGTAAACTTAACAGCACATGTTATGTTTGAAAACTTAGTTACAAAAGCATCAGGAGTATTAGCGGCATTGCATTGCTTAGCTAAAAACGACTTACAACCAGAAGAAGTTGAATATGTAATAGAGTGTTCAGAAGAAGCTTGTGGAGATATGAATCAAAGAGGTGGCGGTAACTTTGCTAAAGCAGTTGCTGAAATGGCAGGACTAGTAAACGCTACAGGTTCTGACTTAAGAGGTTTCTGTGCTGCACCTGCTCATGCTATTGTATCAGCAGCTTCATTAGTTCAAGCAGGGACTTATAAAAAAGTTATGGTTGTTGCAGGAGGATGTACAGCTAAATTAGGTATGAATGGTAAAGACCATGTTAAGAAGGGTATGCCTATATTAGAAGACGTTATTGGTGGATTTGCAATGATCGTTGCAGAAAATGATGGAGTAAACCCAGTTTTAAGAACTGATTTAGTTGGTAGACATACTGTAGGTACAGGTTCATCACCTCAAGCAGTAGTTACTTCACTAGTTACAGCTCCACTTGATAAAGCAGGATTAAAAGTAACTGATATTGATAAATATTCAGTAGAAATGCAAAACCCAGATGTTACAAAACCAGCAGGTGCAGGAGATGTTCCAGCGGCTAACTACAAGATGATAGCAGCTCTAGGAGTTAAGAGAGGCGAAGTAGAAAGAACTGGTATTGATGCATTCATTGAAAAACATGGTATGGAAGGATGGGCACCAACTCAAGGACATATTCCTTCAGGAGCACCATATATAGGATTCGCAAGAGATGCAATGTTAGCAGGTGAAATAAATAGAGCGATGATCGTAGGAAAGGGAAGCTTATTCTTAGGTAGAATGACTAACCTATTCGATGGTACATCAATAGTTATGGAAAAGAATACTGGAAAGCTAGATGCAGGTAAAGGTGTATCAGAAGAAGAAGTTAGAACACTTGTAGCAGAAGCTATGAGGGATTTTGCTTCTCATCTACTTCAAGATTAGAGGTGATAACATGGCAGATAATAATATAAAAAGCATGATCGGTAAGGTATTTAACGATATCGCTGATGCTATGCAAACTGGCCAATTTGGTGAGAGAGTAAGAGTAGGTATTACCGTAGCTGGATCAGAATTAGGTATTGATAATATAGTTAAAGGTGCTGAAATGGCACAAGCTAGAGATAAAAGCATCGAAGTAGTACTAATTGGGCCAAAGGTTGACTCAAAACTTACTCAATACAATGTTGATGGCGAAGATGCTCAACATAAGAAAATGGAAGAATTACTTGATAGCGGAGAAATAGGAGCATGTGTTACTATGCACTATAACTTTCCAATAGGTGTTTCAACTGTTGGTAGGGTAATAACTCCAGGTAGAGGACGTGAAATGTTCTTAGCTACAACTACTGGAACATCATCACCTCACAGAGTTGAGGCTATGGTTAAAAATGGAATCTATGGTATTATAGCTGCTAAGGCTGCAGGAATCCAAAATCCAACTGTAGGTATCCTAAACGTAGATGGTGCTAGACAAGTAGAAAGAGCATTCAAAGACTTAAATAGTAAAGGTTATGAAATTAACTTTACAGAATCAGAAAGAGCAGATGGTGGAACTGTTATGAGAGGTAATGATCTTTTAATAGGAACACCAGATGTAATGGTAACTGATACTTTGACAGGAAATCTTTTAATGAAGGTATTCTCTTCATTTACAACAGGTGGATCATATGAGGCTCAAGGCTTTGGATATGGACCTGGTATTGGTGAAGATTATAATAGAACAATTCTTATTCTTTCAAGAGCTTCTGGTACTCCAGTAGTTGCTAATGCAATAGGATATGCTGCAACTTTAGTAAGAGGTAATGTAGCTAAAATTGCTAAGGAAGAATTTGAAAAAGCTAATAAAGCTGGACTTAAAGATATTTTAAAGGGTCTTACAAAAGACACTAAAAAAGTTGAAGCTAAGGAAGAAGAAGCTGTAGAAGCTCCACCAGCTGAAACTGTTACAGGTACTATTAATGGTATCGACATTATGGAATTAGAAGATGCAGTTCAAGCTCTATGGAGAGCAGGAATCTATGCAGAATCAGGAATGGGCTGTACAGGACCTATAGTAATGGTAAATGAAGCTAAGTTAAGTGAAGCTATTAAAGCATTAGCAAAAGCTGGTTACAATGTAGGCGAATCTGACCCGTGCTAATATTTAAGCTCCAAGGAAACTTGGAGCTTTTTATTGTCGAAAATTTTGTAGTATATTGCAGTTAAATTGCAGATTTCTGCAGATGGCTTTATTCAATATAGTAGTTGTAATTCTTAGTAGAAAAGGGTATAATTAACTCAAAGATACTAGTAAAAGTAATAAAATAGGGGGGTAAAAAATGAAAAAAACATTAACAATTGCTTTAGCAATTATGTTAGTAGCTACGAGTTTAGTTGGATGTAGCACGGGTGGTTCAAGTAAAGGTGCAGAGATCGCACTTATAACAGACAAAGGTAATATCGATGACAAATCCTTTAACCAAGGATCTTGGGAAGGTGTAGTTGCTTTCGCAAAAGCAGAAAAAATAACACATAACTATATAAAACCTGAAGAAGCGTCAGACGCTGGATACTTAGCAGCTATTGATTTAGCAGTTCAAGGTGGAGCAAAAGTAATTGTAACACCAGGATTTTTATTTGAAGTTCCAATTTATGAAGCACAAACAAAATACCCAGAGGTTAAGTTTATTCTTCTAGATGGAGCACCTCATACAGCAGATTATTCAGATTTCACTATGAAATCAAACGTTGCAAGTATAATGTATGCTGAAGAGCAATCAGGATATCTTGCAGGTTATGCTGCAGTTATGGATGGAATGACTAATCTTGGATTCATGGGTGGTATGGCAGTACCTGCTGTACAGGCTTTTGGATACGGATATCTTCAAGGTGCTGAAGATGCAGCTGCAGAGTTAGGACTTGGTGATGGATCAATAAAAGCAATATACCATTACACTGGTAACTTTGAAGAAAACGATACAAATAAGGCAACTGCAAGAACAATGTATCAAGAAGGTACAGAAGTTATATTCGCATGTGGTGGTGCAGTTGGTAAATCAGTTATGTCAGCAGCAAGCGAAGCGGGAACAAAGGTTATAGGTGTTGACGTTGACCAAAGATATGATAGTGAAACTGTAGTTACATCTGCAGTAAAGGGGCTTGCAGCTTCAGTAATAAGCGTTCTTGAGTCTATATACAAGACAAATAGCTGGGAAGCATATGCAGGGAAAACAACATTCTTCAATGCTGCTAACAATGGTGTAGGACTTCCAACTGTTGTAATCGGAGATGAGAAAGCAGACGCATTTGATAGATTTGAGACTTTCAATAAGGAAAAATATGATGAAGTATTTGGAAAACTAGTAGATGGTAGTGTTGAGCCTGTTCGTCAAATTGAAGTTAAAGATGCATCAGGAAATGCTACAGCAGATGAACTTACTAGTCAATTAAATCTTAAGAAAGTTGTAGTTACTACAAGATAGTAGAAGAATTAATTACCTGCCATATTGGCCTAAGCCTTATGCAAGTAAGTTATATAAAAGGGGAAGGCAAAAAATTCCCCTTTTTTTCATCTAAAAAATTAAAAAAAATATTAATAAAAAGAAGAGGTTAAAGTGGAAAATTATATTGTTGAAATGCTTAATATTACAAAAAAATTCCCGGGTATTATTGCTAACGACAATATTACCCTAAAACTGAAAAGAGGAGAAATACATGCACTTTTAGGGGAAAATGGAGCTGGAAAGTCTACTCTTATGAGTGTACTCTTTGGGCTTTATCAGCCTGAAGAAGGTGAAATAAGGAAGAATGGAGAAGTTGTGAAGATTAACAATCCTAATGATGCCAATGCACTAGGAATTGGAATGGTTCATCAACACTTTAAGCTAGTGGAAATCTTTACTGTGCTTGAAAACATAATGCTAGGTGTTGAACCTAATAAAATGGGATTTCTTCAAAAGAAAGAAGCAAGAGAAAAGGTTATGGAGCTTAGCGAAAAATATGGACTTATGGTTGACCCAGATGCTCTTATTGAAGATATTACAGTAGGTATGCAGCAAAGGGTTGAAATCCTCAAAATGCTATATAGGGACAATGACATTTTAATCTTCGATGAGCCTACAGCAGTACTGACTCCTCAAGAGATTAAAGAGCTTCTTCAGATTATGAAGGGATTTGCAAAAGAAGGAAAATCTATTCTCTTCATTACGCATAAGCTTAATGAAATCATGGAAGTGGCAGATAGATGTACAGTTCTTCGAAAAGGTAAATATATAGGAACTGTAGATGTTAAAGATACAACTAAAGAAGAGCTTTCCAAGATGATGGTAGGACGTGATATAAACTTTAGTGTAGATAAAAAAGAAATGGAAGTAGGAGAAGTAGTTCTTTCAGTTAAAAATTTAACTGTGAGTTCTAAAACCAATAAAAAAGATGTAGTTAAAAATATATCCTTTGATGTTCGGGCAGGAGAGATTGTGTGTCTTGCAGGTATTGATGGTAATGGACAATCAGAGGTGGTATATGCATTAACAGGACTAGAAAAAATAAGTTCAGGCAATATTAACTTATGTGGAAAGGATATTACTAAATCCTCCATTAGACAACGTTATATATCTGGGATGAGTCATATACCAGAGGATAGACATAAACACGGTCTTGTACTTGACTATAAACTAGAGGAGAATTTAGTTCTTCAAAGATATTGGCAGCCTACGTTCCAAAAAAGAGGATTTATTAAATTTGATGAAGTAAGAAAATATGCTAAAAAACTTATAGAAAAATATGATATTAGATCTGGACAGGGACCTATTACTATAACAAGATCTATGTCTGGTGGTAATCAGCAGAAAGCAATTATTGCAAGGGAAATTGACAAGGAGCATGAGCTTCTGATAGCAGTACAACCTACAAGAGGTCTAGATGTAGGAGCTATAGAATATGTACACAAACAGCTTGTTGCAAGACGTGATGCAGGGAAGGCAGTATTCTTAGTATCATTGGAGCTAGAAGAAGTTATGAATGTATCTGATCGTATATTAGTTATATATGAGGGCGAAATTGTAGGAGAACTTGATCCAAAGACAACAACTGTTCAGGAGCTTGGACTTTACATGTCAGGCGCAAAACGTGATATGGTAAAGGAGATTAAGGATGGAGAATAACAATAGTTCATATAATAAAAGTAAATTTGAGTTAAAAAATGTAATACACAGCAAAGGATTTTCATCATTTTCATCAGCACTAATGGCTATTTTCCTTGGTCTAATTTTTGGATTTTTTGTAATGCTTGCTGCTGCACCAGGAAATGCGTTAGCAGGATTTAACTATATAATCTTTGGAGGATTTAATCGTATTGGTGATGTCTTCTATTTTGCAACACCTATACTTATGACAGGATTGGCCGTTGGTTTTGCATTTAAGATGGGATTATTTAACATAGGAGCCTCAGGACAATATACTATGGGAATGTTTTTTGCTCTATATGTGGGCTTTATGTGGGAACTACCAAGCGGTATACATTGGATTGTAGCTATTTTAGCTGGAATGCTTGGAGGAATGCTTTGGGGTTTTATACCTGGAATTTTCAAGGCTCTCCTTAATGTAAACGAAGTAATCACATCAATAATGTTTAACTATATTGGTATGTATTTAGTTGATATGCTAATTCAAGGAAACTCTATTATGTATGTAGCAGATAAAGCAAGAACCAAATATTTACCAGCTAGTGTACAGATTCCTCGCCTTGGTATTCCAGGTTCTAATGTAAACTTTGGAATTATCTTTGCAATGCTTATTGGAATAATCCTGTACATTGTGCTTCAAAAAACTACATTTGGCTATGAATTAAAAGCCACAGGATTTAATAAGTATGCTAGTGAATATGCTGGTATGAAAGGAAAAACCAATATAATTATTACAATGGTAATAGCTGGAGGACTTGCAGGACTTGGAGGAGCATTCTCAATACTTGCTCCATCTGCTATTGCAGGAAGTAGTATGACCTATGAGCCTATTAATATTATTGCTGCTAACGGCTTCAATGGTATAGCTGTTGCTCTTTTAGGTAATTCTCATCCTATAGGGATTATTTTCTCATCGGCATTTATTTCCCATATACAGCGTGGTGGAACTCTAGCAAGTCTTGTAGGATATAAGCCGGAGATAATAGACGTTGTTATAGCTGTTATCATTTATTTCTCAGCTTTTGCGATGATAATGAATGCAACATTAGCTAAATTTATTAAGAATAGATTTGGGAAAATCCATATTTCTCATACATCAGAAGTTGAATCAGAACAGGCTAATTCAAATGTAGTTTCTGATAATGATACAAAGGAGGCAGAATAATGAGCACTATATATTATTTAATTCAAAATATGCTTCCTGTAGCAATGCCATTGCTTCTAGTAGCTTTAGGTGGTATGTTTAGTGAAATAGGTGGTGTAGTAAATATTGCACTTGAAGGTATAATGCTTTTTGGAGCATTCTTTGGGGCCTTGTTTGTATACTTCGTTCAAAATTCAGGTCTAAACCCACAAACAGTTCTAATCTTAGGAATGTTAATAGCTGCATTGGCAGGTTTAATCTATTCACTGCTTTTATCTTTTGCAGCAGTTACTATGAAGGCTGATCAGGTCATTACTGGTACTTCACTTAATATGCTTATTCCAGCAGCAATTTTATTGTTCTCAAAAATGTTCTTTAATAGTGATGGTATCACTACAAGAATGAACTTTTATATTAAGGAAATACCAGTATTTGGAAGGATTCCGGTTATTGGAGAAATGTTTTTCCAAAGAACCTATCTGACGGTTATAATCAGTGTTGTATTTCTTATAATAGCAGTTATTGTATTCTATAAAACGAAGTTTGGCCTACGACTTCGAGCATGTGGGGAACATCCTCATGCTGCTGACTCTGTAGGTATCAATGTTCACAAAATGAGATATGCTGGTACTAGCATTTCAGGAATTTTAGGTGGCATTGGAGGATTCTTCTATTCAGTTGGAGTTATGGATGGAAATGTAAACGGACATACAGGAGTAGCTGGATTTGGATTTTTAGCTCTTGCAGTAATGATTTTTGGACAATGGAAGCCAATAAGAATTTTTCTTGCAGCTATGTTCTTTGCGTTCTTAAGAACCTTAGCATATTCTGTTGCTCTTATACCTTTCCTACATGATCTAGGAATCAATCAGACCTATTATAAGATGTTACCATATATTGCTACAATGGTAGTACTTGCATTTACTTCAAAGAAATCAAGGGCACCAAAGGCAGAAGGTATACCTTATGATAAATCTCAGAGGTAGAAATATTGAAAAAGACAAGGTTTATTAAGGAACCTTGTCTTTTTCTTTTTGTACTTTTCTGATAATCTGTTATAATATAGTTAAGACTATATATTAGGAAGGTTGAGCTAGATGAGACTTAGCTATGATTTAACTCTTGAGCAGTCGCAAAAATTAATAATGACACCAGAATTAAGACAGGCCATAGAATTGTTGCAATTTAATAGTCTGGAGTTAAAGGAATATATAACAAATGAGATGGAACAAAATCCTATGCTCGAGTCATTAGGTTCTTCTGAGGAGTTTGAGAATTTAGATAAATATACTAATGATAATGATATAGATTGGAAGGAATACTTAGATAAGTATGACGATATTAGCTATAGGCCTCAAGTTGATAAAAATATAAAGGAGTATAACTATGAATCCTTTGTATCCTATGAGCCTACATTAAAGGAGCATTTAATGTCGCAACTAAGTCTTATTTCTTTAGATAATAAAGAGCATAAGATTGGAGAATATATAATACAAAATATTGATGAAAGTGGATACCTTAATATTTCAACAGATGAGATTGCAAAATTTATGAAATGTAGAATGGAAGATGTTGAGGTAATATTAGATATTATACAGACATTTGAACCAGCAGGAGTTGGAGCAAGAGACTTAAGAGAATGTCTGTTGATTCAAGTCATGAATAAAAAAGATGCCACAAGTTATATTATCACCATAATTGATGATTATTTAGAGGATTTAGGCTATAATAGAATACAAAAAATCGCTAAGGAGTTAAATCTTGAATTGGGAGAAGTTCAAGAGGCTTGTGACTATATAAAACGATTGGAGCCTAAGCCTGGTAGAGCATTTAGAGGGAGTAGTGATGATGTAAGATATATTACTCCTGATGCTGAAATTCAGTTAATAGATGGAGAGCTTGTTGTTATATTAAATGATGTAACAGGACCAAGGCTTAATATAAACAATTATTATAGAGAGCTAATGAAATCAGGTGGAGATAAAAATACTATAGATTTCCTAAATGAGAAATTTAATTCAGCAATGTGGGTTATTAGAAGTATAGAACAAAGAAGAAATACAATCAAAAAGGTAATAGAGTCCATAGTAAAATTTCAAAAAGATTTCTTTATTGAGGGAGAAAAAGCATTAAAACCTTTAACACTAAAAGATATAGCAGATGATATAGAGATGCATGAGTCAACTATATCAAGAGCAACAAATGGTAAATATGTACAAACTCCTAGGGGGTTATTTGAACTAAAATACTTCTTCTCTACTGGGATTTTAGGAAATGAGGGTGATATATCTTCAACAAGTATCAAGGTTACATTAAAGGATGTTGTAGATAGTGAAGATACTAAGAAGCCCTATAGTGACCAAAAAATATCAGAGTTATTAAAGGAACAAGGTATAAATATTTCCAGAAGAACTGTTGCAAAATATCGAGATGAATTAGGTATACCTTCATCCTCCATGAGGAGAAGATACTAATTGAAAATATTAGTTTTACCTGTTGCATAAAAAATAAATATAATATATACTATAAGTGGTAGAATTTACATTCTGCCATTTGTTTAAAGTTCGTGGGACAAAAAATACATATCCGGGTCAAAAAACGACCAACCTAGTAATCAAGAGTTCTTATGAGGTGATTTAATGGAAATATTAGAATTATTAAAAAAGCTAACTCCAGAGATAATTGAAATAATTGAAAAGAGATATCTTATTCTAAGGGCTATTTCCTATAATCAACCTATAGGCAGAAGAACTTTATCAAGTGAGTTAGGTTTTAAGGAAAGAACCATAAGAGATGAGGTAAGTATACTTAAAAATCAAGGGTTGATAAATATAGATTTAATGGGTATGTATATCACAGAAGATGGAAGAAACACTTTAGAAAAATTGCATTTAATCTATGGTAACCTAAAGGGGATTCCTAAGTTGGAGGAAAAATTGCAGGAATTACTAGGAATAAGGAAAATGATCATAGTACCTGGGAATTCTGCAGAAAATAGTATGGTTCTAAAGGATATGGGTAAAATTACATCTAGAGTATTGAAAAATATCATTCAACCTAAGGATATAATCGGTATTACAGGTGGAAGTACAATGGCTGTTGTAGCAGAAGAGACTGTATGTGATAATAAAACTAGGGATATAGTAGTTATACCAGCTAGGGGAGGATTAGGCCGAGAAGTAGAGACTCAATCCAACTCCGTAGCAGCAAGATTAGGACAACAATTAGGTGGTTCATATAGATTGTTATATGTTCCAGATGGATTAGAAGAAAAGGCCTTAGAGCTTATGCTAAAGAATGAAGAAATTAGAGAGTCTATGGAAATGATCCTTAATATGAATCTTCTTGTATTTGGAATTGGTAGAGCAGATACTATGGCTCAAAGGAGAAATTTATCTCAGGAAAAGATAGAAGAGTTAATTAATGAAGGGGCAGTAGCTGAGGCACTTGGTCATTATTTTGATATTAAGGGGAATGAGGTTTGGGAGTTTAAGACCATAGGATTATCTCTTGAAAAGTTTAAATCCCTAAATAATGTTATTGGAGTAGCAGGTGGAGAAGAAAAGGCAGAGGCTATAATTTCTGTGTCTACTCTAAATAAAAATATGACTTTAATAACAGATGAATCTGCTGCAAGAAGAATATGTGAAATTGTAGGTAAAGCTATAAAGTAGCTAAGATATATAAAAATTAAAAATATAAATAAATAGGAGGAGTTAGTTATGGCAATGAAAGTTGGTTTAAGTGGATTTGGTAGAATTGGTAGAGATGTATTAAGAGCTTATGCAGAAAATGGAGTAGATGAATTTGAAATAGTAGCATTAAATGCATCAGGAAGCTTAGAAGATTTAGCTCATTTATTTAAGTATGATACTATGTACGGAAAATTCAATGGTACATTAGAAGTAGCTGAAGATGGATTTATAATCAATGGTAAAAAGATTAAGGTAGTAGCTCATAGGGATCCAGCTCAAATACCTTGGAAAGAACTAGGTGTTGAATTGGTAATTGACTCTACAGGAGCATTTAAGGATAGAGAAGGTTTATCTAAGCATATTGAAGCAGGTGCTAAAAAAGTAATCATTACTGCACCAGCTAAGGACGAAGATATTACAATAGTATTAGGTGTAAACGAAGATAAATATGATCCAGCTAATCATCATATTATTTCAAATGCTTCTTGTACAACAAATTGTTTAGCACCAGTAGCTAAGGTAATATTAGAAAAATTTGGTGTTAAAAAAGGCTTAATGACTACAATTCATGCTTATACAAATGATCAACAAATACTAGATAAGAGACATAAAGATCTTAGACGTGCAAGAACAGCAGCACAAAATATTGTCCCAACAACAACTGGAGCGGCAAAGGCAGTAGCATTAGTACTTCCAGAGTTAAAAGGAAAACTTAATGGTTTCTCAGTAAGAGTTCCAGTTCCAACTGTTTCTATGGTAGACGTAGTATTTGAAGTAGAAAAACCAGTTACAGCTGAAGAAGTAAACAAGGCATTAAAAGAAGCAAGTGAAGGAGAATTAAAAGGCATATTAGGATATTCAGATGAGCCATTAGTATCCTCAGATTATATAGCTGATCCTCGTTCATCAATAGTAGACGGATTATCAACTATGGTTATTGATAATATGGTTAAAGTAATTTCATGGTACGATAATGAGTGGGGATATTCAGAAAGAGTAGTAGACCTTGTAAAATTAGTAGCTAATAAATAGGCTTACGCCAATTGTGAATTTTGAATTGTGAATTTTAAATTATAATAAGTTCACTTTCTGGTGCCTGGCACCAGAAGGTGAACTTATTCATCAAATTCTATGATGGGGTGTTATTATGTTAAATAAAAAATCATTAAGGGATTTAGATTTTGCAGGAAAAAGAGTATTAGTTAGATGTGATTTCAACGTGCCTATGGATGAGAATGGTAAGATTACCGATGATATAAGAATAACTAGTTCCTTGCCAACTATAAATTATTTAATCGAAAAAGGTGCAAAAGTAATCCTTATGTCACACCTAGGTAGACCAAAGGGAGAGCCTAATAAAAAATATTCATTGAAAGTTGTTGGGGAGAGACTAACACAATTATTAGAAAAGCAAGTTATATTTGCTGAAGATGATAATGTAGTATCTGATGTAGTAAAAAAACAAGTAGAAGCTATGGAAGACGGAGATGTTTTACTCCTTGAAAATACAAGATATAGAAAAGAAGAAGAAAAGAATGGAGAAGAATTTGCTAAAGATTTAGCATCCTTAGGAGAATTATATGTAAATGATGCCTTTGGAACTTCCCATAGAGCCCATGCGTCTAATGTAGGTGTATCCACTTATTTACCATCTGCTGTTGGGTTTTTGGTAGAGAAGGAGATATCTATCATGGGTAAGGCCTTAGAAGCTCCTGAAAGACCTTTTGTAGCAATACTTGGTGGTGCTAAGGTATCAGATAAAATAGGTGTTATAGAAAATCTTATAAATAAGGTAGACACAATAATAGTTGGGGGAGGAATGGCCTATACATTCCTGAAGGCTCAAGGCTATGAAATAGGTAAATCCTTATTAGAAGAAGATAAGATAGACTTGGCAAAGGATTTATTGGAAAAGGCAAAAGCTAATAATGTAAAATTAATGCTACCAGTAGATGTAGTGGTTGCTAGGGAATTTAAAAATGATACTGAGTTTAAAACTGTTAAGATAGAAAATATGCCAGAAGATATGATGGGTTTAGATATAGGAGAAGAATCAATAAATATATTCTCTAATTTTATCAAAGAAGCAAAGACTGTAATATGGAATGGTCCTATGGGAGTATTTGAAATGGAAAACTTTGCAAAGGGTACAGAGTTAATAGCAAAGGCCATGGCAGAATCAGATGCTATAACCATAGTAGGTGGTGGAGATTCAGCTTCAGCAGTTGAAAAATCAGGTTATAAAGAGTTGATGACTCATATTTCAACAGGTGGAGGAGCTTCCCTAGAGCTACTAGAAGGAAAAATCTTACCAGGAATCGAAGCAATATCGAATAACAATTGACAATGTACAATGGACAATTGACAATTATTAAAGAATAACTAATAGAGGACAATTGATAATTAAAAGATTAGATATAAGATATTTTAATGTCCATAATGATAATATATTTATATACTGATCAAAAAAAATAGGTTTATAGTTTTCATTGTCAATTGTCAATTAAAAATAAGGGGGTAGATATAATGCGAACTCCTATAATCGCAGGAAATTGGAAAATGAATAATACAATAAGTGAAGGGCTACAATTGGTAGAAGAGATAAAATCACATAAACTTAGAGATGATGTTGAGACAGTTCTTTGTGTACCATTTATTTGTCTTACAGAAATCAAAAAGGCTGTAGAGAATACTAATATAAAGATAGGTGCACAAAACATGCACTGGGAAGAAAGTGGAGCCTTTACAGGTGAAGTTTCTCCAAAGATGTTGAAGGAAATAGGCGTTGACTATTGTATCATTGGTCACTCGGAAAGACGTCAATATTTTAATGAAACGGACAGTACTGTAAATAAAAAAATAAAATCTGCTATTTCACATGGCATCAAGCCAATAGTTTGTGTAGGAGAGACTCTAGAGGAAAGAGAAGCTAATATACAAAATGAAATAGTAAAGGATCAAGTGTTAAAAGCCTTTGAAGATATAGAGGAAAAAGACTTAGAAAATATAGTAATTGCCTACGAACCAATTTGGGCAATAGGCACAGGAAAGACTGCATCATCTGATGATGCAAACCATATGTTAGGTTTTATACGTGAGACCATAGGAAGTAAATATGGAGCGAAGAAAGACATAATCAGGATACAATATGGTGGATCTGTGAAGCCAAGTAATATAAAGGAATTAATGGATAAATGTGAAATAGATGGTGCTCTAGTAGGCGGAGCAAGTCTAAAAGCAGATGATTTTGTAAGTTTAATAAATTTTTAATTGGAGGCTACTAACATGCCAGTTATGCTAATAATACTAGATGGTTTTGGTATAGGAAAGGAATATGAAGGAAATGCCGTTAAACTAGCCAAGACACCTAATATAGATAGATTATTTAAAGAGTATCCTAATACTACTCTGGAAGCATCGGGACTCGCTGTAGGCCTTCCAGAGGGGCAAATGGGTAATTCAGAAGTTGGACATCTAAATATCGGCTCTGGACGTATAATATATCAGGATTTGACGAAGATATTTAAATCCATAAAAGATGGTGATTTTTTTCAGAAGGAAGAATTCTTAGAAGCAATAGAGAATGCTAAAAAGAATAATTCTAAGATTCATTTAATTGGATTAGTGTCGTCTGGAGGAGTTCATAGCCACAATACTCATTTATATGCATTGCTGGAATTGATGAAAAAGGAAAACTTCTACAATGTCTATATTCATGCAATATTGGATGGAAGAGATGTATCACCAACTGCAGGCAAGGAAGATATAAAAGAGTTAATGATGAAAATAGATGAAATAGGTGTAGGAAAAATTGCCACTGTTTCTGGTAGATACTATGCAATGGACAGGGATAAGAGATGGGATAGAACTAAATTAGCTTATGATGTCTTTACATTAGGTAAGGGTAATGAAAGCAATGATCCTATAATGGCAATAGAAAAGTCCTATGGTCAAGATGTTCTAGATGAATTTATTATTCCTACAGTTATAAAAGAGAATGATAAACCTATTGCAACTGTAGATAATAATGATTCAATCATATTCTTCAATTTCAGGCCAGATAGGGCTAGACAAATTACTAGGGCCTTTGTAGATGAAAATTTTGAGGGATTTGAAAGAGAAAAAAAGGTAAAAACATTCTATGTTACAATGACAGAATATGATAAGACTATAGAGAATGTAAAAGTGGCTTATAGTGATGATGCGCCTATAAATACTTTAGGAGAATATATTAGCAACAAAGGGTTGTCTCAACTTAGGATTGCTGAAACTGAAAAATATGCACATGTAACATTTTTCTTTAATGGTGGTATAGAAGAACCCTATAAAAATGAAGACAGGGTATTGATTCCATCTCCAAAAGTAGCAACCTATGATTTACAGCCAGAGATGAGTGCAGTAGAAGTAAAAAATGAAGTATTAAATAGATTAAATATGGATAAATATGATTTAATTATATTAAATTTTGCGAATCCAGATATGGTTGGCCATACAGGTGTGGTACCAGCTACAGTAAAGGCTATAGAAACAGTAGATAGTTCTTTAGGGGAAATAATCCCTCTTCTATTAGAAAAAGGTGGTAAGGCTTTAATTACAGCAGACCACGGAAATGCAGAAATGCTATTAAATGAAGATGGCAGTCCTGTAACATCCCATACAAGTAATAGAGTACCGTTGATTCTTGTAGGAGATAAAAATACAGAGTTACAGGAAGGTATATTGGCAGATTTAGCACCAACCTTATTAGAATTATTAGGTTTAGATAAACCAGAAGAAATGACAGGAAAATCACTTATTAAAAGGAGGAATTAACTTGAGTATAATAGTTGATATTTATGCAAGAGAAGTACTGGATTCAAGGGGCAATCCTACAGTAGAGGTGGAGGTATGGACAGAGAGTGGTGCCTTCGGTAGAGCTTTAGTTCCATCAGGAGCAAGTACAGGAGCCTTTGAAGCTGTAGAATTAAGAGATGGAGATAAAGAAAGATTTTTAGGAAAAGGTGTTATGAACGCCGTAGATAATGTCAATAATATAATAGCAGAAGAAGTAATTGGTATGGATGTATTTGAGCAGACAGCAATAGATAAGTTAATGATTCAATTAGATGGCACACCAAATAAAGGTAAATTAGGTGCCAATGCAATCCTTGGTGTGTCACTGGCAGTAGCAAGAGCTGCAGCAGACTATTTAGGAATGCCTTTATACCAATATGTAGGTGGAGTTAATTCTAAAACATTACCAGTTCCTATGATGAATATTTTAAATGGCGGAGAACATGCTGATAACAACGTGGATATCCAAGAATTTATGGTAATGCCAGTGGGAGCAAAGAGTTTTAGAGAAGCTCTTAGAATGGGTGCAGAAATATTCCATAACTTAAAGTCTGTTCTTAAATCTAAGGGTTTAAATACAGCAGTAGGCGATGAAGGTGGATTTGCACCAAATCTATCTAGTAATGAAGAGGCGTTAAAGACTATAGTAGAAGCTATAGAGAAGGCTGGATATAAACCTGGAGAAGAAATCATGCTTGCATTAGATGTAGCAGCTACAGAAATGTATGATGAAGAGAAAAAAGTTTATAACTTAGCTGGAGAAGGTAGAACTCTTACAGTAGAGGAAATGATCCGTTATTATGAAGAATTAGTAGAGAAATATCCAATTATTTCCATAGAAGATGGCTTAGCAGAAGATGATTGGGATGGTTGGAAGTTATTGACAGAAAGATTAGGCAAAAAGATTCAATTAGTAGGAGACGATTTATTCGTTACAAATACTGAGAGATTGAGCAAAGGTATAGATTTAGGTATTTCAAATTCAGTATTAGTGAAGTTAAACCAAATAGGAACATTAACTGAAACACTTGATACAATTGAAATGGCAAAAACAAATGGTTATACAGCAGTTATATCCCATAGATCAGGAGAAACTGAAGATACTACCATAGCAGATTTAGCAGTAGCAACAAATGCAGGGCAAATTAAAACCGGTGCTCCTTCAAGGACAGATAGAGTTGCAAAATACAATCAGTTACTTAGAATAGAAGATATGCTAGGTGATGGTTCAGTTTACAAAGGAATAAAAACATTTTATAATCTAAAGAAATAGTTATTGGGGGCATAAAATCTTAAGGTATAGGATTTCTATACTCTTGATTTTATGCTCTTACTATGTTAAAATATTAATGTTTTATGGGATATATTACTATCTACTATAGTTGTAGGAGGTGTAAATATGACAATATTCTTTTCAGTATTAGTTCTTGCATCAAGCTTATCTTTAATAGTTTCTGTAGTATTACAAGAGGGTAGTGAACAAGGGTTAGGTACTTTAGCAGGTGGCTCAGCGGATTCATTATGGGGTAAATCAAGAGGAAAGAGCCGTGAAGACATGCTTAAGAGAATAACAGTAATATCAGCTGTTATCTTTATAATATCTACTTTAGTTTTAGCAGCTAAATAACAAAGGAGGAATAGAAATGAATTTGGCATTAATTGCTGCGCCAGTAGTAGGAGTATTGGCGTTATTATTTGCTTTGTATAAAGCAAGCAGTATTAATAAAGTTAGTCCTGGAAACGCTAGAATGAAAGAAATATCAACTTACATTCAAGAGGGTGCCATGGCTTTCTTAAGTAGACAGTACAAATCTTTAGCAATTTTCGTAGTAGCACTCTTTATTATTTTAATATTTGCTATTAATTTAAGCACAGCAGTTTGCTTCTTACTTGGAGCATTATTCTCAATATGTGCAGGATACTTTGGTATGAAGGTAGCTACTAAAGCAAATGTAAGAACTGCAAATGCTGCAATGGAATCAGGAATGAATAAGGCATTAAACGTTGCATTCTCAGGTGGAGCAGTAATGGGAATGTGTGTTGTAGGTTTAGGAATTTTAGGTGTAGGCGTACTTTATATAATATTTGAAGATGCAAATATTATAACAGGTTTTGGACTTGGTGCTTCATCTATAGCATTATTTGCTAGAGTAGGTGGAGGAATTTACACTAAAGCAGCAGACGTAGGTGCAGACCTAGTAGGTAAAGTAGAAGCAGGAATTCCAGAAGATGATCCAAGAAACCCAGCAGTTATTGCAGATAACGTTGGCGATAACGTTGGAGACGTAGCAGGAATGGGTGCAGACTTATTCGAGTCCTATGTTGGAGCAATTATATCAGCTATTACTTTGGGACTTGTGGCTTATGGACAAGAAGGAGTTTATTTTGCACTTGCACTTTCAGCTATAGGAATTGTGGCTTCAATTATAGGTGTTTACTTTGTTAGAGGAGATAAAGATCCTCAAAAATCATTAAATAATGGTACATTAGTTAGCTCAATAATCACAGTAGTAGCAGGTTTCTTCTTGAGCAATTATATATTAGCATCATATAAACCATTTATAGCAATATTATCTGGTCTTGCAGTAGGACTTATTGTAGCTAGAATAACAGAATACTATACATCAGGAGATCATAAACCAGTACAAAGAATAGCAGCTGAATCAGAAACAGGAGCTTCAACTAATATTATTGGTGGGCTTTCAGTAGGTATGATGTCAACAGCTGGTCCTATTATTGTAATAGCTATTGGTATTTTAGTAGCTTACTATGTATCAGGTGGTTCAACTGACGCAGCTCAAGGATTATATGGAATCGCTTTAGCGGCAGTAGGTATGTTATCAACAGCTGGTATGACTATAGCAGTAGATGCTTATGGTCCAATAGCAGATAACGCTGGTGGTATTGCAGAAATGTGTGAATTGCCAGATAATGTTAGAAATATTACAGATAAACTTGATTCAGTAGGTAATACTACAGCAGCAATAGGAAAAGGATTTGCAATTGGTTCAGCAGCACTTACTGCCCTTGCATTATTTGCTTCCTATACTCAAGCAGTAGGACTTGTAAGTATAGACTTAACAAAACCAACTGTTATAGCTGGTGCTTTTATAGGTGGTATGCTACCATTCCTATTCTCAGCAATGACTATGGATGCAGTAGGTAAAGCAGCTTTCTCAATGATTGAAGAGGTAAGAAGACAATTTAGAGAAATCCCAGGTATCATGGAAGGAAAAACAACTCCTGAATATGCTACTTGTGTAGATATTAGTACAAAAGCAGCACTTAGAGAGATGATCATTCCTGGATTATTAGCAGTAATAGTTCCTGTGGCTATAGGTCTAATATTAGGCTCTGAAGCTTTAGGAGGACTATTAGCTGGTTCATTGGTAACAGGTGTACTAATGGCTATATTCATGTCAAATGCTGGTGGAGCATGGGATAATGCTAAGAAGTATATCGAAGAAGGAAACCACGGTGGAAAAGGTAGCGAGGCTCACAAAGCTGCGGTTACTGGAGATACTGTAGGTGACCCATTCAAGGATACTTCAGGACCATCATTAAATATTTTAATCAAACTTATGACAATAGTAGCATTAGTATTTGCACAAATATTTGGAAACGGAATATTCTAATATATAAACATAAAAATCCCTCTTTATGAGGGATTTTTTTATGGTGTAATAATCTGTGAGAATATGATATAATCATATAGTTAAGGGCATACTAATATATAAAAGGGTTGAGGTAGATTGAAATGATTATAGATGATCTAGATCTAAATTACATAACAGAAGGTAAAGGAAAAGATGTACTTGTACTTCATGGATGGGGAGCAAATATAAATACTGTTCTTCCAATAGTTAATATACTAAAGGATAAGTTTAGAGTACATGCATTGGACTTACCAGGCTTTGGTAAATCAGAGGAGCCACATGAGCCTATTGACTCTTTTAAATATGCAGATATAGTAAAAAGCTATATGGATACAATGGGCATAAAGAAAGCTATATTAATAGGACATTCCTTTGGAGGCAAACTATCCATTATTTTAGGTAGTAAGTATCCAGAGTTGGTGGAGAAAATTGTACTTGTAAATAGTGCAGGATTAATACCAAAAAGGGGACCAAAATATTATTTAAAGGTATATAGCTTTAAAACTCTAAGAGCCATATATAAAACTATTTTTCAAGATAATAAAGAAAAAATTGAGAAGTTTTATAAGAAATTTGGATCAACAGATTATAAAGATGCATCAGGCGTTATGAGAAAGATATTGGTAATAGTAGTAAATGAAAATCTACTACCAATATTGAATAAGATAAAGGCTCCTACTTTACTTATATGGGGAGATAAAGATACGTCGACGCCATTATATATGGGGCGAATAATGGAAAAGGAAATCCCAGACTCAGGATTAGTAGTGTTAGAAGGAACAGGACATTATTCATATCTAGATGATTATCAAAGGTTCGCAGTAATACTAAGAAATTTTTTGCAATATGATAGGATATAAGTAATAATTGACAATTGACAATTGACAATCAAAAGATTAAAGGAATAATGTTTTTATTATTTTATGTTTTTCTATTGTCCGTTGTCCATTGTGCATTGTCAATTGAATTTGTGGGGGGATTATTGTGTTAATTATACTTATTATTATAGGTATTATAGCTTTAATTTTAATAGCAAATAAATCAAAATACTTTTTACAAATGCTTCAGCTTGAAGGATATAATTCAGAACAATTTCATAGATGGATAAATAAAAATAAAGAAAAAGCCTTTTCCTTTAAAAATGATAGGAATGAATCCAAGAAACCATTGGTATTTACTAATCGTGCAAAGCGATTATATATAACTAACTTAGTATTTAATACTATATTAGTAGGGATTTTTATTTTAAAGACTCGTAATTTTCTTGATGGACCACCTACCTTTGTTTTATTTGCATCAGTAATATTTGTTATTTTATTAGGTGGATTATATTACCTACAAGCATTTTTTATGCTGATATCAAATAATTCAATGAAGCCCATAGAAAAAAGAATTAATATGGGATTTTATCAACAAGCCCAAGAAAAAATTAAGTCTAGGACAGATTTAACCATAGTAGGCATCACTGGAAGCTTTGGAAAGACTAGTACAAAGTTTATAGTTGGAACTATATTAGAAGAAAAATTTAAGGTGTTAAATACTCCAGAATCCTACAATACTCCAATGGGCTTATCAAAGGTAGTAAATAATCAATTAACTGATGAACATAATGTATTTATTGCAGAACTAGGAGCAAGAAATATTGGAGATATAAAAGAAGTATCAGAGCTAGTAAGTCCTAAAATAGGGATTATTACCTCTATAGGACCAACCCATATTGAAACATTTAAAAATATAGACAATATAATGAAAACAAAGTACGAATTAATCGAAGAACTGCCTACAGATGGGGTGGCCATCTTTAATTATGACAATGAATATATAAAGAAATTAGCAGATAAGACTTTTAAAGAAAAGATTCTTTATGGTTTGGAGGATATAGAAAATCTAGACCTATACGCAGAAGATATAGAAGTATCCGAATTTGGTTCAACTTTTACAGTCAAAGACAAGGAAGGGAATTCTATAAGGTGTACAACTAAATTATTAGGTAAACATAATATTTATAATATCTTAGCAGGAGTATCTGTAGGAAAGGCACTTGGATTATCCTTTGATGAAATAAAGAGAGGAATAGAAAATATAGAACCAATACCTCATAGGTTAAATATAATAAATCCGGGTACAGGTATTATTATAATAGATGATGCCTTTAACTCTAACCCAATTGGTGCTAAGGCGGCATTAGAAGTATTATCTCAGTTCAAAGAAGGAAGAAAAATAATTGTAACACCTGGCATGGTGGAGTTAGGGTCAATGGAAGTAGAAGCTAATACAGAGTTTGGTACAAATATAGGGAAGGTTTGTGATTATGTAATTCTTGTTGGTGAAAAGAGAACTAAACCAATATATGAGGGATTGATGGAGGTAAATTATAATAAGGATAATATATTTATAGTAAATACATTAGATGAGGCAACATCCTATATTCAAAAGATAGCAAGGCCAAAGGATGTTGTATTATTTGAAAATGATTTACCAGATAACTATAGTGAATAATATGAAGGGGGTTCTTCCTTATGAAAAAGGTTGCTGTAATCTTTGGGGGACGAAGTGCAGAGCACGAGGTATCTGTAATCACAGGAATGCAGGTAATAGAAAATATAGATAAGACTAAATATGAAGTAGTGCCTATATATGTAGATAAAAATGGAAAGTGGCTAACTGGAAATAGCCTTATGGATTTTAAAAACTATAAGGATGGTAGTTTTAAGGATGCTAAAGAGATAATATTATCTCCTAATCATGGAGATAAGAACATTTATGCCCATCCTAATACAGTAGGATTGTTTGGTAAAAAAATTCTTGGAGAAATAGATATAGTATTCCCAGCATTTCATGGAATGAATGGAGAAGATGGAACAGTGCAGGGCATATTTGAGTTGATGGATATACCTTATGTAGGTTGTGGAGTACTAGGTTCGTCTGTAGGTATGGATAAGATACTTATGAAGGATGTATATAAGGCTAATGGATTACCAGTAGTAGATTATGTGTGGTTCTATAGATCTAAATGGTTAAAAGATAAAGATATAGTTATAAAAGATATTGAAGAAAAGTTATCCTATCCACTATTTGTGAAACCAGCTAACTTAGGTTCAAGTATAGGAATATCAAAGGCTAAGGATAGAGAAGGCCTTATAAATGCCATAGAAATAGCCATTAGATATGATAGAAAAATAATTATAGAAAAAGCAGTGGAAAATCTTAGAGAAATAAATTGTGCAGTTTTAGGATTTGATAATGAAGTAATCACATCTTTATGTGAGGAGCCTATTGGCTGGGAAGAAATCCTAAGCTTTGAGGATAAATATGTAAGAAGCAATGAAAAGGGTGGAAAATCCAGTGGTGAGAGAAGAATAATCCCAGCGGAAATAGAAGATAATATTAGAGAAGAAATAGAAGAATTGGCTAAAAAAGCATTTATAACCATAGATGGTAGGGGAGTTTCAAGAATAGACTTTTTATTAGATGCAAATAATAAGGTATATATAAATGAAATAAATACTTTACCAGGCTCTATATCATTTTATCTATGGGAAGGAAAGGGATATCCATTCAAGAAACTAATAGATGAACTGATATCAATTGCCCTAAAGGTTCATGAAGAAAAGAAAGCAAATATGTACTCTTACGAGGCAAACTTATTCAATAGAACACAATATGGTTCAAAAATCATTAAATAGGGAGAGCTTTGCTCTCCTTAAATTTATCTATTTTGGGATGATTAATAAAAAATGGGTAAATACTAAAGATAAACTAAGAATATAAAAATATAAACCCTAGATGGGGAGGAATGAAGATGAGTATTAGGGAATCAATTATACAATTTATGGAAGAGAAAAAATATAAACCTATGTTAAAGGAAGAATTAGCAGTTCAATTTGACATAGAGCGTAGAGACTTAGAAGACTTCTATAAGATATTAGAGGGCTTAGAAAGAGAAGGAGTAGTTATAAAAGCAAAAAATGATAAATATGGTTTAATCGATAATGACTATCTAGTTGCTGGAACTTTAGAAGGACATGAAAGAGGATTTGGGTTCGTTCTTACTAATGATAAAACTAGAGGCGATATATTTATACCTGCTGAGAATATGAATGGAGCAATGCATGGAGATAGGGTAATAGCTAATATTACTAGAAGGCAGGAAGGTGACAGAAGAGAAGAAGGGGAAATAATAAGGATCCTTGAAAGAAGAAATAAAACTATTGTTGGTACCTTTGAAGACAATAGAAATTTTGGATTTGTTGTTCCAGATGACCATAAAATAGGTTATGACATATTTATACCAAAGGCTAAAACACAAAATGCAAAGACTAATCAAAAGGTAGTTGTGGAAATTACCACATGGCCAGAGCCTAGAAGAAACCCAGAAGGTAAGGTTGTTGAAATTCTAGGATATTTAGATGAAAAGGGAACAGATATATTATCTATTATTAGGCAATTTAGTCTACCAGAGGAATTCCCAGCTAAAGTTCAAGAAGTAGCAAATAATATCCCACAAGAGGTAGATCCTGAAGAGGCTAGTAGGAGAGTTGATTTAAGGCATCTCAATCTCTTTACAATAGATGGTATTGATGCCAAGGATATAGATGATGCAGTATCTATTGAAATGAAGGATAATGGAAACTATTATCTTGGAGTTCATATTGCAGATGTTGCTCATTATGTTAGAGAAAGATCTGTATTAGATAAAGAGGCTTTGCAAAGAGGTAACTCAGTATATTTAATAGACAGAGTAATACCTATGCTTCCTAAGGAATTATCTAATGGAATATGCTCACTAAATCCTAATGTAGATAGACTTTCATTGTCTGTGTTTATGGAAATAGATAAAAAGGGTAAGGTAGTAGACCATGAGATAGTTGAGGGATTAATAAACAGTAAGCAAAGATTAGTATATGATGATGTATCTGATTTTCTAGAAAATGATGATGAAGAAGCTAAAGAGAAACTATCTAAGGTAGCAGATGATTTAAAGCTAATGGAAGAGTTATGCCATATACTTTACGATAAAAGGGAAAGAAGGGGAAGTATAGACTTTGATTTCCCAGAAGCAAGAATTATTTTAGATGAAAAGGGAGTACCTGTAGAGATAAGAAAAGAAGATAGAAGAATTGCAAATAGATTAATAGAGGAATTTATGTTAGTCTGCAATGAAACAGTAGCAGAAAGATTCTTCTGGTCTCAAACTCCATTTTTATATAGAACACATGAGGAGCCTTCCCCAGAGAAAATTGCTGCCTTTAGTAAGCTAATACACAATTTTGGATATACACTAAAAGGACAAAATGAAGTTCATCCAAAGGAACTACAGTTATTGACTAAGGAAATAAAGGGAAAGAAGGAAGAAACCCTTATTAATACATTGATGTTAAGATCAATGAAAAAGGCAATATATAGTAGTGAGCCAGGGATACATTTTGGTCTTGCGGCACAGTATTATTCTCATTTTACAGCACCTATTAGAAGATATCCAGACTTGGTAATACACAGGATAATAAAGGCTTACTTAAATGGAAAACTAAATCACCAAGTACAGGAAAAGCTAGAGGTAACATTACCTGAGATAGCAGAACATACCTCTATGACTGAAAGAAGAGCAGAAGAAGCTGAAAGAGAAGTAGATGATATGAAAAAGACTCAGTATATGACTAAACATATTGGAGAAGAATTTGAAGGGATTATATCATCACTAACTAATTTTGGTATGTTTGTGCAGCTAGAAAATACTATAGAGGGATTAGTTCACTTTAACAATATGTTAGATGATTACTATCATTTTGATGAGGAAAAATATTATATAATTGGAGAAAGAACAAATAGAATATATAGATTAGGTGATACTGTTAAAATAAGAGTAATAGATGCAAACGTAGCAAAAAGAAACATTGACTTTGAATTGATCTAGAACATTGACATCACCATATATATTTGTTAAACTTAATTACAAGAAATTATAATATGGTGATAAAATGAAGAAAAAAGGGACTAAAATAGTCGCAACTAATAGAAAAGCAAGATTTGAATATTTTATAGAGGATACCATGGAGGCAGGACTAGTTCTAACTGGTACAGAGGTAAAATCCATTAGACAAGGGAAGCTAAATATTAAAGATAGTTATGCTTCTATAGAAAAGGGAGAAATATTTATAAACAACCTCCATATTAGCCCATATGAGCAAGGGAATATATATAATGTAGATCCCCTTAGAAAGAGAAAGTTATTACTTCATAAAAGGGAAATAAGGAAGTTAATGGCTGCTACAGCCCAACAAGGTTATACATTAGTTCCCTTGTCTGTATATATAAAGGATGGTCTAGTGAAGGTAGAGCTAGCAACTGCCAAGGGTAAGAAACTCTATGACAAAAGAGATGATATAGCAAAGAAGGATGCAGAAAGAAGAATACAGCAGCATGCATCAGAGAAGTATAGATAGTTGACATAAATCTATAAATTTGCTATAATTAATTGCTAAACAAATATAATATATGGGGGCGAATTTGGTTTCGACGGGGATGTGGAAGCCGGAGTAGCGAGTCGTTGTCGCCAAACAACGTTAAAAGTGGCACAAGATATAAACGCAAACGATAATTACGCATTCGCAGCTTAGTAGCTGCGCATCTTAACCGAGAAACCCACGACTTGGATTAAGGTGTCAATCTAGTGGGGTACCGCACCTTGCAAAGCTTTGAGCTTGGGACGGAACTTATGAAGCTACTAAAACTCATATCCTGTCAGTAGGAGATGAGTGGAGGGAATGTCAAATTACTGACTGCACTCGGAGAAGCTCTTGTGGAAATGTTTTCGGACGTGGGTTCGACACCCACCGCCTCCACCATACATAGACATAAATATTGATACAATGTAAACCTCTTGATTTCAAGAGGTTTTGATGGTTTTTCAGGTAGATTTAATATGGGAAAGTTATGATTGAACTCCCTTTACGCAAAATTGTGAACACAGGGGGTGCAGATTTTCTTAGGTGGGTGCAATATAGTGCCTTTGTTAGTAGCTTTAATGCCTTGGTAGAAAGCAAGGAGGATTTTATAAAGAAGTGGAGGGCTTGTGAAGTGGATGAACTTGAAAAGTATAGGGCTAAGGAGTTTATAGGGACTATAGAAAAAGGGAAAATAGACGAATTTGACATAAATTTATATTTTAAAATGATTGAGAAAATGTTAGTTTTTGAAGATAGGATAACAGTTGGACTCCTTGACGGAACAGAGGTTGAGTGCAATATTTAATAACGGATTTAAGATAGAGCCAGTTAGGATTAGAGATGTGATCCTGACTGGCTTGTATTCATTAACTTTATAGAATACTAATATCATGTTTTCTAAAAAAGTCTATTAGCATATTTTTTAAATTATTTTGATTTGCCATATCGTAAATATTTACTGCCTGTTTGAATGAATTGATAAAATTATCATTTTCGAGGAAGAATTCAGCAATTCCTTTACGGGAATAAAGCAAGCCTAGTCCATACATATTATTATTCTCTACGCATAGACTTATTCCTTTATTTGCATAGTATAAAGCTTTTTCATGTAAATCTATTCTGTGAAAATTATATGATAAATTATAAATGATTGATATTTTCAAATTGATATCATCAATTTCTTTACAACATAGACAGAAGGTTAGTATTTCAATACTTTTATCTATATCGCTAAATTTGTTTTTTAATAAGGCGATATTCATTAAAATCCTTATCTCGAAATCACTATAAGTAAAATTCATATAATTATCTACAGTAAATTTGGAAGTTGTTAATTGAATAGCTTCAGTTAGTACAGCTAAAGAAGATTCATAATTAATATCAATTGTGTTTAATATTACTGATTCTAAAAATAAGATTAATTGCTTTATAGAAATAGAGAGATAATTATCTAATTTAGAGTTTACTAAAATTTCTTGTAATAGACTTAAATCTTTTTCTAACTCATTATATAATCCATTCGATATCTTTTTTTCAATTCTATGTTTTACTTCGAAATACTCGTCATTATTGAAAATCTGGTAGTTTAATAAAGTTTTGTTTAAATCCTCTTTTAGTGGCCTTGATAGGAAGTTTAAGGTTTCGTATGTTGGATGTACTTTGCCATTTTCGATTCTTCTTAAACTATCTATAGAAACAGAAGATAGATTTGACAAACACCGTTGCGTATAACTAAAACTTTTTCTCCTAGCACTAATATACTTCCCAAATGAGATTAAATCACAGTACATATACTCCACCCCTAGTACAACCCCGAATCGATTCTGGTTTATTTTTTTATAACTATATTGTATTATATAAAATATAATATTTCAACAGAGAGATCTTCTAGGTAGTGTTAACTATAGCAAGAGAAATTTTAAGATGTTTTCCACTCAACCTCTTTTGAGCATAACAATACGGATTTAATGTCAGTCAAGAGGTCAGAAATTTTAGGGTCGAGCCATTTGACAGCCATTAAACCGATTGTTCAAAATGCTTTGAGGTTGATGAAAAAGTTTGTAAAAGGCTTTAAGAAGCTTGTTTTGATAAAATGTGTCTTTGTGATAATTCAATAATCTTCTGCCACTTTCCAGGCATATTAGGTACTCTTTCAAGTTCAGGAATTGAATTTAAAGGCTCCCAGTAAGTATAAGAATGAGGTCTAAGGAGGTTGTAATAAGCGACAAACAAGCCTATATGAGAATCAGAGCCTTCACCACTACCATAACCATTGGTAACCTGGTAAGAAAATTTACATGTTCGATTTAGACGTTCAATAATTTGCTTTAACCAACTATATTCTTTAGAAATAGGATCATCATTAGTAAGTCCAATAACTTGAATGAGATTAAAGTCTTTATCATTAAGTAAAAATTGTTGCTTTGCTAAATTGTAAACTGAATATCCATCAGAAATAAAATTAAGATTAAGTCCTGGAAACTCTTTAAACTTAGCAAAAGCCATACGCATAGCTAAAATACAAGGGCCAATACTTCTAGTATTAGAAACTTGATAACCTAAAATTGATTTTTTAAGAGCATCCATAACAAACCAAACATAATGAGTAACACCTTTTATCTTAACATATGTTTCATCAGCTGCCAGATAGTTAGTAGGTTTGTAATCGAAATCATCAACAAATGGTTTAACAATAGCAGAAGCAGTTTTAGCATACTTACTAACCATAACATGGGAAATCTTAACACCATGAACTTCCCATAGGGCCCTAGCAGTAGCTCTAGTAGACAAACCAAGATTAACATGATAAGTAAGGCAAAGGCCCATTATATGGGGGGGAAAGTTCTAAAATTAAGACTAAAAGAGCCTTTAGGCATAGAAGATAAATCCACCTTGAAAAAGTCAACGGTGAACTCACGATAAATATAATGAAGCTTAAATTTTTGTTTATCTTCCCTAAATTCTTCTAGATCTTCAGGAGATAACTTTTTAAGAGAATCAAGATAAAACTGTATTAGTACCACGTCGATTTACAGGCTTTAATTCTTTACCCTTTTTAGATTTGTACTCTAAAATAAGAATTTTGTAATCAAGTTGTTCAAGTTTTTTAATAATTGGTACAGTATATACAGTAAACTTTTGATATTTAGGGCTAAAATGATTATCTTTAAAATCTTGTAAAGGAATATTTTTAACAATAAATAAAACTAATTGACGAATAGTAGAAATTAAAAATTGATTATATAAAAGTAAATATGATATAATTGAGTTTACAATGATCAACCTTTCCTTTGGGATTTTTGTTTGTTTAGCGACTCAATTATACCAAAAAAAGGGGGGTCATTGTTTTTTGTTTCATAAAGACATTGAAACCCTTGATAAAACAGAGTTTTAATCTATTAAATATATAAATAGGTTAACACTAACTTTTTTTAAAAGGAAGGCTGAAAATGAAATTAGAGAAACGAAAATATAAAGAGATAGATATTTTACAGCTACCCTTTAAAGTCGCTCCCTTCGCCTTGGCGCTACAGATGGTCTTGGCCATTGGGGATGCCATTATTTCAACATTTGTAATGGCATATGCTACAGCATTTTTTGTAGATACCGCCATTAGGGTATTTGAAGGTGGAGCGGTAGCACAGACAATTTATTTACCGCTAGGGATGTTGCTGACCGTTGTTGGAATAGCTAGCGTGTCGGGTAGCTTATCGCAAATAATAGAAGCTAAAATTAAATTTGCTTTGGAACGTAATTTTATACCTGCTATTTTGGATGTACAGGCAAGGCTTGCTTACAAATATATTGAGGATGATGACAGTTGGGAATTAATTGAACGTGTAGGAGATGAGATGACAGAAACATTTCTAGATGGGATCCGTTCCTATGGGGCAATAATTCGTAGCATTGTTGCGATTGTTTCCATTTTAGGATTGATTATGACGCAGGTCTGGTGGGCAGGGTTGGTTATTGCAATTTTTAGTGTTCCGCTTTTTAGAATTTCTCTTTGGGCAGGAAAGAAAAATTATGCTGCTAAAGTGCAAACTCGAAAATATGAACGACGCTATAGTTATTATTCTGACGAAGTACTAACCAACCGGGAAGCTGTGGAGGAACGTACACTTTTTGGATATGTGGAGGATGTTACCAAGCGTTATTACGAGGACTTTGAAATTGCTCGTAAAATACAGCTAAGGGTACTTCTAAAAACGCGGATAGCTATGAAGTCTACAAGTATTTCATTAGTACTGATTACCCTTGTTACTGCCTTTACCTTTATAAACCCTGTTATTGCAGGGGATGTAAGCCCTGGTATGTTTATGGGTATTATTGCAGCTTTATTTGGAATGGTCGAAACACTTGGTTGGCAATTACAAGATGCAGCAAAAAATATCTCAGAGTCTAAAGAATATATGAATGACTTAACAGCTTTTGTAGACCTTGATTGCACTGATGATGCAACTGATTTGCCAGATGAAGAAGCAATCGATTTTGAAAGCCTAGAATTTATCAATGTGCGGTTTAAATATCCTAAAGGCGAGGAGTATATTTTGGATGGACTATCCTTTAAATTAGACTGTGGCAAACATTATGCTTTTGTAGGTGCCAATGGAGTGGGTAAAAGTACTATTATAAAACTTTTAACAAGACTGTATGATGAATATGATGGAGAGATTTTGATTAATGGCAAGGAGCTTAGGACATATTCTGCATCTGCTATAAAAGCTTTATTTTCAGTAGTATATCAAGATTTTGCACGCTACCAAATTTCTATGGCAGATAATATTGCCCTTGGAGATGCCGCGCGAGAGATAGACAAGAGGCAAATATTCGATATTGCTTCCAAAGTTGGACTAAATGACACCATCAAAAAACTAGCTGATGGCATAAAAACTCCCCTTGGTAAAATCAACAAGGAAGGTATAGACATTTCCGGTGGTCAATGGCAGAAAGTATCTATTGCTCGTTCTCTTTTGAGTCGGGCCCCAATTAAAATCCTAGATGAGCCAACCTCGGCTCTTGATCCAATTGCTGAAAATCAAATTTACCATGAATTTGAGGGACTTATGAAAGGCAAAACTACAATTTTTATTAGCCACCGTTTAGGTTCTACCAAATTGGCAGATGAGATTTTGGTAATAGATAAAGGTAGTATTGTGGAAAGAGGCAACCATAGTGAATTAATAAAAGCAAAGGGGCTTTATGCTGAAATGTTTGAGGTGCAAAGGGAGTGGTATGAGTGAAGAAGGATGGTAGGTCTGGAGTTTTTTTCGTTGTACTACGAAATTCCATTGAATATTTCAGAAAAGCCAAGGGCTGGGGCATTGTGGAACAAGGAGTTGCTGTCTTTCGTGCTTTATCATGGACAGCAGGAATAATGGGCACAAAGAAGTTGTTTGACGCTATAACTGATACAGCAAGAGGAGAGCAAGACTTTTGGAAGATTGCTGCCTACATTGGGATTCTTGCAGTAATAATAGTGGGGCAACAGTTTTTAAGTGGTACTGGACAATATTTGTTTAGTAAGGTATCTTATACGAACATGGGTAAATTTATGGCAGAATTTCAGCTAAAGCTGGGACGATTACCTGCTAGAAACTTTGAGGATATTGACTTTTTAAATGATATAAACAAGGCAAGAGAATGCTTAGAGTACGAAAGTCTCGGCCATTTTGCTTCTGTTTGCTTACAAATTTTTACCTATTACTTAGTATATTTTGTGTCGGTTGGAGGATACTTATTTGTTTTGTCACCTATATTGCCTTTGGTTATTTTGATAGCTTTTGTTCCTGCAATTTTGGGACAATTAGCACAAGTGAAAGTCTTTGCAAGACTTGAAGAAGAAAATGCCCCCTTACGTCGCCAGTGTGAATATTATAAAAAAACAATTGGTAACAGAGAATTCTATAAAGAAACCCGTATGCTAGGTGGTTTCCAATTTTTTAATAATCTTTTTACTAAAACCCTACTAAAAATGACGGAAAAGGCCTGGAAAACCGAACGCAAGGCGGCTATATTGAGGCTTTTATTGAATATTGTGTCATTTATGGGATTAGGTGCTTCTATCCTTATATTGTTCAAAGCTACTATGACAGGTGAAATTAGCATTGGTGCTTTTACCTCCGTATTTGTAGCTTTATCACAGGTATTCTCTATAATGGATGAAATTGTATCCAGTCATCTTAGCGAAGGGAGCGAGACTTTGGGGCAAGTAGCAAATTATTTTCGCTTGATGGACATGGATGAAGTGGATGGTGAAGCCGGAACATCTGATTTTACTAAGGGGATTGTGGCAAAGGATATAATATTTACCTATCCAGGCCGTGATGAGGCGGCTGTGTATGATATAGGGTTAACTATTAAAGAAGGTGAGACAATTGCTATTGTAGGTGAAAATGGTTCTGGCAAATCTACGCTGGTACGACTACTCATTGGCTTATATATCCCTGATGCTGGTATTGTTGAAATTGGTGGGCTAAATACAAAAACAACCCATCCAAATGCTATTTATAAAGGCATCTCCGGAGTATTTCAGAATTATCAACGTTACAAAATGACATTAGCAGAAAATGTGTCCATAAGCGACACAAAAAACCCACCGAACATAGAAAAAATTCATATGACCCTTCAAGAATCCCAGTTTAATGAGGATGTAGCTAGCTTAGATACCATGCTTTCTCCTGAATTTGATGGAATTGACCTATCAGGTGGACAGTGGCAACGTCTGGCAATAGCTCGTGGGCTTTACCGTATTAATGATTTTATAGTTCTGGATGAACCAACAGCAGCAATTGACCCCATTGAGGAAGCACGGCTTTATACCCAGTTTAGACGTCTAGTCCAAGGCAAATGTGCAATTGTTGTAACCCACCGACTGGGGTCAGTAAGACTTGCTGACCGTATTGTGGTTATGAATAATGGTGAAATAGCAGATATAGGTACTCATGACGAATTACTGGCCCGCAAAGGAAAATACGCTGACATGTGGAAGGCACAGGTTGCATGGTATGAAAACAGAATGGTATAGTATGTATCAGTATGTTTTTGTGATGAAGTACATCAATCCGAAAGGATCGGCCAGCGTTATGTCACTGTGCAAACATGGGTCTATGTCAATACTTTGGACAAAAAACAAGAAAAAATAAATAGGGAGTATTAAATCTTATAGTTTTATAATATGGTCAAAAGGGGGGGATTCACAATTACGCGAAACCCTCCTTTTTCCGTATTAATATCATACTTTTTCCCCAACCCATGTTGAGTGTGTTGTGTTGATAGAGAAGGAATAGGTTAAAATAGCCGGGGTGAAGGCATTTTAAGTAAATATGTAGGTGTGTTTTATTTCCCTTAGACGATGAGTTTTGGGGAATTTTTGTTGCGCACCCTAACCTTAAATTATGTAAACAGGGGATATAATTAATGTACACATGCTGTAAATTAACATGTTAATTTACATTGATATTAGTCTTCACAAAGGATATAATAAATATAGAAGAAGCTGAAGCTTATGATAAATATTAAACCAATATCAGATTTAAGAAATTATACTGAAGTACTCAATGAGGTAAAAGAAGACAGCCCAGTTTATTTAACTAGAAATGGACGAGGTGAATATGCAATAATAACAATTAGTGAATTGGCTAAACTAAAAGCATCCATAAGATTACTTGCAAATCTAGAAGAAGGGCAGAAATATGCTAGAGAGAAAGGATGGCTTTCAGCAGAGGAAGTTGAAGCTAGGTTAGGATTATAAAAAATATAATATCTGATATAAGACGGTTGGAACAATATCCTTTATCGGGAGTCAGTCTGGATAAGATTATTGATGTGAGAACAGAGTATCGTTATTTGTTTTCAGAGAAAAATTATATTTTTTATTACTTAGAATATGATAAGATTCGAATTATACGAGTATTAAATGAAAAGCAGGAATATATATATCATTTATTTGGATTTAGTTCAGGACTTGATGAAGAATATAGAGAGTAGTAAAATTTTCATATTTAAATAAAGCCGGAAATATTTTATAATTAATACTACATCAAAGGATTCTTTTGAGATAAAAGATAATAGGGGTGATCAAATGAATAAAGAAGATCAAATATTTGACCTATTAGAGAGACTATATATAGAGTTACAAGATACAAAAAAGGAATTAAAAGAAGACATTGCTAGTTCAAGAACTGAATTAAAAGAAGATATAAAGATTCTTAATGATAATCAGATGATTATATTTGATAAACTAGAGAAAATCGGCACTGATATAGAATCAATTAAAGAAGATATTTTAAGTGTAGAAATGCTTACGGCAAGGAATTATAAAGATATAGTTAGACTTAAATCGGTTAGGTAAAAATCAAGCTCTAATTGGAAAACCATTAGAGCTTTTATATTAGAATAAGATAAGTGAAGTAAAAAGAACCGTCTCTACTACTTTTCCTACTGCTTTTGAAATTAAACAAGAAATATTATAAAGTGTACGACTCGTTGGTTTAAAGGTTATATAGCCTTGGACTAGCGGGTTATTTTTGTTTTGAATAGACATCTGGAGGACAACATATAAGGGAATTATAAGTGATAAATTTTTAGATGAGCTATCATGTAATAAAAGGGAAGAAATATGGAGTAAGTTTACTTATAATTCATCAAAGAATAATAAATTCAAGTTTGTTGTTGAAGATGTAAATCATGGGATAATTGGATTTGCTACATGTGGTATGGAAAGAGAGAGTGAGAATAAATCTATAGGTGAATTATATGCTATCTATATTTTAAAAGTCCATCAGAATAAAGGAATCGGAAAATTACTTTTTAATAGTGTCAAAGAAAAGCTGGAAGAATTAAAACTTAGTTCAATACTAATATGGGTATTGGAATCTAATAATCACTTAGAGAAATTACATATGAGTGGATTATAAATTAAATATCTTATAAACTGAAATATATATTTATGTGATATAATAGTTCCAATAATCTGTAAATATTAATATATAATCTAATAGCCTAGAAAGGGGATAGAGAATATGAAGAATATTAGAAAGTATTTAATATTAGTATCTGTTTTACTTTTTGCTCTTATAATCATTAGTTTCACTAAGGAAGTAAATTCCATAGACTATTCAGGGGAGTCTCAAGTTTCAATTGAAGATTTTAAAAGTTTAAAAAAATCTTTTCTAATAAGTAAAGAAAAGATTGAAAACTACATAGATGAAAATCAGACTGGAGAAGAGATGGTTTCTCTTATTAAAAAATTAAAGTTTCAAGGTGAGTATAAAGCGTATAAGGAATTAGGTATGGAACAAATAAAGGAAGACTTAGATAATTATTTTAGCTATTTAAAAAGTTCTTATGCTGGATATTTAGCCAACGGTGGAGATCATAGTTTTTTAAAGGCAAAGGAAAATATTATAGAAAATATTCACGATGGGATGAGATCTAAGGAGTTGAAAACTCTAATAGAAAAGGAACTTAGTTTTGTAGAAGATGCTCATTTCATAATTGGACATCTTAATCATAGAACAGATAATAGGTCTTGGTATTCAGTAGAAAATTTTCAACTTTTTAAGGATAAGAAAGGACTGTACTCTATTTTAGATGATAGCTATATAGAAAATGGGGATAAGTTAAATGATTTTTTAAAGCCGTCTATAACATCGGAAGGTAAGGCTTGCTATATACTAATGGGGTATGGGAAGGAAATAGAAGAAGCTCCAAAGTCTATAAAATTATCTAATGGAGAAGAAATAGATTTAGTTTTTAAGAAGATCAAAAATTCGAGTGAAAAAAGTTCGGAACCAGTATATAAGGATATAGATGGAATAAAATATTTAAATCTACCTAGAGTATATTTTCCTGTAGAAGAAAAAGAAGTAAATTTTGTATTAAGAGCGGCTAAAGAGATGAAGGAATCACATATTTCCATACTAGATTTGAGAGGAAATGCTGGAGGGAATGCTATATTAGCAGACCAATGGATTGAAGCTTATTCTGGTGAAAAAACTCATCACTCCTATAATGGTTTAGGTATTTTGTCAGAAAAAATGTTTGAATCTGATAGTAATGGTCAGAAATGGGATGATTATATGAAAGCATCAGGTGCGGAGGTTTATAATGATAGTCATGTTATTATTAAGGCCAGTGATAAGATTATCAACAATGATAATCTCCTAATAGTTCTAACAGATAATAGAATGGCTTCGGCATCTGAGATGATGGTCGATGGGCTTCATCATTTAAAGAATATAGTATTTATTGGTATGCCTACTTCAGGTTGTCTTAATAGTTCCTCATTATTTAATGCATATTTAAATAATTCTAATATACCCTTTGGATTTGGAAACTTCTGGAATGTATTTCATCCAGACTATTTCCAAGAATTTAAAGGATTTCAACCAGATATATGGATTGAAGAAATAAATGTAGAAGAACTGGTTAGAATTTTACAAAATATGAATTAGAGAATTAACTTAAAAATCCTTGATTAAAAAATAATCAAGGGGACTACTGTATCATAAGTAAAGGAAGCTTTTAGAATTTATATATGTTCTAATATAGAAGTTCATTACTTATTTTACTATTAATAAACAACTGTTTGGGAAATCATAATTAAAATAGAAACGAATAACTTTAATTAATTTAAGGTGTCATAATTGGTGATATTAAATAAAAGGAATTAGATCAACATAAACTATGATAGATAAATTAATAAGTAATTTAGGCTCTAGATAATACAAATTACATAACCTTAAAAAACTGTCTAATACATGTTGATTATTCAAAATATCTATTGACTTTCCCGAATATATAATATATTATAAATATCAATTAATAAAGTTGGAAATTCTAGGAAGAGGAGAGTAACCATTTAGATTTCTAACAGCGAGCAAGAATAGAGTGAGAGTCTTGCAATAAAGCTAATGGTGAAGAGGACCTCGGAGAAGATGTCTGAGCTATTGCGAGGATAATACGTTAACTACGTTAAAGTATTTGAGTGGACTATATGTCAATTTGAGTGGTACCGCGGAATTACACCCGTCTCAGTTTATGAGACGGGTTTTTTGTCATTATAAATATAGTAATAATTTGATTTGTTGAACATCAAATATATTTGAATATAAGGAGGTAGCTTATGGAAAAGTTGATAAAGATATTAAGTAGAATAGTTGAGGATGCTTTTGAACAATGTGGATACGAAAGAAATTTTGGTAATGTTACAACATCCAATCGTCCTGATTTGTGTCAATTCCAATGTAATGGAGCCCTGCCTGCATCTAAAAAATATAAGACGTCACCTACACAAATTGCTGATGAGATATTAAAAATATTGAAAAATGATAATGTTTTTAAAGATGTTTCTTCTGCTGGTCCAGGTTTTATAAACATAAATATAAAGGATAGCTTCTTAGTTGACTACATAAATGATATGAGCAAAGATAAGAAGTATGGTTGTTCTGAGCCAGTTAATCCTATGACAATTATAGTAGATTATGGTGGAGCAAATGTTGCTAAACCTCTTCATGTTGGTCATCTTAGAACTGCAATTATTGGTGAAGCAATAAAGAGAATTTCCAGATTTCTAGGACACAATGTCATAGGTGACGTTCATTTAGGTGATTGGGGTTTGCAAATAGGAATGGTAATATCTGAAATTAGAAGACGTATGCCAGAATTGCCTTATTTTATTGAGGCTTATAAAGGTGAGTATCCTGAGGAGGCTCCTTTTACAATAGATGAACTTGAGGAAATATATCCAGCGGCAAGCTCCCTAGCAAAAAGCAATAGTGAAGCCATGGAAGAAGCTCGAAAAGCTACCTTTGAGTTACAAAATGGAAGAAAAGGTTATATAGCACTTTGGAAACATATTTTAAATGTCTCTGTAGAGGATCTGAAGAAAAATTATAGTGCTTTAAATGTAGAGTTTGACCTTTGGATGGGGGAAAGTGATAGTGATGAATATATTGATGAAATGGTAAATTATCTAAAAGAAAATAACTATACCTATGAAAGCGAAGGAGCATTAGTTATAGATGTTGCCAAAGAAACAGACACTTATACGATTCCACCAATAATAATACTGAAATCAGATGGTGCTATATTATATAGTACTACAGACCTTGCTACTATTTGGCAAAGAGTAAAGGATTACAATCCGGATCAGATAATATATGTTGTTGATAAAAGACAGGGACTACATTTTGAACAGGTTTTTAGATGTGCTAAAAAAACAAGAATTGTAAATGAAAGTCTATCCTTTGATTTTATTGGTTTTGGAACAATGAATGGTAAAGATGGTAAACCTTTTAAAACTAGAGAAGGTGGCGTTATGAGGCTACAGGATTTGATTAGAATAATTCAAGATAGTGTAGTTAACAAACTGGATGAAAACAAAGGTTTTACTGAAAGAGAAATATATGATATAGCAAGAAAGGTTGGATTGTCTGCATTAAAGTATGGAGATTTATCTAATCAAGTTACAAAAGACTATATATTTGACATAGAAAAATTCTCATCTTTTGAAGGGAATACAGGACCATATATTTTATACACTACTGTTAGAATTAAGTCCATTTTGAGAAAAGCTAGTGAGGAAAAAATGCATAGTGCAGATGTGATACATGAACCATATAGTCAGGGTGAAAGAGATTTAATGTTAAAGCTCTCAAAATTCAATGAGGCAGTAGAGTTTAGTTTCTTAGAAAAAGCACCAAATAAGCTATGTGAATATATTTATGATTTGTCTAATCTTTTCAATAGATTTTATCATGAAAATAAAATTATAAGTGAAGAAAATATTGAAAAGAAAAACTCTTGGTTAAGTCTTATTACTTTAACAAAAAATATTTTAGAAACTTCTCTTGACTTACTTGGAATGGAAGTGCCAGATAAGATGTAAATGAAATACACCAGAATTGAATAAAATCTTATGTGCAATAAACAAATAAAAAAATATTGTAAAATATTCAAAAAGGGAAGTTCAAGCTGACTTCTCTTTTAAAGTACTTAACTAGAATTATATCTATAGGTCATCCTGCAAATTTTTTATTAAGTGAAATTTACTGGTTATTAAGCTCATAATAGAAAAAATATAGATAATGAACAAAGACAAAAATTAATTGAGTTTTTCCGTATAACATAGCATTAAGAATTATCAAAGGGAATAAAGATTAGTAAGGGGCAGTACCTATCAACATGTTCCAGTTTAATATGTAAGGGGGATAATGATGTTTATAACAAATCGTAATTTAAAAATATTTTTACTTATTTGTTTAATGATAATTTCTGCTTTTTTAAATGTTGGCTGTAATGAATTAAATAATGACCCTTCATTAACTCTTTTTAAAAATGTAAATATTATACCTATGAATACGGAAACCATATTAGAGGGTTATAACGTAGTGATTAAAGATGGAAATATAGTTAAGATAGGTAAACCTTGGAAAACAAGAGCACCTAAAAATTCAATAGTTATTGATGGTAAGGGTAAATATCTTGTACCAGGTTTAACCGACATGCATGTTCATTTGTGGCTAGAGGATGAACTTATACTATATTTAGCTAATGGAGTTACCACTGTAAGAGATATGTTTGGTAATTCCAGTAAATTATTGTTGAGGGGAAAGATTGAGCAGGAAGAGGTTTTAGGGCCACGTCTATATATAGCTAGTCCTATAATAGATGGAAAGCCTCCAATATGGCCTGACTCAACTGTTATAACAATGCCAGAACATGCAGAATTGTGGGTTAGCAGATATAAGAAAATGGATTATGATTTTATTAAAATATATGAGAGATTAACAGAGGAAGTTTATGATTCAATTATTGCAGCAGCTAAAAAAGAAGATATTCCTGTAGTAGGACATATACCAGATTCTGTAAACATAGAAAAGGCATTACAATCAGGTCAACGATCCATAGAACATTTAGATAATTATATTGACAGTGATAAACTATATGACATAACCATAGAAAACAATATCTGGAATTGTCCTACAATAGTTGTCTATGAGATGTTTAATAGAGCATTAGATAAGGAAGAATTAGAAGGGATAGATTATGTTCATCCTATGTGGATCAAAATCTGGGAGGAAAGATTGGATTATCCAGAAGAAGAAATAGAAGTTTATAGAGTAGCGTATCAATCAAAAATAGATAAGAATAAAATTATCGCTAAAAAATTATATGATAAAGGAGGAAGAATACTATTAGGAACAGATGCAAATAACCCATTTATAATACCTGGATTTTCAATTCATGATGAACTATACAATTTAGTCAAGGCTGGGCTTACCCCTTATGAAGCTATAAAAACAGGAACCTATGATGCAGCTGAATTCTTAAATGTTCTAGACGCATCTGGTACTGTTGAGGTAGGTAAAAATGCTGATTTAATACTATTAGATGAAAATCCATTAGAAGATATATCTAATATGAAAAAGATTGAGGGAGTCATGGTAAGGGGAAAATGGATTAGTAAAAATGAAATAGATGAAATGCTTAAAACTATAGCTGAAAATGTGAAATAGGAAAAGATTTGTTTGTATAAGCTTGTTATTAAGCCAATATAGGTATAGTTAAGAAACACGGTACTCAGAGTGGTTATGAGTACCGTTTAATTTATACTGCCTTTTTTAATTTACAGTAATTTAATTAGACTTACTAACTCTTCAGATAAGACTTTTGCATACTCAAAATCATTATCTTTTAAGGTCAATTCAATTTTGGTTTCAACCAATTTTTTCTTCTGTTCAATTTCTAAATAGTCTTTATCAAAATGACTATCATAAATCATCTTTCTAAATTTACGCATACTCATTTTTCTAATTGTCTTATCTTCAATGATTAAAACATAATCCATACAATTTATGATAGTATAGTAATCATGAGAAATCATTAGAATTGCACCTTTATAATTTTCAATAGCTTTTTCCAGTGCGATTTGTGAGTAGGTGTCTAAATGGCTTGTGGACTCATCAAGTAACAACATGTTTGCTTTTTTATTAGAAATTTTAGCTAATTGAAGCATGTTTTTTTCTCCACCAGATAAAGCCCCTATTTTTTGATTAATCATTTCTTTATCAAAGCCATAGTTTGAA
Organism: Bacillota bacterium; assembly: GCA_023388495.1. Classification (GTDB taxonomy): domain Bacteria; phylum Bacillota; class Clostridia; order Tissierellales; family Tissierellaceae; genus Tissierella. The sequence goes on along the minus strand of JAEWGC010000018.1, from coordinate 57,039 downwards.
ATACAGGATTTAATTTCATCATAAGTTTTAAATCCTGCATCGAAGAACTCATCAGCTATTGTATTAGATTCATTTAATGTTTCTCCTTGAAGCTGGGATAAATAAGCTATTGAAACATCACTATTAATTTCAATGGCATCATTATTATTACCGAAAATTTCTTTTAATAAAGTAGTTTTTCCTGTCCCATTTGGACCAATAATGGCTACCTTATCATTAGAATTTATCTCAAAGTTAACATTTTGTAGAAGTAGATCATCGAAAGTTAGACTATAATTATTTACTTTAAGAATAATTTTATCTTCGATTTCATCATCAGTAGCAAAATGTATATAGGGTTCTTTAATCGCTAAAAATGGTGCTTTAATTCTACGTGCTTCTAATCTTTCTAAAATCTTGGCTCTAGCATTTACTGATTTTCCTTTAGCAGCTTCAGCATCTTGATTTGCGTTAAATCTAAGTTTTTCTAATAAGATCTCATTTCGCTTAATTTCTTCATCATCAGCAGTAGCTAGTTCTTGTAACTCAATTTTGGTTTGAAGTAATTCGAAGTTATAGTCAATATATCTTCCGTCAAATTCTTGTATTTCCATGTTTTCGAGATGTAAAATTTTATTAAAACAATGATTCAGTAGATATCTGTTGTGCGTAATAACTAGTAATGTCCCTTTATGGGAATTTATTAGGTTTTTAAGTGCCTTAAGGTTTTCAAAGTCTAAAAATACATCAGGCTCATCCATAATCATTAAATCTGGATTATTAAGAGATTCCTTAATTACTTGAATAAGTTTGAATTCACCGCCACTAAGTTCAGATATTAACTTATCCTTATGATTAATTAGGTTTGCAAGATTAAGTTTCTTATTAATAAGGCTTTCGAAATTATCTCCATCTATTGCATTAAATGCATCTACAGCTTGTTGGTATTCTTCTAATACAGAATCCATATCCGAAGCTGACTCCATTTTAGTGTAAATATTATTTAATTGATTTTGCAGCTTAATAAATCTCTCTCCAAGATATTCGAAAACTGTAATTTCTTTTGTCTTATCTAGTTGTGAGAATTGGCTTACATACCCAATTCTACAGTTAGGGTCTATCAGTAACTTTCCATCAAACATGTAACTTTCCGGATCTATAATTATATCTATTAGTGTACTTTTCCCAATGCCGCTTTGTCCAATAAAAACGCAGTGTTGACCTTCTTCTATTTCAAATGAAATCTTATTAAAAAGATCTTTCTGCGGAAATGAGTAAGATAAGTTATCAACTTTTATCATATTATTACCTCTTTTCATCAATTAAAAAGAGCTTATGATAAGCTCTTCAATATATAGTCTATCCAATCAGATTCTTTATTATATAGCAATTTAAGATTAATTTCAATCATGTAAATTCACTTTTTAGTTCTTAATGATAATCAGATGATTATGTTTGATAAGTTAGAAAAAATGGATTCAGGTGAAGCAAAGAGCTTATCTTATTATCTCCATAATTATAAATGTTACATCATCCATTAGTTTTTCACCATATCCTATGTGATTGAATAAGTTGTTTTTAATAGCAATATTAAGTTCAGTTGAATTTAAATTATAATTCTTTTTTAAAAAGTCTTCCAATTTATGTTGGCCGTATATCTCTCCGTTTTTGTTCTTAGCTTCAACTAAGCCATCAGAATAAAACAAAATTTTATCACCTGATTCTAGCTGAATGTTTCTGTTATCATAAAATGGAGAGATATAATCTCCAAACTTGCAGATTGGGAATCCTTTAACATCCATTGTAAATATCTTACCTGATTTTTTAATAATATATGGTGATACATTAATTCCTGCTGATGCATATATGAAACATTTACTTTTAATATTATAAACACCATAAAGCATTAATATATATTTTTCATCGTTAATATTTGTTTTATTAAAGCTTTTATAAATGGTTTTTAAAACGAATCCTGGTTCTATAATTTCTTCAGATAAATCCTCTTTTTCTTTTAATGGTATAACATTCTGATTAGCAAATACTGTTAGCATGGCGGCGGAAACACCATGGCCAGACACATCCCCTATATAGACTGCGATATTATTCTCATCCAGCTTAATAATATTATAAAAGTCTCCACTGAGACGTTCAGCAGAAAAATATTCCGCATGAAAAGATACTGAAATATCTTGAGGCATTTGTGCAGGTAGCAAGCAACGTTGCATTTCTTTTGCATACTCAATATCAGTTAACAATACCTTATTCAATTCTTCAAGTTCTTGGGTTCTTTTTTTTACTATCATATTAAGGTTATCTGAATATTTTTTTAATTGATTTCTAGTTCTTTTCATTTCTCTATATGGAGCACTTACATTTTCTATATATATGGCTTTATATAATATGATATAAGATACTACTTTATATAAATGACCTATGTAATTAAAGGCATCATAGATACTTCCATAATTAGTAAATGCAAACTCGCTAAAAATTAATAGTATAAGAGCTATCATAAACATATATTCTCTATTAGAGTTTGTTTTTCTATATTCAATTACAACCATTATAAAAGTTACTACAAGAATTAATATTATGAGATATTCCATGAGTATTTTAATATTGGTAAGTCCTTTTCCTTCTATGAACATGGCAGGAAAAAAACTAGGATAATAGGTTACTATGAAAAATAGTGTAACCGTAAATACAGTTGTTACTGCTACAAAAAATTCTTTTTTAATATTACAAATAATATCCGAAGGAATAATAATAGCTGACATAAATCCTAAACCTCCAAATAGCCTTGAAAGGATCCATAATGTCGTTGCCCTGTTTGCTGTATCATTGACAATGAAAAAATCTGCCATTCCTTTGTAGCTAAATGTATGGAATGCATCAAGACAACCCATAGTCAGAAATGCACAGCCAAACATTATTATCCTCAGATTTGCAGATTCTTCATAAACAAAATATGTAACCGTAAATAATGAAAATGACACCAGTATACTAGCAAATTCAAAGATAGTATGCCATGTCAAATAGTTTGCCACAGACATAATATTAACAAATACATTATTATAAAATGCAGCAATGAAATATATAATTATTGAAAATATAAAAACAAATATTACTTTATCGTATTTTTTAATTTTATCAAACAATTTTGTTTTTAGAATATTCATGAAGTTCTCCTTATGTAGTTTGTATATTTATATAATTTAGTGACAGTAAAATCTCCAAAAAAATTGAGATTGATTAATATTTATATTCGACAAACAACTCTTTTTTCCTTTAAGGAAATTATTAAATTTTAGTAATAACTTAGATTATGACTAATATTATCACAGATAAATATTAATGATTTTAAGAAAATTGATAAATCTAGGAATACCATATTAGAAACATTATAATTTTTCATTATCACACTGTGATTTGTGGCAGAAAAAGGATATAATTATAACATAATTAGACAATGAGAAAAAATTTCTTAATTAAGGATTTGATAGCCATGAAAAAGATAGTATCAAAGGAAATATATAGTAAACTAGACTATGCAAAAAGCATAGCATCAGTATATCCAGACAAGTCTATGGAAATATGCCAAGAGGCCTATAATTTGGCTAAGACAAACTATCTAATACTTGAAGAAGGTTATGCTCTTATTGGCATGTCCCTTTCCAGTAGAGTAAAGTCAGATGGCAGTAGTATGCTTGATTATTCCTATAGAGCACTTACAATATTTAAGGATAAAGAACATATTCCCGGTCAGATAAAGGCCTTGAATCTAATAGGGATTGCATATTTTTATAGCTCAATGTATGAGGAATCACTAAAATGTTTTCTCAAGGTAACTGATCTACTAGAACGTAATAGGGATGATTTTTTACTCAGTAGTGTTTTAAACAATATTGGGGAGATATATCGAGAGTCAGAGATATATGACAAGGCAATGGAGTATTATGAAAAGGCTGTTGATATTGTTGTTGCAAACAATTATTCTTTAAACCATGCTGCCATATTGGGGAATATAGGTGAAATTCATTTCGATAAAAGAGAATTTGAGATAGCTCTTGAGGTATACAACAAAAGTCATAATATACTTTCTGATACAAATGATATGGTAAACTTAGGAGATATTGAAAATAGAATAGGAAAGGTTTATTTTGCAATAGGAGATTTCGAAAAAGCTGAAGAATACTATTTAAAATCCTATGAAAGATTGGAAGATATAAGCAATAAATATTATGTAATAGATGTACTAATTAATATAGCTAAGTTGTACATAGGCAGTAGATCACGGAAGGTCTTGTATTTTTATGAAAAAGCAATTGAATTTGCAGAGAAGGTTGGATCTAAGAAGAAACTTTGTCAAGTTTATAAGCTTATTTCTGAGTATCATGAAGATGAAGGGGATTACAAAAATGCCCTTGAACTTTACAAGAAATACTCTAATGTTAACAAGGAAATTATGAGTTCAAGTCTTAGGACTAAACTAGAGATATTAAATATAGAATTTAGAAATATTAAGGACACAGATGAATTTGAGCAGATAAGAAATAGACTTGAAAAGGAAATAACCAGACAAAAAAAGGAAATAGAAAAGATAAAATTGGCAAATGAAATACTGGAAAAGAAAGCTTATGAAGACGAACTAACGGGAATATCAAATAGAAGAAGTATTAACATATATCTTAAAAAATTTATAGAAGAAATATCCTCAAAGGAACATTCTATAGTCTTATTTATGATGGATATAGATAACTTTAAAAAATATAACGATTATTGGGGACATGCCGAAGGAGATATATGTCTAAAGAAGATTGCAGAGTGTATAAGGAAAATCCAGATTAGTAGGTCTGATAGCTTTGGAAGATATGGAGGAGAGGAGTTTGTATATATTTCTACTTCTATAAACTATGAGGATGCATCGAAATTAGGTAATCTTATTCGTACTGAGGTTGAAGAAGTTGGTCTTTACTATATGGACGGAGAAGAGAAAAGGCCTGTGACTATAAGTGTGGGAGGAGTAATAGGCATTAGATCAGATTTCAAATCAATATCAAATATAATGGAAATTGCTGATAAGGAACTTTATAGAGCTAAAGATATGGGAAAGAATATTACAATCCTTAAAGATATTAGGGCATGATTTTATATATAAACATGTATATAAAATAAATTGCCATTTAAAAATTTTGATTATAAAAGCTCACATTATAAAGTTATGAATACTTAAAATAAATAGTTGCATACTAATGTGAGAGGAGTGTGATGTAAATTGAATGGAAATACAGAACTTTTGAATTTCATCTATCAGAATTCTCAAATGGGAGTGGATACAATAAGTCAATTAATAGAAATTGCTGAAGATGAGGAATTTAAACAACATTTAAAATCTCAGTTAAGTGAATATCAGGAAATTCACAATACAGCTAAATCATTGCTAAATAAAAATGGTTATGATGAAAAAGGAATTAGTACTTTTAATAAGGTTAAAACTTATCTTATGATTAATATGCAAACTATGATGGATAAAACCTCTTCTCATATTTCCGAGATGCTAATAATTGGAAGTAATATGGGGATAATAGATGCAGTAAAGAAAATTAAGGAATATCAAGGTGCAGAAGCTGATATTTTAGATTTAATGAAAAGGTTATTGAAGTTTGAGGAAAATAATGTTCAGCAATTAAAGAATTTTTTATGATTTATGACTAAAAACCACTCTGAAAAATTAGAGTGGTTTAAATCTTTCAATATTCATAAGATATTGGTCTGTAAATAGGAAGAGTTAATACATATGGTGATGTTCAGCATCTTCTTTAGTTCTATGAACTGTACCACGTGGATGTTCAGGTGGTGCGTAGATAGAATATAATTTAAGTGGAGTACAGCCAGTATTGATTAGGTTATGCCATTTACCAGCAGGTATCAATATTACATATCCAGGATAAACCTTTCTTTGGAACCATAACATATCTCTACAGTCCCCCATCATAACAAAGCCTTCTCCTTCCTCGATGCGTATAAATTGATCAACATCTGGATGCATTTCTAAACCTATGTCTTCTCCAGCATTGATATTCATTAATGTAAGCTGTAGATAAGTTCCTGTCCATAAGGCTAGTCTAAAGTTATAATTTTGGTTAGTAGCTTCTTCAATATTAACTACATAAGGCTCTGGGCCATAATCCCTTAAATTAATGCATTTTCCACAATGGTCTGAGTTATGATGTAGTGGGTTATTCCAACAAGGACTGTTAGAATTATACATATCATTTGGATTATTATTGTTGTAAGGGCATGGATATTGGTTATAATCGTTATTCATATTTATCTTTCCTTTCAATTGTTTTCTCTATATATTATATGATTTGTGCGATAGGGTGTGAGTTAAGTGTCAATGAATTAATTGTTATGATTAATGCTCCTGACTTCCATGGCTAATTCATGTTCTTATAAGCGTGATATTATTTATAGTAACAGTGTTTATGTATTATTTACCTAGTAGAAAAATAACAGAAAAGTATCCAGTAGAAAATATAAGAAGTTTAGGAAGATAGATTGTCCTAGAAAAATAAATGATAGGACCTTGATTAGTCATAGTGCTAATCAAGGTCCTATCATTTTATGCTTATCTCTTTAACCTATATTCGTTTATTTTATTAAAAAGTTGCCTTGAACTAATATCAAGCCTTCGAGCAGCTTCAGCGACATTTCCCCCTGTTTCATCTAGAACCCATTGTAGGTATTTAGACTCCGTGTTTTTTCTAAAATCTTTTAAAGGCATAATAGAATTAAACTCTTCATTAGTTAAACTAGATTTTTGTTTACCGATATCATATAAAATAGGAAGATCATCTTTCTTAATAATGCCATTTTCGGATAATACAACGAGCCTATCTATAGTATTCTTCAGCTCTCGAATATTTCCTGGGTAATCGTAATTATATAGAAATTCATTAACTTCAGGTTCAATATAAGTAATTTCACGCCTATTTTCAATACAGGATTGTTTTAGAAAAAAGTCTATCATATCACTAAGGTCTTCTTTACGTTCACGAAGTGGTGGGATCTTAATAGCAATGGTACTAATCCTATAGAAGAAATCCTCTCTAAAGGTATCCTTTAAGATATCTTCTTCAATATCCCTATTAGTGGCACAAATAAGTCTAAAATCTATTAACATAGGAGTATTTGAGCCAATTCTTTCAAATTTTTTAGTTTCAATAACCCTAAGAAGCTTTACTTGGGTAAGCAGACTAGTATCTCCAATCTCATCTAAAAACAAAGTACCGTTATGAGCTAATTCAAATTTTCCTTTTTTAGATTTTAAGGCTCCTGTAAAGGAACCTTGCTCATACCCAAAAAGTTCAGATTCCAAAAGAGTATCAGTAAATGCGCTACAATTTACTGTAATAAGTTTATTTGAGGCTCTTTGGCTACAGGAATGAATGTACTTTGCAGCCACCTCTTTTCCTGTTCCTGATTCACCTATTAGTAAAACATTTGAATTAGAATTAGCTACTTTCTCACAGTATCTTAAACTTTCAGCAAAGGCGGGACTTTTGGTATTTAAAAAGAATTTTTGGTGCATATAATCCCTATCATTCAACATCATATTTTCCTTATAAAAGGATTGACTCATTTATTTCATCTCCTAAAAACATCATTAGATATATAATAAGTGAAAAAAAGTTCACGGTCAAGAAATAAAATACACGAAATATAATGTTTATGAATAGGTTTAAAATGGATAAAACTTGGAGATAAATACCTTAAATATGGAAAAAATATTTATTATAGAACTTAAAACTAATAAGATATTGGAATTCCAATGTTTAGCTTTAAGAAGATGAAGGTAGAAAATAAAGATTAATAATTGGCATAGTAATTGCAATATTTAATTATAATTAAAATCTAAAAAGGTATAAATGTTATTAAAAATACAGGGGGAATATTTATGAAGGGTTTTGCAATGCTTGGGTTGAATAATGTAGGATGGATCGAGAAAGAAAAGCCAGTGGCAGGACCTTATGATGCCATACTTAGGCCTCTAGCTTTAGCTCCATGTATATCAGATATTCATACAGTTTATAGAGGAACTTTGGGTGATAAGCATAATTTGATTTTAGGCCATGAAGCTATAGGGGAAATTGTAGAGGTAGGGAATAAGGTTAAAGATTTTAAATCAGGGGATAGGGTAATAGTGCCAGCTATAACTTATGAACGTAGCAATATAGATATACAGGATAAATATCCACAGATATTTGGTAGAAAGTATTCAAACATAAAAGATGGTGTTTTCTCAGAATATTTTCATGTAAACGATGTAGATATGAATGTTGCATTACTTCCAGATGAAATTTCCTTAGAGACAGCTCTTATGTTAACGGATACAGTAGCTACAGGATTTCACTCTGTGGAACTAGCAGGAGTAGAATGTGGAGATGTAGTTGCTGTTTTAGGTGTTGCATCTGTAGGCTTAATGGCAGTTGCAGGAGCACATTTAAAAGGTGCTGAAAGGATTATTGTAGTAGGATATAGTGACAATTTAATCAATAGAGCTAAATTTTATGGTGCAACTGATATTATTAAATATAATGATGAATCAATAGCAGAACAGATTCTCAAAATGACAAATGGTGCAGGAGTAGATAAGGTATTAGTAGCAGGAACAGACTCAGAGACAATTACTGATGCAGTGAAAATTGTTAAGCCAGGTGGATGTATAGGTAATGTAAATCATTTTGGTAGCGGAGAATCATTTTTTATTCCTAAAATTGAGTGGCAAGTTCCTACAGAAAATACTAATATTAGCAGTAGACTAACTCCTGGAGGTAGAGAATCTATGGAAAGACAAATTGAGCTGGTGAAGCATGGAAAACTTGATCCGGGGAAAATAGTTACTCATGTATTGTATGGATTTGAAAAAATCGAGGAAGCTCTCGAAATGATGAAAGCAAAACCTTTTGATTTAGTTAAACCAGTGGTAATTATATAGAAGATAATAAAACTCTAATGGTAATTAATCATTAGAGTTTTATTATTTAAATAGTCCTAGAGCTTCAAGTCCAATTATCATCTTGAATGCTTTTAATGTTATCATCAATGTCATTCCTCATATTTAATAGTGAGTCTACATCATCACAATATTCATCTAGTAAACTATAATCTAAGTACTCCCTAAATTCCTTTATTATTATGATTAATTCTTCACGGCTAAATTCTCTTCTATCCTGTATCATATCTAGATAGTTTCTAATATTGCTTGTAATATTGATTTTCAAATATTTACCTACTATACCTAATTCTCTACCATATATTTCAGTCTTATTTATTATCTTTTGAATATCATTAACATATCTTTGGACTCTCAACAAAAAACTCACCACCTATATATATTTTACCTTATATTACTACTTTTATACTATTTGTTAAAACAATGACATAACATAGTGAAATAGAGGCTTTCGCAACACCTTTTAAACTATTGACATGGATATAAATTTATAATATAATTAAAAAATTCAAAAACATTATTGCACAAGGAGGAGTTAAATCAGTGAAAAAAACAGCCCGTAAACCATATCTTTGGGAGGCATTGTTATCTTTTGCATTTTTAATTATTGTCATGGGGGTTAGTATCTCAAGATATGAAGCTAAGCCGCATATTCCAATGCTAGTAGGTACATTATTTGCCGCACTTATAGCAATTAAAATTGGATTTAGCTGGAATGAAATTGAAAAGGCTATGTTTGATGGTATTTATCAAGCACTACAAGCCATAATTATTTTAGCAATCATTGGTGTTCTTATTGGTTTATGGTTATTATCCGGTGTTGTTCCAAGTATGATTTATTATGGACTAGGAATTCTAAAACCTGGAATTTTCTTAGTAGCTACTGTCATAATATGCTCAATTACATCCTTAGCTACAGGTACTAGCTGGGGCACAGCAGGAACTATTGGTATTGCATTAATAGGAATTGCAAAAGGACTAGGTATACCAGCTCCATTAGCTGCAGGAGCAATTATTTCAGGAGCTTATTTGGGAGATAAAATGTCTCCTCTATCAGATACAACAAACTTAGCACCAGCAGTATCTGGGACTGACGTATTTACACATGTTAAAAATATGGTTCCAAGTACATTTACTTCATATGGAATTACATTGGTGTTTTTCTTAATTATGGGATTTAAATATGGTGGAGAAAATGTTGATGTATCAGCTATAAATACTATTAGAGAAGGAATTTCCGCTTCATTTAATATATCACCATTGTTATTATTACCGCCTTTAGCTGTAATAGTATCTATTGCCTTTAAGATGCCTGCTATACCAGGGATTACAATTGGTATAATATTAGGTGGAGTATTTGGAGTAGTTATGCAAGGTGCAGATTTGGGAGATTTATTAACTGCTGCATATAGTGGATTTACATCCCAAACAGGTATTGAGATGATAGATGAATTATTAACAGCAGGTGGCCTTGTGAATATGATGTTCTCTATTTCACTTACAATTATAGCCATGATGTTTGGTGGTATAATGGAAAAGACAGGTCAACTTGAAGTTATAGTAGGAGCTGTGTTAAAGAGAGTGAAACGTGTAGGTTCTTTAGTTGCTACTACAATAATTACTTGTATATTTAGTAATGCAACGATGCCAGAGCAATACATTTCAATCGTAGTACCAGGAAGAATGTATGCCAATGCGTATAAAGAGAAGGGGCTTCACCCTAAGGTATTATCTAATGCTCTAGAGAGTGCTGGAACTCTTACATCAGCACTGATACCTTGGAATACATGCGGTGCTTTCCTTACTGGAATTTTAGGTGTAACTACTGCGGAATATACGAAGTATGCTGTTTTTAATTATTTAACTCCAATATTAGTAATCCTATTTGCGTATTTAGGAATTAATCTAACTAAGATAGAAGATGATCCTAATACTGTAATAGGACTAGAAAGCGAAAGCCTTAAAAATTAATATTATATATAAAAGCTCTAATTAAAAGTAATTAGAGCTTTTAATTATGAGATATACAAGATTCTATCTTGTGGTAGTTTTCTATGCCTTATGTTATAATCAAAGTAAAATTTACTTAATAGTTTTTAATTTCTATAAAAGTTACTGAAATATATCTAGAGATAAAGAAGGTGGCAAAGATGAGTCATAGAAAGCTTATAGCACAGGCTTGGTATGATTTTTTTATCCTTAAAAAGGATGAAATCATAGGAGTAAATGATTTAATTAGAGAATCTTGGCAAAGAAGTAGAGCAAATAAGATTGATTTTGAAAATCAATATATTCGTGAAGGAGACGAAGCAGAACGAAAAGTGTCTATAGAAAAAAATCATGTTTTGATAGATATAACAAGACCATATATGGATGATCTATATAGAATCATTAGTGATACAAATTTTATGATAACCTTGTTAGATCAAGAGGGTTTTGTAATAGATAGCTTAGTTCATCCAACATTAGCTAAGAACTCAGAGTTTAAGGTTATAAATTATAGAGAAGAGAGAATTGGAACTAATGCTTTAGGGACCTGTCTATATTTAGATAAGCCTGTTTTAACATATGGTGAAGAACATTGTTATAAACAACTCCACAAATTTACTACATCTGCTGCTCCTATTCATGATGGTAATGAAGATATAATTGGATGTATTGGAATAACAGGATTTGCTGATGATGCATCTGTACATACTCTTGGCATGGCCATTGCCACAGCATATGCCATAGAAAATAAGATTAGATTATATCAAGATAAAAATAATACTCTCCTTCAAGGATACAATAATATAATAAAAGATTCTATATCTGATGGAGTAATTATAATAGATAATAATGGACATATAGTATCCGTGAATAAAACAGCAGAAAATCTATTATATATCAAGGAAAAAGAAGTTTTACATAAAGATATAACAGAAGTTTTAGGAGAGTTTATTGATTTTCATAAGTACTTAACTGGAAATATAGATTTTTTTAATAAAAAGGCTGTAATTAATATTAAAAATAAATCTATTCATTGTAGTCTTTCATTAACTAAATTAAAAAGTGGTTTAGAGATAACAGGTTTTGTTATTATGATTAACAAGATAGATAATAGGATTGACAATATATATACCAATAATAAATCTGGATTATATTCTTTTAAGGATATTATAGGAGATTCAGAGCCTATAAAGGAATCTATTGATATTGCAAAAGTCGCATCACGAGGAAATTCCAATGTTCTTATTTTAGGGGAAAGTGGCACAGGAAAAGAGCTATTTGCACAGTCAATACATAATAACAGCCCAAGGAAAGATAAGCCATTTATAGATGTAAACTGTGGAGCCCTTCCTTTGAGCCTAGCAGAATCTGAGTTATTTGGTTATGAAGGAGGCTCATATACAGGATCCAAAAAAGATGGACAACCTGGTAAATTTGAATTAGCAGATGGTGGCACGATTTTTCTTGATGAAATAGGAGAATTACCTTTATCAATTCAAGCTGCTCTACTAAGGGTAATTCAAGAAAGAAAAGTATCAAGAATAGGTTCCTCTCATAGTAAAGATATAGATATTATGATAATTGCTGCTACTAATAAAGACTTATTTAAAGCGGTAAAGAATAATACCTTTAGAGTGGATTTATTCTACAGACTAAATGTATTTACTATAAATCTTCCATCTTTACGGGAGCATAAGGAGGATATACCAGAGTTAGTAGAAAAATTCATAGAAAGATATAATCAAATATTTAATATAAACATTGAGGGTGTTTCAGATGAGGTTTTAAATATATTTATGGAATACAGCTGGCCTGGCAATATAAGGGAATTAGAGAATATTATTCAGAGAGCTGTGCAAATAGCAAAAAATCAGAAGATAGAGCATAGGGATTTGCCAGTATATATAACATCGGGGATTGATACAAGTAAAACAAATTTAAAGAAAAATATTAGTCTAATTGAAAACCAAGAATATACAACAATAATAAATACTCTTAAAAATACTAAAGGAAATGCCAAGCTTGCATCAGAAATTTTAGGTATAAGTAGGTCAACAATATATAGAAAGTTATCAAGACTAGGCTATAATATTGATGATTTCAGAAGTTAATTTAATAAGTTTTATTAATAAGTGCTAGTATTTGTTTACTAGTACTTTTATTATGCTTAAATAAGCATAATGATACATGTATTATGAGACATGTATCATTATGACACAAAGATAAATTCTATTGTTTTCTAGATGCTGTAAAATCCACAAAAAGAATTTGATAATTTTGGCACGAAGATTGCTAGTTATATAATTAACGGAAAAGAGAGGTGATTAAAGAGGGAATATTATATAGATGATTTTAGATTTAATAGTGAGTACAAAATTGAGGAGGAATTAAGATGCGTATTAAGTCAAAGTTTATAGTATTTATTGTTTTGGTCGGTTTATTATCTACAATATTGTTGGGATGTCAAAGTAAACCAGCAACAAATGATGGTAACTCTGATGTAGCCAGTGGGTTATTTAAGCCAGGTACATATACCGGTGAAGGGGAAGGTATTGGTGGTAAAGTAAAAGTAAGTGTTACAGTTGATGAGAATAGTATTACAGAGGTTAAAATTCTTGAAAACTCAGAGACTAAGGGTATTGCAGATGCAGCTCTTGAGAAGATACCAGCTGCAATAGTTGAAGGTCAAACTCTTGCAGTAGATGCTGTTACTGGAGCAACTGTTACTAGTCAGGCCATATTAGCAGCAGTAGAGGCAGCGTTAAAAGAAGCTGGTGCAGATATTGATGCATTAAAGGTGAAAGCAGTAGATACAGGAAACAAAGAAACTTTAACCTATGACACTGAAGTAGTTGTAGTAGGTGGTGGTGCAGCTGGTTTATCTGCCGCACTTGAGGCAGTGAACAATGGTGCTAAGGTTATGTTAGTTGAAAAACTTGCTATGACAGGTGGTAGTACAGCTAGATCAGGTGGAAAGGTGCAAGCTGCTGGAACTGATATACAAAAATCTCATGGTGTTGAAGATAATGCAGACCTTTATTATAACCATTTAATGACAGTTGGGGAGAACAAAATTGATCCTGTCAAGACCAGATTAATTGCTGATAATTCTCTGGCAGATTTCAATTGGTTAGTAGAAAATGGAGTTGAATTTAGCAAAAACATAGAGCAACTACATGAAAAATATCGTCCAATAAGAGGTCACTATGTTTCTGTTCAAGATGGAAAAGTTGAACAGGATGGACATGGATGGGCAATTACTCAACCATTAGAGAAGAAAGCTAGAGAAAATGGAGTAGAAATACTATTAGAAACACCAGCTAAAAAACTAATAATAGATAATAATGGTACTGTTACAGGAATTGAATGTGAAAATTCAGCAGGAAATACAATAATAATAAATGCAAAAACCGTTATACTAGCTACAGGTGGATATGATTTAAATAAGGAATTATTAGAAGAATATGCACCATTAGTAAAACCAGTTCACTCAACAGTAGGATCTGGAAATGTAGGAGATGGATTAATAATGGCTAGAGATGCAGGAGCTAAAATCCAAGCTGGTGGAGGAGCGGTTCTACTATACTTAGACTTAGCAGCAGGTGTAGGAGAAGTAGGTGGACTCTATGTAGATACTACTGGAAGTCGTTTTGTGGATGAGACAGACTTTTGGTTTACTAGAAGTAAAAAGCTTATAGATAGAAATCAAACAGGAATGTTCTATATAACAGATACTAAAGGAAAACTAGATTCTTTTGATGCTTTAATAAAAGAGGGTAGAATAATTGAAGGAAGTACTATTGAAGAGCTTGCTAGTAAATTAGGTATGACAGAGCTTCACGGAACAGTTGATAGATATAATTCATTAGCTAAAAAAGGTAAAGATGAAGATTTTAACAAAAATCCTGAGTATATGAAGAGCGTTGAAGAAGGTCCATTCTACGCTGTTCCATTCCTACCAATAACATCAGGAACATTTGGAGGTCCTATAACTAATGAAAATGGTCAGGTTATAGCAGAAAATGGTGGAGTAATAAAAGGTCTTTATGCAGCTGGTGAAGTTGCAAATGGAGATTTATTCCATCAAGAATATGCAGGTAGTGGTTCATCTATATCAACATGTGTAGGTATGGGTAGGATTGCAGGTAGAGTAGCAGCAGAGGAAGCTAAATCTCAAAGATAAAAAAATAAACATTTAAAAAAGCTCTAATGAGGAAACTCATTGGAGCTTTTTAAATGGAAAAAAATAACTTAAATGTTTTCTAAATGATAATGTTTATCAATTAGAAAAATGGGCATATATAGAATAACAAGATAACAATAAAATTAATATAGATAAGAAGGAGAGATAGAATGAAGTTTTTATTACCAGAATTAAAATATTCATATGATGCATTGGAGCCACATATAGACCAACTAACAATGGAGACACATCACTCAAAACATCATCAAGCCTATGTTGATAATTTAAATAAAGCCTTGGAAGGCCATGAAAAGTATCAAGAAATGGGGATTGAAGATATATTAAAATCCTTAGATGAGCTACCAGAAAATATTAGAACTGCCGTAAGAAACAATGGTGGAGGTCATTACAACCACGCAATGTTCTGGGATATAATGTCACCAAATGGTGGAGGAAAGCCAGAAGGAGAATTAGGAAAGAAAATTGATGAGGATCTAGGTGGATTTGAAAAATTCAAGGAAGATTTCAAAAAAGCTGCTCTAGGTCAATTTGGTAGTGGATGGGCATGGTTAGTTATTGATAGCGGAAAACTTGCCATAGTTCCTACAGCAAATCAAGATAACCCAATATCGCAAGGAAAGATTCCACTACTTGGTATAGATGTATGGGAGCATGCATATTACCTAAAATATAAAAATAAGAGAGCTGATTATATAGATTCTTGGTGGAATATTGTTGATTGGAAGAAGATAGAAGAAATATATAACAATAATAAATAATATTTAGATTCTGTATATTAGTATTCGGATTGTTAACACCCCCTCATTTTTTAAAATGAGAGGGTGTTATTTTTCTCTTATCAGTATTTAAGATTGTCTTTAATATCTTAATATTTCTAGGTTTTGTAACTATATTGTAAACTATTTGATGGTTTCTTTTGTTGTGCTTAAGGGTGGTTTATAGTACCATTGAATAAGACTGATAAAATAACTGAGGTGTTAGTATGAAAAAGAAATTCTTAATTACCTTTTTTGTATCATTTTTATGTTTTACATTATTGTATTCAACAATATTAAAACCCTTATTTGAGAAGAAACCTACAGTAACAATTCCAAATGTTATAGATAATGAAAATATTGAGAAAGAAAAGGAAGATGAACTAAAGGTTAAGAACGAAATATTATTTTTATTAATGGGTGTAGATGCCGAAGATGTAAAAAAGTCTAAAGGTACTCGTACAGATACTATGATGCTAATGAAAGTTAATTTTGATACTGGTGGCATAAGTTTATTGTCTATTCCAAGGGATACTAGAGTTTTAGTAGATGGTAAGCTAGATAAGATAAATCATGCACACCAAAATGGTGGTGTAGAATTAGCTTTAAATACTGTAAGGGAATTCTTAGGCATTGATTTAGAATATTATGTTAAGGTTGATTATAAAATTGTAGTAGATGTTGTAGATGCCATAGGTGGCGTAAAGATAAATGTGCCATTTGATATGAAGTATAAAGAATACAATCCAAAAGTACCTCCTCTTAATATAGATATTAAAAAGGGAGAGCAAATCCTAGATGGAAAGAATTCTCATGATTTTTTAAGATGGAGAAATAACAATGCAAAAACAGTAGGTTATAAAGAAGGTGATATTGGAAGAATAAAAGCTCAGCAATATTTTATGAAGGAGCTTGCAAAACAGACTTTAAAGCCTAAGAATTTATTAAGATTGCCAAGTTTAATAGAAACATATTTTGAAAATGTTGAGACTAATATACCTATATCTATTATGCTTAAAGGAGCTATATCAGCTAATAAAATAGATGTGGAGAATATGGTTACAAACACTATTCCAGGAGAAGGAAAATATATAGGCGAGATAAGTTATTTTGTATACGATAAGGAAAAGATGGAGGTAATGGTGAAGGATATGTTTGGTAGTTATATAAAGTAATTTCTTAGAGCTTAAATTATAGAATGATAACTAAATGATTTTTATAGAAAAACTAATCCCAGGTTAATAACCTGGGGTTTATGTTTTTTATTTGCCAATGCTAAAAAAACAATGTAATATATTATTTATGAAATAGAATAAACTTAGAGTGGTATAGAGATATTAAGATAATAAGAATGGTAGGTGGATTGATATATGGAAAAACTTAAATTGCTGCTGAAGAAAAATAGAACAAAGCTTTTGAGACTAGGCTTTATCATATTCATGATAGGAATTATAATTGCCGGAGGAGTAAGGGAATTAAAATCAATAGATTTTGTTAAGACAACATCCATAATTAGAGAATTTCCTATATATTTTATATTTGTATTTACTGTTCTAGGAATAATAGCAGTATCATCAATGAGTTTATATGATTTTATAATAGTAAAATACCTAAATCTTAATATAAAGAAGATAACCATATTTAGTGTTACTTTTGTGGCTAATACAATAAATAATATTTCGGGACTAGGAGGATTAGCAGGAGCTTCTATTAGAACAGTGTTATTTAAGAAGAATACAGATAACAAAGAGGATATTATAAATTATAATTTACTATTGATTCCAGCAACGGCCATAGGTCTTTCTCTTATGCTGATTATTTCGCTGTTTAAATATCACTACATACATCCCCTTATAGAAAAATATAATTGGCTATTTATAGCAATTATAGCTTTTATAGCATACTTCATTATTTATTTTTTAATAGATAGAATTTTTGACATATTTAATAAAAACTCAGAAAAAACAACTGATTATAATAGAGTTATTTTAAGGGTGAAGCTGTTGTTTTTATCTTTTATAGAATGGATGGCGGCCTTTGCTTTATTTTTTGTGCTCGTAAGACAGTTTAGTCAGGCTGTGAATTTATATATTATATTTACGGTATTTACCTTAGGCTCTATAGCGGGTATCTTAAGTTTGTTACCTGGAGGGATAGGATCCTTTGATTTAGTAGTACTGCTTGGTTTTCAGTATTATGGTATAGGAACTGAAAATATTTTAGCAATACTAATACTATATAGAACCTTTTATTATATACTGCCTTTAATAATTGGGATAATTTTCACATTAATAGCACAATCACAAAGTGAAAATAAGTTAATTAATTTTATTGATTTTTCAAAGATAAAGGATTTTATTAACAAAACATCAAGTATTACAAACATACTACTAGCTATATTGATATTAACAAGTGGGATAACTTTATTGATGTCTGCCTTAGTTCCAGGAGCAATTGATAGGATCAAAATAGCTTCAAGGCTTCTATCTTTTCCAATTCTTCAACTATCTCGTCAATTATCAATATGTATTGGAACATTATTAGTAGTTATTTCTAGAGAGATAAGAATGAAAGTTAAGCGAAGCTATAAAATAACTATGTGGCTATTATTTTTAGGCGCAATATTTGCAATGATTAAGGGATTTGCCTATGAAGAAACTATTTTCTTGATTTTAGTCTTAATAACATTGAAGATGTCTAAAGAGAGCTTTTATAGAAGGAGTTTACCTATTGATTGGTTTAAGGCTTCTATAACTTTACTATTGGCATTTGTCGGAATCGTAGCTTATATGAAAGTATCTCATATAATATTTAAAGATTTCATAAAGATTAAATATTTTAGGTCATTATTTGCCAGTGGATTTTCTTGGACAATTCCTAGTGGGGCTATTGCTTATGGACTTCTTATTATTTTTGTTATATATTATGAGCTGACTAAAGAAAAAATAACAAGTAATCAAGCCTATGAAACTGTTGATGAAGAAAAGGTATATGAATTTTTACAAAAATATGAGGGGAATTTTTTAACTAATCTTATATTTTTAAAAGATAAACATTTATTTTGGTCTAAAAACAATAAGGTTTTAATTCAATATGAGATAAGCCACAACCTTGCAATAGTTTTAGGAGATCCTATTGGGGAGCAAAAATATTTTAATGAAGCTTTAATGGAGTTTCAGTCTTTTATAGATGAATATGGATATAAATCTGTATTTTATCAAGTCAGTGAGAAATTATTGCCTTTTTATCATGACCATGGCTATTATTTCTTCAAATTAGGAGAAACGGGATTAGTTGAACTGGATGATTTTGATATAAATAGTTCAAAGAGTAGAGACTTCAGAAATGTACTTAGACGATTCGAAAAGGATGGTTTTATTTTTGAGATGTATGATGAAAATTCTATAGATGATAATCTATTTTCATCACTAAAGAAAGTTTCTGACCAGTGGTTGGGAGATAGAGAGGAGATGGGCTTTTCTCTTGGATGGTTTAATAAGGAATATTTAAATAAATCCAAAATAGGTATTATAAAAAGCAAAGAAACAGAAGAAATCATAGCCTTTGCTTCAATAAGCCCTAGCTATGATAATCATAAATCTGCTTCAATTGATTTGATGCGTTTTAAAAAGGATGTACCTAGTAATACTATGACATTTCTTATATTAAATTTAATATTAAAATTGAAAGAGGATAATTATAAAATATTTAATCTTGGAATGGCACCGCTTTCAAATGTAGGAATAACACACAATGCTCATATCCAAGAAAGGTTTGCACATTTAGTATTTAAATATGGTAAACATTTCTATAGCTTTGATGGACTAAGAAAGTATAAAAACAAATTTGATCCAAGATGGGAAGGAAGATATTTAGTATATGAGGATTTAATATTACTTCCATCTTCTTTAATTGAGGTAACTTGGTTGATTCATTCAAAGAAGAAAAAACTTAAAAGAGGGAGTGAATAGATGGAAAGAAATATACTAAAGACAGTTAGTACAATAGAAGATTTAAATATTGAGGAAATAAAAAGGCTCAATATAGGTATTGAAATACAGGATTTTACTGAACCTAATTTACTTACCTACGAAATTAATTCAATAACAAATAGATATATAGAAATATTTAAGGATTTTAATGGAATCAAGGCTTTACATGGACCATTTTTAGATTTAAAGCCTTCTAGTCCAGATAAATTGATTAGAGAAGTAAGCTATAATAGATATTTAAACACTATTAACATAGCTAAGAGATTAGATATGGATTATATAATTTTTCATAGCCAAATAAATCCATATTTAAATCAACCAGCTTTAAGAAAATTAAATAATATACAAAGCAGGGAATTCTGGGAGAAAATTTTAGAAGAGGTTTCATATTATAATGGAGTAATACTTTTAGAAAATATATTTGAGGAAACTCCTAGTATGTTAAAGGAATTAATCGAAACAATAAATCTACCTAATATTAAAATTAATTTAGACATTGGACATGCTAAACTAGGGAAGGTCTCTTTAGAAGAGTGGATAAGAGAGCTAAAGGATTATATTCTATATATTCATGTTCATTCTAACGATGGATTATATGATAATCATCAAAGTCCAAATGATGAGGAAATAGAAAAATTATATTATTTACTAGAAAAATATTGTATAAATCCGATATTATCTCTAGAATATAGGGTAGATAATCTCAAGGAAGAAATAGACAGATATAGATAAGGAGGAAGCAATATGGCAAATATAATGATACAAGGGACTACATCTTCTGCAGGTAAAAGTCTTATGTGTACAGGTTTATGCAGAATATTTAAAGAAGATGGATATAAGGTATACCCATTTAAATCTCAAAATATGTCCTCAAAATATTATACTACTAAAGATGGATATAAGATAAGCACCGCTCAAACCTTACAGGCAATAGCAGCAGGACTTGAACCAAATCCAAATATGAATCCGATTTTACTTATACCCAAATCAGATAAAGGTTCTATGGTTGTTATAAAGGGTGAAGATAAAGAAGATATGGAGGCTATGGAGTATTTCAAGCATAAGACTACTCTTAAACCAATGATATTAGAAACATATAAAGAAATAGAAAAAGAAAATGATATTGTTGTCATAGAAGGTGCAGGCAGCCCAGCAGAAATAAATTTAAAACAAAACGATATAGTAAATATGGGTATGGCTGAAATGGCAGATGCCCCAGTACTTTTAGTAGCAGATATAGATAGGGGAGGAGTATTTGCTTCTCTTTATGGCACTGTAATGTTATTAGAAGAGCATGAAAGGAAGAGAATAAAGGGACTTATAATCAATAAATTTAGAGGTGACAAGACCCTTTTAGATCCAGGAATTGAAATGATAGAAGAAATATTAAATATACCAGTTGTAGGTACCATACCATTCACACATTTAGAGTTAGTAGATGAAGATAGTTTAGTAGACTATGAAAAGCAGTGTAATTTAACTATACAAACAGAAGAGGAAATGGAGAATGAATTAGCTAAACTAGCCAATATACTAAGAGAAAATATGGATATGGCTTATATATATAAAATAATGGGGATAGGTAACTAGTGAATAACTAATAGTGAAAAGTGAATAGTAAGGGAATGAAATACGATGTTAAATATTATATTTGCAGTAATTTTAGATTTTATCATAGGGGATCCTTATAGTTTTCCACATCCAGTGAAACTTATGGGAAGGATAATATCCTTTGAAGATAGCTTAGCAAGAAAAATTGTTAAGTCAAAACAGGGACTTAAATTTGCTGGGTTTATAATTGTTATATTTAATATTATACTTGGTTTTTCTATACCGTATTTGTTATTGAAGTCAATAAAACAATATAGAATCATTTATACCATAGTGAATACTTACCTGATTTATACATGTATAGCTGCAAAATGTCTCCGTGATGAAGCTATGAAGGTATTGAAAGCTTTGGATATAGGTATAGAAGAAGCTAGGACAAGACTTTCTTATATTGTTGGAAGGGAGACTAAAAATCTTTCAGAAGAGGAAATTATAAGGGCAACAGTAGAAACTGTAGCAGAGAATACATCAGATGGAGTAATTGCTCCTTTACTTTATATAATTTTACTTGGAGCACCTGGTGGACTAGCCTATAAATTTATAAATACTATGGATTCTATGTTAGGATATATGAATGAAGAATATATAGACCTTGGATGTTTTCCGGCAAAGGTAGATGATATATTTAACTATATTCCAGCAAGAGTTACAGGACTACTTATGTGTTTAAGCTCCATAGGTAGATTTAATCTTAAAGATGGATTTAGAATCATGATTAGAGATAGAAAAAATCATAAAAGTCCAAACTGTGCCTATCCAGAGGGAGCAGTTGCAGGACTTCTAGGCATTCAATTAGGTGGGAATAATTATTACCACGGTAAATTAGTTGAAAAACCAACAATTGGTGATAAAATAAAATTTATTGTGAAAAAAGATATAGAAAACACAATAGAAATTATGTATAGAAGTCAATTGTTACTTTTGAATATTTATGTTGTATTAGTATTATGGCAATTTTATATATAAAAATATCTTGTATTAGATATTATTTTATGATAGCATTAAAATCTGAATTTTGTAGTAAAAAAATGATCTTTAGTTTGAGTTAATGAAATAAATAGAACTTCAATTTGACAATTCATATTGCCTATGATATATTTTATTTAAAATTTAATATTTTGTTCATTGGTATAATCTTATATATAAGATTATTTAAAAGGGAAGTTCGGTTTAAATCCGACACGGTCCCGCCACTGTGATAGATAGAACCTTTCGGATACCACTGTACTTGGAGTATGGGAAGGTGTAAGGTTTGTTATTCTTAAGTCAGGAGACCTGCCAATGAAAAAACGCTGTTTATTACTCACGCGGATGAGGAGGTGTTATTATAAGGTAGATTAAGTGTTTGTTCTACTCTATTAATAATGTCCTTTCTATTTGTAGAAAGGTTTTTTTGTTTTGTGATATTTATTTTGTGAAACTATAGTAATAACTCAGCAAGAATTTGCTGAGTTATTTTTTTGAAAAACAAACTGGAGGGATAAAGATGAATATACATGAATATCAAGCGAAAGAGTTACTGAGGAATTATGGGATTCCAGTCCCAAATGGCAAAGTGATATATGATGCCAACGATGCTGAAGGTGTTTGTTGGTCAATAGGTACAGACATAGCAGTAGTAAAGGCTCAAATTCATGCTGGTGGAAGGGGAAAAGCAGGAGGAGTTAAAATAGCTAAATCAATAGATGAAGTTAAGAAATATGCTAAAGAGTTATTAGGTAAAAGATTAGTAACAGATCAAACAGGAGAAAAAGGGAAAGAAGTTAAGGCTGTTTTGATAGAAGAAGGCTGTGACATTTATAAAGAATATTATTTAGGGCTTGTATTAGATAGAGATAGCTCAAGTATAACTCTTATTGCCTCTGAGGAGGGGGGGACTGATATAGAAGAAATAGCAGTAAAAAAACCAGATAAGATTTATAAAGAGCCAATTGAGTGGATAGTAGGTTTAACTGAATTTCAGGCTAGGAGAATATGTTTTAACATTAATATTCCATCGGAAATAATAAATGAGACAGTAAAACTTATGATAGATTTATATAGACTCTTTATTGATAATGATTGCACATTAGTAGAGATAAATCCATTGGTGGTGACAAAAGAAAAAGATCTAATTGCTTTAGATGCAAAGATGAATTTTGATGAAAATAGCTTGTTTAGAAATCAAAAAATACTTGGCTATAGAGATTTAAAAGAGGAAGATAAAAAAGAAATAGAAGCATCAAAATATGGATTGTCTTATATATCTCTAGACGGGAATATTGGGTGTATGGTAAATGGAGCAGGGCTTGCTATGGCTACTATGGATTTAATAAAACTTTATGGAGGAGAACCAGCTAATTTTCTTGATGTAGGAGGAGGAGCATCAGAAGAAAATATCAAAAATGCTTTTAAGATAATATTATCAGATGAAAAAGTTAAAGGTATTTTCGTAAATATATTTGGTGGAATAATGAAATGTGATGTAATAGCCAATGGTATTATAAATGCAGCTAAAGAATTAGAAATAAATCTTCCAGTAGTAATTAGATTGGAAGGAACTAATGCAGGTATAGGTATGGATAAAATAATGCAATCCAATTTAAATATTTTTGTAGCGGAAGATATGTCTGAAGGTGCAAAGAAAATACTAGAACTAATTGAAATGGAAGGTGATAAATAATGAGCATATGGGTTGATAATTCTACCAAAGTAATTGTGCAAGGAATAACAGGCAGTACTGCAATTTATCATACAAAGCAAATGTTAGAATATGGAACAAAGATAGTTGCAGGAGTAACTCCAGGCAAGGGAAAAGCTGAAATTGAAGGAGTTCCCGTATTTAATACTGTAAAAGAGGCTGTAGATAATACTGGAGCAAACGTATCTATAATATATGTTCCAGCAAGGTTTGCAGCTGATGCTATCCTAGAAGCTGTTGATGCTGAGTTAGATATGGTGATTTGTATTACAGAGCATATTCCTATAAAAGATATGATAATGGTGAAGAGGTATATGGAAGGTAAAAAGACTAGATTAATAGGGCCAAATTGTCCAGGTATTATAACAGCTGGTGAATGTAAGATTGGTATAATGCCTGGATATATACACAAGAAGGGAAGAATTGGAGTTGTATCTCGTTCTGGTACATTAACCTATGAGGCAGTTCATCAACTATCACAAAAGGGAATAGGTCAATCAACTGCCGTAGGAATTGGAGGGGATCCTATAATCGGAACAGATTTTATTGATGTATTAAAAGCTTTTAATGAAGATGAAAATACAGATGCTGTGATTATGATTGGTGAAATAGGAGGAAATGCAGAAGAAAAGGCAGCCTACTGGATTAAAGAAAATATGAAGAAACCAGTAGTTGGATTTATTGGTGGAAAGACAGCTCCAATAGGGAAAAGAATGGGACATGCTGGAGCTATTATTTCATCTGGTCAAGGAACAGCAGATGAAAAAATAAAAATAATGAATAACTGTGGTATATATATATCCGAATCCCCTACTACTATAGCTAATACTCTGATTAAAGCATTAAAAGATAACAACCTTTGGAGAGATGAGTATGAGAATTAATATTAAAAAATTTATGCTTATTAATCTAGGCATAATCATTATGGCAATAGGCTTATATTATTTTCTAATCCCGGAAAATTTAGCAGTAGGTGGAGTTACAGGTTTTGCCATGGTAATAAATCATATTTTTCCTAATATACAAATTGGTCTGATAATGACTATATCAAATGTTATTCTTTTTATTTTAGCTTTTTTAATAATTGGGAGAGACTTTGGAGGATATACCATTTATTCAAGCTTTTTATTATCAGCTTTTATATACGTTTTAGAAATAGTTACTCCATTAAACACTCCCATAATTGATGACTTGTTAATAAATTTAATCTATGGAATAACTATCCAAGGCATAGGTATGGCTATAATTTTTTCTCAAAATGCTTCTACTGGAGGAACTGATATTATAGCAAAGATAATTAATAAATTTACTCATTTAAATATAGGAAAGGCTTTAGTTTTATCAGATTTTATTATTACTATCTTAGCAGGGTTGGCTTTTGGGTTAAAATTAGGATTATATGCATTATTAGGAGTTTTTATTAATGCATATGTAATAGATAATATAATTGCAAAATTTAATGAGAAAATGAATATTGTGATTATCAGTAATAAGAGTAAAGAAATAAATGATTATATAATTAATGAAATAAAAAGGCAAACTACAATTTACACTGCCGATGAAGGAGTCTCAAGAAATAGAAAAACTATTATAAGTACAGTTGTTGGCAAAAAACAATATATTAGAATTAGAAACTATGCCCAAGACATAGATTCAGAAGTATTTATAACTGTAGGAGTGGTTAGTGAGGTATTAGGAAATGGATATAACTTTATATAATATTCGAGATATATAATCATGAAAGAGATTGTAGGAAAAATCATGATGATAGGTACCTTTATTGGAGGAATATGGCAATATGAAATAAACTTTCTATATGATAATAATAAATATATTTATTGATGCTTGTTTAATATTTATTTATGTAGTATAATTGGTGATGAAAATTGAATATTGAATAAATAGGTTTATAGAATAAAAATTCTATTTGTAATAGGGAAGCAGGGTGTAAATCCCTCACGGTCCCGCCGCTGTAAAAGAAGAGTCTTTTCTAAACGTCACTGGGAAACTGGGAAGACAGGAAAGATGATGAGGCTTGAGTCAGAATACCTTCCTATTTATTAGCAAAAATAACTCTACGGTGGATGGAGAAAGCTAGTATATTATGTTAAATGGTTGTATTTCACTATCCTTCTGATTATTCTTTCAGAAGGATTTTTTGATAGAATTTATTTTAAGAATTATAACAATATGAAATCATTATTTAACAAGCTTATTAGAACTTCAATAACCGTAGAATATTACGATTGTTGAAGTTTTTTTATTTATAACATATAGAAAGGATGAAAAAGATGAAGAATTATAAAAAAACATTGGGGATAATGATTTTAGTTGTAATGATATTCAGCGTATCAGGCTGTACCAAAACTAGTGGGGTAGGAGGACTAAGTAATACACAAAGTGCGGAGAAAGTAGAGGATAATGAAGTATCAATAACAGTAGAAGGAAGTACCTATCCTTTAAAGGTGAAGGATTTTTTTAAAAAAGAAACTGTTTTAGAAAAGAAGCCAGAAACAGTGGCTGTTTTATCTGGTACTCCTTTAAATATCTGGTATGATCTAGGAGGAAAGTCTGTATGCACATCAGATGTATCAGATAATATAAAACTTATACCTGAATATGAAGAAGAAATACGAAGTCTTCCAACAATAGGACCTGTATATTCTATAGATATGGAGTCGGTAATACCTCATAATCCAGATTTAATTATAGCTCAAGTTGGAACACAATCAACACAATCAAAGAAATTAAGAGAAATGGGCTTTAATGTAATTACTACGCATATACGAGGATATGATGATGTGATATCAACTTATAAAGCCTTTGGGAAGATACTTCAGAAGGAAGATCTAGCTGAAGCAAAGATAGAAGAACTAGAAAATCAGAAAGAAGAAATTGTATCTAAACTACCAGAAGATAATAAATCTGTAGTCATACTATACATAACATCCAAAACCCTTGCTGTTAAACTGGATAATAGTATAGCAGGGGATATATCTAAAATACTAAGACTTAAAAATATTGCATCTGATTTGCCACCAGATACTATAGGTTCAGAAACGGCTCCACTAGATATAGAGTATATAGTGGACAAGAATCCAGATTATGTTTTAGTTACAAGTATGATTTCTAGCAATGAGGAAGCTGCAAGAGCTATAGAAGAAGAATTTGCAAAAAATCCAGTATGGAATGGAGTAAAAGCTATTCAAGAAGGCCGTGTTGTTCATCTTCCACAAGAGTATTTCTTATATAATGCAGGGCCTTATTATCATGAAGCTATAGAATATATGGCTAAAAGTATATATCCAGAAATATATGGAGAGGTGGATCAGTGGCATGAAAAATGATATTTCTCTTAAAGACAATAAGGGATTTAAAATAGGTGTTATTGCTATCATAGTAATACTTTTTTTTGTAGCATTTATATTAGGAAATACTAAAGGTACTCTAGAGGTGGGGATAAGACGTATATTTGAGGTTATTATGACAGACGATGGAAGTTCTGAAAGAATGGTAATTTGGAATATTAGATTACCAAGAATGATATTAGCAGCTTTAGTGGGGGCAAATCTTGCTCTATCAGGTGCTATTTTGCAAGGAGTAATGAAAAATCCTCTAGCCGATCCAAGTATTATTGGTATAAGCAGTGGTGCGGGGCTCTTTGGAATAGCTGTATTAGTTATTTTGCCCCAGCATATAGGGCTAGTGCCGATTGCCGCCTTTGTAGGGGCTATGATGGCAGCATCTATAATATATATTTTATCTTGGAAGGGTGGAATACAGACAACAAGAATAATATTAGCAGGGGTAGCTGTATCTGCTTTATTTAGTGCTGGTATCTCAGGTATATTAGTTTTTTATAGTGACCGTGTCCATGGAGCCCTTACTTTTATGAATGGTAGTCTTTCTGCAAGATCTTGGCCAGAGGTACAGACAATTCTCCCTTATACCATAATAGGAGTTGTTTTAGTAAATATATTTGCAGAGAAGCTTAACATTTTAATATTAGGAGATGATGTTGCTAGAGGACTTGGACTAAATGTAGAGGCTACAAGACTTGGATTTACAGCCCTAGCTGCTTTTTTAGCTGCAAGTGCAGTAAGTGTAGTAGGTCTTTTAGGATTTGTAGGTCTTATAGTGCCTCACAGTATAAGGTTAATAATGGGGAACGATTATAACTATATGTTTCCTGCAACAGCTTTATTGGGATCTGTGCTTTTAATGTTTAGTGATACTTTTGCAAGAACCTTTCTGAGTCCCACAGAAATACCAGTAGGTATTGTAATGGCAGTATTAGGAGCACCTTTCTTTTTATTCTTGCTGAGAAGGGAGTAAACAGATGAATAATAATATTATATTAGCAATTGAGGATTTAAGTATAAGCTATAAAAACAAACATATCCTAAAAGGAATAAACCTAAAGATAGAAAAAGGAAAGGTTTATTCTATTATTGGACCAAATGGATGTGGAAAAACTACTTTGATGCGTACTATGAGCAGAAGTATAAAGCCAAAAGAAGGAAAAGTTTTTTTATATGGACATAATATATTTGGGATGAAAAACAAGAATGTAGCTAAAAAAATGGCTATACTAAATCAAAATAATAACACCATAAGTGATGTAACTGTAAGAAAATTAGTTCAATATGGTCGCTATGCCCACAAAGATTGGTGGAAAGATATAGATGAGAATGATGATAAAATAGTTGAATGGGCCATGGAGAAAACGGGAGTGACAGACCTTCAAAATAGGAGAATAGACACTCTTTCAGGTGGAGAAAGACAAAGAGCTTGGATAGCAATGTCCATAGCTCAAAAGCCAGAAATCCTCCTGCTAGATGAACCTACAACCTATCTCGATATATGTCATCAATTGGAGATAATGGACCTTGTATCTAGACTAAACAAAGAAGATGGAATAACCATAGTTATGGTATTACATGATATAAACCATGCAGCTAGATATTCAGATGAACTTATTGTAATTAACAATCAAAGAATATACAGCCAAGGGGAGCCTTGGACTATATTAGAATCTGAAGTGCTTGAAGAAGTATTTAAGGTTAAAGCTGAAATAACAATGGATACAGATACAAGAAAACCAATATTTTATGCGAAGAAAGTCGTTTAGAATAATTAGGAGGTTGTTGAGGTGAAAATTACATTTATAACTGTATCAGCTCCAGGAATTAAAAGTTTAGTTGAGGCAGGAAAAGAGATAAGTAAGAATTATCCCCAATGTCTTCATTTAAACATTTATTATGGAAAAGAAGAGTTAAATGATGAGAAAGCAAAGAAGATGGTACAAGATATAAAAAACAGTGATCTAGTGTTTATAGACTTAATGGGAAGTCCTTCATCTGTAATAAAAAATGTATATATTGGGCTTGAGGAATATAATGGCAATGTAATCCCTTATGGAAATTCGGCTAGAGAATATATGCGTCTTGGTAGTTTTACTATGGCTAGTATGAAGAGTCAGAATAAAAAAATGGATATGGATGCCATTGAAAAAATGAGAAATACAGCAGAAATACTTGGAAAAGTAATGCCAGGCAAGATGAGAGATATGAGAAATTATTCAAATATAATGAAATATTTTAAGGTCGCTGATAAATCGAATATACTTAATATGCTGTACCTTATGATGAGAGATTATGGAAATATAAAAGAGGTGCCAAAGCCTGTTGAACCAAGAGAAGTAGAAGAAGTTAGCATATGCAATCCAGAAAATATGAGATTTTATAAAAACTATGAAGATTATCAAAAGGACTTTCCTTTAGATAATGAGAAACCCATAGTAGCCATGCTCTTTTATGGCCACACATATCCTACAGATACGTCATCATGTGTTGGAAAGATTAAGAGAAAGATTGAAGAATTCGCAAATGTTTTGCCAGTGGCAGTTTCAGGGACATTTGCAAAAAATGAAGAAAAGCTTAAGAAAATAATATTGAAGTCTACTTTAAATCCCGTTGATCTTATATTAAATTTCATGTCTTTTAGGCTTGGAGCAGGACCCATGGGAGGAGATTTTCAGGCAGGTATAGATCTATTAAAGGAAGTAGATGCTCCGTATTTTCATCCTTACTTTATGTCAAGAAGGACTGTTAAGGAATGGGAAGATTCTATACAGGGCTGTAGTACATCAGAGGTATTAATTTCTGTAATGTTGCCCGAATTAGATGGATGTATTGAAACATATCCTATAGGGGCTATGACGGAGCCAAAACATGATATGGAATTTGATATTATGACTGATGAACTTGTGATCATAGAGGAAAGAGTGGACAAGCTAATTGCGAGAATTAAATCCTACATTCTTCTTAGAAAAAGGGAAAATAAGGATAAAAGAATAGCTATTATATGTTATAACTATCCTCCAGGAGAAAGTAATATATTTGGTGGGGCATTTTTAGATACCTTTACTACTGTTGAAAATATATTAAAAAATCTTAAAAATAGAGGCTATAATCTGAATCCACTTACAAAAGAAGAACTTATGGATATATTTACTGCTGGCGGTATTGTGAACTCAGGAAAATATAGTGATGATTGGGAGAACATAATAAAGTATAAAGACAAAGAGTACAAGGAAGAGCTAAAGAGGAACCCTGACTATGAAGAGATAATAAGAGAATGGGGTGAAGTGCCAGGAACTATAATGAGCAGTGATAATAATGAATTTTTGATTCCAGGTATAGTTGAAGGAAATATATTCTTAGGGTTGCAGCCAACCCGAGGTATACATGAAGAGACTGAAAGGGCATATCACGATAAAACCTTGCCTCCTCATCATCAGTATTTAGCATTCTACAAGTGGATCAAAGATGAATTTAAAGCAGATGCAGTTATTCATGTAGGAACTCATGGAACGTTGGAATTTTTAAAGGGTAAGGAATGTGGCATGAGTGGTAATTGTTATCCAGATAAACTTTTAGCTGATATTCCCCATATGTATTTATATTACTCAGGCAATCCCTCTGAATCAACTATTGCCAAAAGGAGATCGCATGCAAACTTAATAGGATACCAGCCGCCTGTATTTATTCAAGGGGAGCTTTATGGAGATTTTTCAAAACTCATGTCGATGATAGATAATTATCGTCAATCTTTATTGCTAGCTCCTCAAACTAGTAAGGACATATTATCAAACATATTAGAGTTAGGAGAAAAACTTAATATGCCAAAAGATCTTGATGATATGGAATCTGAATTATATAGAATGAAAAAAAGTCTCATACCAAAGGGACTTCATGTATTTGGTAAAGGGTATAGCCAAGAAGAGGCGAAGGAATATGCAAAGGGACTTTTAAGATACAATAGAAATGGGATTATTAGCATTAGAGAATTAATTGCAAAGGCTAAAGGATATGATTTAGATTTTCTTTTAGATAGTAAACAATATGAGATTATAAAAGAACTTGATAAAGAAGCAGATAAAATCATTGATTATTATTTTGAGACCGGAAAGCTATGGGAAAATGAGTATTTTGACGAAGTCAATAAAGGTGAGCTTGTAAGATCTTTAGAGTACGGACAAGTAATCATTGAATCATCCCAAGAGAATCATGAGATAGAAGGTTTGTTGCGAGTATTAGAGGGAAGATATAATCCTGCAAAATTGGCGGGAGATATCTATAGACATCCAGAAATACTGCCTACAGGATATAATTTATATCAATTTGATCCAAGGCTTATCCCTACTAAAACTGCCTATAGGAGAGGAGCAAAAATTGCATCAAACACTATTGAAGCTTACAAAAAGGAAGAAGGCTCTTATCCACTATCTACTGCTGTAATACTATGGGGATTAGAAACATCAAGAACGCAAGGGGAGACATTCTCTCAGATTCTTTCTTATTTAGGTGTCAAGATTTCAGAAAAGGGGAATGAATGGGATCCAAAATATGATATTATTCCAATTAAAGAACTTGGAAGACCTAGAATAGATGTGACAATAAATATATGTGGGTTTTTCAGAGATATGTTTCCAAACCTAATTGTAAGTCTTAATGAAATATTTGAAATGCTTTGGAATCTAGATGAAGCTGATGAAGAGAATTATTTTAAAAGAAACTCTAAAGCATTACTTAGAAAGCTTATTGAGGAAGGTTATGATAAAAAAGAAGCGGAGGAATTAGCTATTTCTAGAATATTTGGACCTAAAGAGGGAGGGTATGGTACAGGAATAACTGGAATAATTGAAACAAAAAATTGGGAAGATGAAGAACAATTAGGTAAAGTCTATATAGATAGTCTGGAACATGTATATAATGGAAAAGTTCGTGGTAAAAAAGTAGAAGGACTTTATGAGGAAAATCTAAAATCTGTAGAAATCATTTCTCAAATAAGGAGTAATCATGAGTATGAAATTACAGATTTAGACCATTATTATGAGTATTTTGGAGGATTATCCAAATCAGTAGAAATGATAAAAGGGAAAAAAGCAAAAATGTATATAACAGATACAACTGGAGATAGGATTCTTAGCGAAAGTATAGAAAGATCCATAGCAAGAGGTATAAGAACAAGAGTATTGAACCCTAAATGGATTGATGGAATGCTTGAGCACAAATATCACGGAGTTCAAAAAATTGCAGATAGATTCGAGAATGTTATGGGACTTGCAGCTACTACAAATAGTGTAGAAGAGTGGATTTATGATGACATGTATAGCTCATATGTAGAGGATGAAGAACTTAGAGAAAGGCTTGTTGAAAATAATCCTTATGCTTATATGGATATACTGGAGCAAATGACGGAGTATTATAACAGAGGTTATTGGGATGCTGATGAGGAGAAGATAGAGAAGATAAAAGAATTATACTTGGAACTTGAAGACAATATAGAGGAATGTTTATAAGGAGGTGCAAAGCATGGAAAATCATGGACTAATATATCCTTTTACTGCCATAGTAGGTCAGGAAGATATGAAAAGAGCTTTAATATTAAATATTATTAATCCACGTCTAAATGGAGTGCTGATAAAAGGAGAAAAGGGTACTGCAAAGTCAACAGCAGTAAGAGCATTAATCGATATTCTTCCTATTAGAGAACAAATAGAAGGCTGTATTTTCTCTTGTGACCCTAAAGATAGTCGTAACTGGTGTGAAAAATGCAAAGATACTTTTACCATAGAAAATGGAAAAGTAAAAAGTGAAAAAATGCGTGTAATTAACTTGCCTGTTGGTGCTACTGAGGATAGGGTAGTTGGTACATTGGATATAGAGCATGCTATAAAGGAAGGGCAAAAGAAATTTGAACCAGGGATTTTAGCAGAAGCTAATAGGAATATCTTATATGTCGATGAGGTGAATCTTTTAGATGATCATGTAGTAGATGTACTTTTAGATGCTGCAGCCATGGGAGTTAATTCGATAGAGAGAGAAGGAATATCTTACACTCATCCATCAAGGTTTGTTCTAATAGGAACTATGAATCCAGAGGAAGGAGACCTACGGCCTCAATTAATAGATAGATTTGGACTGGTTGTGGATGTATATGGTGAAAGAGATGCAGATTCAAGAGTTGAAGTGATTAAGAGAAGACTTAGCTTTGAAAATAATCCAGAGAAGTTCATAAAAGAGTATGAAGAAGAGCAGAAAAAATTAGCAGAAAGAATAGAAGAAGCTCAAAGGCTGATGGATAAGGTTGTATATTCAGAGGAATGCTTGAGGTTGGCAGCAGAGTTGGCTATAAAAATGGGGGTAGATGGCCATAGGGCAGATATAACTTTTATAAAAACAGCAGTAACCCATGCTGCTTATAGGGGGAAGACAACAGTAGAAAAGGAGGATATGTTTGTTGCGGCAAAACTATCCCTTCCACATAGAATGAGAAGGCAACCCTTTGAAGAAGGAATTATTGATTTTGAACAAATAAATAGCCTTATTGAAAAAGCAATATTGTAATATAGAAAGGTTTGTGATTTAACTATGTTTGATAAATGTTTTCCTTTTTCAGCTGTACTAGGACAGAAAAGAATTAAAATGGCTTTAATACTAAATATGATTAATCCCCATATAGGTGGAGTTCTTATAAGTGGAGAAAAGGGGACTGCTAAATCTACATTAGTAAGGGGATTCTCAAATATAGTTAGTCATATTAATGTAGTGGATTTGCCACTTAATATTACTGAGGATAGACTTATAGGGAGTATTGATATAAAAAAGGCCTTAAGAGATGGAGAAAAAAGATTTGAAGAGGGAATTTTATACAAGGCACACAAACAAATTTTATATGTTGATGAAATAAACTTATTAAGTGAGCATATTGTAAACATACTTTTGGAGGTATTATCTACTGGAATTAATATAGTAGAAAGAGAAGGCATATCCTATAGCCATCCATCAAGTTTTATATTAGTAGGTTCTATGAACCCAGAAGAGGGTATCTTAAGACCTCAGCTATTGGACAAGTTTGGATTATATGTGGAAGCTAAGGGAGAAAGAAATATAGACAATAGGATAGAAGTCATTAAAAGATATCTTGATTATGAGAAGAATCCTTTAGATTTTTATTTAAAATGGGAGGAAGAGAATAGAAAAGTACAGAGAGTAATAGATACCGGAAGAGCAATAATCAAAGGTGTTAAAATAAAGGATGAAGACTACAATTTTGCAGTAGATTTATCTAAACAGGGAAATTGCTCAGGTCATAGGGCAGAGATAATATTGATAGAAACTGCTAAAGCTATTGCGGCATTCAATCAAAGACAATATATAATTCAAGAAGATATTAGGGATGCAGCGTCTTATGTACTGCCCCATAGGATAAAGGAATCTGTAACCATTGAAGAAATAGAACAAACTTTAGATGACAGTATAAGGGAAGATAATAATACTGAAAAGAAAGAATATGAAGAATCAAGGAAAAACTATAATTTAGACAAGGAATCTTTGAAGGAAGATGGGATTTCAGACGATCAAGGAGAGGTAATGGAAGAAAATATAGAGGGGATAACTCCTATTTCTCAAGATATTTCCATAGAGGTGGAATTTGGGAAAAAGACTATTAATAAAGGAGCGGGAAAGAGAAGCAAGGTAAAGACAGATAGTCTTAAAGGAAGATATATAAAGTATAGAATGCCTAAAGGAAAAGTCAAAGATATAGCTTTTGATGCTACTTTTAGGATAGCTGCTTGTAATCAAAAAAATAGAAATAAAAATGGATTAGCTATATGTATAAAGCCTCAGGATATAAGAGAAAAGGTTAGAGAAAAACATACAGGAGCTACGATTTTATTTGCAGTAGATATAAGTGGCTCCATGGGTGCAAAAAGACGAATGGGAGCAGTAAAAGGAGCAGTGCTTTCATTATTAAAAGATGCATATCAAAAGAGAGATAGTATTGGGATAGTTGTTTTTAGAAAAGATAGGGCTGAAATATTATTAAATATTACTAGAAGTGTAGATTTAGCCGAGAAATGCCTTAGAAAATTACCAACAGGAGGAAAAACTCCCTTGGCGGCAGGTCTTCATACCTCCTATCAAGTTCTTAAAGCAGATAAAACAAAAAATCCAGATTCCTTGCAATATCTTGTAATAGTTTCTGATGGGAAGGCAAATGTACCATTAAAGACAGAGAATCCCTTAGGGGATGCCTTTGAATTAGGAGAGAAGATAAGGAATGAAGGAATTAAAACAATGGTAATTGATACAGAGAAGAATTATATTGAATACGGATTTGCAAAGAAATTAGCAGATAAGATGAATAGCAAATATTTAAAAATTAGCCAAATATCAAAGAATGATATTGAGACAAGCATAAAAAGCTTGCTTAATATAAATAAATAATAAAAGGAGAATAGCATATGAAAAGAATATTATCATTATTATTAGTACTTATATTAACAATGGGAGTAGTTGTAGGTTGTGGAAGTAAAGATAAGAATAGAGAAGGTAATCTACCTGTAAATAATGCTCAAGAAGAATCAAAGTTTGAAGAAAAAGATGGATTTTTAGTATATATAGATATAGAGAATGGACCTTTTGAAGAATCTGGATTAAAAATATCTATTAAAAAAGGCGATGCTGGATATGTTGAATTTATAAAAACAGATTTACAAGGAAATGAAACAGTAGATTATTATAAATTTGATTATTCAACTAATACTGTGGAAAAATATTATTATGTTTCTGCAATGGGAACAGCATTTTATTATTACTATGATTTAGAAAAAAATGAATTGTCTAAAGTAGAAGATGGGGATCACAATGATAATACTGAGAAAACGAAAAGTTCTGGCAGATGGGATAGTGCTGCTGAAAAAATAGAAGAAGAAGTAAAGATGCTTGAAGATTATTTTAAAGAACAATATAATATGACAATAAAAGAAGCAGTTTTAGGAAAATAAAGAGTATATAAAAATATCTTGTATTAGATATTATTTTATGATAGCATTAAAAGTGAAAATTGAATATAAGTATGTTAGGTTCTGTAAAAAGACTAATAGGGAAATGGGTGAAAATCCCATACAGCCCCCGCTACTGTAAGTGATGATGAAATCAACTTATACCACTGGAGAAATCTGGGAAGGTGTTGAGAGTAAAGTGATTCACGAGTCAGGAGACCTGCCTAATAGTACCCGAGTGACCTTCGGAGGGAAGGAAAAACTTATAATTATACTATTTTATAGTTGATACTAGTATAAGTTCCATCCCTAATCTGTTTCAGGTTAGGGATTTTTATTTTCCTTTATATAGGTCACCTGATTTAGGCATAAAGGAGTATTCCTTTAAAAATAAATGTGAGGTGATTTTATGAAAAAGAAATTTTTGATCTGGAGTGTATTATTAGCTTTGATT
This sequence comes from Bacillota bacterium, assembly GCA_023388495.1. Lineage (GTDB taxonomy): Bacteria > Bacillota > Clostridia > Tissierellales > Tissierellaceae > Tissierella. Next base: position 19,998 of record JAEWGC010000018.1, on the reverse strand, counting down.
ATCACTCCAAAGATTGCACAGGCAATGCATATTATGGAGGGATTCTTACCACTTAAATGGGCAATTGTCTGGTCAATACTAACTTTACCCTTTCTAGCTATAGGATTTAAAAAGATAGGAAAAGGTTTAAGAGAAGGACAAGATCATAAGATGATTTTAGGCTTAGTAGGTGGATTTGCTTTTGTTTTATCTGCTCTTAAGATTCCATCTGTTACTGGATCTTGTTCTCACCCAACAGGAGTAGGATTAGGTGCAATATTATTTGGACCAACTACTATGACTGTTATAGGAGTAATTGTATTATTATTCCAAGCCTTATTGTTAGCCCATGGAGGAATTACTACATTAGGAGCTAATTCATTTTCTATGGCTGTAGTAGGGCCTCTTGTTTCTTATGGTATATATAAGGCTTTAGGTAAGAACAGTAAAAATAAAAGTCTAGCTGTTTTCTTGGCAGCAGCATTAGGAGATTTGGCTACTTATGTAATTACATCAATTCAACTTTCTTTGGCATTCCCAGATGCTACGGGAGGAATTGCTGCATCCCTTACAAAGTTTCTATCAGTATTTGCAGTTACACAAATACCTTTAGGAATTGTTGAGGGGATTATAACTGTGATGGTATTTAATCTTATTCAGCAATATAGAAAAGAAGGAGTGATTAAACTTGAAGAGTCTATTTAAGCAAAATATTATTCTATTCTTGTTAATAATCATAATTGTAATTACTCCCTTAATTATTAAAAGAGATTCTGAATTCGGTGGAGCAGATGGAGAAGCTGAAGGAGTTATTCAGGAAATAAATCCAGACTATGAACCATGGTTTGAATCTTTTTGGGAACCACCAAGTGGTGAGATAGAGAGTTTGTTATTTTCTCTACAAGTAGCCATAGGGGCAGGGCTTATAGGTTATATTTTGGGAGTATTAAAGGAAAGACGTAAAATTGTTGCTGATAGATAAATATGCATATACTAACAAATTAAGGAATTATACTCCACAGGTAAAGATTCTTCTTTCCTGTGGAGCCATAGTATTGAGTAGGATAATCAATAACTATTATATTGATTTATTGACTATCGCTATTATGTTTGTGTTAGCTGTTGGAGTAGCTAAGATTCCGTTTAAAGTTTATTTTAAGATGCTACTATTGCCTGCATCATTTCTTTTGATTAGTATAATTACCATAATCATTTCAGTCAATAGCCATGTTTATCTTTACTATTTCAGGATAATGAATACCTCTATTGGTATAACCATAGAATCCTTATCTAAGGGAGTAAAACTATTTACAACAGTGTTATCATCCTTAACATCAGTATATTTCTTGATATTGACTACTCCAATAATTGATATTATTAAGGTTTTAAGGAAGCTAAGGGTTCCTAATTTATTTATAGAATTGATGATGCTAATCTATAGAAGTATTTTTATCTTCATTGAAGAAGCAAATAATATTTATCTAGCACAAGTCATGAAATTTGGTTATGAAAATAAGAGAAATTCATTAAGGTCTACAGCCTTACTTATCAGGAATCTTTTCACTAGAGTATTTATAAAACATAATGAGATGAACTTATCCTTGGAATGTAAGCTATATGACGGAGAATTTAAATTAGGTGATTAAATGCTAAAAATAAACAATTTATTTTATGAATATGAAGATGGAACAAAGGCATTGAATAATATCAACATAGATATATCAAAGGGAAGGGTAATAGGAATTATTGGAGCTAATGGCTCAGGTAAATCAACCTTGTTTTTAAATATAATGGGGATATTAAAGCCTACCAAAGGCTCAATAGTATATAATGATAGCCCTATAAAATATGATAAGGCTTATTTAAGGCAATATAGAAAGCAGGTCAATATTGTATTTCAAAATCCTGACCAGCAATTATTTTACTCAAATGTATTTGATGATATAGCTTTTTCCTTGAGAAATATTGGTATTAGTGAAGACATGGTAAAAGAAAAGGTAGTTGATGCACTGAAGCAGGTTGATGGCCTTGGCTTGGTAGACAAGCCAGTACATTTTTTAAGCTATGGTCAGAAGAAACGAATAGCAATTGCAGGTGTATTGGTTATGGATTCTAAGGTACTGTTATTAGATGAACCAACAGCAGGACTTGACCCTTATATGACTAAGGAGATAAAAACCATAATCAATGAGATAAGTAAGGATAAAAATATTATAATATCAAGTCATGATATGGATTTAATCTATGATATTTGTGATTACATCTATATACTTAGCAAAGGCAGTATCATTGGAGAAGGTGAGGCAGCAGTTGTTTTTAGTGAAGATAAATTAATAGAAGAGGCAAAATTGGTTAAACCTTGGCTTGTAAGAATTCACGAGAAGTTTGATTTGCCTTTGTTTAGAAATGAAGAAAAATTTTCATCATATGGGAGAAAGGAGATTTTATGAAAAAAGGAATAATAGTAGCTAGCTTTGGAACTACCTATGAGGAGACTAGAAGACTATGTATAGAAAGCATAGAAGATATCATTAGAGAAAAATATAAGGATTACTTAGTTTTAAGGGCATTTACTTCTAGAATAGTCGTTAATAGATTAAAGAAAAGAGACAATATACACGTGCTTAATGAAATTGAAGCGATAAAAGAAATGAAAGATCAAGGTATAGAGGATATATATATACAACCTCTACATATAATTAATGGACATGAATATGAGAAACTGACTAAATATGATTGTAAAGTAGGATTACCATTATTAGGTTCAGAAAAAGACTATATTAAGATTGTTGAAAATATTGGAGTCAATGAATTGAGAGATAATGAAGCCTTAGTATTTATGGGACATGGGTCTGACCATGAAGCAGATAAATCATATGAAATGTTAGAAAATATTTATCACAAAAAAGGTCTTACAAATATTTTCATTGGTACAGTAGAAGGAAGTAAGACCATAGAAGATATCGTAAAGGAATTAAAAGCAAAGAATATAAAAAAGATAAAGCTTAAGCCATTTATGCTAGTTGCAGGAGATCATGCAATCAATGATATGGCATCTGAGGATGAGGATTCTTGGAAATCAATACTTGAAAAAGAAGATTTCCAAGTTGAAATATGTCTCAAGGGCTTAGGTGAATATAAGATTATTCAAGAAATATTTCTAGAACATTTAGAACAAATAATAGGAGATAGATAATGAAAAAATTATATGGGATAGGTACTGGGCCAGGAAGTAAGGAACTATTAACCCTTAAGGCTGTGAAGACAATAGAGAATTCATCAGTTATATTTGCTCCAAATAACAAGGGGAAAAATATGGCGATAGATACTGCCAAAGATTTTATCAAAGACAAAAAAGTAGTATTTATAGATTTTCCTATGGGACATGTGACTCAAGAAGATTATAAAAAAGCGGCAGAGATTATATTAAAAGAGATACCTGAAGGTAAGATAGGTTCATTTCTTACTATAGGAGATCCTATGGTATATAGCACATTTATATATATTATGGAAGAATTGGAAGGAGAAGAAATAGATATAGAAATAATATCAGGAATCCCATCTTTCGTAGCAGCAGCCGGTGAAAGCAAAACACCCCTAACAGTAAAGGGAGAAAGTTTTTTACTATGTGATGAGTTGGATGAAGAACTATTAGAAAAAGTAGACTCAGTGTGCATATTAAAGACTTTTAAGGGAAAAGAGAAAATATTAAGAGCTTTAGATAGGGAAAATTACTGTTACAAATACATCAAAAGAGCCACATTAGAAGAACAAGAAATCATAAAAGACAAAGAAGAAATATTAAAAGATAAAGATTATATATCATTAATTATAGCTAGAAAAAATTAGGAGGATTACAATGAAAACTAAAAAAATATTATCACTAGTACTAATATTTGTATTGATTATAACAACATTAACAGCATGTAAGACTAAAGAAGTTGATGAACCAGTAGTTAAAACAGATGATACTTCACAGCCCTTAGAAGCAAAAGAAGATATAAAAGAAGAATATGGAATAACAATTACTGATAAAACTGTAAGTTTTATAGATGGTAGAGGAGAAGAAGTGACTTTAAATAAAAATCCTGAAAGAGTAGTGGTGCTATTTAACTCTTATCTAGATATCTGGATGAAAAACGGAGGAAGTGTTGTAGGGAAATTAGAGGAATCTGTAGGTCAAGATGTAATACTGGGAACTGATAATGCTGAGATAGTAGGCGCCCTTGGTTCAATAAGTGTAGAAAAGGTATTGGAATTAAAGCCAGATTTAGTTATTCTGAACTCAAACCAAAAATCCCAAATGGAGTTAGTGCCTATATTTGAGGAAAATAAAATACCTTTTATAGCGTTAGATTATTTTGGCAAAGATGATTATTTTAAGTTAGCAAGATTATTCTCTGCTCTTAATGAGAGAGAAGATTTATTTGAAGAAAATGTTGTAAAGGTTAAAAATGACATAGACAGTATTATAGAGAAAGCACCAAAGGACAAGGAAAGCAAAGTACTTATAATGATGGCTAGTGCAAAATCAGTGACTGCTAGAGGTTCTGATTCTACTGTTGGTGAGATGTTAAAGGATTTGCATACTGTAAATATTGCAGATACATCAAATGATATGTTAAGTGATAAAAACTTTAGTATTGAAAAAATTCTTGAGGAAGATCCAGATTTCATATTTGTACAAACTACAGGAAATGATATGGACAAGGTAATAGAGAGAATAAAACAGGATGTAGAATCTAATCCAGCTTGGTCATCTCTTTCAGCTGTAAAAAATGATAGATATATAATTTTACCAAAGGATCTTTATATGTTTAAAGCAAATCATAGATATGCAGAAGCTTATAAAGGGTTAGCTAAGATTTTATATCCACAAGTATTTAAGTAAAAAGGAGTAGGCTATGATTAAATATGTAAAAGAAGGATCTAATAAAAGGGCAATGATTATTATCTTTATTACCTTATTCATAGCCAGCTTTTTCTTTAGCGTTGGTAATGGAGCAGTAAAAATAAGTCCTTTAGAGATAATGAAAACAATTTTATATGAGAAGGATACAGTGAGATATCAAATAATATGGAATGTAAGGTTGCCAAGAACCATAGTAGCAGCTTTTGTAGGTATATGCTTGTCATTATCAGGAGCTATACTCCAAGGAATAATGAGAAATCCCCTAGCAGGACCTAATATAATAGGAGTTTCCTCTGGGGGAGGCTTCTTTGCTCTTATTATTCTTATAATTTTTCCGAAATATTATTATCTAGTACCAATAGGTGCATTTATTGGTGCTTTATCTGCCACTTTGTTTATATATTCTTTGGCATGGAAGGAAGGAGTACTTCCGACAAGATTAGTCTTAGCAGGGGTAGCTGTATCATCCTTATTCAGTGCAGGTACTAATGGACTTATGACATTTTTTCCAGATAGAGTACATGGAGTCTTAGGATTTATGGTTGGAGGCCTCTCGGCTATAACTTGGAAGGATGTAAGAATAATCCTACCATATGCAGTATTAGGAATGATACTAATATTATTTCTACCAGATAAATTAAATATCCTTATGCTAGGGGATGAGGTTGCCACAGGCTTAGGTGTAAGGGTTGAAAAAGCTAGATTTGCTTTTATTATAATATCATCTTTGTTAGCAGGGGCAGCAGTATCTGTAGTAGGATTATTAGGTTTTGTTGGACTTATTGTACCTCATATGGCAAGACTATTTATTGGCTCAGATTATAGATATCTTTTTCCGGGAACTATATTTTTTGGCGCATCCATTGTCATGATTTGTGATACTTTATCAAGAATATTATTTGCACCAATGGAGATTCCAGTAGGTATTATAATGTCAGCCCTTGGAGCACCATTTTTTCTTTATTTATTAAGGAAAAAGGAGGGGATGAAATAATGGGCATGGAAACAAAAAATCTACAAGTTAAATATGGGGACAAACTAGTGTTAAAGAATGCCAACTTTAAAGTAAATAATGGTGAGATAGTTACTGTTATTGGACCAAATGGATCAGGTAAAACTACTCTTATTAAAGCATTATCAAGGTGCATAAAGGCAACTTCAGGAAATGTATACCTTGATGGAAAGGATATATATCAAATACCTACAAAGAAAATAGCAACAGAAATGGCTATACTACCTCAAGTAAAGAATGTATCAGCTGATGTTACTATTGAAAACCTTGTATCCTATGGCAGATATCCCCACTTAGGATTTGGAAAAAGAATAAAAAAAGATGATAAAGACATTATCAGTTGGGCAATTGAAAAAACTGGACTGATAAAACTTAAAGATAGATATATAGCAACTCTATCAGGGGGAGAAAGGCAAAGAGCTTGGATTGCAATGGCTCTAGCACAAAAACCGAAGATATTAATCCTTGATGAACCAACTACATATTTAGATATATCCTATCAATTAGAAGTATTAGAGCTGGTAAAGGAGCTAAATGAATCATTAGGCATTACGGTTATAATGGTTTTACATGATTTAAATCAAGCTGCAAGATATTCAGACAATATTTATGTACTAAAAGATGGTGAGATTTGTGAGTATGGAATACCAAATAATATTATTAAATCAACATTATTAAAAGATGTATTTAGAATAGAAGCCAATATATATAGAGATGAAGTAAACGATTGTCCATATTTTATACCATATAAGATTATATAAAGAGGGTGATGGAATGGAGCATGGTGGAGATTTATTGTCCTATGAAAAGTATTATGATGGAGAGCTGATAGATTATAGCAGCAATATAAATCCCTTAGGACCACCAAAGGGGTTGGACAAAGTATTAGGGGATAGCTTCAAAAATCTTGAGGCATATCCAGATATTAAATATAGAAGATTAAAAAAATCCATTTCCCACTATTTAAATTGTCACGAGGACAATACAATAGTGGGAAATGGAGCAGTAGAATTAATTGATAATTTTATAATTTTAGCTAATAGAGTATTAGTTTGTACGCCTTCTTTTTCAGAGTATGAGAAAAGGGCTATTGTCCATGGAAAAGAAGTAATTAGGATTCCATATAATCCTGACTTTACAATAGATATTCTGACTATAGGGAGTAAGATAGAAAAAGATGATTTATTAATATTAGGAAATCCAAACAATCCCACTGGACTTAGAATAGATAAAATAGAGTTGATAATGTTATACAATCTTATTAAAAAATCTGACGCAAATCTACTATTAGATGAAGCTTTTTTTGAGTTTTGCCCTGCTGACTATGACAGTATAGAGTTGTTTAGACAAACAAATTACGAGAATTTAGGTATTATAAGGGCTGCTACAAAATTCTTTGCATTACCTGGTATTAGATTAGGATACGGCTGCACATCTACAGCCCTAGCTCAGAAAATAACTAATATAGAACTACCTTGGAGCATCAATTCCTTTGCAGAGGCAGCAGGCAACTATATATTTAATGACAAGAAATATATAGAAGAAAGCAAAGGATATATAGAAGAAGAAAGAAAATATATACATCAAGAGCTATCAAAGCTTTCTAGCATAAAGGTATACCTTACAGAAACTAATTATATTTTAATTAAACTATTAAAATGGAATGAGGAATATGTATTTAACTTTTTTCTAAAAAGAGGGATAGTAATAAGAAAATGCTCTAGTTTCATAGGACTTGATAACAGTTTTATAAGAGTGGCCATAAAGAATAGGGAGAGTAATATAAGACTTATAGAAATTTTCAATGAATTGGAGTGTATGTAAATGAAATCCATAATGATTACAGCTCCATCTAGCAATACTGGAAAAACAACAATTACACTTGGGATTATTAGGGCAGTTAAAAATAGAGGACTAGATGTTTCTGCATTTAAAACAGGACCAGATTTTATAGATACTAAATATCTAGAGCTTGCATCAGGCAAAGGAGCAGGAAACCTTGATATGCATTTGATGGGAAGGGTAGGAATAAAGAATTCTATATCTATGAATTATGGAGAATATGGAATTATAGAAGGGGCTATGGGATATTTTGATGGTATATATAATACATTTGAGAATTCTAGCTTTGATATATCAAAGGAATTAGATATTCCTGCAATATTAGTCTATAGACCTCAAGGTGAAATGTTCTCAGCTATACCTAAAATAAAAGGGATGGTAGAGTTTCCAGATTCAAAGATAAAAGGAATTATACTAAATAAGGTCAACAAGGACATGTTCTACTTGTTAAAGGAAAAGATAGAGGAGTACGTAGATATTGAGGTATTAGGATATCTTCCTCAAGATATATCTTTAGAAGTTGAAAGTAGATACCTAGGGTTAATGCAAGCCTATGAAAATACGGATTGTGAAGAATTGATATATAAAGCAGCAGAAGCTGTAGAAAAAACAGTAGATATAGATAGGATATTGGAATTAGCCGCTTCTATTGATGTTTTACCCTATGAATACCAACAAAAAAGAGATATAAAAGTGGCAATAGCTTATGATGAAGCTTTTAACTTCTATTATAAGGAAAATCTACGACTGCTAGAGAATGTATGTGAGGTAATGTATTTTTCACCTATTAGGGACAGGAGCGTTCCGAAGGCTGATCTTATATATATAGGTGGTGGATATCCAGAGTTATATAAGGAAGGATTATCATCAAATATAGATATGATCCACTCCATAAGGGAGAATGCCATAAATGGCAAACCTATTGTAGCTGAAGCTGGAGGATTTATGTATTTAGTATCCTCAATAGAGAATTATCCTATGTGCAATCTACTAAGTGGCAATGCTACTATGACAGATAGATTACAAAGATTTGGATATGTGAATATGGAATTAAATCAGGATACAATACTAGGGAAAAAAGGTAGTATAATTACTGGAAATGAATATCACCGATCTACAATAGATATAAAAGGGAGTCCAGTATTTAATATTACAAAGCCAATGAATCATAAAAGAACATGGCAGTGCGGATATACCTATAAAAATGTATTATCATATTATCAGCATATTAATTTCCTTGGAAATATGGAGTGTTTTAGCTATCTATTAGATATTGTAGAGAAAATAAGAAAAGAGGGATAACAGTGTATATTAAAAATCCTATGGAAATAGAAAATAAAAGTATGGATATTATAGATGAAGTCATGGGAGATACAAGTTTCTCAGAAGAAGAAAAGATAATAGCAAAGAGAATGATACACACAACTGGAGATTTTGATTATAGGAATATAATTGATTTCCGACATGATTTTATTGAGGAAGCTAAAAAAGCTATCTTAGAAAAAAAGACTATATTTACAGATACTAAAATGGCATATACAGGTATTAATAAGCCTGCATTAGCGAGGGCTAATTGTGAATTAAAATGTTTTATAGATGATGAAAGAGTATTTGCACTATCGAAAGAGCTTGGTACTACAAGATCAGCATGTGCTGTAGACTTAGCAGTAAAAGAAGGTGTAGATATATTTGTAATAGGCAATGCGCCTACAGCATTGTTTAGAATACTAGAATTGGTTAAAGAAGGAAAAGCTAATCCACGATTTATAGTAGGAGTGCCTGTAGGATTTGTTGGAGCGGCGGAGTCTAAGGAATATTTAAGAGAATTCAATATACCATCTATATCTACAATAGGTAATAAAGGTGGGAGTAATGTAGCAGCTTCTATAATCAATGCGTTATTATATATGGTGGTAGGTAGATGACCTTAGATTTATATGTAGTAAAAGAAGGAAAACAATTGAGATGTGGATATACTACAGGCTCCTGTGCAGCAGGAGCAGCTAAGGCTGCAGCTCTTATGCTCCAAACAGGTGAGATAATAAAATATGTAGAAATAGATACACCAGCAAATATTAGACTAAAGCTTGAAGTGAATAATCCATCTATTGAAGAGGATAAAGCTACATGTTCAATTATAAAGGATGCTGGTGACGATCCAGATAATACAGATGGTATAGAAATATATGCAACTGTATCTAAACGAAATGATGGACTAATTTTTATAGATGGTGGACAAGGCATAGGAAGAATAAGGCGAAAAGGATTATTTGGTGAAGTAGGGGAAGCTGCAATTAATCCTGTTCCAAAAGAAATGATAGAAAAAGAAGTAAGGGAAGTTTCAAATAGCGGGTATGATATTTTGATATTTGCTCCCCAAGGAGAGGAAATAGGGAAGAAAACCTTTAATAAAAATATTGGCATTGAAGGTGGAATATCTATTATAGGAACCAAGGGAATAGTATATCCCATGAGTGAGGAAGCCCTTATAAAAACCATATATATGGAAGTTGATATGATAGGGGAAAATAAAGGAAAAGATAATATTGTTTTAGTACCAGGAAACTATGGGGAAAAACTAGGGGAAGAATTGGGGATAAAAGACCCAAAAGTAAAAGTATCCAATTTTTTAGGGGATAGTCTATTGTATATTTACAATAAAGGCTTCAAATCCATAACCTTAGTAGGCCATATAGGTAAGTTCGCTAAATTATCCATAGGTGTATTCAATACCCATAGTAAAGTATGTGATGGAAGAATGGAAGCCTTTGTATATTACTTAGCTCTTATGGGAGCACCATTAGAATTGCTTAATAGAGTAAATGATGCTGTTACGGCAGAGGAAGGATTAAATATCTGTATAGACTCTGGATATGGAGATGTTGTTAGACATATGGAAAGAGGAGCAGAGGATAGAATAAGGAAATACCTAAAGGATGAGGATTATAAGGTAAAAGTAATCATATATTCCATGGAAAGAGGGGTGGATATATGTTAATTGTAGCAGGCATAGGGCCGGGAAATCCCAAATATTTAACTTGCGATGTTAAGATGCAAATAGAAAAGGCAAAGCATATTTTAGCCTTTGGTAGGGTAGCAAATTCTCTCAAGGTTATTAGAGAAGACATTATAGAAGTAAATAGAGTAGACGAAATACTAAGTTATATAGATGAAGAGAAAGAAATACTTTTACTTGCTTCAGGAGATCCAAACTTTTTTGGTATAGTTGATTTTCTGAAGAAAAAGGGCTTAGAAATAAAAGAAGTACTACCTGGATTATCTTCGTTTCAATATATGATGGGAAAGCTTCAGAAGTCATGGCAGAATGCAAACTTTTTATCACTTCATGGAAGAGAGGAAAATCTAGAAAAAATTAGATCATATAAACTTAGTATACTGCTAATAGATAAGGACAATACACCTAATAAAATATCTAAGAGATTGTATGAATTAAATATTAAAGGAAAGATTTATGCAGGGTTTAATCTGTCCTATGATGATGAAAAGGTAATCATTAAAAATATTGGAGAGGAAATAGAAGATATTTCTCCCCTTGGAGTGGTGGTAGTTGAAAATGAAATGGATTAGAGATGAAGAATTCATAAGAGGAAATATCCCTATGACTAAATTTAATATTAGAATACTTACAGTAGGATATTTAGCAATAGGAAAAGAAGATAGACTATTAGATATAGGAGCAGGTACAGGATCTATATCTATAGAAGCCGCTCTTCATGGTGCTAAGGTATGGGCCATAGAAAGAGAAGAAGAAGGCGTTGAACTAATAAGAAGAAATAGTGAAAAATTTAATCTAGAAATTAATATAATCCATGGACAAGCTCCAGATAACCTTCCCGTAGAGAAATTTAATAAATGCTTTATAGGAGGCTCTGGTGGCAAGCTAGAGGAGATTTTTTTATATTTAGAAAACAACCTAGATAATAATGGTATATTATGTGGAAACTTTATAACTTTAAAGAACTTAAATCAGTTCAGCGAGTTATTAAATAAATATAACTATAAAGATATTGAAGTACAATTAATACAAGTATCCTCCATGGATAAGGTTGGACTATTAAAGGGGCAGAATCCTATATTTATAGTAAGAGGAGTGAAGAAAAATGATTAGCTTTGTAGGGGCAGGACCAGGAAATGTGGATTTAATAACAATTAAAGGAAGAAGATTATTGGAAGAGGCTGATGTAGTCATATATGCAGGCTCTTTAGTGTCTAAGGAGCATTTAAAGTTTTGTAAAGGGGAAGCTGAGCTGTATAATTCAGCTTCAATGACATTAGAAGAAGTAGTTGAGATAATAGAAAAATCAGTAAAAGATAATTTAAAGGTAGTTAGATTGCACACAGGAGACCCTACCATATATGGAGCAATAAGAGAGCAAATGGATTTGTTAGATGAGAAGGGTATATCCTATGAGGTAGTACCAGGGGTTAGCTCTTTTACAGCAGCTTGTGCTTCTATTAAAAAAGAGTTTACACTTCCAGATGTTAGTCAAACAATAATATTGACTAGAATAGAAGGGCGTACTCCAGTACCAGAGGAGGAAGACTTAGAGTCTTTAGCTAAACATAAAGCTTCAATGGCAATATTTTTATCTGTACAAGAAATTGATAGAGTAGTAGAAAAATTGGTAAAAGGCTATGGAAGGGATGATATACCAGTAGCTATAGTATATAAGGCTACATGGGAAGATGAAAAAGTGATATTTGGGACGCTTAAAGATATTGAAGAAAAGGTAAAACAAGAAAATATCAATAAAATGGCTCAAATCTTAGTGGGGAACTTTATAGAAGGCGAATATGGAAGATCAAAGCTATATGACCCAAGCTTCACACATAAATTTAGGAGCGCATCGAAATGAGAATAGCCTGTTTATCATTTACTGAGAAAGGTAAAGAACTAGGTGATAAACTAAAAAAAATAGGCAAGGAAAGTAAATCATATGTAATTCATCATTACTTTAATGGAGAAGTAGAAGGTGGAATAAAAAACTTACTAAATTATGCTTGGATAGAATATGATGGATTTGTATTTATTTCATCTACTGGAATAGCCATAAGGATGATAAATCCATATATAAGAGATAAAACAATAGACCCGGCTGTTGTAGTCATAGATGATTGTGGAAGATTTTCTATATCCTTATTGTCAGGACATTTAGGTGGAGCCAATGAGTTAGCAGGATGGATCGGAAAAAAGATAAATGCAATTTCAGTTATTACTACGGCTTCAGATAATAGAAATATAGAAGCTGTTGATTTATTTGCTCAAAAAAACAACTATTATATAGAAGATATGAAATCAATAACAAAGATAACAGCAATGATGGTGAACCAAAAAATAATAGGATTTTATTCGGAGGATGATACGGTAATAGACTATCCAAATCTTATAATCCTAGAAGATTTAAATTTTATACATTCTAATATAGAAGGGATAATTATAGTGAGTTCACAAGATTTAAATCTACAGAATATAGATATTCCAATAACATATCTTAGACCAAGGAATATTAATATTGGTGTAGGATGTAGAAAAGGAATAGAGGGAACACGAATTATAGAGGCTATAGAAAAAGTCCTTAAGGAAGTAAATATATCTAATAAGAGTATAAAAGCTATTGGTACAGTTGAAGTAAAAAAGGATGAAAAAGGAATTATAGACGCAGCAGAGTATTTTAATTGTCCAATGAAGATATTTACTATAGATGAAATAAAAGAAGTAGAGGATAAATTTCATAAATCCCAATTTGTTAAAGATACTATAGGAGTTTATTCTGTATCAGAGCCCTGTGCATACTTACTTGGAGGAGAATTAATCACAAGTAAATCAAAATATAATGGAATCACAATATCAATATCGAAGGAGATGGAAAATGGCTAAATTATATGTAGTAGGAATAGGACCAGGTGGAAGAGAGCATATGACATATAAAGCAGTAGAGGTAATTAAGGATAGTGATTTAATAGTAGGATATACACCATATATAGAATATCTTGGAGACTTAGTGGAGGGTAAGGATTTATTTTCTACAGGAATGAAGGGTGAAATAGAAAGATGCAAGGTAGCCATAGAAGCTGTCAGAAGTGGAAAAAATACATCAATTATAAGTACAGGAGATGCAGGGCTTTATGGAATGGCTGGACCAATATTGGAATTAGCAGAAGATATAGAGGTTGAGGTAATACCAGGAGTGACAGCAGCATTCTCAGCAGCAGCGGAGCTAGGTTCTCCAATTATGCATGATTATGCTTCTATATCTTTATCAGATTTGCTTACTCCTTGGGAAGTAATAGAAAATAGACTAGAAAAAGCATCAGAGGCAGATTTTGTCATTGCCATATATAATCCAAAGTCAAAGGGAAGAAAAGAGCATCTACAAAAAGCAGTAAATATAATTTTAGGTCATAGGGAAAGAGAAACACCCGTAGGTATAGTCAAAAACTCAGGTAGAGAAGGTAGAGAAATAACTATAACAACCTTAGATAATATAGACTATGAAAAGGTGGACATGCTGTCAGTACTTATAATAGGAAACTCTAATTCCTATATAAAAAATAATAAGATCATTACTCCGAGAGGATATAATATAAAATGATTTGGATAATAGGTGGTACTAGTGAGGCTAGGGAAATAGTAGATAGAATAAAGGATTTAAACAGCTATATTGTTACCATAGCTACAGATGGAGGAAAAGAATTTATTGATAGTGACAGGCTATTAATAGGCAGGATGAGTTATGAGGAAATGGTTAGATTCTGTGAAGAAAATAAGATATCTCTAATAGTGGATTTAACCCATCCCTATGCTAAAATAGTATCAGAAAATGCAAAACAAGTGGCAAAGGATTTAGAAATATATTATATTAGATATATGAGGGACAAGATAGAATTAAAAACAAATGCTATTTATTTAAAGAGCTATGAAGAAGCCTATGATTATTTATCAAGGATTTCAGGAACAGTATTTTTCACAACGGGGTCTAAAAATATTGGTGATTTTGAAAAAGTACGAGGCGAGAATAGATTTATTTATAGAATACTGCCAGCCATGGAAAGCATAAAGGAGTGTAAAAGATACAATGTTCATATGAAGGATATAGTAGCAGTATTAGGGCCATTTTCTAAAGAATATAATAAGGCTATGCTTGAAGAATATAATCCTAAATATTGCATAATGAAGGATAGTGGACATAAGGGTGGCACTCTGGAGAAATTACAAGCCTGTGAAGAATTAGGCATAATCCCAATAGTAATAGGTAGAGAAGAGGAAAATGGAATTAAGGATTTAGATTTAGTTGAGAAAATAATCAGAGAAAAAGATAGGGAGGGAAAATAAATGGAAAATTCATATAGATTTTATAGAAATACGGCTTGTGACTATTTTCCATGTCATAGGGTAGAAAACGATGAAGAATTTAATTGTATGTTTTGCTATTGTCCACTATATTTGTTAGAGGAATGTGGTGGAAATCATATAGAGAACTATGGTATTAAGGATTGTTCAAATTGCCTTATACCACATAGACCAAATGGTTATGACCATATAAACAATAAATTAATCGAGCGAAATAATCTTAAGAGAAATAAATAATACAAGGTGGGATAAATATGGAATTACTTAAAAATACTATTAGTTTAATAACAGCTCCAAATGAAGAAGCAAAAAAGTTAGCAAGAGATAAATGGGATGGGTTGGTAAAGCCCATGGGTAGCTTAGGAACCTTAGAGGAAGCTACTATAAAAATAGCTGGTATGACTGGAAAAGTGATTAATAAAATCGATAAAAGAGCAATTGTAGTAATGTGTGCTGACAATGGAGTAGCTGATGAAGGAGTAAGTTCAGCACCCCAAATTTTCACTAAGGTATTAACAGAGAGTATGCCTAAGGGGCTAACAGGAGTTGCAACTTTAGGGAAATTTGCAAATACTGACATAGTTACTGTGGATATAGGGGTAATAGGAGAAATAAATGATCCACAGATAATAAATAGAAAAATTGCAAATGGAACTAAAAACTTTGTAAAAGGACCAGCAATGACCTATGAGGAAGCAGTTAAAGCTATAGAAATAGGTATAGAAATAGGGGATAAACTCTATAGTGAAGGGTATGATATTTTAGGTACTGGAGAAGTTGGTATAGGCAATACTACTACTTCAGCAGCAGTTCTATCAGCTTTAACTGATTTAGATGTAGATATAACCTGTGGAAAAGGGGCAGGCCTTACAGAGGAGCAGCACTCAGATAAGAAAGATGTAATAAGAAAAGGAATAGAAATAAATAAACCAAATAAAGAAGATCCTATTGATGTAATAGCAAAAGTAGGTGGGTTCGATATAGGTGGAATGTGTGGACTGTTCTTGTCAGCAGCCAAAAACAAAAAGCCTATAGTAGTAGATGGATTTATATCAGGAGCAGCAGCTCTATGTGCTATTAAATTGAATCCATTAGTTAAGGAATATATAATCCCTTCTCATTTGTCTGGAGAACCAGGGGCAAAATATGTAATGGATGAACTACAATTAAAGCCTATGTTGAATCTAGGAATGAGATTAGGAGAAGGAACTGGATGTCCATTGGCATTTCATATCATAGAAGCAGGAATGTATACATTGGAGCATATGGGAACATTTGAAGAAGTAGCATTAAGCAGTTCAACCTTAGTAGATATTAGAGAAGAATAGATGAAGGTGAAAAGATGATTACATTAGTCACAGGCGGAGCCCGATCTGGAAAAAGTAGATTTGCAGAATGTCTATATAAGGATACTTTAGATGTAGTTTACATGGCTACATCTAAAGTAATGGATGGAGAAATGGAAGAAAGAGTAAAGCTTCATAGGGAATCTAGACCAAGTGAGTGGCGAACTTATGAAGGAAATTATAATCTAAGAGATGGAATAGGTGAAGAAAAGAATTATCTTCTAGATTGCATCACAGTTCTTACATCTAATATAATGTTTGATATATCAAAGGATATAGAATATATAGATTATGAGTTGCAAAGAGAAATAGAAAACACAGTAATTAAAGAGATAGAAGATCTAATCAATGAGATTAGAATTAGAGACTATAATTTGATATTAGTAACAAATGAGGTAGGGGATTCTATAGTTCCTGAACACCATGTATCAAGAGTCTTCAGAGATATTCAAGGAAGGGTAAACCAAAGAATAGCTTTATTAGCAGATGAGGTTTATTTGGTATGTTGTGGCATACCAGTGAAGATTAAATGATAAAGGGGCTTATACTTTCCCTTCAATTCTTCACAAGAATCCCTATTAATATAAATGTAGATTTTAATGAAAAGAATATTAGATGGAGTATTTTTTTCTTACCCTTAGTTGGAGCTATAATAGGAGCTATTGGAGGCCTAGTATATTATGTATTATCACCTTATAATAATCAATTAGCATCATTTTTAACATTGTTAATTACAATAATACTAACAGGTGGACTACATTTAGACGGACTTTCCGATACATTTGATGGATTCTTATCCAATAGAGATAAGGAAAGAACTTTAGAAATAATGAAAGATAGCAGAATTGGGGCCTTTGGAGTTCTTAGTTTAATCCTATTAATTTTTTTAAAATTTATATTGATTGGGAGTATAGAGAACCTACCACTAGCCATAACATTATCCTTTGCTAATAGTAGAATGGTATTAAGTCGTATAATATCTTATAAAAAGAATGCAAGGCCTGGAGGATTAGGAGATTTATTTCATAAAAGCAATCCTAAGAGTTTGATGATTGTATCTGGAATTATTTATGTAGTTATTTTGACTGTATTAGATATAAGATATTTTATTCCATTATTGATTACATTTTTAGCAGGAGAATATATATCCTATGTATCCTATAAAAAAATAGATGGATTAACAGGAGATGTATATGGTGCAATTATAGAATTGGGAGAAGCTATTTCTCTCTTTAGTTTTTGGGGTGTGATGTTATGGATATAATTATGATACGTCATGGAGAATCAGAAGATAATATACAAAGGATTTTTAGTAGAGACGATACTAGACTTACAGAGAAGGGTATAGAGCAGATAAAGAGAACTAAGGAGATATTACAAAACTTTAACTATGATAAGGTATATTACAGTCCACTTACTAGAACTGTAGAAACATTGGAAAACTTAGATTTAGAAGGAGTAGAGGAAGAAAGAATCAGAGAGATTAACTTTGGAATCTTCACTGGAAGAACCTTTGAGGAAATATCAGAGATTTATCCTATTGAAACTAAATCTTGGCTAGAGGATACACAAAAGTATATAATTCCTCAGGGAGAAAGCTTATTAGATGTATACAATAGAGTTGTGGAATTTTTAGAAGAGATATCCAGAGACAAAGAAAACATTCTATTGGTGTGCCATGACTGCATCATACGTTTAGCTTTATGCTGGATATTTGATAACCCAGAATACTTCTTTAAGTTTAAAATAGATAATGGAAGTTTAAATATAATATCAGTAGATGATGGATTTAAATATATAAAGAAATTGAATTATTTATAGAGTATATAAGAGCAGTTCTTCAATGTAATTACATAGGAGGACTGTTTTTTTATTATAGAACATAACATTATAATTGTTAGCTGAGAGTCCTAATACTTACAATATTATTACAATTGAGTAATAAAGGGTTAATCTAACAATTTCTATGATAGTATAAAGTTATGTATATATGAATATAGTTATAAATTAAGCTGCATGTGCCATGGGCGATAGTATATACTCAGGTCAAGCATATATTGTTATTGAAAAAGATGATAACTAATGCACATTGCTTAAATTGGATCTGATATATAAAACAGAGTTGTGTTTTTGGGTATAGCCAAGATCTTAAAACAACATTTATAAAATATGCAATCAAGATACTTCCAAATTCCTTGACAAATACTTTAATTGAATGTTACAATTTCTACATTAGTTTTTAGGAAAATTAAAATATGTTTTGATACTAGAGGTGTGAGGTAGTGAGGAAAATTCCAATAGAATATGCTAGAGAAGGGGATATTCTAGGCAAGACTTTATACAATAATATAGGTGGGATGTTGTTAAAGGAAGGGTCTAAGCTTAATCAGTATATTATTGATAAGCTAAAAGCAAGTGGTTATTTAAGTATACATATCAAGGATAAATATACGAATGAGGATATAGAAGAGATTATAAAACCAGAAGTTATGAACAGGATTCATAATCTTCAAGGGAATTTGAATAATATAATAAGAAGTTCCAATAGTAGTGGGAAAATAGATAGTAAGCAAATAAGAAAGAATGTAAAAGACATAGATGAGATAATAAAAGAGATAGTACATAATATAGTGTCCAGTAAACATGTATTGGAAAATTTAGCAAGCATTTCAGTTTATGACGATTATACATTAACCCATAGCCTAAATATGATGATGTTATCCACAGTTATTGCTAGGGATTCAGGATTTAGTATGGGTGAAATAAATAAATTAGCAATGGGGTGTGTATTTCATGATATAGGTAAGATCTTTTTACCTATAGAAATAATTAACAAGCCAGGCAAGTTTACAGATGAGGAATTTAAATTTGTACAATCTCATACTGAAAAAGGTTATAAATTCTTAACTGATCATACAAATTTATCTGCTGTTTCAAGAAATATTTCTCTATGCCACCATGAAAGGGAAGATGGTTTAGGATATCCTAGAAAATTAAAAGGTAATGAAATTCATAAATTTAGTAAAATAGCTGCTATATCTGATGTTTTTGATGCCTTAACTTCAGATAGGCCATATAGAAGGGGAGTTCCTTTACATGAGGCTATGGAGTATTTGTTGGCATCAGGTGGAACTCATTTCGATATAGATTTAATTAAGATGTTTTCACAAGCTATAAATGTTTTTCCTAAAGGTACCTTTATATATTTAAGTGATAATAGAGAAGGTGTGGTATATGATGTAAATCCAGAGTTTCATACAAGACCTAAGGTAAAGATTCACGGAGAACAAGGTAAAGAGGTAGCACCCTATATAATAAATTTAATGGAATGTAACAATGTAGTCATAGAGAAAGTCCTACATATTTTTTCCTTTGAATGATTAAGTATTTCAAATATAATACTGCAAATCGAGGGTGTAATTAATTTTGTGCTTTAAATAAATCTAATGCACTAATCTGACAAGAATTAATTGGTTGGATAAAAATTACAATTTTATAATCTTGGTTTTATACTTGCCAAAACTATTTTATTTTA
>JAEWGC010000014.1 GCA_023388495.1 Bacillota bacterium | reverse complement strand
GTTTGTGATGGCATAATGGCTCCAAAATCTTATACTGGTATTCGTGGTGTCCATTACGAATACAAAAAATAGTCTAATACATTAGGCTTTATTGGTATGCTCATTATTTTTTGAGCTTCCTTTTTTTGATTTAATAGGAAAGTAGAACTTTCCTATTAAATCAAAAAGAAGCCCTTTTAAGGCTTCTTAATTATTTACCTATTCCCTTATAATTGTAATTTCCTTTCTTTACTTCTTTAAGCTCTCTATCCCTTGACTTTTCATAATCCTTATCTCTTGTTTCCTTATCTTTACATTCCATACAAATGCAATCCTCATTAAACATTGACATTATCCTTCCACCTTTTAAATCTCTACCACATCTATCACAATTCTTCTGTGTAAAGAATCTATCCATTAAAACCACTTCCCCTACTTATTTTTAGAGCTTCATCTAAAACTTTGATATCAAATCCATGGTTCTCATAACCTTCCTTTACAGTAGCTAGGTATATTCTACTTGGTAGGTTCAACTTAATCCTATCTTTCATTTCTCTTGTCATAATGTAGACCATAGCTGTTACTGTTTCCCCAGTTTCAATCTCCACTTCCATATCTTCCTTATAATAAAAACTTGGATAACCTTCATACCTATCAAGTGCAATTTCATCTTTAGGTTTAATGTCCCAGATAACTACTGGTACTTTTCCACCTTCAAATGGTTCAATAGTTAGATAGGCATTTTCCCTTCCCCCTTTAAAAAGAAGTCTATATCCATGGAGTACACCTTTTCCATAGACCTTAGCTGTTGCGCATCGGTACTTCATCTGTTCAACATTAAGATTTGAACCATAAGCTAAATATAGCCTTTTCATTCTTTTATCATCCTTTCCTCTCGCCACAGTTTCCCTTCTGTTGGCTTTATTAAAGGCTTGTTGAGTCCTTCTACCACCCTAAGAGGGGTTTCCCCCTCTGTGGTTTTAAGCTATCTCCTGAAATCGCCAAGCTGCTGATCCTTCTAGGTGCTTTATTAAGTGTTCTCTGCAGTTTTTAAATTCCTCTCCAATGAAACCTATTCTATTAAGCCAAGTCCTCATTGCAAACTTGGGGTTATCTATTTGTGGCTTTTTGCTACTTGCACTTTTTTGTGTCAATGCTTGATTATTCATTGCTAAGGCTAGGACAATGTAGCTTCTTATCTTCCCTGCATGAAGTGTCCCGTTAAACCCTCTAAGCTCTACTGTTCCTACTCCGTTGAAAAAGCTATGCAGGTTTAGGAAATGATATCTGCTTTCGTGGTAGTGCCTTCCTCTATTTGAGTAGTAGCCTTCGTACCAAATGTCCTCTACTTCTTTAAAGGTTTTAGGTATTTTCTTGTTCATTCTTTCTACTAGGCTTTGGTCTATTTTCTTGCAATATTTCATTCTTTCTCTTTCAATCTGCAAACTGTTATAAAGTAGGTCATTTCTTGAGTAAATCATGTTCACAAAGTTTCTAAGGCTTCTTGGTGTATGGTCTTTCCCATTTAGGTGAATATGAATTCCTGTGCAGTTTTGCTTTTCTGAAAAACCTCCTGCTTTTCTTATCTTTCTTACCATCTCTTGAAGGCTTTCTATGTCCTCCCCGTAGGTTAAGATTGGGCTTACTAGCTCTACGCTATATTCGTTTCCTGCTGGGACCTTTTGTCCATTTAGTTTTCTTTGGGTTTTGATGCTTCCGTCATAAACTACTTCCCAAACCCTTCCATCAGGTGCTGTTACCTTGTAGTTGCTACCTTCTTTCCCAATTCTTCCTTCTAAGCTTTCAGCTACAACCTTTGCTGCCTTATGCCTTGTTATTCCTGTAAGTTCGATTTCAATTCCAAAGTTCTTTGTAAGCATTGCTTTACCTCCTCTTGGTGTGTTTTTCGTTACATACATATATCACTCAAAAGGAGGTTAATAGCAAGTACTATTTTCAAAAGAAACACAGTATTCTACAGTATTTCAACATATTCAGAGATAATTGATAGAGCTTCAATATAGCTTTTAGAATTAAAGATTCTATCGGTCATTTCCTTTGCTTCTTCCTTCATTCCAGCTTCTTTTAAGGTTCTAGAAGCAATACCCATCAAATTAAAAATGTTTCCATCTTGTCCTATTAATTTGCATACTGGTTTGGTCATTTTACTTCCTCTAATATATCTTCATCTCTGTGTTCAATTATGAGTTTGCCTTCTTCTTCCCTTACTGTTATCATATCTCCAGTTTCAAAGCCAAGTTTCTCAAGCCATTTACCTTGAAGTCTTATTGAAGGTATGCTATCAGCTGTTCCAGTAGGTGCTTCATAAACCTTTAGTTTTCTTTTAGTCATGGTTTTCACCTGGTCTTCTAAAAGCTGAATTTCCGTTAAGGTTTTGAAGAAGTTCCTTCCTAGCTTCCTTATAATCAATCCCAATCATTCCAAGTCTCATAATCCAGGTCCTAAAGGCATATTTCGCATTATCAGTAATTATTTGTTTCGATGAAGCATATTTAAGTTCCTTCGCTTTTTCATTTAGTAATCCAAAGAAAAGGCTGGCAGATCTGGCTATATTTGTTTCTAGAGTAAAGGAAATATTATCCCCTTCAATTTTGATGTATTCAGTTTTAAGGTTTTCAGTAAAATCCTCCAAGGTTTCTGAAGCATTTAGTTTGGTGATTCCCCTTTCACTAATAAGGTCTTCATCGAGTTCAAAAACCTTATTAATTAAATCTTGCTTACTAAAAATCATGTTTACTAAATTCTTTAGGGTATTTAAGTTATGCCCTTCAAGGGAAATAAGAATATTTACTTCTTCTATGAACATTTCTTCCTCTGTTGCTTCTTCTAGACTTTCCTTTATTTCTTCATTTGGATTTAGTATTTCTGCTAATTCCACTTCATCACCTTCTTTGTCTTTGATCTTTCCTTCTCTATCTACTGTAAAATCTCCAACTTGGTATGCAAAGCTTGGTACTCCTAGGTATTTTGGTTTTATGTCTAGATGCTTACCTAAGACTTTAACTAATTCCTTTCTATCCATCTCAATCCCTCCAAATAATGTAGTAGTCTATATATCACTCAAAGGGATGTATTAAGCAAGTTATATTTTAAAATAGCTCAAGAGTTTATTCGACAGATTAATAATAAAGCCACACAGAGCAAACTGTGGCCTTGGGTTATTGGCTATTTTCATTAATAGATTTCTTCAAGGCTGAAGCAACTGCAAATGCCACATTTACAGTAACTGCATTACCCGCTTGCTTATAAAGCTGGGCATCTGAGTTAACTAGCCTTGCCTTTTCAAATAACTCATCTGGGAATCCTTGAAGCCTAAAGCATTCTTTAGGTGTTAGTCTCCTAATTCTTAAATTTTCAGTTAGAGTTCCTTGCATACATTGGGTATCTAAAGTCTGTGACACGCCCTTTCCAACCCTTCCTCTTCTTGTTTTACTATTGGGATAAGCCAAACTTATACCATCTCCAATCTTTGCTTCCATATACCCTTTCTTTGTACCATTTCTTACTTTTATTCCAGGTGCTTCAAGTACAGCACTGTTACTTGCAGTTCTATTTACTATGCCAGCAGTATATCTTGAAGTTATACATCTCGAATTATCGGTGATTTTAGTTTTAGTAGAGGATTGGTCTATGAAATATAATCCAGTCTTTCCACCTCCACCCCCACCACAACCTACTAAAGTACATGATATACCTTTAGGGTCATATACTCTCTCTCCTTGACACCCACCTATAATTTGTTTAAGAGTTGATTTGTTTTCTCCTCCGATAGGTAATATTTCTCGTCTACCTCTGCTTCTAAGATTTGCGATAATGAATGCCCTCTCTCTATTTTGGGGGACTCCAAAGTCTTTTGAGTTAAGCACTTGCCATCTTGCATCATACCCGGCTTCATCCAATTCAGAGAGAACCTTTCCAAAGTCCCATCCTCTATTAATTGATAACAAGTTTTTAACGTTCTCAATAAGAAGGAATGTGGGCTTATCTTTTTCTTCTTTGCTTTTGAGGACATCAATAATACTGTAATAGATTCCACTTCTTTCTCCACTAAGTCCTCTTTGTTTTCCTGCAACTGAAATGTCTTGGCATGGGAATCCAAAGGTCCAGATATCTGCGTATGGGATATCCTCTCCTCTAAGTTTTGTAATGTCATCTGCATACCACTCTCCTTCTGTATCAAACATTGCTTTATAGGATTTAACTGCATATTTGTCAATTTCGCAAAAGCCAATACATTTAAATCCTGCTAATTCTAATCCTAGTCTAAAACCACCAATTCCAGCACATAAATCAAGGAAGGTCATCAAATTACTCACAACCTTCCTTCTCTAAATCTTTATATTTAATCTTCTTTCCATCTCTTATTAAATAAACATCCTTATCTGTACCAACTTGTTCTATATATCTTTTTACGATTACATCTGTATATTTTTCATCTAATTCTATGGTGTAACATATCCTATTTGTTTGCTCACAGGCAATTAAGGTAGAACCACTACCTCCAAATGGATCAAGAACTATACAGTTGCTCATGCTACTATTTTGTATTGGATAAGCACATAGTGCTACTGGCTTCATTGTTGGGTGAAGATCATTCTTTGAAGGTCTATCAAAATTCCATATAGTACTTTGCTTTCTATCAGAATACCATCTATGTCTTCCATCTTTTCTCCAGCCAAATAATATAGGTTCATGTTTCCACTGATATGGACTTCTTCCAAGGACTAAACTTTGCTTTGCCCAAATACACACACCTGATAGATAGAACCCTGCATCTATAAAGGCTTTTCTAAAGTTAAGGCCTTCTGTATCTGCATGAAATACATAGATCGAAGCATCATTTTCCATAACATTGAACATATTTTTAAAAGAAGATAGTAGAAAATTATAAAAGTCCTTGTCCTTCATATCATCATTTTGAATTGTTCCAGCCTTTGCTTCATAGGCTACATTATATGGTGGATCAGTTACTGTTAGATTTGCTTTTTTACCATCCATTAAAACTCTATAAGTTTCTTCTGCAGTACTATCTCCACATACTAATCTGTGTCTACCAAGTAACCATAAATTTCCTGCCCTAGATATTGTTGGTTCTTTTAAAACTTCATCAACATCAAAATCGTCTTCCTTTACATCCTTATCATGTAACTCACTGAATAGTTCGTCTAACTCTGGTGGCTCAAACCCTGTAAATTCTATATCAAAATTAGAGTCTTTCAAATCATCTATTAAATCTTTTAATAAAGCTACATCCCAAGAACCCGATATTTTATTAAGTGCTATATTTAATGCTTTTTCCTTAGTCTTATCTATTTCAATAACTACACAATCCACTTCTGTAAAACCTAAATCCTTTAATACTTTTAACCTTTGATGCCCACCAATAATAGTATTATCTGTGTTAATAATAATTGGGTCTACATAGCCAAATTCAGTAATACTATTTTTTATCTTTTCATATTCCTTATCTCCTGGCTTTAAATCCTTTCTTGGATTATATCCTGCTGGTATTAATATATTTACATCTCTTTTTTCAAATCTCATCTTCTTCACCCCAAAATCTATATTTTATGTAGCAATCGTGACTACAGAATTTTCTTTTCTTATTTCCATAGATACTAAATTCCTTCTCACAATGAAGGCAAGTGTATTTATATACAGCAGTATCATTCTTTGTTTTCTTATCTTGATTGTTTTTCCACCAAGTTCTTCTACATTCATCCGAACAATACTTTCGTGGTCTCCCTTTTTCTTTAACCTTTAAAAGTTTCCCACAATGAAGACAAAGTAGCTTTTCTTCTTTCATAACCTCTATATTTAAACTAACTACTTTCCCATTGCCATCTAAATTGTTTCTTTGACAAAAGCTTCTAACTGAATCTCTAGTTAATCCCAGGATATTTCCTATGGCTTTATATCCTAGACCTTTCATTCTTAATTCATAAATCTGTTGTCTTTCATAATCAGTCATAAGAAAATCCCCTTTCTATTTTGCGAAATCTTTATGGTACTTTTATATTCAAACCTCTAAATATCTACTATTTCGACCCCTATTTGCGTATCTATTTCAAATTTTATATATTAACATAAAAAGTCTGCAATCCTTGGGGTTTTAAGGACTACAGACCTTTTATGGGACTTTTTCAACTTTACTTTTTGGCAAAACAAAAACCACTATCAAATGTAGTGGTTACAATATTTACAGATATATTCAATGATTCTTTCTACTACCCCGCCCCTTTAATTGTGCGAAATTCCGTGCGTGAGGGGGCGGCGGTCTTGGAAAAGCTTAGTTGTAGAGATTTGACACCCCCCTGCCCTAGAAACTTAGTCATTACACATTAGTAATACATATCCTTGAATTCATCAAACATTCTTTTTAATATTTGTACATTCCTATATTGTTTCTCAAATTCCTTCATGATGTAGCCTTCAATTTTGGGGAAGTAAGGAAGCCATATGTTGTTAGAATATTGTTCATGAAGGTGCCAAATGTTTAATACATAATCCTTAAAGGCTTCTTTTTCATCTTCGGATTCAAAAATTAATATACAGCTCTTAAATTTTTCATGTGCTATCCTTTCATCATCTATACTCGGATCATAATAAAATTGATGTATAGTATATCTCAATGTATCCTTTATGTAGTATTTAAATACTACATCCCAACGATGATACTCTCCTAAAGAAATTCCATCAGTTAATGGAGTAGGTGTAAAATATCTACATCCATCTAAACAAACCCCTTCTAATTTTGCTAGTAAAGTCTGATGATAAAATAATCTTATTTCTCTCCAATGTGGTGTTATATCCGTTTGATTAAATAAATAGTATTGATAAGCATTCCCATCATCTTCTAATGTATACTCTATCGTAAATTCTGGAAAATACTTATTGTATTTCTTTACAGTATCCCAGTTTGTTGGAGAATCTATCCAATCATCTGCTTTTTCCAAATAATATTTAATTCTTTCTAGTGGAGTTGATATTAATCTAAATCTTTTCTTCCAAAGATATTCTACATGATGTATATCCGCTGATTTATCTTTAGGTGTATTAGTGTCCATTACACGAGTATATATGTTGTTTGCTATTATTTTTTGGTACCTCTCTATTAAATAGTAAGGTGTATTATAGCTATTTTTTACTACAATTATATCTATATCATTATCTTCCACTGTTATAGTTTCAACATATACTGTTGGGCGAATCCCCCCAGCAAATTTCTTATCTTTTAAAAAATCTACGATCATCTGTGTATTCTTACGATTAGTATCACCCTCAACACAATTAAGCCTATAATTATCTTGCTCATCAACACCAATAATTATATAGGCATCTCTATTTTCTAAATTATTTGCCATACAAATAATATCATGTAGTAGGTCAGCTTTATTGTTTTGTGAATACCATTCCTTTTTAAAATCCCAGTAGAGACCCTCTTGCTTAAGCTCAATTAACCCTAATATTTCTTGCTTCAACACTACCTCACCCCTAAAACAGATTGTTAATATAATCTTAACACATTGTCTAAGATAAGGTTAATATTTATACTCTTGATATCTATCTGTTGTCATAGTCTTTCTATCATGGCATTTCTTACATAAGGCTTGCCAGTTACTTTCATCCCAGAAGAGTTCTTTATCTCCTCTATGTGGAATGATATGATCTACTACTGTGGCTTCAACTAATCTATCAACCTTAAGACATTCTATACATAAGGGGTTAGCTTTTAGAAATCTTTTTCTAGAATTTCTCCACCTAGAATCATATCCTCTAGCATTAGCAGACTTTCTTTCATGAATAGCTTTATGTTTTTCACAAAACCTATACTCAGTTAGTTCAGGACACCCTGGATGTTTACATGGCTTCAGTGGTTTCCTTGGCATTATTATCATCTCCTAAATTTAGGCATAGAAAAAGCCCTTAAAGAATCTAATCTTCTAGGGCTTTATGAACACTGCGTTTCCTTGGAATCATACTGATATAACCTTGGCATATTCTACAATGCTATGGTGTCTATACCTTTACATCTTATAATATACCACATTCATCAGGTGTCTTTCTATGTCTTTTAGTGTCCTCTTTTAAAACCTCATCAATTTCTTTTAATGCTTTCCCATGAAGTTTTATTGTATATCGTGTATCATAACCTAGATTCCTAGCCACTTCATCCCAATCCTTGCTGTTTATATATCTCATTTCTAGAATTAATTTATATCTAAAATCATCTAATTTATTTATAGTATTAAGAATTTCTTTCTTCAAATAAATTAATCTATCTATATCATCATTTATCTCATGGCTTAAATCTATTAATTTTACAGTTGCATCTTCCATAGGACTTGTAGTTCCGCTTCCTCCTGATACTCTTTCTTGTTCAAAATTTACAGTTACTCTTTCAGCTAAGGCTCTAATGCTTTCTTGTTGCTCTATTTTATTATTTATTACTCTATCAAGCCAAATAGCCTGTGATAAATACTCCTTTGCTTTCATAGGCACTTCCTCCTATTCTACTTTTCCATTGTAGTAAGTATCAATAATATTCCTTCTTACTTCCTCATCCAAGCTCATAATTCTATCTAATGCTTTTTTCTTGCCCTCTTCAGCTTCTTCCTTAGTTTTATAAAATCTACATCCACCACAATCTTTTATTTTCAAAGCCCTACATCTATCGTTACTTTCTGCAAAGCATTTATCCATTTAAAAGTCCCCCTTTTTCTATTCTAGCCTTTACTGCTTTTAAGAGTGCTTCTTGTCCAACTTCTTTATTCTCTAGTGCATTCATAACATCTTCATCAACTGTACCTTTTGCTACTAAATGATGAATAATAACTGTTTCCTTTTGTCCTTGTCTATCAAGTCTTGCATTAGCTTGCATGTATAATTCCAAACTCCAAGTAAGTCCAAACCAAATAATTATGTGTCCTCCTACTTGAAGGTTTAGTCCATGTCCAGCTGAAGCAGGATGAGCAAGCAAGATTTCTATTTGACCATTATTCCATTTTTTTATATCTTCTGCTGTTTCTAATGTCCTTGCATTTTTATATCTTTCCTTTATCCTATCTTTATCGTGTATAAAGGAATAGAATACTAACACTGGTTTCCCATTGGCAGCTTCAATCAAATCATCTAATGCATCAAGCTTATCATCGTGGATTAACCTAACTTCTCCATCTTCATCATAGATAGCACCGTTGGCAAATTGAAGAAGTTTATTTGTAAGTGCTGCAGCATTATTTGCTACTACATCTCCTTCTTCTAGCTCAAGAAGTAACTCTCTTTCAAATTGATCGTACTTTTCTTTATCTTTCAGAACTACAGGCACTACATTGTTAACCCTCTCTGGGAGATTTAAATAATCCTTTGCCTTCATACTTATGCAAATATCTTCTATCTTTTCATATATCCTTTTCTCAGCTTCTGGCTTTAGTTTATACGAGAATATGATGTGTTGATTTCTTTTATCTGGTAGAAAATATCTATCTCTATAACCAGTTAGAGTCTTACCAAGTCTTTCACCTTTATCTAAAAGATATAGTTGTGGCCATAAATCAATAAGTCCATTTGGGCTAGGAGTTCCAGTAAGTCCTACTATCCTCTTTATAAGAGGTCTTACCTTCCTTAATGATTTGAATCTTTGTGCTTTGTGAGATTTAAAGCTTGATAATTCATCTATTACAACCATGTCAAAATTCCATTTATTCTTTAAGGTATCTACTAACCAAGTTACATTCTCCCTATTTATTATATAGATATCAGCTTTTCTTCTTAATGCATCTTCTCTTTCCTTCTTAGGGCCTAATATCTTGGAAATTGTAAGATAGTTTATATGATCCCATTTATTAATCTCTTCCTCCCATGTAGTTTCAGCTACTCTAAGGGGTGCAATTACTAATACCTTTGATACATCAAAATAATCATGTAATAATTCTTGGATACCAGTAAGTGTTATAACTGTCTTACCTAAACCCATATCTAGAAATAGCCCTGAACATTCTTTATCTATTATCCAATCCTTAGCATATTCTTGGTAATTATGAGGTTTGTATATCATTTCATCACATCCTGTAAAAACAAATCTATCTTCTCATATGAATCTATTACATAGACTTTAAATCCTAAGTCCTCTAATTGCTCTTTTCTTTTTATTTGAATTGGTCTTAAATCTTGACCAGGTGCTTTTAGTTCTACAAAGAATGCCTTTCCTTTAGGAAGTAAAACTAATCTATCTGGCATACCCGCCATTCCAGGTGAAGTAAATTTAAGTGCCATACCATCTATTTTTTTCACTCTATCCTTTAATTTATTTTCTATCTTTTTCTCTAATATCTGATTTCCCACCTTTTTTCAATATACTTGGTAACATGGCTAACCTTAGTATTCATCCCACTTATCGAAGTTCAGTGAACATCGTGACCCAAAATCTCTATAGAGTACTCTCTATTATAGATTTATAGAATATCCTAATATCTATAATGTCTATATTAATTTATATCTATATATAATAGTTGTTCACAATGTTCACTATAGTATATAGTCATTGAATTTTACACATTATTACCGATGAACAAGATGTGTGAACAGCTTTTTTTCTTGTTCATCTCATTCACGGATATACACCCTTTGGATTCCATAAAGAGGTACTCTTAAACGCCCTTGTTTATTGCCATCATACTTTTTCCAGCCTTCAATCTTTTTCATGATTGCATTTATTTCATAAGAATCAATTTTCCTCATAGCTGTCGCTTCCTTACCGAATAACTCACACCAAATCTCCATGGTGCAGACTTGCTCCCTTCTTACTGTCCCTTCTGTATCTTTACTAAATTCATCTCCTCTGATAAAGCTCCTTCTGGCATAAATATCCATCTCATCCCAGTTAGTAGGGAGTAAGGTTTCTAGATACTCTTTAACTATTCCTTCTCTTTCATCACTCTCTAGTGCATCTATTTGTGCTACACTTGCATAAGCTTCAGCCTTTTTACTCAATGTAAGCCTTTCACCTTTCTCATAATAAAGAAGTACTTCAGCCCAAATTTGGTCTATATCTTTTATTTCCCATGGCTTGTCTTTAGTTTCCCCTGATACATTAACTGGCCAAAACCTTCTCCCACCAGTAATATCTCTTAAAAAGCCAGCTTCCTGATTTGTTGTTCCTACAATAATACACTGTCTTGGATGATCTTCTACTGTATAACCATAGCTTGCTCTAAACTTATCATCTGCTCTAGTAAGAAAAGACTTCAAAGTATCCTCATCTACTTTTCTAATACCTGCTAACTCTCCCATTTCAATTATCCAATAACCTTGAAGTTTCTCTGCAGCTGTCTTATCTTTCATATCTGATATAGCAAGAGAATCACTGAAGAACTTACCACCTAGTTTTGCAAAGATAGTACTTTTACCTATTCCTTGTTTTCCTACTAAAACTAACGTTGTATCAAATTTAATTCCAGGTTTATATATTCTGGAGATAGCTGCTACTAATGTCTTTCTTGTTACTTCCCTAGTATAGATGTTATCTTCAGCACCTAAATACCTAACTAATAATTCATCTACTCTTCTTTCTCCATCCCATTTGGGTAGTCCCTGTAAAAAGTCCTTTATAGGATGACGAGATCTTTCAACTGCTACTTTTAGTATTGCTTCCTTAAGCTTTCCTGGAGAGTAGAGTTTATAATTTAAATCTATATATCCAGCCAAGGATGCTTCATCTGTTTTATTCCATCCGCTTTTAAACTTCTTCCACTTTAATTCTCCATCAACATCTATACTTTCTCTTAATTCGTTATAGAAAACTCCATTTAAATTTGGATCATGCCTTAATATTAAAATCATATTAGTAAGAGTATTTTTTAACTCTCCCCTGTTATCTATTTCTAAACTAGCTTGCCAATCTACTTCTCCACCAAAATCCTCGTTCGCTGACCCAATCCTTTCAGTAGCTATTAGCTTTTTTACTTCAATATCTTTAGTTGCTAATTCTTGCATTGCCATGTATGACGGCATCTTTACTATGGGAGTACCTTCCTTAGCATCAGTGTCTAAGTCACCAAATTTATGAAGTCTCACTAAATCAAAGGCATTACATAGCTTCCCTGAAATAGGGTCAGTTCCATGATGAGAATATGCAAAATCTCCATTTTGATATATAACTAGTCCACCAGCTGAACTCCCTTCAACATATGTGTATCTATTTTGATCATCGCAAGGTGTATATACGTTTTTTAGAAATTTATCAATAACGTCTATAACTGTGTAAGTTCTGCAAAATGCACCTATTATTCCATTTTTATCTCTAGGATCTCCTTGCCTTTCAGCCTGTCTTTTTCTTTCAACCTTGGTTCTTGAGGACTCAGGCCAATAGGACGAATCTCTCCAATCAGTATATCTATTTAAAACTTCTTCAGGATCTAACCATTCTTCATCTAAAACTTTAAATACATATTCCCCATCTTTGGATGTAGAGGGCCAATACATTAATCTATGTGGTTCGTAGGTTGTGTCATCAAAGAAATCTATTCCTAGGTCCTCTGCAATTTTTCTTGATACAGCACCGTATTCATCAGGGGATATTGGTCTATTAAGGGGAATCACTAGTCTCAGCCTAGGTTTTGTAGGAGTATGAGAGTGCGTGGAATACATTACACACCCATATCCAAAGATACTCTCTACTGCTGCCCATAAATCTCCCTTAACAAAATCTGCATCAAGGGTTATGATTTGTCTCCAAACCACATTATTAGCTTTCCTTCTACCTTCTCTTAAAGTACCTCCTACAAATCCACCGATATCCTTTATTTCATCTCTGCTTGTTTTGCTAGACTTCTTATACTCATCGTAGGTCTCACTTGTTCTGTAGGTTTCACTTAACTTTTTAACTAAATCAGACCACAATATCTCTTTGTTTTTCCAGTTAAATTCCTTCCTACTTCTACCCGTAGCTATTGTAAGCAGGGAGTCATGTTTTAGTTTACTCTGTGCTTCTCTAGGCTCTATCATACACATCTACTCCTTACCTAGAATTTTATTAAGTCCTTTTCTTGCTCCTACTAAATCTCCTGATAATGCTTGACCTCTTAGGGTCTTAATTGCCTGTTTTGATAAACTATCTCTGTATTTCCTAAGTTCAATAATAAAAGTCTTAACTTCTTTATTCATCTATAGGTTCACCCATCTCATTGAACCTTTTTATATCAATATTCAATGCTTTAGCAACAGCAATCTCAGCTTGCATACCACCCGATATTCTTTCTCCAAACACCCATATCTCATCACACTTTGTAAGAAGTGCTATGCCCATATCAATCCCTGCATTTCTTTCATCTAATATTTCATCATCTGAAAATGTAGTAAATATTGCATGGGGTACTAAGGGGATACCACCTTTTATATAGGCAAATCTTGAATATCCTATGGCTTTTTTTATGTTTCTTTCAATATCACCTTTTAGAGGTGAACAAATGTATATAAATGGTTTTCTTCGCATTAGTTAGTCCTCCTAATCCTTTTTATAGTAACTACTTTCAAAAGCTTCAGCACCTAATGGAAGTCCAGGAGCCCAAGATATACTCTCGCCCATAATCTCTTCCACTTCTTCCAAAGATCCAAAGTTTTTAGGAACATCTAAAACTACTTCATCATGGACATGAAAAGCTATCTTATAACCTGCTTCATCAAGTCTTATCATTGACTCTGCTAAACAATCACGAGCGACTGCTTGTATTATGTTTTCCGTTAATTTTCCCCCATAGGTGTCTACCCTTCCCCATTTCCTAGTTCCAGGCTCTGTTCCTTCATAAGTTAATTTATCTTTATTAAACCTTTCATCAATTTCAATTCTTGGTCTTATATAAGCTAGACTTCTCCCAGATGGTAGGGTAATGAAAAGAATCCCGCTTCTATAAGAAAACTTAAGTCCATACTGCATACTTACAATTTTCATATCTCTAACTGCTCTTATTGCAGCATCTTCAATATCCCACCAAAGCTTAACTATATTAGGGTTGGATCTTCTCCAAGTATCAACAAGAGGTTTTAACTCTTCTTCATTTAGCCCCATGTTTATTGCTCCCATAGCTTTAAGTGCTCCAACACTACCTCCATATCCTAGAGCAAGCTCAGATATTTTTCCTTTCTGACGTAAAGGACTATCTTTTGTTATTTCCTCTATAGGAACTTTGAACATTTCTGAAGCTGAAGCTTCATATATCTTGCCATGGCTATTAAAAACGTTCATTCTCCAGCCTTCGCCTGCAAGCCAAGCTATGACTCTAGCTTCAATAGCTGAAAAATCTGATACTATAAATCTACTATCTTCCGATGGTATAAAAGCTGTTCTTATTAGTTGGGATAATACATCTGAAACCGAATCAAAGAGTAATTCTAGAGTTTCATAATTTCCATTTAATAAAAGCTTTCTTGCTAAATCCAAATCATCCATATTGTTTCTAGGTAGATTATGAACCTGAACAAGTCTTCCTGCCCATCTACCAGTTATTGCTCCATAAAATTGAAGTAAGCCTCTTATCCTTGAATCTTTACATACTGCCCTATCCATGGCTTCATATTTTTTAACAGAAGTCTTGGACATCTCCTGTCTAAGCTCCAGTACTCTTTTTACTTCTACATCATCAACTTCATTTAATAACTCCGATACTTTTTCTTTGGATAAGCTATCTACCTCTATACCTTTGAAACCTAGCCAACTCTTTAGTTGTTGAGGACTATTGGGGTTATCCAATTTTGTTAAAACTAGGGCTTCCTCCAGTAACCCTTTTTGGTAGATTCCATCACAAGAAATAGCATTATTAACTAATTTCTTATTTATCTTTACTCCATAATCATTTATCTCTTGGTCTAAAAACCATAGTTTTAATTCTTTATCTGTCATTGGATAATTCTCTATCTTTTTTCTTATCTCTCTTTCAACTTCCACATCTCTTATACAATACTTCTTAAATAGATTCCATCTATCAATATCATGGTGAGGGAAGTTTCTAGTTCTGTTACCATTTGCCCTAGTAGGCTTACAAGGGATTGAAAAGTATCTAATTAATGCTTTGCCTTCCTCCATCTTTTTGTTTTCTAAGTTTAAGCATTTTGATACATTATCAAGGCTTCCAGGAAGACCTAAAGTTAAAGAATGTGCATGAGAGCATCTCCACTGTTCTGGTGGCATTGGTTTATTAAGATATTCTGCTAAACAAGTCCTTTCAAAGTTTGCATTAAAAGCTGTTTTAATTACTGCTGAATCTGTTATAGCTAGTATTACTTCCTCTGGAATTTTATCCCCACTTGCTAAATCTATAAGTTGTACTTCTTCATCATCAAAGGCATATCCAAATAATAATATTTCAAAATCATCTGATTCTGTGTAAGCATAAACTCCTGATTTCATTAAATCTACACTTGAAAAAGTCTCTATATCACATGACATTGTTTTTATTTGAGCCACCAGTAGGTCCTCCTGTTCTTTATACTACTTATTGTTGTTGGGTGTACTTCATATTCTCGTGCGAGATCCGAACCCTTGATACCGCAAAAAAGTGAAAACCTTATAGCTATAACTTCGTCTATACTTAACTTACGCCATCTTCCACCTTGTCTATATACATCTAATATATTTTCAGTACGAGTGCCATAACGAAGATTTTCTATACGATTATCTGCTGGATCACCATTGATGTGCAAAATCTCCATCCCATTAGGTGGTACTCCTACAAAGGATTCTATTACAAGTTGATGAACAGGTTTCCCATTAGTTCCTCTCCCCAAAACTACTGATAGATGTCCCGTCTTACAATATTCTCCGGGTCTTAATATTCGTTCTGGTACAGTTCTAAAAAAGTCTTTCCCTGTATAGTGATTTACACTACGAACCTTGCGTTTTAAGCTTTTAATTCTTCCAAGGTTACTGGCTTGATACTTCCCTTCGTAATTAGGGATATCCTTCCAAATCTCTACCTCATTAGATGTTGTAGAGAGAGCAGTATTTACTCCCTCTACCTTTATCTTTCTAGTTTTCATCTCTATTAACCTAAAATGTCATCTGTACCAAAGTCATCTTCTGCACGTGATCTTCCACCTAAGGACTCTCCATCTTCTAACTTTTGAAGGTTTTGTAAACCACAGGCAATTCCTTTATTTCCATTGGCATTGTATGCATAAAATACTATTGAAGCTCTACCATAGCATCCTGAATAAAACTCTGTTGTATCTATGATTGGTTGTAGGTTTTCATCAACTATTCCTGGTCTTACTGTACTATTTGCGTTAATAAAGTAGCTGTTAGCATAAGCTTCATCATCTGCTCGGTCTATATCTCCATCACGAAGAGGAGTTTTTAAATTGGCAGGTATCTTACCACCAAGCTTTGTTACTCCTTCTTTCTTAGCTAATTCAATGGCTGCCTTGATTTTTTCTATAGTAGCCTTATCACTCTTTGGAATGATTAAGCTAACTGAATATTTAGGGTCACTTCCGTTGATACTCTTTGGTTCAAATACATTTGCATAAGACATTCTCACTTTACCTGTTATAACTTTTGTCATTTTATCTACTCTCCTTTTAGTTTTTAAAATCTATTTCAGCACTATTTTGTATCTCTGGTCTTTTATCAGATTCTGGTACTAGCTGAATTTTTCCAGGTGGCACATCTATTAAAGAACCTAAAATTTCTTCAAATTCCTTTTTCCCTAATTCCTTCTCAAGCTTTGTAAGACTTAGAAGAGATATAGAAAATATCATTTTTTCTTCATATCCAGCATCTAATAACTTCTTTGCTACTTCTTCTTCACTTCTGTATCTTCTACTTCTCCTACCTTCTACTAACTTCATACCAGGCCACTTCTTACCTTCTTTTATCGCCTTACCAAAAGCATACTCTTCCACATCTGATGCCCACTTTTTAAGTTCGTCTACTGTTAAAAGAACTTCTGATATTTCTTCATCTGTAAGAAGTGGGGGCGGTTTGAAATCTAGACAAGCCAATTTCAAGTTTTCATCTGCCCTAGTTCTGCATATAGCTTTAACTTTACAAAATCTACAATAATCTGAAGCTAAATACTCTCCCTCTCCTCTAAAAGCTATTTCAGCCTTTGGTTTTACTACTATTTCTCCCCATTCTAAAAGTTCTTCTAGTGAAAGTTCATCTGTTGAAATGTTATCAAGCCTTGGTTGAACAATAGTCATTATGACTTTCTCAATGTCGTAGAGGATCCCAAATCCATTAATTGCACCTAAGGCATATAATCTCATTTGAGGATTACCTTGTGCCTCAACCATAACTCCTCGTCCACCTTTTAGGTCTATTACTTCTATAGCGTTATTGAATATTATTAGGACATCACTTGTTCCAAATCCTTCTGGTACCCACGGACTAAAGTCCACCTGCTCCTCTAAAAGTATCAAGGAATCCTTACCAGCTTCATTAATCCTTTCTATTACTATGTCTACATATGCTTGTACTGCATTTTCAATCTCTTCAGTATAAAACTCGTTTTGTTTCATTTCTTTAAGCTTTTTATCAAAGTTAACTTTTGATACCCTATTTAAATATAAACTTAGATGTAGTTCTGCTAACTCATGCATGAATGTTCCTTCCTCAGCATAGATAGATGTTCCTTCTGACATTTCCTCTTCCAGCCTTGCAGATGGAGTACACTCTAGCCATCTATGTGCACCTGAAGCTGAAAGTATAGCATGTTTTCTCATTGTATTTCCTCTGCATCTCTTAATAAGTCTGGATACTTTTCCTTTGGTATTTCACTTAACTTTCTAGCTCCATATTTGGTGATTAGTGCTTTCACCTCAGGCTGTTTTCCCGATTGGGATAGTAGGGCAAGACGGTGTCTTACCTCTTCTAATGAAGGGAGTTCTACTTTAGTCTCAACCGGTTTAGTTTCATTAGTCTCTACTAGCTTAACTAAATCTTCAATGCTATTTGCTAAACTCCTTAAATCATTTACTACTTCTAAAGCTATTTTAATTCTACTCATTAGGCACTCTCCTCCTTCAAGGTTGAAATTAGAAGTCTAAAGGTTTCTCTACCCTTTGGGGTAATCAATGTCTGAGTACCTACCCAGCCCGTCTTTTCATTCATGGCTTCTTTTATCTCAAACAGACCATTATTCTTATCAGCATAAGGTTGAAGTTTTCCTTTCTTGTCACGATAGATAAACTTCTTATCTAGTAGGAAGTTTATAAACTTTCTTTCTCCTACTTTTAATGCTTTGGCTGTATCTCTAAAGCTAGTAAGAAGATTTCTATCGACTAGCTCATCGAAGTATTCTGCTTTAGGAAGCATTATTGCGTTATCTACACTTAATCTTGAGTTGGCAATCTTAAGCGATGCAATTTGGCTTTCTGCCATCTTAAGTGCCCTTGACATTACCATCTCTGGTGTATTCCATGCTTCTTCAATACTTATGAAATATAGTCTAGCTTGCTTTCCTTTTTCAGTTCTTTGAATCATACATAGTTCTTTTGCCATTTGGATTGTTATTTGGTGATCCATATATTCTGTTAATGGATTTTTAAAATTATTGGTTTCTCTTTTTTGAGTAAGCAATACATAATCAATTCCTTCTGTAAAACCATACTCTTTCATTCTGTTAAACCAATCCACATATTTTGTTTTCACCTCTAGAAATTCATGTAATGCCCTAGCTGATACAGTAGGTCTTTCATTACTGTAATCTACCACTATTAAACTATTCATCTTTTACTACCTCCTTTATAGATACTGACTCCACTATTTCACTTGGTACTAATACTAGAAGTTTCTGCTGCTTACCTAGTAGTAAATTTAAGAGCCTATCACGGATTTTTATATCTCCGCCTTTTAAAACATTTACTTTATTGCCTTTGATATCAGATACATTTATTTCTACTTGATGTTTTAGCATTTTCGTCACCTCAACTTTCTTAAGAATTTTGTCCCTCTATGTATAAGCCTTAAGAAAAGGGTGACCTCTACACTTTTCTAAAAAATATTTTTATTTTCTATAATCTTCCTAATTTTAATTCTTGCTCTCCATGCTTTCTGTGAAACACTAGACTCTTCAATCCCAAGTTCTCGAGCATATTCTGCCTGACTCATAGGTTTATCTGAAAGATATAGCTTTTGTATTAAATCTCTCTGTTGGGGTTTTAACTCCAGCAAAACATCTTGTACCACTTTTTTAGTAACTTCACATTCTAAGTCTGATAAGACTTTCTCTTCGATATCAGCATTAGGATCTATAAACATTTCTGCCTTATCGTTTAAACCATCAATGCTTTCATGTCTTCTGGTTTCTTTTCTATTTATGTCATAAGCTTCATCATCAAGTTGATGTAGAGTTTCTATTATCGCTTCAGTTACACCATCTTCCCCTGGTTTTAAAACTGTCTTACAGCCATCTGCACCGTAGTAAACGTAGTTGATTCTGTTCTTTTTGCTTGTCTTATGTTTTCTAAACATAAAAAATCCCCTTTCCACCAGATTGCACTGGTGGCAAAGGATACAAAAATAGGTCTGTGCCTATAAAGAAGTACACAGACCCTAAAAATAAACGCAATAAGGTAAGGGTACTTCTATTGCTACACAACTGTTCCTATGAACAGTGTGTAACAATATGTATCCTTTGCCCTATTGCAAGTCAGGCATTTGATATTTTTTCTGGAGACAAATAGCCCCCTTGTCTTAGAAAAATAACTAGATAAATGTCCCACTAGCTTTCTTTCTGAATATATTTTCTCATTTTTTCAACGACAATTAGAATATCCTCAATATCTCATTATTTATTTTTTTTGTAATTACTTATGTTAATAATTCGTGGTATAATATGGAAAGGGTAATTAACTTTTTTATATTTACTAATTATTATTTGAGAGGGTGTGTTCATGACTAGTTCTGATACTTTTAAGAGTGCTTTTGTTTTTGAAAGCTGCAAATGCAACACTGACTACAATGAGGTTGTTAACTTAAACACTGGAAATAAATCCAAGAGTCTTGTAGTTAGGAATGATGTTTCAAAAAACTATAGAGCTGCTTACATCTTTGGTGAAGGTTTAAAAGAAATAAGAAGGCAAAGGGTCAATGACAAAAACAATATTTTAGGTGAGTTTTTAGGCATAGAAAAAAACGACATAAACTCGGTCATGTCGTTCTTTAATAAGTATGGATTTTTATTTGATTTAAGTGGATATAATCAATATGTTAATGTAAATATAGAAGATATAATGTACTTAAAAGATAATCTTGAAGCATTAATTAATTTATTAAATGCCCAAGAATCAAGTCGTGTCA
Organism: Bacillota bacterium; assembly: GCA_023388495.1. GTDB lineage: Bacteria > Bacillota > Clostridia > Tissierellales > Tissierellaceae > Tissierella. The sequence continues at coordinate 23,648 of JAEWGC010000014.1, read as the reverse complement.
ATTACAAGAAACTCTTAGATTCAGCACTGTTTTTACTACTTAAACAAGATCGAGTAATAAAAATTAACGATGAAACTGTATATGAATCTATTCACAATTCATTTTTAGAAAATATAAAAAGTGCCACTAAGATAAATCTTATAGAAGGGGGGAATATAGTTCATTTACAAAGAGATGATGGTGGAAAAGATATAGCATATAGATGTAAAGACTCCCTTTTAGAAAGCGGAAAGTATGACTTCGTAATAAGTAATTATGATATGGTACTGGAAGATGACAATCCATACATGGATTTTATAAAGCAAATTATCAAAGCCTATGTAATAAAAAATTCTATTTTTACTAAGGATGAAGAAATAGCTATTGAGTTTTTATTTCATTTTGTACAACAGATTTCTATATTAAGTCTTGACTTGATATCTTTAGATATGACTTTTTCAGATGAAGTTTATGATAAGATTCAATCCGCAGAAAATACATATTTACATGATGCTTTATTTAAAATATCAAAGTTTCTAATTGAAAGAGAAATTAATTATCATTTAGCTAAGATAAGACCTGTTTATAACGTGGAAACTATGCAACCCAACTGGAACTTGCCCTCTTTACTGTCAGCTATGTACCTTTCATTATTCTATTTAGATTCTAAACAGGTATCATATAGAGCATGTAAAAATGAAAACTGTGGTCAATTTTTTTTGGTATCTAAGACTAATTCAATAAAAAAATATTGCTGTGTTTATTGTACTAATGCAGTTTCACAAAGAAGATATAGATATAAAAATGGAGAGTGATAGATAATTATCATCTTTCACTCTCCATTTCTTTATTCTTTCTTAGGCTTTCTTCTATAGCTTTGGACAAACTCTTAATCTCTTGTCTATTAGGCCTAGTAGAGTTAGCTATTAACGTTTTCACATCAACAAGTATACCTTGAACTCGCTCATAATCCTTAGTAGAATGTTTCCATTCTGCTACTGCCTCTCCCACAGAGAAGTAATTGTCATTAGTTCCAAAAATATTATTAGTTTTACTAAAAGGCATAAGGAAGGCATTTAATACATTCTTACCTTCTTCACGCTCTTTTTCAAACTTATTGTTTTCAGCTATATATTCAGCATAAGTTATCTGCTTGTTTATATCAGTTGATTTTGGCAAATCACTATGCTTCCCCGATACTCCATATTTAAAGTACTTTGCATCTAAAACACACATATGACTATCAGTGAGCATAATAGTATCTGGCTCTAGAGCTGGATTATATCTTTCACCATAGTTTAGTCTCCAGCTAGTTTTTGGGAAATAATAATTCTTATTACCTACTCCATAAGTTTCATCTATTAGTTTTTCCCATATGTATTCAAAATTGTTGGTTCCAAAATAAAACTCTTCTGGATTATCTGCATTATTCCTAAAGTCAATTATTGCTAGCATACTTTGGAACAGTTCTTTCAAAGTATCATTATTAGCTTGTTGTAACTTTTGTTGAAGTATACTTCTATACATTTTAAGATTTGGATTTCTAACCTCTGCAGGCTTAGGAAGCTTGTATTTATAAATCCAACCTAGTTTTATAAAACTTTCATAAACACAGTACTTGTTAATTTCAGTTATTAGATGCTTGTCTGTATCATTGTTTTTTCGAACCATTAAATTAGGGAATACAAAACCAGCCTTTTGGACGATAGGTTGAATCTTATTAATGGTTACTTTCATGCTAACAGGTCCAGATGTACCAGGTACATACACTTCTTCATTCTCTTTATAATAATCATTTTGCAAATAATGGTGCATTACTCTAAAGTATGCTTGTACTGGAAATCTTACAGTTTTTAAAACTTGATTTGAAGTAATTTGAGATACTCTCGATTGATTGTCATTATACGCTTGAAGTACACTGATTAAGTCTACAATTTCATCCCTTACAGCTTCTTCTTTTTCTGATATCTTATACCCAATTGGAAAGTATACATTTACTTCATGCTTATCCCCTATTATTTGAGATTTAACTCCAACAAAGGTATCCCCTTCTCGATTAGTAGCATTCTTACAATATTCATTTAAAGGTCTAGATAAGTTAACTTCTATAAACTCATTACTCATCTTTAACTCCCTCAAATTCTTCCTTTTCAAATAAATTATCTTTGATATCTTGATTAAAGATATCAAATTTCCTATCCCCCTCATATCTGCCAAAGTCTTCAAGTACCTTTTCTAAGCTTTTGTAACTAGACTCAAATAAATCATCTCTACTAAATTTAAATGCATCATCCCAGAGATACTTAATAATTTTATCTCCAAATCTAGAATTTAAGTCTTCAATTTTTTTCTCCAATTTTACAGTCTCATCTAGTTCTATATCATATCTCTCAGCTATTTCACTTTTATTTTCTTCTAAAGAATAATATTTAAGAACATCTTCTGTAACAAAATATGCCCCTAATCTCTTATCCTCTGATGATAATGTAGTTGCTCCGCTAGTAATTATTTGTTCATTAACAACTGTATTAAATTTCCCCCAAGTTACGGATGTATCTAAAATATTTTTCCCTGCATGCTTTGCTTTTGTTACATCATTTTCTATAATTTTCATATTCCATCTTCTTTGAAATGCTGTATCTAAAGTAAAAACATTTTGATCCGCTGTATTCATTGTTGCTAAAATACTTAGGTTTGATGGAATAAAAATTGGAGTTTCTTTTTTTCCAAAAACTACATTTGCTATATTATAATTAGTTATCTTATAGGAACTTGTACCATCAAACTCTCTATCCAATAGTTGGAATATCTCTCCAAAAATTGCAGGTGCATTCCCTCTATTAATTTCTTCAATAACTAAGTAGAAGTGTTTGTTAGGATTTTTGATTGCCTTCTTTAATACTCTAGTAAACGGTCCTGGTGTAAAATCATAGGTTATTTCTTTTTCATCACCTTCACCTCTTACTGTCGGTAGAATTTGTCCTACAAAATCTGTATTCATATAGTCAGGATGGAAAACCACACGTTCCATTAAACTAAAATCATTACAATAATAATTCTCTATAGTATAACTCTTTCCAGACCCAGGTACTCCATATAATAAGATATTACTACCACCTACTAGCCTTTCTTCTTCATCAGTGATATAATTTTCTTCTGTTTCTTGAATTATATGGTTATTTAAGTCATCTACTGTTGCATCATGAATCCAATCGCTGTTACTAAGATAAAAAAATAAAAGTTCTTTTCTAAAAGCACATACAAATTCCCCGTTTCGTATCGCCTGTTGTGCAAATCCTTCTAATAATGCCTTTTCTATCGTCTCCTCCTTTATTTGTTTTGATAACGTATTGCTTGCAGTAGAATGCTTTAATTTCCAAGCGCAAATTACTATATCACCTTCACTATTAGTTGCGATACCTAATAAAACTGCCTTTTCACCCTGACTCAGTTTAGTAAATGCGTAATTATTTGATGTACCTTTTATTTGAACACGTTGCTCATAAGCAAGGTTTTCTCTACCTCCAAATGTTAGTTCTTTTGCACACACAGTTATTATTCCATGTGTGCTACTATTAACTTCAAAAAGTTCAGAATTACCTTCAATATTTTCCACACTTGCTGTATTCCCAAATATATTAAATATATTTTCCAATATTGTTTTCATGCTTCTCCCCCTCGTTAACAGACTTTATTTATAATATTGCATTTTTATTTCTTTAGCTATATTATATACCAACAAAGGGGGTACTGCATTACCTATTTGTCTCCATTGTTCCTTAAAATCTCCACACAATTCATAATCATCATCAAATGTTTGGATTCTCTTGATTTCTGAGATTCTTAAAAATCTATTTTTCCAATGAAAAGGACCCATGTTATTAGAAAAACTTGCCTGAATAGTCCATGATGGTCTAGCTGGTGATAGCTTCAATAAAAATGACCAATACCTTGATCTCCACTTGAAAATAGGATTAGGATAACCTCTCTCTTCAGTAAAATACAAATAGTTATCCCCTGGAGGAACTAACTTTAACAAGTCTTTGTGCTTAGAACCTGCCTGCATGTCCCTATCCTCTGGCAAGTCAATATCCAAATCACCTATAGCCTCACCACAGTTAACCCAAGGTTTCATGCCCTCATGTAAATCTACATCAAATTTTTCTGGGTCATAATGAGTTTCTTTAGGAAAAACGAACTTTTCACCAAAATCCTTCCTTACACCAACGCAAATAAATCTTTGTCTAGTCTGTGGTACTCCATAATCTGCACTATTTAAAACTTTATAACTAATCTCATAATTCAACTCTTCAGATTTTTCTATTAATAAATCCAATGCAGCCCTATGAGGCTTGAATACAAAACCATTCACATTTTCAAAAAAGAATATTTTTGGATTTAATTCTTCTAGTGCTCTAAAATAATTATATAGTGTAAAAGAGTTCTCATCTTCTAATGCTCTTTTTTTATCTGTTAAATAAAACCTTGATTTGGAATATGCAGGGCAGGGTGGCCCACCTGCTAGTATATCTACTTCTTTTACATTTGCTCTCTTTGGGATATCCGTAAAGTCAATTTCACGTACATCCTTACATTCTATAATCCTGTTTCTATCATGTTTCTTTAAAGTTTCACAAGCGACATCCCATATATCTGTTGAATAGATAATATTAAATCCAGCTTTTTCAAAACCTAGGTCTATTCCACCACCACCAGAATATATACTTACTACATTAATCATTATATCAACCTCTCATCTAAAAGTAATTATTCTAAGCTTTCTTTAACAAACTCTATCATTGCTCTAGCCATCAATGGAGGAACAGCATTACCAATTTGCATTTGAATAGATCTTCGACTTCCTATAAATTTATAATCCTTAGGAAAAGTTTGAATAGCTGCTATTTCTGGAACCCTTAGCCTCCTAGAATTCCAATGAAAAGGTCCTACCCAAGGTCCTGGTTGAGCCGTAATAGTCCAAGAAGGTTTATCTGGTGATAATTTTAATAGAAAATTCCAAAACCGCTTATCTGCTACAAACTTAGGATTAGGATGTCCTGCCCACGCGGTCAACATTTTATAATTCTTTCCAGGTGGTACTTCTTTTAATTCATTTTCATAGGTACCCCCTTCAACTGTTTCTTCAGGCTCAAAATATTCCGGAACATCATATTCACTCATTACTTCTCCTACATTTATAGGGTCTAGAAGACCTAGTTCTTCTTTTTCTTTTTGTGTTGCTGCGTGTGTTTTCTTAGGTTCTTCAGTTTTAAATTCCCCTTTTGTTCCAATAATAAATAGCCTTTTTCTTTTTTGGGGCACTCCATAGTTTAATGCATTAGCCTTAATTATTTTATATTTATATCCTTCACCTTCTATAATTGAAACGAATTCATCAACAATAACTTTATTTGTTGGATGCAATAAACTCTCTACATTTTCAAACACAAATCCATCAGGTTGTAAATCCTGTAATACTCTTAAGTACTCGTTTACTAATAATGCCCTTGGATCATTTATTCCTTTTCTAGTATCATTTCCAACCCAATAACCCATTTTTGAAAATGGTTGACAAGGGGCACCGCCAATTAATATAAATTTATCATATTCGTGTTTATCTAAAATTCCCTGAAAGTAAGAACTTTCATATTTATGTAAATCACCACATATGATCTCTGTACCTTTAAATAACTCATTCGCTTTCAATGTCTTAATGCAATCCTCATCAATATCTATTGCTGATATAACTTCCACACCAGCCATAAACGAACCTATATCAAAACCTCCGGCTCCTGAAAACAAACTAACTGCAACAATATCCTTATTTTTCATTATTTATTACCTCAATTCTTAAGTTGTTAATAATAGTCAACTCTGCTTTATCTTTATTGAAACTATATACTTTTGCTGAAGAAAAAAATTTTGTTTGGCTCTTCGGCATTCTTTTGGATTTAAGGGATTCATATCCAAAAGGTTCTAAAATGAACTTAACCATACTACCAATGCATTGTTTAACATGTCTATCTTGAAAATTGAATTGTTTATCATTTGCATATCTGCATTCTAAATCATAAATACAACCAGCCAATGCTGGTCTATCATTATTGCAAGATATAATCATTTTATTTATATTCTCAATATCCGATAAAAAATCAAATACATTTTCTGCAGTATCATTGTTACTAAAGCAAACATATTTAGGTTGTTTTTTTATAAATTCTTTATAGGTATTTATCATGGCAATCCTCTCTCTTTTTAAACATATAATATGCAAATTGTAATATGTCAATATGCATATTATATAATTTTAGTTCCTCAAAGTCAAATAAATATTTTGGTCCCTTAACAGTAAAATGTATTAAAATTTACAAGGTTGTTGTTAAGATTTTAAGTTTTAAAATACAGCAAAAGTTGATGATTTCTTTTAAAATAAAATTTTACTTTCGCGTACACAATAGACCCCCCTAACAAAAATCCCCCCAAAACTAAGTCCAGGGGAACAAAAACACACCTACATATTCACTTAAAACCCTCTCAACCCAGCTATCTCAACCTATTCCTTCTCTATCAACACAACTGTCTCCACATGCGCCGTATGAGGAAACATATCCACTGGCTGTACTTCCTCTACCCTATATCCATTCTCCACTAAATACTTTACATCTCTAGCCATAGTAGTAGAATTACAGGACACATATACAACCTTCTCTGGATTAAGTTCTACTATTGCTTCTAGTACTTCCTTTTCACAGCCTTTTCTTGGCGGATCTAAGACTACCTTATTTCCCTTTATACCCTTTTTCATCAATTTAGGGAATACTTCTTCTGATTTTCCTACTATAAATTCTGTATTATCTATATTGTTTAATATTGCATTTTCTTTAGCATCTGCTATAGCTTCCTTTACTATTTCTATGCCATATACTTTTCTAGCATTGGAGGCTATAAATAAAGAAATAGTTCCTATTCCGCAATATAAATCATAGACAATATCATCCTTATCTGGACCTAAATATTCTATAGCCTTATTATATAAGACTTCTGCTTGAGTTCTATTTACTTGAAAGAAGGAATTAGGTGATAGATAAAATTTATATTCTCCAATGTAATCTAAAAGTCTATCTTCTCCATAAAGCTTTCTGTACTCTTTTCCATATGTAATTGAGGAGTTTAGTTTATTAATGTTTTGATAGATACTGATTACATCTTCACAGATTAACATATCTATTAATTGTTTTTCTTTAGGTAAGCTATCACTACCAGTAACTAAAATCACCATGGCTTTGTTATCTTTATTAACTCTTATACCGATATGACGGAGTATTCCTTTTTTAGACTTTTTATCATAGGCTTTTATACTATAATTCTCCATCCAAGTTCTAATTATCTTTATTATTCTATCTCCAATCTTAGGTTGAAGAATACTCTCTTCCATATTCACTATATCATTGCTATTTGTTTCATAAAATCCTATAAGGGTCTTATCGTCCTTTTCTCCTACTGGTACTTGAACATGATTTCTGTATCTAAAGGGATTACCCATTCCAAGAGTATCTTTTACCTTTACATCAACTAATCCTGCTATTTTGGCAAGGTCCATTTTCACCTTGCTCTTTTTCCATTCTAACTGCTTAGAATATTTATATTCAACGAGAGGTATTCCTCCCCTTGCCTCAGTTATATCAAAATCTAATGCTATTCTATCCTTTGAAGGCTCAGTAATATTAACTACTGAGCCTATACCAAAATTCTTCTTAAGTTCATCTATTTTTACTGTTACTTTATCACCAATCAATGCCCCAGTGACAAAGACTGTAAAATTATCAATCTTTAATACTCCATTTCCTTCATGAGTAAAATCAATTACTTCTCCATTTAATAGATCTCCTACTCTAATATCCAATTTATATCCTCCCTAAAAACAACTATGGCCATACGAAAGTAACTAGCTTCATTATTTTATACTATGTCACGTTTTTTATCCACTTCTTGGATAACATTCTAGGTATTACAATGATCATTTTGAAGACTTCTTCTATTGAAACTATAGCAAGTACATAATACACAGGTAGTTTAAAAACTAAGGCTCCCAAAAATGCTAAAGGAACTCCTATGACCCATGCTCCTGCTATGTCTAAATAAGCAGAGAAATTAGTATCTCCTCCACCTCTAAGGACTCCTACTATAGCGGTAGAATTGAACATCCTTATCATAAAAAACAATCCCATAGTAATTAATAATTTTTTTGATAAAATATATAGATTAGAATCTAATCCTTTAAATAATTTTAAAGTTAAATCTGGTGTAAGTGACATTAATGCTCCTAATATAAGTCCCATTACTGTAGATATGGTTAAGAATTTAACTGCATATTCATAGGCGTCTTGTTCATCTCCAGCTCCTATTTTATTACCTACCATTACAGTGCAAGCATTTGCAAGACCTCGAACTACTACAAAAAATATATTTTGAATGGTGGTAGCAATCTGTACTGCTGCAGTGGCTTCTTCACCTATTCTTGCATAGGCTATTGAGTACATAACTTGACCTAAGGACCAAAAGGCTTCATTTAGAATAACTGGATAGGTAGTTTTAAGATATTTATCTACAAATTCCTTATTCCAATCTATTAGTTCTTTAAAACTAGCAGATAAGGGTCCCTTAGATGAATATACTGAATATAAAATAAATAATATCTCTACAACTCTAGCTATTACTGTTCCCCAAGCAGCTCCTTTTACCCCTAAAGCTGGAAAACCAAACTTTCCAAATATTAATAAATAGTTAAACACTGTATTAGTAACAAAAGATATACCTGATACTATCATAGGAATATGAGGTTTACCAGTGCTTCTAAGGCCTATACTATAGGAAAACCCTATTGCTGTTATTATATATGATAGGGATACAACTCTCAGATAATCACTTCCTAGTCTAATAACTTCTGGTTCTTTAATAAATATAGACATTATAAATTCTGGGAAGAAAAAAGCTACAAAAGTAAATATTATGCCTACCACTGTACTTATTGATACAGCAAGTCCTAATACTTTTCTAATGCTTGGTATATCTTCCTTACCCCAAAATTGAGCTATAAATATAGATGAACCACTATTTATTCCAAATGAAATAAGTATATAAAAGAAAAATAGCTGATTGGCTAATCCTACTGCTGCTATACTTGCTTGTCCTAAACTACTAATCATTAATGTATCTACCATATTTAGTGATGATGTAATTAAATTCTGCAATGCTATTGGTATAGCTATTGCTAACATTGATTTTAAAAATACTTTATCTTTCCAAAACTTCATTTAATTCCTCCAATAATATAAATAATAAACGTTCTATTTGTAGCTATAATATAATAGCATAATAGAACGTTTTTGTATACAGCCTCTGTTTAATTAATAAACTATTCTACCACTACTGCTGTACCTGAAGCAGTAACCATTAGCATGTTTCCACCTTGACCTAGTACTTCATAGTCAATGTCTACTCCTACTACTGCATTAGCTCCCATTTGTCTAGCTCTAGATTCCATTTCTCTAAGGGCATTTTCACGAGCTTCAATAAGCTCACCTTCATAGCTACCAGATCTTCCACCAAAGAAGTTAGTTAAGCTAGCTGCAAAGTCCTTGATAAAATCTACTCCTGATATTACTTCTCCAAAAACTATTCCTTTGTATTCTACTATTCTTCTTCCTTCAATAGTTGGTGTTGTAGTGGTTATCATTTTACATGCCCCCTAAAATATTACTTTACCATTTCAAATAATTTTTCTTCTACATACTCCTTAAGCGGTTTTCCTGATATATTTACCTTAGTCTCATCCACAAAATCAACCATTAATCTAAAGAAGTTGATTACTAGCTTGTTTCCATCTATATAATATTCATCTTCATGACCTGGTATGAAGACTACTTCTAATTCTTCAAACTTTGTTTCTCCACTTAATTTTTCTTTTACATCATCTAGGTTTAATGTTTTAACAGGTCTTACCATATTATTCATATTACCTAAATCTTCTAACATCCACATATTATTGTTCCAGAACTTTCTTTCCTTTTTGCTTGAATTGTTTAGAAGTTCTCTATTTGATATTGCTGATAATACTTTTCTTACTGAATCCTCATTGAATTCTTCTCCATATAAATATTTCATTTCTTTTTTATTAGCCACTTCTATAAAAAATGAATCTGCTACCTTTTCTTTATCAGCAATTGATCCCCATATAAATAGCATCATCTCTACTGTGTCAAAGTTAATCTTCATTGTCTTTACCACTTAAATCGTCTCCTGTTCTTTTGTTATTTTAGCTTAATTCCATTGCCCTCTATTATAATAATACCTTCCTTATACAATCTACCTATTGCCCTCTTGAATCCAGACTTACTCATATTTAATTCCCTCTTTATAATTTCTGGAGGACTATTATCACCTAAAGGTAAAAAACCACCCTTTTCCTTTAGTCTTGACAGGATAATTTTTGTATCTTGATCCATTTGAATATGAACCCTATCCCTTAGACTTAAATCTAGTCTTCCATCCTCTTTTACATTGGCAATCCTTACTTCTATAATATCTCCTACTTCATATGCTCCAAATAATTCTTTTTTAGGAATCAATCCATCGTATTTATCATCAACTGCTACAAAGGCTCCGATATCTCTATTGATACTATAGATAGTTCCAGTTGCCTTATCATTTTCCTTATATGGAGAATCTGTTCTTAGCATATCTTTGATTTTCATAGTGGCACATATTCTATCTGATTTATCTACATATACACCAACCAGATATTCTTTACCCTTATCAATTGAGCCAACAGTCTCACTAAAAGGTAAAAATAAATCTTTTTCCAATCCCCAGTCTAGGAATGAACCTATTTTGGTTTGACTAACAACCATAAGATGGCCTAATTCTCCAACCTGTAATTTTGCCCTCTTAGTTGTGGCAATGATTCTGTCCTTTGAATCATTATATACCATTACCTCTATCTCATCTCCCACCTTTAGTCCTTCAGGTATTTGAGATTTAGGAAGCAGTATATCATCATCTGCTTTTTCGCTTGTATTTAAATAAGCACCAACAGAGGTAAATCTCTTAATCATTAATTTTTGTACTTCTCCTAATTTAATCATATTTCACTTCCTTCGCAATTCATTCTACTCCTATTTTATCACAATAACAATATTTTATCTCAATAATTTTGGAAAATTTTAAAGGGCGAACAAAAGTTCACCCTTTATTAACTATTAATCATAAATCTCTTTTTCTAACTTTTCTAGCAGCTCTAATGCTTCCTTAGGTAATCTGTCTCTTCCGCCTTTGAAAGTTTCCATATTTCTTAAAAATTCTTTTCTATAATCAATACTACTTAGCCACATTTTTTGATATTGAACATTATCCATATCTGGTACAAAGCCTTCTATTTCCATAAATTCAATATCTGAGAATTTACCTAATTGTTTGAATTCAGCTTTATTAGTTGCTATATCTTCTAGTATTTTTAAAGTTACTTCTTTTGGAATCTTTTTGTCTAAGAAATGTCCTGTATTAAATATATAACACTCAACATTACTATTAGCAAATAGCTCTTTAAATTTTTCATAATCATTCTCAAGTGGGTAAGTCCTAAATGGGTTTGCATATGGCTCAATAACTAGTGCATTCATATCTACACCTTGTACCAATCTTTCTGCCGTAGATCTCTTAGTTGCAAGAGTAGCGCCCATTACGGAAGCCAGCACTGGATTATTTATTTTAATTACTGGAGGAATAACGGCATCCTTCATTAGCCATGCAATTGAATCTACTGGTTCATCAATTTTATCTACTCTATTTTCTGCCCATAGCTTAGACTTAACTGCTCTTCCATTACCATTTCTTATATCCTCTGTTACTATTACCTTGTTTCCTTCATCGTCTAAGGTTATTCCACAGTTTTGAACTGTAACTAGGTATTTATTTGCAGGATGGTTTGTAGGGTAATCCTGAGTCTTATCAAAATATGAAGGCTCTAATGCTACAGATGAACCATCTTTTGTGGATATTACATAAGCATCATCATGAAGAATAGTTATATCATATTTCCCATCATGCTTTTCATGAGTAAGTGTAGATTTACCAGATCCTGATAAACCAAATACACCTATTGTATATTTTTCATTCCCTGGGAAATTGTATCTCTTCATACCACCATGACATGAAGCAAATCCGTTTCTATTTGCTATACCCCAAGCTAATGTCAATGTTCCCTTTTTATGCTCTCCAAAATATCTCATACCACATAATAAAGCACAGTTATGCTTTGGATCAAATAGGGCTAGTCCATTTGGATGAGTTGGTGGATAGTAATCTGGGTCTGATAAAATATAAATATCACCTTCTGGTAGCTTAACTGAATTTTTGTACATTCTCATATACTCTTCAGTTATGTATTGGAAGTTTAACATCCAACTATACATTGTATTTTCATATCCTTCTGGAATTAGAAGATGTGCCTTTACCATAAAATCTTCATGAAGTCCTATAACTACTTGAGCATGATATAATTTCTTATATCTTGTGTGGAAAGCTGCCTCTCTTGCAATACCAGCAAATTGTCCTTCCTCTACATTGTGCTCTCCAATGATAACCCTTGCACCTGCAAACCTTCCTGTTATTTCACCATCATTAAATAAAAGTATCTTTGAACCTTCATCTAATCCTAGCTCTGTTGGTTTATGTATAGGCATATCTGTAACTACTGTTCCAGGAGAATCTTTAGCTAATTTATATGCCTCTGATAATGAAGAAACTTTAACTACATTGTTGCCATAAAAAGTAGATTCAATTGTGGTACGTATAGGAGAAAAGATAGGATTGTCCTTTATTATATCTTCTCTTCTATAATTTGCTATTGTCGCCATTTTTGACCCCCTCATTATAGTTGAATTAATAATTTATTTTAACAATCCTATTATAACAGATATATGGAGTATTTCAAACAAAATATGATATATTTTATCTTTATATATGCCATACTTTTATTTATATATCTTGTATTAATATAATGCTATATTAAAGTTTTAACTTCGATAATGCATCTGCCATAGTATTTAGTGGTTCTTCCTTTTCTTTCTTTTGTTGTTTCATATAATTTGCTACTTCTCTTTTAGATACATTATTCTTTTCTTCCTTTTTTCTCTCATTAAATGTAGATAATTTCTCTCTATAGCCACATTGACAAGCGAATATTTGAGCTTCCCCTTCTCCCCTTAACTCTAATTTCCTTTTACAATTAGGACATCTTGCATTTGTTACTCTAGCAACATTCTTTCTATATCCGCATTCTCTATCTTGACATACATACATTTTTCCCTTTTTTCCTTTAACTTCTAGCATAAATTTTCCGCATTCAGGACATTTATTTCTCGTCATATTGTCATGTCTAAATGTTTCATCACTACTTTTTATCTCTTTAACTACAGTTTTAGAGTATTCCTTCATTTCCTTTATAAAACTGTCTTTATTTAACTTGCCTTCTGAAATAAGTCCAAGTTTTTGCTCCCATTCTGCTGTTAGAGCTGGAGATTTTAATTCTTCTGGTACTAGTTCAAGTAACTGTTTACCCTTTGATGTAATAAATATATCTTTACCGTTTTTCTCAATTAAAAAAGAATTAAACAGCTTTTCGATAATATCTGCCCTAGTAGCTACGGTCCCTATACCACCTGTTTCTCCTATTATCTTTTTCAAAGCCTTACTTTCATCACTCATATATTTAACTGGGTTTTCCATTGCTTGAAGTAGAGTTCCTTCATTAAAAGGTGCTGGTGGCTTAGTTTTTCCTGTTGTTTGTACTAGTGATGTTACTTTCAATACATCTCCTTTATTTATTGCTGGAAGGTTTTGATCATCATTATCATCTTCATCTTCCTCATAATAATTACTTGAATATACTTCCTTCCATCCTGCTGATATTACTCTTTTTCCTTTTGCTACAAAGTTTTCATCACCTATTTTAGCCTTGATAGAAGTTTCTTCATATTCAAATGGAGGGAAAAGTACTGCTAAAAATCTTTTAACTACTAAATCATAGATTTTTCTTTCATTATCATTTAACTCTGATAATAGTACTCTTTGCTCTGTAGGTATTATAGCATGATGATCTGTTACCTTAGAGTTATCTACAAAGGATTTATTAGTTTTTATTTGTGAGGCTAGTAACTTTGATGCAAATTTTTGATATTGTCCTATACCACAAGCCTTTATTCTATCCTTTAATGTATCAACTAAATCATCAGATATATATTTAGAATCTGTCCTTGGATATGTTAGTACCTTATGATTTTCATATAATCTCTGCATTACTGATAGAGTTTCTTTTGCAGAATAACCAAATATTCTATTTGCATCTCTCTGTAATTCAGTTAAATCATATAATCCTGGTGAATATCTCTTTTTAAGACTTTTTTCTATATCTATTACTTTAGCATCCTTCCCCTTAAGAGACTCTAGGGTTTTGTTAGATTTATTTATGTCGAAAGTTCTAATATCCTTTGTATGACTATCCTGCCATGTTAATTTTAAATCCTTTGTACTGCCTACAATGCCGTAGTATTCCTTTGGTACAAATTTTTTAATTTCCTCTTCCCTCTGTGCAATCATAGATAATGTAGGGGTTTGAACTCTACCGCAGGATAATTGGGCATTATATTTTACTGTTAATGCTCTTGTTGCATTGATACCTACTACCCAGTCTGCCTCTGCTCTTGCAACAGCTGAGTGGTAAAGATTTTCATATGTTTTCCCATCTCTTAGATTATTAAATCCATCCTTGATAGCCTTATCTGTAACTGATGAAATCCATAGTCTCTTTATTGGCTTCTTTACATTAGCCTTCTCTATAATCCAGCGAGCTACAAGTTCTCCTTCTCTTCCAGCATCAGTAGCAATTATAATTTCTCCTACATCTTTACGATGCATTTGTTCTTTAACTGCATAGAACTGTTTGCTGCTTTGTCTTATAACCTCAAGCTTCATTTTTTCTGGTAACATGGGAAGATCCTCCATATTCCAGGTCTTATATCTTTTATTGTATTCCTCTGGGTCAGCCAAAGAAACCAAATGGCCTAAGGCCCATGTTACAATATATTTATCTCCTTCTAAAAATCCATTTCCCTTTTTATTGCAATTTAATACTCTAGCAATATCTCTACCTACAGAGGGTTTTTCTGCTAAAACCACTATCTTACTCATATAAACATCCTTTCATCTAATTCCTTTTTTCTTCTATCTTTTCAACTAATTCACTTAAATAAAGCCATCTCTCCATTTTTTCTTCTAATTTCTTTTCTACTTCTTCTTTTTCCTTAAATAATTCCTGAAGTTTTGTATAGTCACTGGATGCTTCTCCCATCTTAGTGTCTATACTTAATATATCATTCTCAAGTTTTGCAATAACATCATCTATTTCATCCCATTCTTTTTGCTCTTTAAATGTCAATTTTAGAGGTTTATTATTTTCTTTTTGTCTTTCCTTCTTTTCTGGTTTCTTTTCTACTATATTATTTTCTTTTTCAGCCTTAGATACTTCTTTGAAGTATTCATAATTCCCAGTATATCCTACAATTTTTCCATTGCCTTCAAAAACAAACAGTTTTTCTACTACCTTATCTAGTAGATATCTATCATGAGATACTATAATTACTGCTCCAGGAAATTCCTCGATATAATCCTCTAATACAGTTAATGTATCTATATCTAAATCATTTGTAGGCTCATCTAAAAGAAGTACATTTGGTGCTTCCATTAGAACGCGAAGAAGGTGTAGTCTTCTTTTTTCTCCTCCTGAAAGCTTACCTATTGGAGTCCATTGAAGTTCTTTAGGGAATAAGAATCTTTCCATCATTTGAGAGGCTGATATTTTCTCACCATCGGTAGTTTGGATATATTCTCCGCCTTCCTTTATAAATTCAATGGCTCTCATATTATTATCCATATTTAAATTTTCTTGAGCAAATACTCCAATCTTTACTGTTTCACCTATATCGACAATCCCTTTGTCTGGTTCAAGTTTTCCTGAGATAATATTCATTAAAGTTGATTTACCACTGCCGTTTGGTCCAAGGATACCTACTCTATCATCTCTTAGAACTATATAACTAAAATCATCTATAACCTTTTTCCCATCAAAGGATTTTTCTATAGCTTCTATCTCAATGATTTTCCTTCCTAGCCTTGTTCCTCCTACAGATATATCAAGCTTTTCATGGGGCAAATCTAATTCTCTATTATTTAACTCATTGAAACGTTCTATTCTAGCCTTCTGCTTTGTAGTCCTAGCCCTTGCACCTCTCATCATCCAAGCCAGTTCCTTCCTAAGCAAAGATTGTCTTTTCTTCTCACTAGCCGCTTCCATTTCTTCTCTCTCCAGCTTTTTCTCTAGAAAATAATTATAATTTCCTTTATATGAATAAATATTTCCCCTATTTAACTCGATTATTTGATTAACTACCCTATCTAAAAAATATCTATCATGGGTAATCATAAGGAGCGCTCCCTTTCTCCTACTTAAATATTCCTCTAGCCAGTCTATTGTAGTATTATCTAAATGGTTGGTAGGTTCATCTAGTATAAGCAAATCTGCAGGATTAATTAAAGCCGATGCTAAGGCCACTCTTTTTCTTTGTCCACCAGATAGATTCCCTATTTTTTCATTGAAATCTGTAATTCCAAGCTGAGTTAGTACTGCTTTCGCCTCAGCTTCTAAATCCCATGCATTGGCTTCATCCATTTCCTGAGTCAATCTTAGAATCTCTTCATTTTTTGTATTTGGATTCATAAGGGCTTCTTCGTATCTTCTAACTAACTGAATGTTTTTAGAGTTCCCTTTAAAAACTTGTTCTACTACAGTTGCTTCAAGATCGAAGTCTATATCCTGTGGCAGATATTCAATATTTACGTTATTGCCTTTAATTATTCTTCCAGTATCGGACTCTTCTATTCCAGCTATGATCTTTAAGAATGTTGTTTTACCAGTGCCATTTACACCTATAAGACCTATTTTATCCCCTTCATTTATTCCAAAGTTTATATCAACAAATAATTGTTTTTCACTATATGCCTTTGATAAATTTTCTATAGATATTAAATTCATAGTATTTCCCTTTCTTTTTTTGTTTTTCTAACTAAATATTATAACATATATTAGACATACAAAACAAAAAACGGAGAATTAATTCTCCGTTTAATTAGTACTAGCCTCTCCTTTTATTACTTTTCTTTGCCATCCATTTCCTCTATATATCCAATAACCATATAAACAAACTATAAGGTTACTAAAACTCATGGAGAACCATATACCAGAGGAACCCCAGTTTGTAAAATGTTTAAATAACAATATCATTGGAAGTCTTACAAACCAAAGTCTACCTACTTCCATACTCATAGAATACTTAGTATTTCCTGAGCCTTGGAATATTCCCTGTAATACACTAAATATACCCATGAGTGGCATAGATAATGATATATAGAATAAATAAGTTAAACTTAATTCTATAACAGCAGGGTCATCCTTTGATTGCATAAAAAAGTTAATAATCGGATTATCAAATACTATTAAAAGTATACATCCTACGGTACCTATAATAGCTGTAAGTTTTAATGCCTTATGAAATGCTTCCTTTACCCTATCTATCTGATTCGCACCCATATTTTGACCTACTATTGCAGTTAAGGCTGATCCCATTCCCATAGCTGGTTGCATTACTAGAGAAGTTATTCTATTAACCATGGCATAAGCTGCTATGGTTGCAGTTCCATAGGACCCAATAAATCCGTTTAACACTATAAACCCCAGTGAAGATCCTGACTGCCCAATTGTAGAAGGCAAACCTACGGTAACTATTTCTTTAATTATCTCTCTATTAAATTTAAATTCTCTAAAGTTTGGTCTAATCTTATTTTTCTCGCTAAATAACATTATAAATCCTACTATAGCTAAGATTGCTCTAGATGCCAATGTAGCCCAAGCTGCTCCTGCAATCCCCCAACCAAATGTAAATATAAATATTGGATCTAAAACTACGTTTATCAATGCAGAAATACCACTAAGTACAGTAGGGGTTATCGTATCTCCCTGTGCATTCATCATAGAGTTAATATTAAAAAATAAAAACATGAACGGCATATCTAAAAAGGTAATTCTTAAGTATATATTTCCTAGCCTAGCTAAGTCACCAGTAGCACCCATCCATCTAATAATAGTTGGACTGATGATATAACCCATAACTGTGAAAACTATTGAGCTTAATATGGTAATGGCCATTAACTGGGTAGAATATTCCTTTGCTTCTTTTAACTTATCTCCCCCAACTAATTGAGACAATAGGGAAGTACCCGCTATAGATAAGCCAATTCCTAATGATATAAATAGGAAGTTTACTGGCCAAACAAATGCTGTAGCTGCAAAATGAACTGAAGAGATTTTACTTACCCATACACCATCTACTAGATTGTATAGGGTTTGAATAAGGCTATTAATCATAATTGGTATAGATAGTGTTAGAAGTGCCTTGTAAATACTTCCTTTTAATATCATTTCTGTCTTGTTTTTTCTATTCATATTCTACCACCTTATTATATATTTCGAGTCACTAAACATAAATATATTATATCATTTTATGTAGAAAAGAAAAGTAGTAAAAGAAAAATAATATAAGTTAGGTCACAATGACCTAACTTATATTATTAAGTAAAACAATCGATTCTAATATAGAACTTAATTAAAATACTCCTGTTATAAATATTATTAATAAAGCTACTGGTATAACTATAGTAACTAATGGTTTCCACCATTTAAATACCCTAAAACCCTCTGCACCAATATTTACTTCTTCTTGATATTTTTCAAATTTCCAAACGAATACTGTATATAAAGATAATACTAGTGCTCCTAAAGGCATCATTATATTTCCTGAAAGATAATCAGCGAAGTCGAAGAAGTTTCTACCTCCGATTAATATATCACTCCATGGACCTTGAGCCATTATTGTTGGGAAACCTATAATAAAGATTAAAATCAAACATAACCACACTGATTTCTTCCTATCCATTTTAAATAACTCTGTAGCTGTAATTACAATAGGCTCTAAATAACCTAAGGCTGAAGATAAAGCTGCAAAGAATATTAATAAGAAAAACATCGCACCAAATAGATTTCCTAAAGGTAATTGATTAAATAAATTTGACATAGTTACAAATAATAAAGATGAACCTGCATCTGGCTGTAATCCAAGGGCAAATATAGCTGGGAATATTACAGTTCCTGCTATTAAAGCTGCTAATACGTCAAATCCAATTATCATCAATCCATCTGATGGTATATTACTATCTTTCTTTAAATAAGAGCCATATACAAATGCTCCACCACTGGCAATTCCTATAGAGAAGAAACATTGTCCCAAAGCCGCTAAAAGAGTCTTTCCTGTTATTTTAGAAAAATCAACCTTTAAGTACCATTTAAGTCCTTCCATTGCTCCAGGTAAAGTAAGAGATCTAATGGCTAATATTATTAACATTATAAAAAGTGTTGGCATCATTATTTTACAAGCTTTTTCTATACCATTTTCAAGTCCCTTAGCAGATATTAACCCAATTATAATTACACAAGCTAGAGTAAATCCGCCTACTACTAGAGGATTGGATGTAAAATCTACGAAAGCTTGATTATATGCATCAGCACTTAGTCCTGCAAGCTGTCCTGATCCCATCTTAACTAAGTATGCCATTATCCATCCCATAATTTGAATATAATATGTTAATATAACAAAAGCTGCTATTACACCTAACCAACCAAATGCTACCCATGGACTGCCTTTTTTAGTTAGAAATCTCATTCCTTCAACTGGGTTAAGTTGAGTTTTACGACCCAAGCTCATTTCCATAGTAAATAAAGGTATACCAATTAAAGCGCATATTAATAAATAAACAAGAACAAAAGCTCCACCGCCATTAGTTCCTACTAAATATGGGAATCTCCATATATTTCCTAGACCAATTGAAAATCCTGCTGCTGACATTATGAAACCAAATCTACTCCCCCAACTTTCTCTGTTTTCAACTCCGTTATTTTCCATTATTATACACTCCTTTGTCTTTTTCTTAACAATTCATGGTGCAAATAACCTCTAATTTATTGTTCGAGGGAGGTGTGTCATAAAAAGGAGGCCCTCCCTCGAAAATGGAATTATTCAAACTGTGTAGGTTTAGTCACTTCTGTTGCTAAAGCATTTAATGCTCTACCAACCATTTTCTTTCTCATTGTATATTCTTCTTCCTTTGGAAGATTTGGATTTCCAACTGGATAAGGTATTGCAATAGTTGGAACAATTCTATTAGCTCCTACTGATTCGGAGATTGTTGTTATAGTAGCCATATGAACTATTGGTATGCCATATCTTTCAATTTCTTTTACCATCGTTGCACCGCAACGTGTACAAGTGCCTCAGGTTGATGTTAGTATAACACCATCTACTCCTGCTTCTTTTAATTCTTTACCGATTTCAGTACCAAATTTTATTGAATTTCCAACAGATGTTCCTGTACCTGTAGTAGTATAGAAATACTCGAATACATTACCGATCACACCTTCTTTTTGATATTCTTTTAGCATATCAAGGGGTGCTATTCTATCTGGAATTTCATTAGCATATACAGGGTCAAATCCACCGTGAATTGTACAATATTCTCCTGTTAATGCATCTCTTCCACTTACATCATATTTTCCCCATTTTTGAGCACTAGCTGATTGAATTCTATCTGGGTTACCATGTGGAACCATTCCACCACTAGTTACTAAAGCAATAGTTGCTTTACTTAAATCTTTAATAGCTGCTGCTGCATCTACCTTATCAAATACTGGCATTGGTAGCTCAGTTTCAAAAGGTTCATTATTTAAACGAGCGATTAACATCTCTACTGCTCTTTGAGAACCTCTTTTTTCTGAGAAAACAGTAAGTCTCTTACCTTGAGCTATATATCCTTCCTCCTCTGGAAGACCTAGCTCTTCACCCTTCATTAGTTTCTTTACAATATTAGCCATTACAGGAAGTGCATTTCTCATTCCAGCAGCTGAGTCTGAAACCTTAACCACTATCGCCTTAGATCTACAGGAATCCAAACCTGGGTTTTCTATATACATACCAGTAACTACTGGAATATTTAATTCATCTATTACAGCATTAGCTACTCCAGAACAAGCCATACCATATCTACCTGCGTTAAATGCTGGTCCTGCAACAACTATATCTGGATTTTCTTCTTTAATTACCTTCATTATATATTCTAATGCTTCTTCTTTATTTTCGTTAAAGTAGTTATCACCACATATTAATGTACCTACTACTTCCCCTTCATCTCCAAGAAGTCCATTAAACCCTAATGCTGGTCCAATATTTTCTTTCTTGAAGATTGGCTCCATTCCTGCTTTATCTTCTCCACCTATTTGTCCAAAGAATTGATTAACATAATATAATACCTTGAATTTCATATTTTCTCCTCCTTTCCCAATTAATTAATATAATTTAACTGTACAGTTATGATATCCGATTTCTGAAGTTGCTCCTATTACTGCATTTAGCTCACATTTTAAGCTTCCATCAGCTTCTAAGCAGCCTTCCCAACCTCCTGCTAGAGTTGCTATTGCTTTATCATTTCCTATTACCTTATCTGCTGGTGGTAATGTAACTACGTGGCTAACATTTCCAGTAGATACTACTGCTACAGCTTCTTTTGCTGTATCTGCTAAAGGCTGGCTCATTCCATCCCATCCTGAACATTCGTCAGTTATTAGAACTGTCTTTATACCTGAATCTTCTAATCTCTTACAGATCATAAGTAAGTCTGAGTCTGGGTTACCATAACCTTCTTCAGATATAATAACTCCATCTGCACCTAAGCTCTTACATAATTTAGCTGTATAATCACATGTTCTAAATTTACCTTCAAGAGTGGTTAACTCTGGAGTAAGTATTACACCTAGGAAGTTAATAGTTTTGCCATGTTGTGCATATAAGTCAAGGATTGCTGAGTTGTTTTGATGTTGGTAAGTAGTTATCTTGTCACATGCTGCAACACAGTTACCGCTGATTACTGCTCCATCTAATTCCTCATTTGGATGTAGTAGTGTTGGTAATATTAATTGGCTGTTTACACCATAGATATATCCATCATGAAGTAATCCTTGAGAAATAAGCATTTCTACATATGCTACCTTCGGTAGGTCAGGATATTTCTTGCTTTCTTCAGTATGACTACCCATTTCATATACTAGTACTTCATCAGGCTCTACATTTCTTCCTGCTTCTCCTACAAATTCTGCTGCCTTAAGTCCTGCTAATCTAACAGTTGTTTCGTGAACATGTGGAGCTAGCCCTTCTACAGGTATAATATCTACTACTAAGTTGAAAGTCTTTGAAAATGGAGTCCATTTTGCACCTTCACCCCACATATCAACTACACCTTCTTGGAATCCTACAATGTCTCCAACAGTTACAATAGCTGCACCATGAAGTACATTAACTTTCCCATCGCCTAGTTGAGCCATCTTTGTGGATACTCCTGGAAAACCATTTCCTTCTCCTTCGATTTTCACTCTAGGTTCAATAACGTCTTTTACTGGAATAATTCTTACCTTTTCTCCAGGTCTTGCTACATCAAGCTTAACATCTTTAATTCTTTCGTCTTCCTTAAGCTTATTGATTAATTCCTCTTTGTTTACTGTTAGAACTCCATTTTTTACAGTTGTTTCATTTCCTAACTGAATATCTTTAATATAGATTCTTCTAAGTTCAAGTTTCAAGGAAAGTCACCTCCACTTTATTTTTTATTTTTAATTATAAATTCTTTCATATTCATCTAATGCTGATTTCAACAGTTCAGCATCAATTAAAGCATAATCTTCACTATTTACTGTATCTGGATTTCTTACACTCATATGTTTTTTATAATTTTCTATACTATTTTCAATAGTTTCTACGTAAACATCATTTATCTTTTCTTGTTTCTCCCTCACAATGATAGAACGATAAGGGGAGAAAAACATTCTTATGCTTGCTCCTAGAGGATGATTAATAAGTTCAAAACCTGTATGAACTAAATCTCTAACTTTAAATAACACATCTTCAAAGTCACCTTCAACAAAGATCACTTCTTCATAAATGTTTTTTACAGTTGGATTATTAGTTACTATTTGATAATTCATATTTTTTGCCATAAATTTTCTCCTCCCCTATCATCCTAATATGATATTGATACTTGCCGAATTAATTATTAATACTTTGTATGCTCATCTCTCATTGATTTTACTTCTTCAATGATTGAATCAACTTCTAGAACCATTTCCATCATACCAATTTGCTCATCATATACATCAGCATCTACTGACTCTTTGAACTCTGGCTCTACTGCGTGATAAACTTTAAGTCCCAACGGAACTCCTGCTAATGGACCTGCAAAAGTTGGGTCTCCTGCTGTAACTGTTTCAGCTGCTAACCCTGCTGATTCAGCTTCTGCACCACCGATTAATACGATCATGTTTTCTGCACCGTATTTTTCAGTTAAGTCTTTAACCCTTTTTTGATTTTCTAAGTCCATTGCGCCTGCAGCCGTTCAGACAAAAC
>JAEWGC010000028.1 GCA_023388495.1 Bacillota bacterium | reverse complement strand
CTATAACTCCTACAGATTGGATATTTGGTAATACTGCAAAGTATTGCCAGATTTCTTTATCTAAACCTGCTTTTTTGATTTCATCTCTGTAGATATAGTCTGCATCTCTTAGGATGTCTAGCTTTTCCTTAGTTAACTCACCTAAACATCTAACACCAAGTCCTGGTCCTGGGAATGGTTGCCTACTTACTAGTTCCTCAGAAATTCCCAAAGCTCTACCTACTTCTCTAACTTCATCCTTATAAAGCTCTTTAAGAGGTTCTATAAGCTCAAAGTTTACATCTTCTGGAAGTCCTCCAACATTATGATGTGATTTAACTGCTAGCTTACCTTCCTTGTTTACACTCTCAACTATATCTGGGTAGATAGTTCCTTGAACTAAAAAATCTATGTCTTCGAGTTTAGATTGTTCTTCTTCAAACACTCTAATAAACTCTTCTCCAATTACTTTCCTCTTTTGCTCTGGGTCAGTAACACCTTTTAGCTTTCCTAAGAATCTATCTTCTGCATCTACTACTATTAGATTCATATGAAATTCATCTCTAAATACTTTTTCTACTTCTTGTCTTTCATTTTTTCTGAGTAATCCATGATCAACAAATACACAAACTAGATTATCTCCTATAGCCCTATGCACTAATACTGCCGCTACAGAAGAGTCTACGCCACCAGACAAAGCACATAAAGCTTTTCTGTTTCCTACTTTACTTTTAATTTCTTCTACTTGATTATTTATAAAATCTTGTACTATCAATATGTTGCTACCTCCTTTTTAGCGTCTGCTATAGTTTGGTGCTTCCTTTGTAATATGGATATCATGTGGATGGTTTTCTATTAAGGATGCAGATGTGATTTTTATAAATCTTGCTTTTTCTTGTAAATCTTCAATATTTTTGGCTCCTACATATCCCATTCCTGATTTTAAACCACCAACAAGTTGATATACCACATCTCCTAATGGCCCTCTATAGTGGATTCTACCTTCTACACCTTCTGGTACATATTTCTTAGTATCTTCTTGGAAATATCTATCCTTGCTACCTGAATCCATTGCTCCCATAGAGCCCATACCTCTATATTCCTTATATCTTCTTCCTTCATATAAAACTTCTTCACCAGGACTTTCATCAGTTCCAGCAAATAAGGAACCTGCCATTATTACATTAGCTCCAGCTGCTATTGCCTTTGTTATATCTCCTGAGTACTTGATACCTCCGTCTGCAATAACAGGAATTCCATATTCCTTCGCAGCTCCAGCACAATTCATTACAGCTGTAATTTGTGGTACACCAATACCAGTTACAACTCTAGTGGTACAAATAGAGCCAGGTCCTATACCTACCTTTACAGCATCTACTCCTGCCTTTATTAAATCTACAGTTGCCTCAGCAGTTGCTACGTTTCCAGCAATTACTTGTAAATTTGGATATTCTCTTTTTATTTTAGCTACAGCTTCTAATACACCCTTTGAGTGTCCATGAGCAGTATCAACTACTATAACATCTACTTTAGATTTAACTAATGCAGCTACTCTCTCCATCATATCTACTGTTACTCCAACTGCAGCACCAGCTAGCAGTCTACCTGTATGATCCTTAGCTGAATTTGGATATTGAATAGATTTTTCTATATCCTTTATAGTAATAAGTCCTGATAACATAAAATCATTATCTACTAAGGGAAGTTTTTCAATCTTATGTTGCTTCATGATATCTAAGGCTTCATCCATAGGAATATCAATTCTTGCAGTAACTAGATTTTCCTTAG
Source organism: Bacillota bacterium (assembly GCA_023388495.1). Lineage (GTDB taxonomy): Bacteria > Bacillota > Clostridia > Tissierellales > Tissierellaceae > Tissierella. The sequence goes on along the minus strand of JAEWGC010000028.1, from coordinate 280,396 downwards.
TCATTACTTCATTAATCTTTTTAGTAGTCTCTTTTTCAAATCTAATATCTCTATTAGTTATAATACCTACTAATTTGCCAATTTCATCTGTTATTGGAACTCCAGATATATGATATCTTTCCATTAACTCTAGAGCATCTGATACACTATGGTCTGGTGATAAAAAAAATGGATCAGTTATTACACCATGCTCTGACCTTTTTACCTTGTCTACCTCTAATGCCTGTTGTTCTATGGACATGTTTTTGTGAATTATACCAATTCCGCCTTCTCTAGCCATTGCTATTGCCATTTTAGCCTCAGTTACAGTATCCATTCCGGCACTCATTAAAGGTATATTTAGTTTAATGTTTTTTGTTAAATAAGTACTAATATTAGTTTCCTTAGGTAGTATTTCCGATTTACCTGGAACTAAAAGAACATCATCAAAAGTTAAACCTTCGCCTATAAATTCCAATACAAACTCCTCCTTATATTTTATAATAATCTTAGTATAACAAATATATATTAATAATACTCTTCTATCTTAATAGTATATTGTAATTTATAACCTTTAAAAAAACAAGATAAAAATTTAGTTTTAATAAAAGAAGAAAAGTTCTAAATAATTCCTCAATTTAGAACTTTTCTTCCTTTTTAACTAACTATACTTTTTTTCTTAATTGTTGTGGCATTTTTGGCTGATATAATAGCATCCAACAATTAACCCCTGCACCAAGACTTGCAAATGTAAGTGACAAAACTGCAACTAAGTTAAGTAGGTATCTTTTGTTTCTCATATTTACCCTCTCCCCCTTTTTATATACATATGATGTATATTTGCAGTACCAACTATATTGCATAGGTGGTAGATTGCACCTTATAACTAAAATCTATTTCTAAAGGTAAAGCTATATTTACTCTAAATTCCCTTCCAAAATCCTCTATATTCATAATTCCATTATATTGATTTACTATAAATTCAATATTCCCTAAACCAAATCCGTGATTTTCTTGATCATCTTTAGTTGTAAATCTTCCTTTAATATCAATACCTTCTAATTTTACTTTATTTGACTTTGTATTGTTTACTTGAATTATTAAATCTCCCTCTTTAACTTCCATAAACAATTGAATTTTTCTCTTATCTTCTCTATTCATTACACTACATGCCTCTATAGCATTATCTAATAAATTACCTATAATAATTGATAAATCTACAAAATCAAATGGAACCTCTTCAGATATATCAATATTTAATTCCATATCTATATTATCTTCAAATGCCTTATTCTTTTTTATACTCACCAATGCAGTAATGACTGGATGGCTTGTCTCAATTATTTTATTCATATTACTAACTCTATCATTAATCTTTGTTATGTAATGTTTTGCCTCTTCAAAATCCTCTAGACATATTAAACCATAAAGAGTACCGAGATAATTGTTTAAGTCATGCCTTTGCGATCTTATTGTATGTAAAATATCTTTCATACTTTTAACATAAAAGTCCTTTTTATGAAACTCCTCTTCCTTAACCTTCCAGAGCATTTCCTGCTGATATTGATAAATCATTTTTTTAGATATTGAATAAATTACCCAACTAAAGACTATAGCTGAAATTCCCATACCAATTAAATATATATATCCAAAGACAGAATTTATCTCTATATTTTTATATAATGTAAATATCATGAATATCACTGAAATATTAAAAAGTCCCATTAAAATAATAGTTCTATTGTTCTTTGCCTTCATATATATAGGTATGTTAATCTTTCCTATTAGGTATTTAATAAATAAAAAGAATCCTCCCTTTGCACCAATAATGCCAAGGAGCCTATAGATATTTAATTCTAGTATCTCTGACGGTTGTATCTGGAAAACTAAGATAATAATATTTACAGCAATCAATTCAAAAATAAACATGAACACAGTACCTAAGATGCTATAAATCAAGACTTTATAAACTTTTTCATCTAATAGATATGAATAAACAACAGTTGATACAATAAATATGGAGATAAATCCAATAGCATTAGCAAGACCAAATATATGATTTATTAAGGTATTGAAGATTATAAGTTTTAACAAGAATGCTATAGCATACTTTCTTTTTATATTTTTCTTATGTAATATCTTAGCTAAAAAATTAAAAACTAAAACTGTGTCTAATATATTGGTAAATATATTCATTATAGTTATGTTTGTCATACTGCACCCCTTTCGTGATTTGGAAAAAATATAAGATTTTGCTTATAATAATGGCTAATAAATAATCTGATGATTCTTATCCTTAATTAATAATATATCATATTTGCAAAATCAATCAATAAAAAAGGGGGACTTCATACTCGTAATTCTATCAACTCCAAAATATTTTATTTTTTGTCTTTAAGATTATGTATTATTGTTAATGACTCTATAAAAAAACCAGTGGAAGCTATAGATCCCAAATAATTAAATTTATCACTAAAAGCTATTAGAATTAGTATAATAATATTTCCTATGATAACTGTTTGTAAGCTTCTATGCCTGTATAATACCTTTTCTTCCTTACTTAGTGGTTTGTTTTCACTTTCTAATGGTGCATATAAAAAAATGAGAACTACTGAAGCTACCATTGATATTAAAATATAATATGACTGGTAATCCTCAGGAAGTATTCTTACTAAAGTAATTGAAGTAAATATTATAGTTAATGTTCCTATTAAACAGCCTAAAATAGTCTTAGCATGATACCCTCCAGCCTGTATCCTTAATCCACTAAAAAATAAAGTAAATATAAGCATTTCTTTTATCAAACTAGTCAATGCCCCAATAATTACTATTACTAACCCCTTAAATATAGTAGCTATAAGTAGTTCTAATCCATATAGGTATATTTCCCTATCTTCTTCCTTTATTATATTTTTGGCACATAATCTTTCTAATGTTAATTTACATATGTATTGTGTCATATAATTTAACACCTACCTTAATAACATAAGTTAATATATTTATGTAAGAAATCTATATACTTGCCTCACACTTTTATTATATCATGGACAAGCATGTGTACACAGCGTTGTATTCAGCCTTTTTCCTACATTTATCGTCATGGTTCATCATTTTATATGAAACAATTACAAAAAAAGATGCCATTTTATTAGCATCTTTTTCTTAATCCATCCCTTAAAAAATCAATTAAGTAATTTACTTCTGTAACATATTCATTTATATCTATAATATTTGATATTTCGTACAAATTAACTAACAGATAATTTATCATACTTTTGATAAATTTTCTTGGCAAATCTTCTCTTAACTCTTCCCTTTTATAAGCATTATCTATTAAAACATCTAAATAATCATTGTTTTGAAAATTGTATTTTTCTTTTACCTTATCAAGTATAGGATTGTTTAAGTCTTTTAAATAACTGCTAGAAAACTTAGCAACCTCTGGCCTGTAATGAGCAAATTCCATACCTACCTTGCTCATAATCTTTAGCAATGTAAATATATCTTTATTAAAGTCTTCAGGATTTATATTTTTGTTAAAAAAATTCATTTTTTCTTCAGCTAAAATATCATATAAATATATATATAAATCTTCTTTATTCTTAAAATGATAGTAAAATGTACCTTTACTTATTCCAGCTTCCTTCAATATATTGTTTAAGGACGCGTTATCATATCCTTTATCCCCAAATTCAACTAAAGCTGCATTTATTAGTTCTTCTCGTTTCTCAAAGGATTTTTCCCTTTTTCCCTCCAAAAACACCGCTCCTCTCAATTCTAATAGCTATACATTTGTCTTTTTCATAAACAGTCTATAGGCCAATATATTTAGTATTATCATATATACTAAGCCTATAAAATAATATTGATTATAAGAAAGATAAAGACCTCCGCCTCTTATTATATTACTAATTACCTTAGCTGACCAAAATCCTGGGGCAAAGGAGAAAAATAATTCTCTTGCACCATTAAAAAATAGAGCAACTATAGGAAATACTACTATACTTCCTCCTATCTTCATAACTGCAAACCCTTCAATTTTATTTTTAGCAAAGGAATTAATAAGAAGTCCAGATATTGGAGCCTCTAAAGAAGCTAACAAAGATATTAAAATAATATCCTTCATAGAAATATCTCCAACCTTTGAAAACCACATTACAAATATAGTAGCTAAAACACAAAGTAAATATACTGCAATTAATCTAAAGCTTAAAAACTGATGTATACTCAAAGGTGTGACTTTAATATTAGTCAAAACATTGTCGTCTCTATCCTCTAATATAGAAAATCCTATTAATGCTCCATAAGCTATAGGTACAAATAATACTAATATAACTAGTATCAAATCATTAAATGGTACAAAGTTAAAACCATATTTATCAGTTACCCAAGGTAGAAAATATCTACCTAGTAATCCAAATATAATAGGATATACTAGCATAAATCCCATCATAGAATCTCTACTCCACTTTTTTATTTCTGATTTTACAAAGCTTCCATACATAACTATTCACCACTTTCCTTTAGCGCATAAGCATCAAAATTTTTCCACACTAAATAATATAAGGCTATGGAGCCTAATAGTAAATAAACAAGTGATAATATTATCTCCCAGGATTCTGCATTGCCAGCTGCCCCCATTAGAAGCATAAGAGAAGATTTGGTTGGCAATATATATAATACCTTTTTAAATATTTCATTTGTGATAATGTTAAACTCACCTAATATAACCGGAAGTAAGAAAACAAAAAAAACTTTCATAATAGTCATTACTAAGTCAGTAAAATCCTTTGAGTAATAAGTCAATAAAAATCCTATTAGAGAGTGAAAAAATGCTATTAACATGACTGCTCCTAATAACAAAAAATAATTTATTTCTATGATCTTAAAGAATTTTGAATATATATACATTATGGTTAAAGACAATATACTTGGAATGATATTAGATATCATCTTAGATAATATATATTCTGATTTAGAAACAGGAGATACTAACAATGTCCTAATAGTTGCCTCATCTCTTTCATAGATAAATGTAACTCCTACTAGTAACATAGCCATAGTAGTTACATCTAGAAAAATCAATTGTGGTATTAGCTTAGTTACATTTTCTATATCTAAAAAGTGAAGTAGCCCGACCCATATTGCTGATACAAAAAGAGATGCTGCAAGAAGGTTATATTTTTTCAGCCTAAGAAGTTCACCTTGTACTAAGGTAGTAAATCTATTCATCCTTAGTCACCCCAGTCACCTTTATAAATATGTCATCTAGAGTATTCTCCTTACTGTGAATGGTTATTATTTCTTTTTCTTTTATAATATGGATGAATTCATTGTTATTCCCTAGATTATCTAAGCTAAAAGTAGACTTCAATACTTTGGATTCATCTCTATATTCAATATCTACTTCTCTAGAGCCATACTTTAGCTTTAAATCCTTTGGAGTACTTATCTCAGCGATTTTTCCATTAGCCATAAACGCTACTCTATCACATAGTTCATCAACATCATTCATTAAATGAGTAGTTAATAAAACTGTACCACCTTGATCTTTAAACTCCTTTATGATTTCTTTAATTATTCTAGCGTTTTTAGGGTCCAGACCATTAGTAGGCTCATCTAGAAATAATATTTTAGGATTATTTAACATCGCCCTAACGAAATTAAGTCTTATCTTCATGCCCTTAGAGAATTCTGCAACCTTTTTCTTTCTATCATCATAAAGTCCAACTCTTTTTAAAAGTTCATCTGTGTCTATTGTAGATTTATATAACTTCTTAAAAAAGTTTAGATTTTCTTCTACAGTCAATTTTGAAAAATGTACTGGCATCTCAAAGCCTACTCCTACTTCCTCAAAATAGCTATTGTCATAGGACTTTAAATCCTTTCCTTTGTAGAGTATCTCTCCCCTATAGCCTCCCAATAGTTTAATAAGTAACTTTTGTGTAGTAGATTTTCCAACACCAGAGGGACCTAATAAACCAAATATCTCCCCATCCTTAATTTCAAAGGATATTCCCTTTATTGTGTCCTCTTTATTCTTAGGGTATCTAAAAGTTAAATCATTTATCTTGTACATGACCATTCACTCCTTTTTATAGACCGCATAGTCTAGACTGATAAGTCTATTATATATCTATTTTATTTTTAGGTCAACAAAAAAATAACTATAATTTCTGATGTCTCACACCAAAAACTATAGTTATTTTTTTATTCTAAATGGCTTTCATATCTATATGTTTCTTCCGCAACCTTTAGTTTTATATAATCCATGATTCCTGTTTCTACAAGGCTATAAATAGTTATATTAACACATAGTATAACCATTACTATAAACATAGAGAATATATCATACCTTATAATAAAATTCTCGGTTTCTTTTTTCTCTTTAAAACTCACCCAAAGAATCTCTCCACCTAATAAGATTAATATACTGGGCCAAAACTTTATAGCAAGTTCTACAGCTGACAATTTATTAATTTGAGCTACAAATATTAATATTCCAAAGGCAATCAAAACTATTGCCATAGATATTGTACCTACTCTTCTACTCTTCATTATCCTCATCCTCCTCAATTGCTTCTACTTGCTTCCTACTTTGAAGTATCTTAATACCACCGATTATAAAGATTAAGGATACTATTGATGTTTGGATATAGTTTCCTATTTGATATACTATTTGATAATCAATATATGTTGATAGGATTGATGATAGGATTGGGTAGAGTATCTTTTGTAATGCAATAAGCACTCCTATTCCAATAAGTCCCTTACCTATATATTCTGATTTGATACTAGGTAAAAATCTTGCTATGTCTATGTCCTCTACATCATTACCATTAAGTGTATGGAATGCATCAAAGAAAGAATAAAACCAAATTAGTGGAAGTAAAAACAATAGAAAACTTAAATTTAGCCATCCCATAAAAAATATAGCAAAGAAAAATCCACCCATCAATACTAGCCCCTTCTTCTGATAACCTAAATACATATGTCCTGCTCCTGGTATTACAGACAAGGCTAAAGTAATTATCTTTCTATTAGAAAGTTTCATTGCTTCTTTATCTACTATCACACTATTTCCTTCAATATTCGGATTATATCTTGTATTATTTATTATAGACATAGAATCTATCAATGCAATCAACCAAATAATCGGCAAAGCTACAAGAAATACCAATACTTCATCATGGCCAGTTATCATTCCTAATGCTATGGTTCCAAATATAATTCCTCCAAATGTCAATAGGTAAATCAATCCCCTATCAGCATATCCTAAATAAAAATGAGATAAACCTGGCACAAATGACAGTAAAAATGTAACGAATTTGCTTTTTTGTCTCATAATTAATCCTCCTTATTTCTATTTAAATTAAAGTTATTTATAAACATTGAAGTATTATTTGTTATCTTTTCTGTGAAATTATATATTGTATTTGCTTTAAACCTGCTTTCTTCCATACTAATATTGGAGGCTATTTGAGGCACTGTATCTACTATTTTACCAAAAAATCCGGTGGCAGTTAAAATAATAGCTACAGATGCAACTGCTGCATAGTATATGAAGAAATCATTAGACATCTTCCTTGCTGGTCTTTTAACCTTTTTCTTCATAGGAGTAATATTTTTAATATTATTCATAACCTTATATGTGAAATCTTCTGGTATAAAGGCTCCGGCTCTATCCATATCTTCTTCATCTATAAGAGAAAGAAAAACTTCCATACATTCATCACATAGAAGTAAGTGCTCTTCCATTTCTTGATAGATTTTATCATCTAGAAGATTATGTTTATATAGGACCCATTCCACATAATCATAATGTTTCATTTCTTTCCCTCCATTTCTCTTTCAACATATTTCTTCCTCTATAGAGCCTTGAGGCTACTGTTTTGACTGTAGTTCCCTCTTCTCTTGCAATATCCTCGTAGGATTTTCCTTGTAAATAAAACTTTGTTATTGTCTCCTCATATATTGAAGGAATCGATTTACATAGGCTAGATATTTCTTCCTTCTTTTCTTTTTCTATTAATATTTCCTCAGGAGTATGACTATGGCTAAATTTAAGATTATCTACCAAGTCATCACTATCTTCCATTACTTCTTCCTTAAACTTACTCTTCTTCTTTCTAAGCCAATCTATAGATTTATTGGATGCGATTCTACCAATCCAACCCTTAAAATTATTGGATTCATAGGTTGAGAGGGAGAGATAAACCTGTAAGAAGACTTCCTGTGCCACGTTTTCAACTTCATTATAATCTTTAATAAAATTAAAAATAATAGCAAATACATAATTTTTATATTCATCTATTATCTTGGCAAAGGAATCCTGGTCTCCTTCTAATGCCTTTTTTATAAGTACTGATTCATTAAACATATCTCCCCTCCTTTCTTCCATTAATTATAACGGAAGTTAAAATAAAAATACTGCAAAAAAAGAAGAACTTTTTGTTCTTCTTTTCTAAAATAATTATTAATAAATATATGATTGCTTTAAATTATAGTTCTGTAACTTTCCTTCATACACAAGATTTAGTTCTCTACATTCTCTGAAATCTCTTGGTGATGTCAATGCCGTATGCTTATCAATTAATTTTATCCCACTTTTTCTAAGTAATGAAGATACAAACTGTGAACAGAAATAATTATATTTTCTTTCAATAGGATAATTTACCATAACACCTATTAATCCAATTAAATTGTAGCCATATCTTTCCCCATCCCTTTTAAATCTTTCCAATTCCTTCATTAGTCTTCTATATTGCAAGTCATTTATATCAAGGGAATATAATGCACATCTTGTTTCAGGAAATCTAGCGTATGTTCCGTTTATCACATCTTCCTTAACAAACCCTGCAAAAAGTGGATTATTAGGCCTTAGCCTTCCAAAACTATATAGTTCCTTTAATTCTTCATCAAAGGCTATAGATACATGTGTATACGGCTCCTTAGTATAGACATTGATACATTTAGATAATAGTGAACCACTGTGTGTAAGCAAAATATAAATAGTATGCTTCTTAATAAAAATGCACCTCCATTCTAGCACATTTAATATTCCTTTCATCCATATTACATCCTTTTTGTAATTATTTCAATAGAAATATATAGTATCTTATTCTAATAAATAGAACGAAAGAAAAAAATATATTACTGCAAATAATATAAGAGAACTTACATAAAAAGTTCTCTTATTAAATCTTATTTAATTATCTGCTAATGCTTCTTTAAGCTCTTCCCCATTTTCAACTCTATCATTGGAGTTTTGTTGTGCTATATTACCTTTATTTGTAAATGTTGTTATTATATCTGTTAAGTCTAATCCTGTTATATCTTTTACTGTTTGAAATCCACTTGTGGTTACGTCAGCTACTAACTTTGTAAGTTTAGATGCTCCTTCTCTACCTCCATTGTCGATTATTGTAATCTTATCAACTTGCTCCATTGGTTTAGCTACTGCGGCCATTATCTCTGGTAATCTGCCAACTACTAACTCTACTATGGCTGCATCACCATATTTAGCCATGGCTTCCGCTAATCTATCCTTTGATTCCGCCTCTGCTATTCCTTTTGCCTTTATTGCTTCAGCTTCTGCTACCCCTCTTGCTTTTATAGCCTCTGCCTCTGCTATTGCTGCAATCTTTAATGCATCTGCCTCTGCTATTGCCTTAATCTTTATGGATTCAGCTTGAGCTTCTGCCTGCCTTATAGACCTTATTTTCTCTGCTTCTGCATTTACTTCAGTTTCGTATTTCCTTGCATCTGCTGGCTTCTTCACCTCAGCTACAAGCCTTTCCTCTACTACTAAGGCATTCTTCTTAGCTAAAGCTGCCTGTTGCTCTGCTACTAAAGACTCATTCTCAATTTCCTTTAATTTATATGCCACGTCTGCATCTGCCTTGGCTCTATCCTGCTCTGCTCTATAGCTTTCAACTTTTATTAATTTATCTCTTTGACTTTGTGCTATTTCTGTCTCTGCTGATAATTTTGCCTTTTCTCCTTCTCTTACTGCATCTGCTGTACGTATTTCAGTATCTCTTTTTCTTTCAGCTGTAGCAATATCTGCATCTGCCTTTGCTGATGCTATTTGAGGTATAGCCCTATTCTCTAAATATCCTCCTTGAGTTGATATTCTAAGTATAGAATATGATATCAATAACAGTCCCATTGAATGTAATTCTTCCCTAATATCATCTTCAATTCTCTGTTCAAAGGCTGCCCTATCTTCATTTATTTGCTCTACAGTAAGAGTTGATATTATTCCTCTCAACTTACCTTCTAGAATTTGCTCTACCATACTGCTAATAACTGATACAGTATTTTTTGCCCCACCACTACAAAACTGTTCTACAGCCTTGAGTATACTATTGGTTTCATTGTTAACTTTTACTATAGCTGTACCTACAATGTTTACAAATATTCCTTGCTTAGAAGGTGCTTCATTCACATCTGTTGTCATACTAATATTCTCTAGAGAAATTGTGCATGACGTCTCTAAAAATGGAATCATAAATCCACCTTTACCTGACAACACCCTTTTCTTTAGTCCGGTAATTACCATTGCCTTATCTGCTGGTACCTTTCTCCAGAAAAGTAGCAATAATGCTAAAAACCCTAGTACCCCGCCTAATATAAATATGTATTGCATAACAAAACCCCCTTTGTTAAAATATATAAAACTAATATCTATTATATACCTGTATAAATTTAATATAAACAATACTTTAACAATTGTAATGCTTTTGTAACAAATGTTTCCTATTCTCATAATAAAAAGAACTCCCTAGGAGTTCTTAGTTTGATGCTTTAATAGATCTATAAACTTTAATGTAATCTCTATTTTTAATCTTTCCATTGGATCTTCCAAATCTATATCACAGATTTGCTGTATCTTTGCAATTCTATATCTCACTGTATTGCTATGGATAAATAATTTTTTTGCTGCTATATTACAGTTTGATTCACTTTCTAGGTAAACCTTTAGGGTGGATATAAGATCTTCACTATCTGGTTCCTTTAATAACGGATAAATATCATTGAAATTACTATCGAATCTCTTCTGTTGAATATTCTCTAAGCGCATTAATCCAAAGGGTCCTAAATCTTCAAAGGCAATTATCTCTCCTTCTGGATAAAGATAGGATCCAATATCTATGGCCTTTATAGAACCTATATAACTTCTCTTAATAGAGCAAATATCTTCTACCACATCTCCTATACCTACTTTTATTTCGTTATCAGGAAAAGTAGCTTTTACTTCTTTAAGTATAGGTTTTACATCTTTTTTTACATTTCTGATGACATCCTTATTATAATCTTTTACATCATAGATAATCATTATAGTATTATCGTCTAATATTCCAAATATAGATTTGTCCTTTGGTATATTAAATAATAGCATAGTAGAGATTTGTTCACGACTATTATAAAATGATGGGCCATTGTCATCTTGCTTTATACATATAGATACAAATTTACTATCTATGTCTAACTTAAAATCTTGTATACTAGTTATTGCCTTAATCAAATTTTGTTTAGTGTCCAACTCTCCATTTATTAAGGATTTAATAAGATCATCATAAAATCGTCTTTCAAAGGAATTCATAAGATAAATTTGCTCATATACTTCCAATAGTAGAATGTACGTAAGCCTCAAGGAAAATAAATCATAGTAATCAATTTCACCATGTTCTTCCCATACTATTAATTTTGATACAATTATATCCTTTAATACTATCGGCATTACAATAAAGGGACATTTATTTCTATCTTCTATATTTGTTATTCTATATACGTTTAATTTATCACCTAATATTTCTTTTTGATAACTAAATGGAAAATCATCTTCCTTATCAAAGAAAATATCATCTCTTAATAAGCTATGCCCCTTAGGATAGCTAAATATTTTCTTTTCTAAAATATCAACTATAGTTATAGGGTAACTAATTTCCTCTGAAAGATTTACTATTATCTTTTCAATTTTCTTATGAAAATTATCACTTCTAAGTAAAAGCTTATCTGCATTTTTCTTATCATTAATATGAATTATATATCTATTCATAGCAATTGAATTCACTGCATTGATTATATCAATCCATGCAACATTATATGGTATATTAATTAATGGGAACCCTAAGTCATTACATAGATTTATTATTTCTTCCGGGATGTCTTTTAAATATCTATCGGTTTTTATTGCCATTCCAGTTGAATTTTTACTATGTAAAAATATTATAACATCCTTAAAAAGTTCAATATCATCCTTAAATAAATATCCTGAAGATAGTACTAATTCTTTTCCTTTAAACCACTTGTATCCATCTGGGGCGTCAAAAAGTGCCACAGCTTGGGTCTCTCTATCTAGCCCTTTTTCTCCTGCAATTAGATGATAGTCTGAAAAAAACTTTGTTTTTAATACTTCTCCTATTTTTATCCCCATATATTCTATCTCCTAAGTTTAATGTATTATTACTTTATTATATCATAAATTAAATAAATGAAAAACAACTCCCCATTTTATAGGGAGTTAACTCTCTATAAAATGGGGAGTTGCTAAATATTTCCATATCAGTTTTTTTCTAAATAATCTAGTGTCCCTTGAAGAATTAGGGCTGCGCCTCTCCAGAATAGCTCTTCATTTATATCAAATTTAGCATTATGATGTGGATAGAATTCTCCTTCTACTGCCTTAGGAGTATTTATAAAGAAAAATGTTCCCGGTACCTCATTTAGGAAGTATGCCATATCTTCCCCACCCATTACTGGCTTTTTCATTATCATTATATCTTCCTCTGGAATAATCTTCTTTGCAGAATCCACAAAATTCTTAGTAAATTCTTCGTCATTTACTAAAGGAGGATATCCGAAGACATATTCAAACTCATAACTTCCTCTCATTGTTTCAGAGATTCCCTTAGCAAATTCCTCTATTCTTTTAGCTATATTTTCCCTTACATTTTGGTCTACTGCTCTTACAGTTCCTTCTAATTCTACACTATCAGGAATTATATTATATGCAAATCCTCCATTGATTTTTCCAACTGTAACTACTGCTGGGTCTGTTGGACTTATTTCTCTACTAACTATGGATTGCACATTGGATAAAAAGTATCCCCCCATAGCAATTGGATCTATACCAGTTTCAGGATAGGCTCCATGACAACCTCTTCCTATTAACTTTAATTTAAATCTATCTAGGCAAGCCATCATACTGTCGTATGACACCATTACCAAACCTTCTTTTCCTTCACCGGTTAAATTGCCTACATGAAGTCCCATAACTGCATCTACCTTGGGATTTTCTAATGCTCCATCCTCTATCATTGGCTTTGCTCCACCAGGTCCTTCTTCTGCAGGTTGGAATATGAGTTTCACATTTCCTTTTAATTTATCTTTATTTTCACTTAATACCTTTGCAACTCCTAAAAGAATAGCTGCATGAGCATCATGTCCACAAGCATGCATATTACCATTTTGTGATGCGAAAGAAAGTCCAGTTTCTTCTTTAATAGGAAGGGCATCCATATCTGCTCTTAGAGCTATAGTTTTTCCTGGTTGTCCTCCTTGGATAAGTCCTACTATACCTGAAACTCCAACATTCTCCTTATATTCAATTCCCATGTCCTTAAGCTGTTTTGCTACATAAGCGGATGTCTGCGGTAAATTCAACCCTACTTCTGGTATTTGGTGTAATTCCCTTCTCCAATTTATAATATCTTTTTCTACTTCCTTAACTATTTTAATTATATCCACACTAATTCCCCCCTTAGTTTCTAGCTAATTTTATAGCCGCCTCTAAAAGTACATCACAGCCTAACTTTATATCCTCAAACCTTGTTGATTCCTCAGGGCAATGACTTCTTCCATCCTTACTAGGTACAAATATCATTCCAACCTTTGTTATTTCTGATAACATTGCTGAATCATGAACTGCACCACTATTCATTACTTTATATGGATATCCTTTTAGTTTTACTGCTTCTTCAATTGAATTTATTACTTCTTCTGATAATTTCACTGCTGGTGATTCTCCTAATAGTTGAATATCATATTTTAATCCATATTCTTTTGCTACTTCTTCTACCTTTTTAATCATTTCTTCTGAAACTAATCTTTTTCCTTCTTCTACATCTCTGATATCCACATAAAACTCTACTTTACCTGATATTACATTTGGAACATTTGGCTCACAAGAGATTTTTCCTACAGTTGCTACAGTAGTAGGCAATCCCTTTTCTTTTGCTGCTATTTCCATATAGCCAATTATATGAGAAGCCCCTACTAATGCATCATTTCTTAGATGCATAGGTGTAGATCCAGCATGATTTGGAATTCCTTCTAAGGTAACCTTATATGTCCTCATTCCTGCAATAGCTTTTACAACTCCCACAGGTAGGTTTTCTGAATCCAGTACTCCACCCTGCTCTATATGAAGTTCTATTAAATATTTAACTTCATCTTCCTTCAACACCTGAGTACCTACCTTATCTACTTCTAATCCAAAGTTTTTGATTAAATCATACATAGAGTTTCCTGTTAAATCTTTTATATCTTTTAAATCATTAGGCTTATATTTTCCAATTAAAGCCTTGCTACCTAGCATTGTAATACCTGAATTTGAGCCTTCTTCCTCTGCCCAAATTATTATCTCTATAGGTCTATTTATTTCTACATTATTTTCCTTGATTACTCTAACAACTTCTATTGCAGTAACTACTCCTGCCAACCCATCAAATTTTCCTCCATGAAGGACTGTATCTATATGGGAACCCATCATAATGGATGATTCTTTGCTATTCATAGGATTATATTTTCCTCTAATATTACCTACTCCATCTATAGAAACATCCATAGAAAGCTTTTTCATCTCTTCTACTAAATAGTTTCTTGCTAGTCTATCTTCTTCACTATATGAGAACCTAGTGCATCCATTTCCTGGAGTCCTATTGAAGCTAGTTACCATCTCGATGTCTTTTTTTATTCTGTCCATATTAGTTTGCAAAATAATCACCTCTTATAATACAAGATACTTTTCAATTATTGCTATATAGAACTGCACTGATTCCATTAAACTATCTATTGTTATATGCTCATTTGGTTGATGAGCCATATTAGCATCTCCTGGTCCATAGAATATACAAGGTATTTGTTTAGCTGGTAAAAATATTGAGGCATCTGTATAGAAGTTTACTCCCTGTGCTTTAATGTCTCTTCCAAACTCTTCTTTAACTGTTTCCTCTGCTAATTTTACAAATGGATTGTCACCCTTTGTTTCTACTGCTGCTCTATCGTTTAAAATCTTGATATCTGCTTTAAAATCATCTATTTGAGAAGCTAGTTTTTCTATAATTTGTTCAAAGTCTTTCACTATTTCCTTGTGATCCATTCCTGGTACAGTTCTCATATCTATTGTAATACTACATTTATCTGGCACAACATTTGTTTTTACTCCACCATTTATTGTAGATATATTCATAGTTGGATGACCAAGGATTTCATTTACCTCATACTTAAATCTATAGCTTATTAGTTCAGATAATAATGCATTCATATGGACTACAGCATTTACACCATTTTGTGGGAAAGCTCCGTGAGCTGTTTTTCCATAGGTTGTTATCTCAATCCAAAATGCACCTTTTTCTGCTATATTTACTCCATTTGAACTTGGTTCTCCAATTATTATGGCTCCAACTCCATCCAGTCCGCCATCTTCTACAAACTTTATTGCTCCAATACTATCTGTTTCTTCTCCTGCAGTGGCAGAATAAATAAAATCACCTTTTAATTCCCATCCTGCTTTCTTTACGGCTTTAAGTGCTACAAGCATTGCTGCTAATCCACCCTTCATATCAGCAGACCCTCTACCATATATCTTTCCATCTACTACTGCACCACTATATGGACCATGTTCCCATTCAATATCTCCTGGAGGTACTGTATCTAAATGTCCATTAAATAATAATGACTCCCTTTGTCCAGTACCTTTTACTCTTCCTACTACGTTGCCTCTATTGCTTCCTATATCATCAACTACTGCTTCTACTCCAATGTCTTCTAACTTTTCTTTTATAAACTCAGCCAGAGGTAGTTCATCCCCTGGCCCATTCACAGTTTTGAAATGAATCATTTCTTGAAGTAATTTTATAGTTTCATCCTTATCAACAAATTTCATTATATTATTATCTCTCACTTTGTCCTCCTCCAATGCATTATTTTTGTTGTACCTTCTTTTTATATGAAGTTGTTGCAAAAGCAATTGTACTAAATACACATACTGGAATTAAAACATACACTGGTAATACTTTTACAATTCCTAAAAGGAATAATGTAAGACCTATTGCAAAGGCTCCATACTTCGGATACTTAACTGCAAACATCGCAAACATTGCTCCGAATATTGATGGTAATACAAATTGGAATGCTGTAATTACTACTGGTGGAAATAATTTCATTAATTCATTCCCAGCTACTGCTGCTATAGTAACAACTATAAGGTTTGTAATTATAGAACCTGCAATACCTAATGTTGCTACTAACTCTGCCTTTTCTGAGCCTGGTTCAACCTTCAATGCTTCTTGAGCAACAGCTGCACAAGGTACTCTCATATTTCCAATATTTCCTGCTAAAAATGACATATATGTTCCAGCCATTCCCAGGATTGGGAAGAATGAAATAGGTTCAATGAAATAATAAGTACCATAAATTGATGCTATTAAAAACCAACCTGTAATTATATTTTTAACTGGTGGTAATGCACCATATCTCACCCATAAATAAAGTGGTGGAAGAAAACAAAATACAACTGCAAGAAGTAGTGTCCACTTTCCTGTCTTTATAATTGGTTTTGTAAAGTTTTCATAATAAGCTTCATTTCTATTTTTTTCCATTTATATCCCTCCTATTGTCCTACGTACATTACTGCAACTACCATACCAACTACCATAGCAAGACCTAAGTTATACTCTCCAAGTTTTGGATACTTTTCTGCCAATTTTCCTAATAATATCATTGATATTCCTGCAGCTAATGCTGCTACTAATCTTCCACCACCTGCTACTAGATGTCCTCCTACTAGGTATGCCATAGCACCTAACATGGCTGCTCCACCTATCTCACCTGTAAGTTTTGCATCTCCCTTTGATACTTTATCTCTTAAACCTTCTAGTTTGTGAGTAAATAATCCAACAAATAAAAGCCAACCAATACCGTTTAAAGTCATAGCCCAAACAGAGTTGGCATATTGTAAAACTCCATAGCCCTCTCCTCCAAACTCTACTCCCATAGCCTTAGCACCCATTGTAGATGCAGCTAATTCCGTAGGTGCAGCCCCTATTATTGCTAATCTTAACCAAGTCATTGGTGCTCCTACAACGGCCATCATACCAAGCATTACAACAAATACTGCTACAGCAGGTCCTATGGCTGATATTGCTCCGATTCTAAAGGCATCCTTAGCCTCTTGTTTTGTAAGTTGTACTGAACTTGCAGATGAAAATGCTCTCTTAGAAAATATAATTGCTTGAATTGCTACTAAAGATACTACTGGTAAACACATAAGCCATAATATTGGATCATTAGCTACTTTTAAATATTCTTTCATCTTATTACCTCCTGTTTATTTATTGTTTACATATCTATCCTACTACAATTTTTATAGAAATAATTTGTGTGTTATCAAAACATTAACAATATTTTTTGTATCCTTGAACATTTGTATAAAATCTTACATTCTTTTGTAGCTTTGCACTTTTGTACAAAAAATATTGTTTTTTTGTATGATTGCATAAAAAACCCCCTTTAATTATTATCATGTAATTCACATAATTCATATATGAATCTATTTTTGATAATATTAAAGGGGATATGGTATTAAAGTATCTCTATATTTTTAATTTCATTTTCGTATATCTCATATGTTTTTTTGTCAATTTGTAAATCTATACTATCTATCTCTGGATCATTGTACATGGCTTTAGTATATTCTATACACTTGCCTTTGAGCATCTCTCCATCTAGTAGTGTAACGTTTATCTTTTTACCACAATATTCAGATAACCTCACTACATCATTCCGCCCATTCCACCCATGCCACCCATTCCGCCCATGGCTGCCATTGGGTCTTCTTTTTCTACATCTACTACTGCTCCTTCTGTAGTAAGTACCATAGCTGCTACAGATGATGCGTTTTGTAATGCTGATCTAGTTACCTTAGTTGGGTCAACTATACCTGCTTCTATCATATTTACATATCTTTCATTTAGAGCATCAAAGCCTATTCCGTCAGCTTCTTCTCTTACTTTTTCTACTATTACAGAACCTTCAAGTCCAGCATTAGCTGCTATTTGTCTAACTGGTTCTTCTAATGCACGAACTATAATGCTAATACCTGTTTTTTCATCTCCATGAGTAGTTTCTAAAAGTTTTGCTACAGCTGGTATGGAGTCTATTAATACTGTTCCACCACCAGGTACAATACCTTCTTCTACAGCTGCACGAGTTGCTGCAAGAGCATCTTCTATTCTAAGTTTTCTTTCTTTTAACTCAGTTTCAGTTGCAGCACCTACTTGAATCACTGCTACTCCTCCTGATAATTTAGCAAGTCTCTCTTGAAGCTTTTCTGCGTCAAATTCTGATTCAGTTTCTTCAAGTTGAGCTTTAATTTGTTTAACTCTATTTTGAATCTCTTCTTGATTTCCTTCTCCATTAACTATTACAGTTGTTTCTTTGTCAACTTTAACCTTTGCTGCTCTACCTAACATATCAACAGTAGCTTCTTTTAGATCATATCCTAATTCTTCTGATATTACAGTTCCACCTGTTAATATTGCTATGTCTTGTAGCATTTCTTTTCTTCTATCTCCAAATCCTGGTGCTTTAACAGCAACACAGTTAAATGTTCCTCTTAATTTATTAACTACTAATGTAGCCATTGCTTCTCCTTCAATATCTTCAGCAATGATTACTAAAGGCTTGCTCATTTGTACTATTTGCTCTAGAACTGGAAGGATTTCTTGAATATTTGATATTTTCTTATCTGTAATTAAGATATATGGATTGTCGTATTCTGCTATCATCTTTTCAGTATCTGTTACCATATAAGCTGATACATATCCTCTATCAAATTGCATACCTTCTACTACATCTAAAGTAGTTCCCATGGATCTTGATTCTTCTACAGTAATAACTCCATCATTTCCTACCTTTTCCATAGCATCAGCTATTAATTGACCTATTTCTTCGTCTCCAGCTGAAATTGAAGCAACTTGAGCTATAGCTTCCTTTGATTCTACTTTCTTAGAGAATCTTTTGATTTCCTCTACTGTAGTATTTACAGCAGTTCTAATTCCTTTTTGAAGAATCATTGGGTTTGCACCTGCTGCAACGTTCTTTAAACCTTCTCTGATAATTGCTTGAGCAAGTAAAGTAGCTGTTGTAGTTCCATCTCCAGCAACATCATTAGTCTTTGTAGCTACTTCCTTAACAAGTTGAGCACCCATGTTTTCATATTTATCTTCTAATTCAATTTCACGAGCTATAGTTACACCGTCATTTGTAATAAGTGGTGCGCCGAATTTCTTATCTAATACAACATTTCTTCCCTTTGGTCCTAATGTAACCTTTACAGTATTTGCTAATTGGTTAATTCCTCTTTCCATAGCACGACGTGCATCTTCGCCAAATTTAATTTCCTTAGCCATTTATATCCACACTCCTTTTAAATTTACTTCGTAAATTTTTAATTATTCAACTACTGCTAAAATATCAGATAATTTTAGAATTGTTAATTCATCACCATCTACTTTGATTTCTGTTCCAGCATATTTTGAGAATATTACTTTGTCTCCAACTTTAATTTGATCTTTTTTCTTTTCGTCGCTTGTAATATCAGCACCAATAGCTATTACTTCTGCCATTTGTGGTTGCTCCTTAGCAGTACTTGGTAGAACTATACCGCTTTTTGTCTTTTCTTCAACTTCAACCTTTTTAATTACAATCCTATCACCTAATGGTCTTAGATTCATAATTGTAACCTCCTTATGTTAATATTAATTTTATTCTTCATTTTATTAGCACTCATTGTCATTGAGTGCTAATATATACAATATATATGTTACTTAAATGAAATCATGTAATCAAGTCTCAAATTTGATTATATTCGGGTATTATTTACTATTATTTGCCTTTTTATCCATCTATCTCATGTTTTCTCTTTTTTACTATTTTTATCTTATTAAATTAACCAAATTTACTAATATATGGTAAATAATAGGAATAAAAACTGCCGGAAGCATATTTCCCACCTTTATTTTCTTAATTCCTAGTATGTTTATTCCTATTGCCATAATAAGTAATCCGCCTACTGCTGACATTTCATTTACTACTTGAGTAGTCAAAAGATCCTTTACAAAGTTAGCCAACAAGGTAATACTTCCTTGATAAATAAATACTGGAATACTTGAAAATGCTACTCCTATACCTAAGGTTGAAGCAAATATTACAGCCGAAATACCATCAAGGATTGATTTTGCAAACAAAGTCTCATGATTTCCCTGTATTCCCGATTCCAGAGAACCAACGATAGCCATAGCCCCCACACAATATACTAAGGAAGCTGTTACAAAACCTTTTGAAAAATTACTGTCTTTACCTCCAAATTTGCTTTGTAGAGAATTCCCTAAATTATCAAGCTTGTTTTCTATTCCAATTACTTCACCAATTATACTTCCTAATACAACACTTCCTATAACTAGAATAATATTCTCTGATTTTATGCCTCCCATAATACCAATAACAATTACTGCAAGACCTATCCCATCCATTATTGTATTCTTATAATCATCTTTAATTCCTTTTTTTATACCTATGCCTAATAATGAACCTACTATGATTGCTAAACTATTTACTATTGTTCCTAGCATAATTTATCTACCTCCTATAGCAATTGACAATTGATAGTTATTATATCATTCCTATAAGGATACACTATTCTGAAGGTAATTTCTACATAAAAAAAGGAATCCTTTTAAAGAATTCCTTTTTTTAAGAAGTAATGACCCAATATCCCAAAGCATAGGCGATTCTTTTTTTGTTTTTTTACTAATCCTCTGGAAACGGTATTTGTCCCTTTCCTTCCCTTATAAAAGAATTTGTCCACTCGGGCATAGGTGGTTGTTTATCTTCCTTTATTAATCCTTGCCATTTTTCATCTGTTAATCTCTCCTCTGATATAAACTCGTGATAGCTAAATACAGCACCTCTTGTAAGATAAAGTTTTCCACCTATTGGTACTACCACATATATTTCATATGCGGGGCCCACTCCTGCTTCCATATATCCTACACTACTATAAGAATTTGGTGCTATAGTATGAAAATCTGCGATCACTGCCATGTTTTTATCTGTTTCAGATGTTATTTCAAACCATCGTAAATAATCTCCCGCAAATGAAGCAGTTAAACGCTCCAGTACGCCACCATATATTTGAATATATTCATATTCTTCAATAGTTAACACTTCATTCCTAAGTTCTTTTATTGAGCAATTTATCAAGAATTCTAGAAGTCTTTCAAATTCTTCCATTTTCATATCTATACCTTCTATAGTTAATCCTCTAGCAGATAAATTTTTTCTTGAAAATTTAGTTAACCAAAGTAATTTTTCATATACCTCTATGTTTGGCTCCACATATCCTACTACCTCTTTAAATCCTGCTCCACCCATTTCTGCACCAGATTGCTTTCCATATAGAATGGTATCATGCTTTAGTTCTGACCAAGAACCAAGGGCCGTATTTAAATCCTTATCAACCCAAGCCTTATTGGTCATAAAGGATGGATAACCATCTCCAAAAGGCTCCATAAATCCCTTTAATGTCCAAAGCCACCCTTGATACATATTTCCCATCCAGTCTTTGTCTTTAAGCTTCCCAAACTTATTTTTTAGCCTTTGAAGTTTAGATGGATAGTCCTTCCAATCTTGATTTTCTTTTTTAGACAATTGAATTTCCTTTGCCCTTTCAGAACCTAAGACTCCCATTACATCAAGACCTGATGGTATTGGTCTTATTATAGGCTCAACCAGCTCTTGAATTATTTCAGCATCCATTACATATCTCTGACCCATAAGTCTAAATTGCTTTCCTACTGGAAAGTTTACAGAAGTATACTTTCCTTTTATCCTTGGTTCTGGAAGTTTATCTGCTTCTTTATAAAATTCATCTAATTTTTTCTCATCTTTTAGCCTATTTAAATCAGGATTTTTTCCATATATTTTCAACAATAATTCCTGATACTGATAAATATTTAAATCATCGGAACTTCCTACAAAGAAATTAGTGGGCTCATATATATTTTCCCATTTTTCATAAATTTCCTTATCAGAGGACAAGCTATAGGTTATTAAAAGAGCCTGTAGGGTTTGCTCTATATTTCTTTTTTCATATTCTTCAAAATACAAAGGAAATGGAGCTTGCCCATACCACATCATAGCCCTAAAATATCTTTCAAAATCTTTGGACCTAGTATAATGGCCTCTAACAGTAAACTGACTATAATCTAAATCATATGGAAACAAAGATGATTGTTGAAATCCATAGTGGTTTTTGATATTATCTAATTCTTCTAATGCTATCTTTTTAGCCTCTTCTGGTAATTCACTGGGAAGTTCTTTTTCTAATGCAAGCTGTGCGGTAGCGAAATATGCTATGTTTTTAAGTTGAATCTTTTTCATCTCTTTGTCTTCTAATTCATTATAAATATTAATAGAAATTTTTAACATTTTATCCGTCATCTCTTCTACGAGCTTAATTAGTTTATCATTTTCTAATGTTCGTAATGTATAATCATAGAATATATGATATACCTGAAGTATTGAATCAGTAGTAATAAAAGAAGGGATATCCTTGTATTCATTATCTTCGTAGATATAAAATAACTGCTCTTCCTTAGTAGGGTTTACTACAAAATTATTTTTTACTAAAAGTTCCAATTGTTCCTTAGAAAAATCACCAAATATCTTTAAATTTTCAATATTAGATAAGTCAACATTTACTTTATAAGGTTCAACATTTGCCTCAAACTCTATTGGCTCATAAGGAACCCCAATATTGACTAGCCCCTGATTTATTTCTATATTAGTTTCTTCTTTATTTTCATTATAATCTGGTATATTTGCAAAATCTTCTTTTTCAGTTTTATTTACTTTCCTTCCAATACATCCAGTCACAATAATAGATAAAACTAATATTAAAGAGATTATTGAATATAATTTTTTCCTTCTCACTCTAATTCCACCCTTTCTATTATCAAATTATTATCATCTAATTCTATTAGCCCTAAATATTTGTCTTCTCCCTCTTTAACTTCAATATATATCTTATCTTCTTTTCTTATTAACTTTGTAATATCTTCAAAATCCTTTGTCTCTAAATATCCCTCAAACCCAAAACCCTTCCATTTATATGCATTAATCAGTTTTCTATTATCCTTTAGTATTTCAATTGATATTATTTCATCTATCCCATCTCCATCAATATCGTAAAAATTGTAATCTATAAATGGTCGAGATAATCTAGACCCCCTCCATTTTGGCTCTAGTCTTCCATTTATAAAGGAATAAATAAATGGTCTCTTAGCCATTACTTGATGAAGAGGAGATTTCTTATATACTCCAATAGATATTTCTTCTCTCCCATCTCCGTCTATATCACCTATGGCTATTTTCCAAGGGTTAAACTCCGAGAAATTTTCTCTATATATTTCTTTCTTTTCTTCTTCAAGGGAAAAAACAACTACTTCTTTTCCATATTTCTTCCATTTCACTCCAGTTAGAACTACTAAGTAATCCTTATTATCTTCAGTTATCTTTCCTATGGCATGTTCTTTGATTTTATCTTTAGTTCCTAATAATAAAAAAGAGAGGCCTACAAGAAATATTATACTAATTCCTATTAAACCCTTAGAATATTTCATGATATGGCCTCCTTCCTATTTAGTTTTAGTATATCAACCTTTTACTTGGAAAAAGTTACAAATTCCTTACAATTCTATTTCCCTATTCCTAATTCCCTAGCATAATAAAATAAATATTGTTGAGCAAATCCTGCAAGACTGCCAAATATTCTAGCACCATGGACTCCTATATGCTTTACATTGGTTTCTTCCTTTAGGTAAAAATGCTCCATGACCCTCTTAACCCATACATCTACTGGAAATGCATCATCTTTGTTAAAGGCAAAAAGTAAAATACAATCACTGACCTTCGGTCCTACTCCTGGCAAAGTCATTAGAAGTTCCTTACCCTCATCTCTAGTTAGATTAAAGATTGAATTTAAATCTATACCTCCATTAGCTATAATCTTTGCTGTGTCTACAATTCTTTCTCCTCTAAAACCTACCTTGCATATCTCCTTAAGATCCTCTGGATTTGCATTTGATAAACTTTCTGCTGTAGGGAAGCTATAATATTCATGAGTTATCTTTTCTCCATAATGTTTAGACATTAATTCTATAGATCTTTTTATTCTTGGTATTTGATTATTAGCTGATGTTATAAATGATATGACCATTTCGAAGGGTTCTTGATTAAGTATTCTAATTCCTTCTCCAAACTCAATAGCCTCAGCTAATATATTATCCTTAGATAGTTCTTTTTTTATCTCATCATAATCTCTACCTAAATCAAAGTAGTGATACCAGATATTATTGAAATCTTCTATATTTGTATTGGATAATATAACATCATTATTTTCCTTTTTTACATTTATCACCTTTCCATAGGCTATGGTTGTATAGGATTTGTCCTCTTCTATGTACCATCTAAAGGCTTGACCACATTCAAATATATGCTTAGGATTAAAATTTCTTATATCTTTTAATATGATTTTATCTTTCTCTTGTACAATGTTGTATTCCATACTATTCTCCTTTATAGTTTAATACTATATAGTTTACCCTTATTTGTATATAAAAAAACTGGCCTAAGCCAGTTTTTTATTAATACCATCCTCTTAATTTCATTACTTCAGCAACTTTCTTAACTGAAATCATATAAGCTGCTTCTCTTACTGTAACATTATACTCATTTTTAAGTTTCCATATATCATTAAATGCCTTAACCATTTCAACTTCTTGTTTTTCTTCTACTTCTTTTTCTGACCAGTAATATCCTTGTAGGTTTTGTACCCATTCAAAGTAGGAAACTGTAACTCCACCAGCATTTGTTAAGATGTCTGGAGTAACTACTATTCCTCTTTCTTTTAATATAACGTCTGCGTCTGGAGTAACAGGTCCATTAGCTGCTTCACAGATTAATTTAGCTTTTACTACTTTAGCTACATCTTCTGTAATAGCGTTTTCTAATGCAGCTGGGATTAACATATCTACATCAAGTGCCCAGAATTCATCTAAGGAAATCATTTTTGCCTTTGGATAGTCTACTAAATTTCTGTGCTCGTTGAAGTATTTTTCCATATCATAGAAATCTAATCCATCTTCATTGTATAATGCATAAGTTCCAACTGATGGTGCCCATTCAGCTATAGCTACAATTTTTGCACCTTGACGTTGTACGTTTTTAACTGTATATCTACCTACGTTTCCGAAACCTTGGATAGCAACGGATATTTTAGTCATATCCATGCCTAATTCTCTAGCTGCTTCTCTAGCTATAACAGCAACTCCAAATCCTGTAGCTTCGTTTCTTCCTTCTGATCCACCCCATGCAACTGGTTTACCAGTAAGTACGCCTAGAGCCATATTATCATTGTTTAATTTAATATATTCGTCTACCATCCAAGCCATTACTTGTCCGTTTGATCCTACGTCTGGAGCTGGAATGTCTATTTTTTCTCCTAAGTACTTATAAAGTCCTTGAACATATCCTCTTGCTAATCTTTCTAATTCACCTTGGGATAATGTAAGTGGGTCAACAGTGATTCCACCTTTCCCCCCACCATAAGGAACTCCCATAACTCCACATTTGAATGTCATCCAAATTGATAGAGCTTTAACTTCATCTGCATTAACTCCTGGATGGAATCTAATTCCACCTTTAGCAGGTCCAATAGCAGTATTATGTGATGATCTATATCCTTTAAATACTTTTACTGATCCGTCATCCATTTTAACTGGAATTGAAACTTCTACAATTCTTTGTGGTTCTTTAAGTAATTCATAAACTGCTGGCTCTAATCCTAGTGCGTCACAAGCCTTCTTAACTTGTAATTGGGCACTTACTAATGGGTTTAAACTTTCTTTTGACATTGTACAAAACCTCCCTATAATTTTAATAGCGAAACTTTATTTTAGTCGTATATCATTTCAATGAAATTATAACACAAGCAGTTTCCTTTGTAAACCTTTCAGAAAATTGGTTCTATTATTAAGGATTAATTATTCATTGCCTTAAATGCGTCCATTATATCATCAACATTGTCTAATGCCTCTATAAGTTCTGGTAATACTTCATAAACATCTCCAACTATACCGTAGTCAGCAACTTTGAATATAGGAGCATCTGCGTCTTTATTTATAGCTATTATAACCTTAGATTCTTGCATACCAGCCAAATGCTGAATAGCTCCTGAAATACCACAAGCAATATAAAGTGAAGGTCTTACAGTCTTACCTGTTTGCCCTACTTGATGACTATGCTCTATCCACCCAGCATCAACTGTAGCACGGGATGCCCCTACTACTCCGCCAAGTTTTTTAGCCAGATCTTCTAGTAGCTTAAATCCTTCTGGATTTCCAAGTCCTCTACCACCAGATACTATGATCTTAGATTCTTCTAATTGGACTTCTGCCTTTCCACCTTTAACTACTTCTATAACCTTTGCTCTTATATCCTCATCTTTTAAATCTGGAGTAAATTTAACTATATTACCTTCTCTATTTTCATCATATTTAGCCTTTTCCATAACTCCTGGTCTAACTGTAGACATTTGTGGTCTATGGTCTGGACATATGATTGTCGCCATTAAGTTTCCACCAAATGCAGGACGAGTCTGCATAAGTCTTCTGTTTTCTAAATCTACATCTAATTTTGTACAGTCAGCTGTAAGACCTGTGTGTACTCTAGCTGATATTCTAGGTCCTAAGTCTCTACCAATATTTGTAGCACCTATTAACATAATTTCAGGCTTTCTTTCCTTAATTAATTCATATATAACTTTAGTATATCCGTCAGTTGTATATACATTTAATAACTCATGATTAGCATATAAAACTTCGTCTGTACCATATTTAACAAGTTTTTCAGCTAAATCATCTACATTGTCACCTAGTAAAACTGCAGTAAGAGGTACTTGTAATGCATCGGCTATTTTTCTTCCTTCACCAACTAGTTCTATAGCTACATTAAGTAGCTTTCCATCTCTTTGCTCTGCAAAAACCCAAACTCCCTTATATAGATTTACATCTACACCACCAGCTCTATATTTCTGTTCTTCTTTTTCTATAGCATCTACTGGACAAGCTTCTACACATTGACCACAAGCAGTACATTTATCATTTATTTTAGCCTTTTTCTCGTTCATATCTATGGCTTCAAATGGACATACTCTAACGCATTTGCCACAGCCAATACATTTCAATTCTATAACTTTTACAGCCATTTAAATTTCCTCCTTTATCAAACAATATATTAAATAAGATGTTTTTCTCTTAATTTTATTATTAACTCTCTAACAGCTTCCTTAGAATTTCCTTGTAATATTTCACCAACATTAGATCTTCCTGGTGGTGTAAATGATTTATTTACTTGAGTAGGTGAACCATTCAATCCAAGATTATCAAAATCTGCTTCTACTTCCTTAGCTGATAAAACCTTTACCCTACCATCCTTATGAGCTTCATATATTCCTTTAATAGAAGGATATCTTGGCTCATTTAATTCTTTTATAGCTGTTAGAAGTACTGGCATTTTAGATTCTATTACAAAATGTCCATCTTCTAATGCTCTCTTAGCTATAACCTTATCTCCATCAATCTTTAATTCTTCAACATAAGTTATTTGAGGTAAATTTAAATGCTCAGCAATT
Source organism: Bacillota bacterium (assembly GCA_023388495.1). Taxonomy (GTDB): domain Bacteria; phylum Bacillota; class Clostridia; order Tissierellales; family Tissierellaceae; genus Tissierella. The sequence continues at coordinate 252,375 of JAEWGC010000028.1, read as the reverse complement.
TGAGGTCCTACTTGTGCAGTGTCTCCATCAATCGCTTGTCTACCACAGAAAATAATACTGTAATCTTCAATCTTTCTAATTCCTGCTGCTAACGCAGTAGATGTAGCCCAAGTATCGGATCCAGCAAATGCCCTATCACTTAATAATACTGCCTCATCTGCCCCCATAGCCAATGCTTCTCTAAGTGCAACATCTGCTTGAGGAGGTCCCATACTTAGCACTATTACCTTAACATCTTTATATTCATCTTTAAGTCTCAATGCCTCTTCTAAAGCATTTCTATCATCTGGATTTATAATACTTGGTACCCCTTCACGAATAAGGGTTCCACGAACTGGATCTATTTTAACTTCATTAGTATCTGGTACTTGTTTTAAACATACTATAATATTCATTTTGCTCCCCCTTAACCAATTATTTTAATACAGCGGCTGCTATAACCATTTGTTGTACTTGAGATGTACCTTCATATATTTCAGTTATCTTTGCATCTCTCATCATTCTTTCTATTGGATAATCTTTTGTATATCCATACCCACCAAATAATTGAACACATTTAGTAGTTACATTCATAGCACAGTTTGCTGCAAATAACTTAGCCATAGCTGCTTCTTTACCATATGGAAGATTATTTGCTTTGTTATATGCTGCTCTGTAAACAAGAAGTCTAGCCGCATCAATTTCTGTAGCTAAATCTGCTACCATCCATTGAAGTCCTTGAAACTTAGATAATGATCTACCAAATTGTTGTCTTTCTTTTAGGTATTTTACTGTTTCATCTAATGCACCTGCTGCTATACCAAGGGCTTGTGCAGCTATACCGATTCTACCGCCATCAAGGGTAGACATAGCTATTTTAAAGCCTTCTCCTTCTTTGCCTAATAGATTTTCCTTTGGAACTCTACAATTTTGGAATATTAATTCTGCAGTAGCTGACGCTCTAATACCCATTTTTTCTTCTATCTTTCCTATACTGAATCCTGGGCAATCCTTCTCTACTATAAATGCAGATATTCCTCTAGTTCCCTTACTCTTGTCTGTCATAGCAAATATTATATATGTATCTGCTTGTCCCCCGTTTGTTATAAATATCTTTGTACCATTTAAAACATAATGATCTCCATCTAATATTGCAGTAGTTTGTTGTCCTGCAGCATCAGTACCTGCATTAGGCTCTGTTAAACCAAAGGCTCCTAAATGCTCTCCCTTTGCTAAAGGAACTAAATATTTCCTTTTTTGTTCTTCTGTTCCATATTTATATATTGGCCAGCATCCTAAAGATGTATGAGCTGATAATATAACTCCAGTTGTAGCACAGGACTTTGATAATTCTTCAACAGCTATAGCATAAGATACTTCATCTCCACCTGCTCCGCCATATTCAACCGGAAAAGGTATACCTAGTATATTGCACTTTGCCATTTTCTCGACATTTTCTTTCGGAAATCTTTCCGTTTCATCAATCTCAGCAGCAATAGGTTTTACCTCGTTTTCAGTGAATTCCTTCATTACATTTCTCACCATTTGTTGCTCTTTTGTCAAATTGAAATTCATATATTTCCCTCCCTAATTAATTGGCTATCCTCATAACTTAATTATACGCTATTTAAATTTTTATTTCCACCATTATTGTTAAAATTTTATCCTTGTTTTTAAATGGAAAAGGCCTAATTAATCAAATTTATTGATTAATTAGGCCTTTCACCAGATTTTCCTTTGATTTATTGATGTTTTTTATACAATGGTCGTCATTATATTAACATCTTAAATTTATTCGTATTTTTGTCTTAGGAAATATGAAAGTGTAAATAAACTTTCATTTAAACGTACGTTTTCAACTATCATATCTTCAGGTACATTTAAGTCTATTGGGGCAAAATTCCAAATACCCTTTACCCCTGCCTTAACAAAGGTGTCTGCCAATTCTTGGGCACTCTCCCTTGGAGATGTAATAATTCCTATATCTACATTGTTTTCTTTGATAAAATCTACAATATTGTCTACGTCTCTTATTTCAATATCCCTAATCTTTAGTCCTATTACTCTAGGATTTTTATCAAACAATGATAACACCTTAAAACCTGCATCCTCAAAACCTTTGTAATTTGCTATGGCCTGACCTAGATTTCCTGCACCTGCTACCACGGCTCTATATATAGTCTCTAATCCAAGTATCTTACCTAGTTGACTATGTAATTCTTCTACATTATATCCATAGCCTTGTTGCCCAAATCCACCGAAATTATTTAAATCCTGCCTTATTTGAGAAGCTGTAAATCCAGTCATCTTGCTTAGCTCTTGGGATGATATCCTATTGATTCCTTTATTCAACAAGTCCCCCAAATACCTATAATATTTAGGCAATCTTCTTATAACCGTTATGGAAATCTTGCTGTCTCTGTCCATCCTATAATCACCACCTAATAATATTTTACAGACTATTATAAGAAAAGCTTCTAACAATTATCAGAGGTAGCTTTTCTTGAAACTCATTTACGGAAAGTTCAATCAACTAAAATAATAGAGTAAAACTTTCCTATTCGTTATAAGAAAAGCTTCTAACAAGCATCATAGGTAGCTTTTCTTGAAATCTATATACGGAAAGTTTATTACAAAAAAAATAATAAAGTATAAACTTTCCTATAGATTATAACATCATGATATAAACATGTCAATTTGTCATTTTGATATTTTTGAATATTTAATCATTATTTTGACACAATAACTATTGAAAGGAGTGGTTTATATGGCAAGTAAAGAACAACTTAGAAAGATAGCTTTATACTGTAATGAATATGACCCCTCAAGAAGTAATCTTGCTCCAAGTAATCTCACATCTTCCGCACGTGCCTATGAAGATAAATATGAAAATTGTATAAATTGTATTCACTATACCAAAGAGGGTAAATGTAACCTAAATCTAATAGATCCCATTTTAGCTTCAATGGCAATGGAATTAAATTTGAAATCTTAAAATACTCCTTACCTTTCTAGGAGTATTTTTTCTATTTCTCTACAAACTTATACCATCTACATTTAAAGATTTTATCCAAAAAATTTTACTAAGACTAATCTTTAATTCATCATTGCGAACTATTATGCCAGATGCTAGGTATACATTGATATCATCTACCTTATATAGTTTAAAGTTCTTTTCATCATATGGCCTTCCCACCTTAACAGATGGTTGATAGGTTGCACATCATCCTCCTCCCACTTTCATCATCAAAACATGTACAGAACTATCTTGAGATTGACTTCTTATATATTCTTTTGTCTTATCATCAATATATATATCCATTTTCTCTCCTTATCTATCAATTACTTTTACTTTATTTTACCATATAGGGGTATTCAAGACAATGGAAATAAAATCCCTTTTTTGATACAATATATAATGTAATAATATTTAGGGGGAATAAAATGCTAGTCCTTTCATGTAGCAATATAACTAAAACTTATGTGATAGATACAATCTTAGATGGTCTTAGTTTCACCGTAGAAGATGGGGATAAAATTGGGGTAATTGGCCTAAATGGTTCAGGTAAAACTACTCTTTTTAATATTTTAAGTGGTGAAACCTCTCAGGATAGCGGAGAAATATATATCCAGAAGGATATAAAAATTGGATATCTTAGGCAACATACAAAAATAGAATCTGATAAAACTGTTTTTGAAGAATGTTTAAAAGTCTTCTTGCCTTTAATAAAAATGGAAGAGGATTTAAGAAAACTAGAGCATGAAATATCCTTAGAAGGGGCAAATGGTGAAACTGAAAGATTAAATGCTCTAATGGATGAATATGCTCACGCTTCAGAGAAATTCTTATCCCTAAATGGATACGGATATAAATCGGAAATTAAAGGAACTCTTAAAGGCTTAGGCTTTAATGACGAAGATATGGAAAAAGAAGTCAACATACTTAGCGGTGGACAAAAATCTCGTTTGTCTTTAGGGAAGCTACTTCTAGAAAAACCAGATATTCTATTATTAGATGAACCTACTAACCATCTAGACATAGGTGCCATTGATTGGTTAGAAAAATTTCTAAAAGACTATAAGGGTGCAGCCTTAATAATATCCCATGATAGGTACTTTCTCGACAATGTTGTTAATAGAATATTTCATATAGAGAATTTGAAATTAAATATTTACAACACTAATTACACTAATTTTATGATAAGAAGAAAGAAAGACTTAGAATTATATAAAAAACATTTTGAAGATCAACAAAAAGAAATAAAAAGGCAAGAGGAAATAATACAAAGGTTTAAATCCTATGGTGGAGAAAGATATCATGGACTTGCTCAAAGTAGACAGAAAATGCTAGATAAAATGAAGTTAATTGATAGACCAATCACAGAAGGAAGAAAAACTAGAATAAAATTTGAACCAAAAATTAAATCTGGTAGAGATGTTTTAAAGGTTGAAAATATAAGAAAGTCCTTCGATGACTTCCAACTATTAAAGGATATAAACTTCAATATATATAGGGGAGAAAAGGTTGGTCTCATTGGTGCCAACGGTATAGGAAAAACTACTTTATTTAAAATAATCCTAGGCCAAATACCTAAGGATGATGGGAACATAACCCTTGGCCATCACGTTGTTAACGGTTACTTCGACCAAGAAATGAAGGGGCTTAGCCTAAATAAAACTATTATAGATGAGATATGGGATGAAAATCCAACCTTTGATCATTATCAAATAAGAACAATCCTTAGTCAATTTATGTTTATAGGTGATGATATTTTTAAGGAAATCTCATCCTTAAGCGGTGGAGAAAAAGGTAGACTTTCATTATTAAAATTAATGTTATCTAATGCCAATTTTCTTTTAATGGATGAGCCAACAAACCATTTAGATATAGATTCTAAAGAGGTTCTAGAGGATGCAATTCTTGATTATGAGGGTACTCTATTTGTTATATCCCATGATAGATATTTTCTAAATAGAGTAACAGATAAAATTCTTGAGCTAACTCATGAAGGAATAAAGGAATATTTAGGAAATTATGATTATTATTTGGAGAAAAAGAACGAAGTATTATATATAGAAGATGAAGATGGCGGTAAAACAAAGACTCAAATTAAGCTAGAAAAAAGAAAAGAAAAAGAATTGGAAAAAGAAGAAAGAGCTAAGAAAAAACAAATTACTAGCCTAGAGAGAAAAATAGCTGAAGAAGAAGTTAATTTAGAAGAACTTGATAATCTTCTTTGTGATCCCTCAATATATGGAACTCCAGAAAAAATTGTTGAATTAACAAAGAAAAGAGAGAAAACTCAACTTAAACTTGATGAGCTATACAATGAATGGATTTCATTAACTGAAACGTAATTCCACATATAATTCACATATTATACACAATACCCACAACGTTATCCACAGTACAAGGCCTATATTCTAAGGTTTATCTCATATTATCCACACTGTCCACATATTTTGGTAATAAAATAATTTCCTGTATGTGGACAATTTGTGGAAAAAATTGTTAGAATATATCAATTCAAGTCTAAATTTGGTATAACATTTAAGTGAAGGTCTGATTTCTTTCCTTCTTTATAATTGAAATATGCTGCTGCACCAATCATAGCAGCATTATCTGTGCATAAAATTCTAGATGGATAAAATATCTCTATATTTTCCTTCTTACCTCTCTCTTCCATCATAGTTCGCAGTCCTTGATTTGCAGCCACTCCTCCAGCTATAACTATCTTTTTAGATTTTCTTTCCTTAGCTAATCTAAAGGATTTATCCACAAGCACATCTAGTACAGCCTGTTGAAAAGATGCGGCTACATCTTCTATTACTATTTCTTCACCTTTTTGTTCTCTTTGATTTAAATAATTTAATACCGCTGTCTTAAGTCCACTAAAGCTAAAATCATAGGATTTTGGCTCCAACATTACCCTCGGAAACTCAATAGCTTCCTTATTTCCTGTTGTGGATAGTTTATCTATAACTGGTCCTCCTGGATAAGGAAGTCCCAGTGCTCTAGCCACCTTGTCAAATGCTTCACCAGCAGCATCATCCCTTGTTCGACCTATCAACTCATAATTAGTATAGCTATTTGCTTGTACTAAGTAAGTATGTCCACCTGATACTATTAGACAAGTAAATGGGGGCTCCAGATCTTTATGTTCAATATAATTTGCACAAACATGTCCTTCAATATGGTTTACTCCTATAATTGGTATATCTAAACCATAAGCTAATGATTTTGCTGTTGATATACCAATAAGTAAAGCTCCAACCAATCCTGGTCCTTGAGTTACTCCTATTAAATCTATATCTTTAAATCCAATATTTGCCTTATCCATCGCCTCTTGTATTATTGGATTAATACTTTCAATATGCTTTCTTGAAGCTATTTCTGGTACCACACCTCCGAATTTCCTATGAATATCTATTTGAGAAGATATTATATTAGATAAAACTTCTCTGCCATCTTTAATAACAGCAACAGATGTTTCATCGCAAGAAGTTTCTATGGCTAATGTCAACATAATTAACACCTCTTAATTCTATAGTTTTTTCCACATAATTATTGCGTCTTCATTGTCATCTTGATAATACTTTGGTCTAATTCCCGATTCAACAAAACCATATTTTTTATAAAGGTTTTGAGCAGCAATATTAGATTCCCTAACCTCTAAGGTCATTGCTGCAATTCTCTCTTTTGTACATAAATAAATAAGTCCTTCTACTATAGCCTTACCTGCACCTATTTTTCTATATTTACTATCTACTGCAATATTAGTTATATGCCCTTCATCTAGTATAAGCCAGATACCACCATATCCTACTACCAAATTATCCATTTCTGCTACTATATACCTAGCTAACTGATTTTTGGTAATCTCAAGTAAAAAAGACTCCTTGGGCCAAGGAGTAGTAAAGGCATCCTTTTCTATTTCCATTATTCTATCTAAATCTTCTTCTTCCATTCTGCGGATAGTAATATCCATTTTATCTTTGCTCCTTTTCTCTTAGTTCCCTTTGAGCCTGAGATTCTCTTAAATATTCTGGTACTAAGGTATAATAATCATTTATTTGCCCTTCATTATAATTTATAAGAGCTAGCTCTCCAATACTAGTAGCCCTACAGAAGTTCTGACCAATAGTAGATAAGTTAACCTTTTCTTTTAATCTCTCTTTGATCTTTTCTCTGTGAAGAAGAGAACCATCTCCATTTACCAATACCTTTTCATATGATTCATCAAGTTTTTCTAATAAATCATATATATCTAAAACATCAGGTTCCATTATTGTCTTAATTTTACCATCTTCCCAAGTATATATACCAGTATACACTCTGTCACGTCTCGCATCTATCATTGGTACCACTACTTCATTATAAGGAAAATTAAAAGCCAAAGCCTCTAATGTAGATATCCCTACTACTGGCTTATCAAACAAATGGGCAAAGGCCTTTATTGTTGCCACACCAATTCTAAGACCAGTAAAGGAACCAGGACCTGTAGCTACTCCATAAAGATCTATATCACTAACCTTTAACCCTAGGCTATCTAATACTTCCTTGACCATAGGTACTAGTTTTTCCGAATGAGTTTCCTCTTGGTTCAACGAATATTCTCCTAAGACCCTATTTTCATCTAATACTGCACAGGTTGCCAGCATAGTTGATGTATCTAAAGCTAATATTTTCATTTTTTCTCCAACTCCTTAAGTATCTCTATATATCTATTACCATATCCTGTAATATTTATCCTTCTTTCATCTATATCTATACCCTTTTCTATATTGAGTACTATTCTTTCTTTGGGTAATAATTTTTCTATTTTTTCTGCCCATTCTATGATGGAAATTCCCTTTCCGTAGAAGTATTCATCAAAACCTAAGTCATAGAGTTCATCTACATTTTCCAATCTATATACATCAAAATGGTAAACTGGAAGCCTTCCTCTATATTCATTAATTAAAGTAAATGTTGGACTAGTTATATAATCACTAACTCCAAGACCAAGGCCTATTGATTTAGTTAAAGTAGTCTTCCCCGCTCCTAAGTCTCCATTTAGACAAACTATATCTCCACCTTCTAATATTTGACCCAATTTAATACCAAATTCTTTAGTTTCTTCTAAACCATTTAATCTTATCTCCAAGAATATCAACCTTTCACTTGTATTGCTAAGGTTATTATATCACAGGGCAGTAAAAATTAACAATAAGCACAAGCACTGGAGGTGGTTCTTTTTGCTTTTGTTTCCGATATCCATCCATTTTAAAAACCACAGAATCAATCCGTGGTTTTACTTTATAACTCGTCTATTGCTACTATTAATATATTTTCTCCAAACTTTTCATCTAATGCTTTTAATTTTACTTCTCCACTATTGCCATATGACTTAGGTATTTCAACAATACCTAACTTATATCCCTCATTTAATTTTTCCAAAATTGTGTCTTTAAACCAACTATGATATACACCTGTTCTAAATGATAATCCAGAAGAACTCTTATCACTAGCAGATACATTTTCTTCTATCTCTTCTTTACTTCTGATATTTGATATAAAATAATAAAGTAATTCTTTCTCCATATCCTCCGACAAGTCTTTATAAGCCACTAGCAATACCTTGTATTTTGATTCTTGAGATTCTTCTTTTTTAAACATTCTAATCCCCCCATATTCTATTATAGCCTTAAATAGATTCTAACTATATATTATCAATTATACCCTAGTGATAAAAACATCACAAGGTCTTTAGAAAACTAGAAAGTATAGAAATTTATTCACCTAATTCTTATTATTCCGCTTCATTTTCTGATACTGCTTCTTCACCACTATCTTCTATTTTTTCTTCTTCATTAGCTAAAGCAAATTCATCTATCTTAGCTTGAATCTTGCCCTTTTCTTCTGTAAGCATTTCTATTTCTTTATTCAATTGCTTAATTTTCATATTCTGCTTGATTTGTTTAATAAGTCCTAATAAAAGCACAATCAAAGCTCCTAAAATGGTAGAGCACAATATGACTACAGCCTGAGAAATAGTGAACTTAGTAAATAAAAAATTAATCTCTACACTGCCTGCATTCTGAATGGCAAATATTGCAACTAATACTGAAAACAATAAAGATATTATGAACTTAAATTCCATGTTTATTTTAAACTTCATCAACCTCTCTCCTTACGCTTAAATTCTTCTGCTACTAATTATACCCTAATCTATTGTTTTACACTAGATGGAATTTAAGGCACTGAAACGATTCTTTTTGCTTCTAATAGCAAACTATTTCCCAACCTCTATGTTCACAAATCTTCTCAATCTCATCTACAATTTCTTTAACTCTTTTTTTCTCTGCTCCCCAGGTAGAATCCAACAAACCTTGACCCCCACCACCAGCTACTATATCGATTACACAGTTATTTTCATCTTCTATCTTCAATATTAGACAGGCCATTAACTGTGAATTAGTTCTAAAATAATATTTTTCACTTATTAAAATATGAATGTTTTCTGCTGGCTGAAGTTTACTATTTTGTATATCACTACTTAGCAAGTGAACAATTTCTTTTATATTTTCACCTTTAATTCTTAGTTTTCTACTCTCCATAATCTCTCCCCTTTCATCTATACACCCTTTAATACATTATATCTATAATATATCCAATATGACATCATATCCAACAGTTATTATTTCTTCTCCTTGATATTACCCCATAAAAAAGATAAAATTGTGTAGGAGGTGATATCCGTGAATATTTATAATGCTCTTAAATCTTATTTTGGATATAGTGAATTTAAAGAAGGTCAGGAAAAATTAATAAATGGAATTTTAAACGGGAGAGATGTCTTAGGTATAATGCCTACAGGTGGAGGAAAATCTCTTTGTTATCAGTTGCCAGCAGTTTTATTAGATGGAATTACCATAGTTGTTTCACCTCTTATATCTTTAATGAAGGATCAGGTGGATTCATTAAATGAAGTTGGAATACCTGGTACTTTTATCAATAGTACCTTAGATGATAATGAGTTTAATTATAGAGTGGAGGAAATAAAAGAAGGAAAATACAAAATAATCTATGTGGCTCCAGAACGTTTAAATACATTTTCTTTTATTAACTTGGTAAATGATATAAAGGTTTCTATGATTGCCGTTGATGAGGCCCATTGTATATCTCAATGGGGACATGATTTTAGACCATCCTATAGAGAAATACCAAGATTTATTCGAACATTTTCTAATAGACCTGTAGTAGCCTGTTATACTGCAACGGCTACTAAGGAAGTAGTAGAAGAAATTAAGGAATTAATTCAATTAAAAAATCCTATAGAATCTATAATCGGATTTGACAGGCCAAATTTATTTTATGAAGTAGTTAAAGTAAGTGATAAATACTCTTATGTAAAAAACTACATAGCCGATAATTTTTCTAATGAATCTGGGATTATATACTGTGCTACAAGAAAAACTGTAGAAGGATTAACTGAAAAATTAAGCCGAGATGGTTTTTCAGTAGTAGCATATCATGGAGGAATGGATTCAGATACTCGTCAAGATAATCAAGATGATTTTATATATAACAGAGTACAAATAATAGTGGCTACCAATGCCTTTGGCATGGGAATAGACAAGCCAGATGTTAGGTTTATAATTCATTATAATATGCCTCAAAATATGGAGGCATATTACCAAGAGGCAGGTCGTGCAGGTAGAGATGGAGAGCCTAGTCGTTGTACACTTTTATATTCTCCCTCAGATATAGTGAAGCAAAAGCTTTTGATACAGAACAACCCTATATCATTAGAGCGGGAAACTATTCTTTATAAAAATCTTCAATATTTAGTAGATTACTGTCACACTAATGACTGTCTTAGAAATAGCATATTAGAATACTTTGGCGAAAAGATTACAGACTCTAACTGTAGTAATTGTGGCAACTGCTTAGATAAATCAGAAATGGTAGATATCACAATAGAATCTCAAAAGATACTATCTTGTATATATAGGGTTCAGGAAAGATATGGATTAACTACAGTAATTCAAGTTCTAAGGGGATCAAGAAATAAAAAACTCCTAGAATTTGGGTTAGATAATGTTTCTACCTATGGAATAATGAAGGAATATAGCGAAAATTCTTTAAGGGAAATCATAATGACCTTAGTATCTAGGGGATATATCTATGTAACTGCGGATAAGTTTCCTGTTTTAAAATTAGCAGCTACTGCTGGCGAAGTATTGAGAGGGCAAGTCAATGTTTATCACAAAAAGCATTTAGTAGAAATTAAATCCTCCAATGATAAAAAGGGATTATCTACAGAAGATATGTTAGAAAGCTTTGATGAAGAATTATTCCAAGAATTAAAATCAGTAAGATATTCTATTTCTCAAGAAAATGGATTGGCTCCCTTTATGATATTCCATGATTCTACATTAAAGGAGATGGCATCATATTTCCCACAAGATAAAGAAGCTATGCTTATGATAAAAGGAGTGGGCTTGAAGAAATATGAATCCTATGGAGAAAGTTTTCTAGAAGTAATTAAAGACTATTCTACTCGCAATGATGTTAGCCCCTTAGACATTAAAAAAGAAGAGATTATAAGAGAAGATTTAGTGGATAGATACAAATCTACTTATGATTGTTATTTACAAGGTCTATCTTTAAAGGATATATCAGAAAAAAGAAATTTTACAACAAACACTATTATTGAACATTTATCTCGTTGTGAAGAACAAGGACAAAGTGTGGACTGGTCAAGATTTATAGATGATCCTACTAAAGAAGAGAAAATATTAGCTGTAATAAATAAATTAGGCTTAGAAAAATTAAAGCCTATAAAAGAATCTTTACCTGAAGAAATTAGTTATGATGATATAAAGGTTGTTATTGCAAAAAATGGATTGAAATAAAATAGGAGCTGGTTTCTATGCCAGCCCCTATTTTTTATTTATGAAGTATTGGTGATACTCTTTTATATATTAATATATTTTATCTATAGACTCTATCTACTTAAACCCTCAATGTTATATATTGGCTGATGTTTTAATATTTTTCTTATGGGTAGATAATATATCATTACAATAACTACAAATACAATTATAGATAATGCTATATAGAGGCCCCAAGGATATAGCCATAGTATCTTTCCTCTTCCAATTCCAATGGACATAAATAATACTCCTATGGCTAAAATTACATGACTAGCTACTAAGGAAATTAATCCATACCCTAATCCTGTAAACAGATACACTTTACTAAATTCCTCCCCTGTAACTCCAAGGGCTTGAAATATCCCTATTCTTCCTCTTTCCTGCTCCAGCTCTGATACTGCTGAATTATAGAGAATGAACATTATAGTAATTCCAACAAAAGCTCCTAAAATGGCAATTATAGCTGATATATTAAATGACTTATTAAATATTTTTTGATTTCCCTCTTTATAATTAACTAATTTAAAAGACTTTTCACGTGCCATTCGTTTTAATTCTACATTCATTTTTACATCATCTATATTTTTACCTGCATAAACGTATACCCATGTCTTTCCAAACTTTGTAGGATATGCTTTTTTAGCTAAATCTCTTACATTCTCAACTGATAGTCTTCCCAATCCGTATCTGGTTGATGGATATAGCTTTTCCACAAATCTATAAATTGCCTCTTTATTGATTTCGCCTTCGGATTTTTCAAATAGTCCTATTTTTATCTCTACAGGTATGATATCTCCTACTTTTATTTCTTTAGGGAATTTGCCAAGTTGACTTACTTCAATGGCAATTTCATTTTCATTCTCCGGCATTCTCCCTTCATACATTTGGAAGTACCCAATTTCCTCCAATTCCTTGTTTATTGTACCTACAGTTCCTAGGGTTTCAGAATTGCCAATTATCCTACTAGCTCCAAGCTTATTTATATCCTCTAATTTTGACAGTTCATTATGAATACTTTCATTTCCCTTAAGATATTCTGTATCCCATGAACCAAACATAGCTATCCTCTGATCAAGCTTAGTTTGCTCTGAACTTTCATGAAGGATCGTAGAGGTAATTATAAATATAAAGGACAAAGTAATTACAACAGACAATAAAAGGGTATCCTTCTTCCTACCCTTCATTCCAGATAAGGCTATTTTCCACATACTTATCTTCCTTCCACTTTTGTACTTGTATTGTCTAATAATAGTTCATAAACTCCACAGCTCTCTTCTAGTTCTCTATTGATAAAAAATATGTTATTTAATTTCAGCTTCTACATCTACGTATACTTCTTTATAAATTGATTCTACATCTATACTATCTTTATAAATATCTAGTATATCTACTCCACTACTTATTAGATTCATTAATATCCCTGTTAATTCTGTTTGTCCTTCTAACTCAAATTTTATAGCATCATTAGATATTCTCTTTAGTTTTTCTTGTTGAAATTGATCTTTTAGTATATTATATGCCCTTTCATTATCATCCACCTGGGCTATGTATCTAAACTTGCTTTCTATTTCCTTTGGTGTTTCTATTATCTTCCCTTTGTTTATACATATAATTCTATCTGCTAGCTTTTCTACTTCTCCTAATTGGTGTGAGGAAAATAATATGGATATATCCTCTTCTTTTATTAGTCTTTGAAGTGTATTTCTTAGGTGAATTATTCCTGTTGGATCTAGTCCGTTTGTTGGTTCATCAAGGATTAAAAATTTAGGCTTACTTAGGATTGCTATGCCCAATGCAAGTCTCTGCTTCATTCCCATGGAGTATCCTGATACTTTTCTATTTAGTGCTTCTTTTATTTCTGTAAATTCACAGATTTCTTCTACCCTTTCTTTCCCTATTCCTCTTAATTTCGCTATTAGTTTTATATTTTCCTTTCCTGTCATATCTTGATAAAGCCCTGGACTTTCTATAAGTGCCGCTTGAGATTCTAGCGCATTTTCTCTTTCTTTAAATAAATCATAGCCATTTATGGTGATTTCTCCACTATCCGGATATATTAGATTGCATAAGCATTTCATTGTTGTACTTTTTCCTGCTCCATTTGGCCCTATAAACCCTACTATTTCATTTGGTTTTACGTATAGAGAAACATTATCTAATATCTTCTTTTTTCCATAGGTTTTATTTAGGTCTTTTACTTCTACTACATAGTTAGTCGACATTGTATATACCCCCTTATATATCTCCCTCGTATGGAAGAAGCTCTATTTTTTCTATGATTACATCTTCTGTAAACATAGTGTATCTGTCTTCTACTAATTCTGTTGGTATACGGCTTATTTCAAATACTGTATCTAATCCGTAAAACACCTGCCCAAATATGGTATATTTATAGTCCTGTTCAGGATCCCCGCCAAGCTTTTTATATGCCTTAATCACATCTCTTGTATAGCCATACTCTTCTGATAGGTTTTCCATCATGTCAATAAGGGTTTGGTCTACTTCATTATTGGCTGTGATAAAAAATAGGGAAGAATCCTTGCCTCTTGATATTATTGAAGCTAAACTACCTGTTACCTTACGATAATCTGCTTTACATTCTAACTCATAGTCCTCATTCAATTTATATTGGTTATGGAATTCATCACTATGCATAGAAATAAAAGCATTTTCTTTCCCTCTTGCAAACTTTTCTCCGTTATATGCTCCTTCTCTTACCCATTTCTTGAAATGTTCTACATAAATAGGGGCATTTTCTTCTAGTAGTCTGGCTTTGATAATTCCTTTGTTCGTGGTTATAACTGCTATTTCCTCTCCTATTTCTGGGCGTTTGAATTGATTGGATTTTAGATTACCGAAGTTAGTATAGCCATTTTCTATTTTACCTATATTGCTTGAGCACGCTGTCATTAGTACTGAGGCTACCAATACTAATATAACAAATATGTTTTTTTTCATATAAATACTTGCCCCCCTATTCCTTGTCTCCTAAAAAATCCTTTCTATTAAACTTCATATAGCTTAAAAGTCCACATAGCACAATAAGCCCTATATTTAATAGAATTCCCAATAGATAGCTGCTGTTTATTCTCCCTGTTAATACATCCTGTGTAAATATATAGCTAAATGGATTTAATCCATGTATGCTTTGTTCCTCAAAAATAAAATTCCTCACTATAACTGTCATAAATATCAGTACAATTTCTGCACCAATTGTCTTTGATATGGAGTCTGTATATACTGATAAGAGGCTGATTATGCTTATATTTAGCATAATGGTTAATATGAGTAATATTATACTAAGACCTATAGCTTTGATTTCTGGTATCATTTTAAATCTTATGTTATTCTCTGAAATGGATAACCTCATTAGATTTTCAATGACTGTATATGGAGAATTAATATCTCCTATGCCATTGGAGAGTGTACCTACTAAGAATTGTATCACAAGTATTGCTATAAATAGTGATGTGAGTATTAGAAAAACACTAATTATTTTTCCAAAGAATATATTTTTTCGTTTGTAGGGCTGAGTATACAGTAGCTTATAACTTCCTTCTCCTACCTCTGATAAAAATACATCAACGATCATAAATCCCATGATAACAAATATAATTAATATTATATTGTTTTGGAATATCTTGCTTATAGAGTTGATTCCAGTATTGGTATGAGGATTTATACTATAATCTATATTGTTTTCTTGTAAATATGTAAGTCTAAATAGTTCTCTTTTAA
Source organism: Bacillota bacterium (assembly GCA_023388495.1). Classification (GTDB taxonomy): domain Bacteria; phylum Bacillota; class Clostridia; order Tissierellales; family Tissierellaceae; genus Tissierella. The sequence goes on along the minus strand of JAEWGC010000028.1, from coordinate 236,736 downwards.
ACTCATTAATACTAGTTTTCCTAAGCTCCAATAACTCTCTAGGTAAATAACCTTTCTCATAAGCTTCAATATTATTGCTCATTAGGTCAATGGAATATCTTAGGTACATTTGCTTCTGCTCCTCCTGAGTAAAAAGCGCTCTCTTTCCTTCAAGAGCCTTTATTAAATCATTTAATAAAGAATTTATCATGTTTGTTTTATTTGCTTCATTATTTAATAATTTATGTTTTACCCCTAATTCTATCATATCCTTTTCTAGTAAGTCTTTTCGTTCTCCACTTATATTTTCACTCTGAAGTTGTTCTTCAATAAATTCTAATTGATATCCTATTTGCTTTACTTGTGCTTGAGCTATATTATAATTCTGCGTCAATCTTTCTATTTCGTCTGTATAGAAATTATCTTTTTGGTTTTTGTTGATAATATTTATACCTATTAACAGAATAAGTACTAATCCTAGTAATAAGAGATTTTTTCTGCTTTTAAAGAACTTATTAAGTTCTGCCTTTATTACTTTCCCATGAATGCATTCCCCCTATGGTACTCTTAATTTACATTACCTCAATAAATCATATACTTTTTTTCTTAAAATATCTTAAACCTATAGCTAACAGTATAATAGTTGATAGTATAAGAACAATGGCCACAGTTAACATAGTTGCATTTTGCGTTCCCGCCACAATTCTGGCACTATTGTTCATGGTGAAAGGATTTACATTATAGTTCCTCTCTACCAAATACCTTTGCCCCCATAAATACATCCCTCCATATAAACCTATACTTACAGCAATGCTAAGAATTTGATTGTTAATCAACGAAGAAAATAATTGAACAAATGCTACTAAAAATAGTACAAATAATATTATAAAACCAAGGGTTAGAAGTATATATTGGTAGTATGGAATTATATTTATGTTTCTTTGGGTCACAAATGTTTCTTTTGATATAGGCATACGAGGAACATTACTAATCCCCGCTAATCGTTCTCCAAACAGTTCATTAGCCTTTTCAATATAATTAAAAGACGGAAAGAATCTTGTTAATCCTTGTTTATCATATAGAATTGGATAATTTAAAGACTGAAATCCATCTTTTATACCCATTGCTATGTTGACGATTATCATAGGAACCAGGATTATAAATAGGACAGTGATGACTCCTGAGAAGTATTTGCCTAAGTAATATTTCCATCTCTGAATAGACTGAGTTAATACCAGCTTTGCACTCCCTTCTTTGACCTCTTTATTGATATTATTGTAATTAATTATTATTCCAACTATAATAATCAAAATTGGAAGAACTGTAATTAAGAATCTATATGTAAATTCTATATTGCTGTATGTATCAATAAAAAGATTTATATTATTTTTGTAAAAATAGTATTGTACTTTTGCATGTAGCGTATGAATTAATAATTGCTCAAGTGGATATTTAGCTCCTGTTCTCGTAAAATTAACATCTTCATAATTTATTCCATCACTTACTTCATCCCATATTTCTAGGGATTTCTCTTTTAACATTTTGTTAAGAAATGGATTGGGATTATTTGGACCTACCATAAGGTTAGCACTTATTATAGAGCTAAAAGCTGAAGCTTTTGAAAAGTTTGGGGAATCTTTTTTATAATATTTAACCAACCTATTATGAACCTCAATTAGGATATCATGAGTTCGTCTATCCCAAGATTCTTTAGTTTCTTCATCAAATTCTCCAAAGAGTACTTCTCCTGAGGTTTCATAAAGAGAACGCTCTCCATAAGCATAGGCTCCCATCTTTCTTTTATCTGTTTCAGATTTGACACCAATATACGACATAAATAAGATAACAATTATTAAGCCCCAGGTTACTGGACTTTTTATTTTTTTCATTAAATCTTCTTTGAATATTATATTCATTTTGCCCTCCTTTCGTAATTCTCGCCTTGTTGGGGTGCACTCATTAAGAAATTCAAAATAACCTTTTCATTACATTTACCCTCCCCTTTACAATATGTTCGTGTCACCTTATTGTAATTTTAATTCACCCCTAGATGATTGTCAATCCCTCTCTGTTAAATATTTCCAAAACTTAGATATCATCATACTACTAACTCTTGTAATATCACTCTCTATATGCTATTCTTAATAGTGAATATTATTCACTTTAGGGAGCGATATGATGAATGATTTAACTTTAGGTAAAAAGATTAGAAAAGCACGATTAGATTTAAGATTAACTCAACAGGATGTAGCAGGAGACTTTATTACTAGAAATATGCTCAGTAAAATCGAATCTGATGTAGCTACCCCTTCTATTAAAACTATTAAATATCTAGCGGAAAGATTAAACAAACCAGTTTCATATTTTTTAAATAATGACTATGATCAAACTCAAAGTATCGATAAAGATTCCAAGGCTTGTTTCGAACATGCTTCTTTTTTAGTTAAAGATATGGAATATGATAAATGTATTAGTTATATAAATCAGATCTTAAAAACAGTTGATGAAGAAGCTAGCGGGATATACTACGGACGTCTTTTGTATCTTCTAGGTAAGTGTAATACTAAATTGAATAATTATGTTCTAGCAAACCAATACTTAGATAAGTCTATTGAAGTTTTAGAATCTTATAATGATTATTATTTTTTAGCTGATACTTATTTCTATAGAAGTAATATTGGCTTTAATAATAACAGATTTAAAGAATCTGAATTCTATGTTAGAAAAGCAACTACTGCCTTGGATAAGTCACATGTCAATGATGTCTTATTAGAGATAAAGCTATATTTTTCTCTAGGCTACTCCTTATTCAAACAGGATAATTATAAGGAATCAATTCAGATTTTAAACCATGTTTTAGATATTTCAAGGAAATATAAGTGTTTCTATAATTATGGGGATACTTACATGCTTCTAGGTATCTTGTATAGAAGAACAAATGATCTAAATCAGGCAATCGATTATACTAAGAAGGCGATTCTATTTTATGATTCATTAGGTGAATTAGATTCCAAGGCATCCTGCGGAAAAAACATTGGCAACTATTATTTAATTATTAATGATTTTGATAATGCTAGCAAATATCTAAATGAATCACTAAAATATTTTGATGAGATTAAGGATATCAGAAAAGTAAATACTATAAAATCCGATATACAGGAATTGCTTGTTAAGAAGGGTGATTATACAAAGGCTATTGAATATGTAGATGAAATTGATATAAATAAAATCAAAACTGTAGACCAAGCTAGAATATACATGAATTTGGGCAAGAGCTATACTGGAATCAATGATTATATCAAAGCCGAGGACAGCCTAAGGAAGTCGGAAGATTTATTAAAGGACTCCAATCGTTTTGATATACTTCAAATTATCTATGATTCGTATTCGCATATGTATTCACTGTTGAAGGATTTTGAAAAAGCTTATATATATTCCGAAAAATCAAAGAAATACCTTGAGCTTTCATTAAAGAAATAATCTAAATCTGAGTTATAAAAAAGGCTTCTAGAGAAGCGTCTAAAGGAAGCCTTTTTTGAAACTCATTTGCGGAAAGTTCCTGAATTAAAACAGAAAAGAAGTAGAACTTTCCTATTCGTTATAAAAAAATTGATAGAGAATATTCTCTATCAATTTTTTATTTATGAAGTATCGGTGATACTCTTTTATATATTAATAATGTTAAAGCCGTTAACATTATTCCCTTTATTAAATTGAAAGGTACTACTGAAATTAACATCATAGATTTTAAATCTGTTATATTCTTATTTATTGCAGCTCCCATGTCTACAAGGGTTTGTATCTCCATTCCAAATAACTTAGCATAGAAAGGAAACATTACAAAATAATTAGCTAAAGTAATTACTATAGTCATAGTTACAGTTCCTATTAAAAGTCCTGCTACTGCTCTACCAAAAGTCTTATTTTTGTAATATACAAATCCTGCTGTATATGCAAATGCAGAACCCACTACAAAGTTAGCCAATTCTCCTACTCCGCCAGTTGTTGTTCCTTCAATTAAAACATTTAATACATTTTTTAGAAGCTGAATTATAACACCAGCCATAGGTCCTATTGCAAAGGAGCCAATTAGAGCTGGTAAATCACTAATATCAATCTTCATAAATGTTGGTGCTAGAAATGGCATTGGAAGCTCAAAAAACATTAGAATAAATGAAATTACTCCAAGTACTGAAATCTTCACCATAGTTTTAGTATTCCAGTGTTCTTTACTTAATGTGTACATAAAATCCCTCCAAAATTTTTATTTTCTCGGGATATAGAATAACCCCGAAGAAAATCTTCGGGGTCAAAAATAGACTAGTCAAATAATTTAAGTCTACTACATCTTCTTCCATCCAGACTATAACTGTCGGCCTTGGAATCTAACCAAGTCAACCGAATTTATCGGCTCGCGGGCTTTACCGCCGGTGAGGAATTGCACCTCCCCCTGAAGATATATCTTAATTCAATTATATTCATGGGTATTAGTAATGTCAAGTACTTTTAAAGTAAAAACTTCATGCATTTATTTTACTGATTTCAAGTAAGCCACATCATAAGTATTTTGCATCGTTACTTTCTCAACCTTATCAAATTTTTCTTTTAGCTCTTGTATATCTTGCTTAACTTCTACTACATTATCAGAAACAAGTTTTAATGAACTTGTAAGTAATGAATTTGTATTATTCTGCTCTTGTAGTATATTATTTAAATTTCGTTCATTTTGTTCTTTATGTGCTGTTTGTACTTCTGCAATTATATTTATTTTCTTTTCAACATCTTCTATTTTAATAGAATTATTTCTTATTTCTGTTTCAAGCCTAGTTTGCCCTTCTAAAAGCCTAGTAAGCATATCCCTTAACTCATTATCCAATATTTCCACCACCTTTAGGTTTAATTATACCATGGTTTCATCAGGAATGAAATTAACTCTTTTATAGTCCTTCTACCTTTTCTATGGATTCAGAGTAATAGGTATTAAGTACCTTCATATATCCATTGAACATGCTATTTACCTCTTCATTTCCAGTATCAACTAAAAGTGGACGCCCCTCTAGAGCTAAAATTTTACTCTTAGGTGCAACTATTCGGATATTTTCTTTTCCTACTTTTTTAATGACCTCTGCACTGATCTGTTGATTGCCTCTTCCAAAGATATAACCTTGGCCTCCTATGACAGTAACTACTATCTTAGCCTTATAGTTCCCTATTATATCTAGAATTTGCTTTTCATTTACATCGGAGGCAATTAACTCTTTATTCCTTACTATATCTATTCCCAGTAAAGTATTAGGTAGATTTAGGTTTTCCATAATAGGTCTAATAGAAGTTCCAGAGCCTATTATAAAGAAGGTATCTGGTTCTTCTTCCATTTCCTCAATAATTCTATCAGCAATTCCATTTAAGGCTTCTTCCTCAGAACCCATTCCACCACCTGATTTAGTTGTTTGAATTAGTTGCGGCTCTAATGGAATCCTCATATATCCGTATAGTCTTGCTGTAACTATTCCTTCTCTAAAGGCATCTTCATCTATATCCATTACCTCAGCTTCTATTGTTTCCATATGTTCAGCTTGGAGATATTTAAAGGCAATTTCTCCTGCTGCCTTTGGATGATTTGCATAGACTCCAGAATGTATTTTAACTCCTGCTGGTACCCCTACAACTGGCACTTTTGTACCAATGGCAGAATAAATATTTCTAGCTGTCCCATCTCCACCAGCAAAAAGGATTAAATCCACTCCATTTTCAATCATTTTTTTTGCAGCTTCTTCTGTATTTTCAGGTCCAAATTTATCATTATCCTGTCCTAACACTATTGGTTTAAATCCTAGATCAAGTGCTTCATCTTCACCCATAGCTCCTGGATAAGTATATATCTCTAATTTATCCTTGAGAGGTAATAAAATCTCTAAGGCCTTTTTTGCCTTATTTGGTGATTCAGGTACTGCTCCCAGATTTCTAGCCTTTTCCAAAATCTCTGGTCCATCTGTACCTTTTAACCCTACTCTCCCTCCCATACCAGCAATAGGGTTAACTATAAATCCTAGTTTCATATAAACACCAACCTTTCGTTCAATTGACAATTGACAGCTGACAATTTTCAATTGAATATAAACCTCCTCACAAGATCCAAGGCAAAACAATATTGGATCTTACTCACCTGAACATAGAGAATGATTCTAATGTTTTATTCTTTTTATTGTCCATTGTACATTGTCAATTGTCAATTATCTTTTATAAACTATTTCTCCATTAATTATTGTAGCATAAGTCTTACAATCTATATCCTTTAGTGGATGACCATCAAATATAACAATATCTGCATCCTTTCCTACTTCTATACTTCCTATTCTATCTTGTAAACCAACTATTTCAGCTGCATTTATTGTAATAGCCTTAAATGCTTCCATTTCAGGAAGTCCTGCATTGTGAGCAAGCCCTGCACATAATGGTAGATGCTGTAAAGGTATTACTGGAGAATCTGTAGTTATTGCTATTTTTACCCCTGCCTCTACTAGGACTCTAGGAGTATCAAATGATTTATTTTGTAATTCAAATTTTGATCTATTTCCAAATGTTGGCCCTACTATGGCATCTTTTCCCTCTTTAGCCAATTGGTCAGCTATTAAATGGCCTTCCGTACAGTGGTCTAATGTAATATCAACATCAAATTCCTTAGCTATTCTAAGAGCTGTAAATATATCATCAGCTCTATGAGCATGAGCCTTTAGAGGGATTTCCTTCTTAAGAACTGGTATCAATGACTCCATCTTTATATCATAATCAGGCATCTTTGAAGGTTCTTCTGCTCTTTCTTTCTTTTCCAAATAAGTTTTTGCTTTAAATAGAGTATCTCTAAGTATTGCAGCTGTAGCCATTCTAGTCATAGGAGATTTCCTTTGAGCTTCATATACTCTCTTTGGATTTTCACCAAAGGCTATTTTCATAGCAATAGGATTCTTTATTATCATATCATCTATTCTATTTCCATAAGTTTTTATAGCTACAAAAGTACCACCAATTACATTAGCGCTTCCTGGACCAGTTACAGCTGTAGTCACTCCACCCTCATAGGCTTCTCTAAAGGAAATATCCATTGGATTAATTGCATCAATAGCTCTCATTTGTGGTGTTACTGGATCTGTCATTTCGTTTCCGTCACTACCTTCAAAGCCAATACCTTCTTCCCACATACCTAAATGACAATGAGCATCAATAAATCCTGGAGTTACAATTTTACCTTCTGCATCAATTACCTTTGCATCTAATGGAGCAATAATATCTTTTCCTACTTCTACTATCTTACCCTCTTTTACAAGTATTGAACCATTTTCTATAACATCTCCTGCCATAGTGTATATTGTACCGTTTTTAATAAATATCACTAAAATTCCCTCCTTTTATTTCGTTACCCTAAACAATATTATATATTTAATGTTTTGATTATTCAATGTTTTTTTATAAGCAAACAAAGCTTGCCCCTACATCTTTTCATTGTCAATTCTCATACTTAGCCCAATTCTTCCTCTTTCTTTGTCTACCTCTACTATTTTAACCTTTACTATATCTCCTACCTTAACAACTTCCTTAGGATGTTTGACAAATTTATTTGAAAGCTGAGATATATGGACTAGTCCGTCTTCTTTTACACCTATGTCAACAAAGGCACCAAAGTCTACTACATTTCTTACTGTACCATTTAGTACCATATCTGGTTTTAAATCCTCTATTTTAAGTACGTCTTGCCTTAAAATAGGCTTTGGCATCTCATCTCTTGGATCTCTTCCTGGTTTTTCAAGTTCCTTTATTATATCTTCAAGAGTTGGAATACCAATGTTTAATTCCTTAGATACCTTTTCTATTTCATCTTTAGTGTAGTCCATCTTAAGTAATTTTTCTGCTACCTCATAAGATTCTGGATGGACTCCAGTATTATCCAATGGGTTTTCACCTCCAGGAATACGCAGGAACCCTGCACATTGAACAAAAGTCTTTTCTCCTAAACCCTTTACTTTAAGAAGTTCTTTTCTATTGGTGAATTTACCTTTTTCTTCTCTATGATTAACTAAACTATTTGCAACTCTAGTGGATATTCCAGCTACATATTTAAGTAAAGATGGACTTGCAGTATTTAAATCTACTCCTACACTATTTACACAATCTTCTACCACTCCTGTAAGGGCTTCATCAAGCTTCCCTTGGTTCAAATCATGTTGATACTGTCCTACACCAATATGTCTTGGCTCAATCTTCACAAGCTCTGCCATAGGGTCTTGTAACCTTCTTCCAATGGATACTGCTCCTCTAATGGATACATCTAAATCAGGGAATTCTTTTATTCCTACCTCTGATGCTGAATAGATTGACGCTCCTGCCTCACTTACTATAATATATGAAACTTCTTTATCTACTTCCTTTAGCATTTCAGCCACTACCATTTCAGTTTCCCTAGATGCTGTACCATTTCCTATAGATATAATGTTAACATTATATCTATTTATTAACTCCTTTAGTTTAACCTTTGTTTCTTCAACTTTATTTTGAGGCTCTGTAGGATAGACTGTAATATAGTCAAGCATTTTACCAGTCTCGTCTACTACGGCAACCTTACATCCAGTTCTAAAACCTGGGTCTATAGCCATTACAGTCTTTCCCTTAATAGGTGGTTGCATAATTAGTGGTTTTAAGTTTAAAGCAAATACCTTTATAGCTTCCTCTTCAGCTCTCTCTGTTAGATTATTTCTTATTTCTCTCTCTATTGAAGGAAATAATAGTCTCTTGAATCCATCTTCTACTGCTTTTTCTATAAAGCTAGCTGTATCTTTATTTTTGTCCTTTATGAACCTATCAGCTAACAACCCTACTAAATCAATACCATCTATATTTAAGGTCACTTTTAGCTTCTTATCTTTTTCTCCCCTATTTATAGCTAGTATTCTATGATTTGCAATGGATTTAACTGGCTCCTTATAATCATAATACATCTCGTAAACAGTTTTTTCTTCTTTATCTACTGCTTCTGTTATAATAATTCCTTTATCATTTATTATTTTCTTGATAATTTCTCTATTGTCAGCATCGTCAGATACTATTTCTGCAATAATATCCATAGCTCCAGCCAATACCTCTTCTTCATTATTTACTCCCTTTTCTTCATCGATAAAACTCATTACTGTTTTTGTAAACTCTTCCTTATCTAGAGTTTGATCTATTATAATCTCTGCAAGTGGATCTAGTCCTTTTTCTTTAGCAATAGTAGCTCTAGTTCTTCTCTTTGGTCTAAATGGCCTATATAAATCGTCTATTCTTTGTAGAGTTTCTGAAGCTATAATATCTTTTCTTAATTCTTCTGTGAGCTTTCCTTGCTCATCAATTAATCTTATAACTTCTTCTTTTCTTGCCTCTAAGTTTCTTAAATATGTTAGCCTATTTGATAACTCTCTAATAACAACGTCTTGTAGTTCCCCTGTTTGTTCCTTTCTATATCTAGCTATAAAAGGTATGGTATTCCCTTCATCTAGTAATTCTACTGTATTTTTCACCTGATAAGGCTTTAATTTAAACTCATCAGTAAGTACTTTTAAAATATCCATTATATCTTCTCCTTCAATTAATTTGAAAATCCTATTATGTATTATTCTACATAAAGTTAAAAAATCCTCTTTTACACTAAAAAATCCCTTTTTATGAAAGGGATTTTTGTTTTAAATACTCATTTATAAATATATCAATATCTCCGTCCATTACACCATAGACATCTCCAACTTCTGCATTAGTTCTATGATCTTTTACCATACTATATGGGTGGAACACATAGGACCTTATTTGCGAGCCCCAACCTATTTGGTTATAGCTACCTTGCAGGTCTTCTATCTTTTCTTTTTTCTCTTCTTCTTTTAACTGTACAAGCTTCGCCTTTAACATATTCATAGCGGTATGTCTATTGCTAATTTGAGATCTTTCGCTTTGACATTGCACTATTACCCCAGTAGGAATATGAGTAATTCTTACTGCAGAATCAGTAGTATTTACGTGCTGTCCTCCAGCCCCCCCAGATCTATAGGTATCTATTTTTAAATCTGAAGGATTTATCTCAATATTTACTTCATCATCTAACTCTGGATATACATCAATGCTAGCAAATGATGTATGCCTTTTTCCAGCTGAATCAAATGGTGATATCCTTACTAGCCTATGAACTCCCTTTTCAGACTTTAGATAGCCGTAAGCATTATGACCCTTTATAAGCAATGTAACAGATTTAATACCACCTTCTGTATCTGATAAAAGATCAAGGGTTTCAACTCCAAATCCTTTTCCTTCTGCCCATCTTCTATATAACCTTAAAAGCATCTCAGCCCAATCCTGAGCCTCTAACCCACCAGCTCCAGAATGTATAGAAAGAATAGCATTATTCTTATCAAATTCACCTGATAACAAGGTATTTAACTTAAATTCATCTGCCTTTTTAGATAAACTTTTAAGTCCATCCTCTATTTCCTTATACATATCATAGGCTTCTTCTTCAAGAACTAAATCCATTAGAGTCTCTAAATCCTCAATATTTTGAATCAAATCATCATATTCCTTAGCTTGGTTTTTTAAGGATTTAATTTCCTGCATAATCTTCTGCGCCTTCTCTATATTCTTCCAGAAGTCTTCTCCATAAGATAGCTCCTCTAATTCAATGGCCCTATCTCTAATACTATTAATGTCAAAGTGAAACACCCAGTTCTGTAATCATATTTTTTATTTCTTCAAGACTTTCTTTGTCTAAATAAATATCTTGCAATATATCACCTCTTCTATTCCCCACAGCATTTCTTATATTTCTTTCCGCTACCACATGGACACGGGTCGTTTCTGCCTACTTTTTTCTCTTTATTTACAATAGTTTTAGTTATTTCGTCAGCATTAGTAGCTATAGGCTCTGCTACTTTCTTTCTTTGAACCTTTTCAGGATTTTCTACTCCATATAAGAATCTTACAGTATCTTCCCAAATACTATGTGTCATTTCGTTAAACATATCAAATCCTTCATTTTGATATGCACGAACAGGGTCTTCTTGGCCATAGGCTCTAAGACCGATTCCCTGTCTTAGCTGATCCATAGCATCTATGTGATCCATCCATTTACTATCTACTACTTGAAGTAAAATTACTCTTTCTATTTCCCTAAATCTTTCTTCACCAAAATCTGATTCTTTAGATTTATATTTTTCCTCAGCCTTTTCCATTATCTTATTAACTAAGTCTTCCTTTGTAATACTCTCTATATCTGCAAAGGATAGGAATTTTTTATTGATGCTAAAAAGATTCATTACATAGTTTTCTAGTCCTTCTATATCCCATTCTTCTGGATACTTACTTTGTCTAGTACATACTTCAATATTATCCATTACTAAGGATTTAGCCATTTCTTGAATATGAGACCTTAAATCTTCTCCCTCTAATACCTTTCTTCTTTCTCCATAGATAACTTCTCTTTGTTTGTTCATTACGTCATCATATTTTAATACATGTTTTCTGATACTAAAGTTATTTCCCTCTACCTTCTTTTGGGCATTTTCTATGGCTTTTGTAAGCATAGAGTGCTCTAGGGGCTCATCTTCAGGCATCTTTAGACTATCGATTAGATTTATTATTCTGTCTCCACCAAATAGTCTCATTAAATCATCTTCTAAAGATATATAAAATCTTGAAGAACCAGGGTCTCCCTGTCTACCAGAACGACCTCTAAGCTGATTGTCTATTCTACGAGACTCATGTCTTTCTGTACCAATTATGTGAAGACCGCCGGCTTCTAGTACCTTTTTATTTTCTGCATCAGTTTCCACTTTATATTTATCATGTAATTCTTGATATGTTTTTCTTGCTTCTAATACCTCTTCATTGTCTGTATCGTAGAAGCTATCTACTAAGGATAAAATTTCATCAGTATAGCCTTTTTTCTTCATTTCTTGTTTTGCTAGGAATTCAGGATTACCTCCAAGTACTATATCTGTACCTCTACCAGCCATATTGGTAGCTATTGTAACTGAGCCAAATCTACCTGCCTGAGCTACTATTTCTGCTTCCCTATCATGATGTTTTGCATTTAATACTTCATGAGGAATTCCTTCTTTTTTAAGCATTTTAGAAAGAAGTTCAGATTTTTCAATAGTAATTGTACCAACTAGTATTGGTTGCCCTGTAGCATGTCTTTCCTTTATCTCTCTAACTACTGCCCTAAACTTAGCTGCTTCATTACGATAAATAGCATCAGCTAGATCTTGTCTTATTACAGGCTTATTAGTTGGCATCTCTACTACGTCCATATCATAAATTTCTCTAAACTCAGATTCTTCTGTTTTTGCAGTACCTGTCATACCTGAAAGTTTAGTATACATTCTAAAATAGTTTTGGAATGTAATAGTAGCTAAAGTTTTAGATTCAGATTTTACATTTAATTTTTCCTTAGCTTCAATTGCCTGATGAAGACCATCACTATATCTTCTACCATACATAAGTCTTCCAGTAAATTCATCTACTATGATTACTTCTCCATCTTTTACTACATAGTCTATATCTCTCTTCATTATAGATCTTGCCTTCATGGCTTGATTAATATGATGGGCTATTTCCATATTTTCTATATCTGATAGGTTTTCAATACCAAAGAAAGCCTCTGCCTTTGCAGTACCCTTTTCAGTAATAGAGCAGGATTTTGCTTTTTCATCTATTACATAATCCACTGTTTCTTCTTTAATTTCCCTGTTAAATGGATCCATCTTTTCTTCACCAGGGTCCATTACTCTATTAGTTAATGTCCTTACAAAGCTATCAGCCATCTCATAAAGCTTAGTAGATTTATCGCCTGTACCAGATATAATAAGAGGAGTCCTAGCCTCATCTACTAATATACTGTCTACCTCATCAACTATGGCATAATAAAGTGGTCTTTGAACCATTTCTTCTTTATAAATAACCATATTATCTCTAAGATAATCAAAACCAAATTCATTATTAGTACCATAAGTAATATCACTCTTATACGCTTCTTTTCTTTCTCTATTACTTATGCCATGAATGATGCAACCTACCGTAAGACCTAGGAATTCATGGACCTTACCCATCCATTCCTTATCCCTTTTAGCTAAGTAATCATTAACTGTAACAACGTGAACGCCCTTACCCGTTAAGGCATTTAAATACGCTGGTAAAGTAGCTACTAAAGTTTTACCCTCTCCAGTTCTCATCTCTGCAATTCTACCTTGGTGAAGTATTATACCTCCAAGTAATTGAACTCTAAAATGTTTCATACCAAGGACTCTATAAGATGCTTCTCTAACCACCGCAAAAGCCTCTGGTAAAATATCATCAAGGGTCTCACCATTTTTTAATCTATCTTTAAATTCTGATGTCTTTTTCTTTAACTGTTGATCTGTTAATTTTTGCATTTCCCCATCTAGAGATTCTATTTTATCTACAAGATGGTTAATCTTTTTTAGTTCCCTATCACTATAGGTACCAAAAATCTTTTCAAATAGGCTTGCCATTCCAAACCACACCTTTCAACTTCAATATAATAGTTATCATATTATTTTAACATTTATTAATATTCCTTTCAACTATAAGATTGAGACCTCACGCAGTTTCGCAACTCAAATTTATTCGCTCCCTACGGTCGCATAAATTTGGTGCTCATTGCCTTTTTGTCCAATAAGCGATAGCGAATTGCAGACAAAACGGACAGCGTAGGTGCGTTTGACCTACTAAAGCTCACAACATATCTCTACCCCGTAGGGTATAATTCAGTAGTGTCCGATAGGACCTATCGTTCGCTAAGTTAGGTCATAAAAAAAAGCAGGATATTCATCCCGCTTTTAACTAATTCTATATTAAAGCTCTGGCTCTATCAATCCATAATTGCCATCTTTTCTCTTATAAACAACATTAACTCTTTCACTATTTGAATCTAAGAATACGTAGAAATTATGTCTAAGTAGTTCCATTTGCAATATTGCTTCCTCTGATGACATTGGCTTTAGTCCAAATTTTTTCTTCTTTACTAATCTTGGCTTATCCCCTTCATCCTCTATTGGTAGAGGTATTACATTTTCAAACCTAATAGTTTCATTATTTTGGTATCTTTTTTGTAATTTTGTTTTATGTTTCCTAATTTGCCTTTCTAATACATCAACTGTCCTATCAATAGATACATACATATCATCTGTTGATTCCTCAGCTCTAATAATAGTGCCAGGTAGGTTTATGGTTACCTCAATTATTTTTCTGTTCTTCTCTGAACTGAATGTGACATTTCCAATAATGTCCTTTTGGAAATATTTATCCAATTTTCCTAGCTTTTTCTCTGTTACGTCACGTAATGCATCTGTTATCTCCATATTTTTTCCAGTAAAATTTAATTTCATAAACCCAGCTCCTTTCATATAAGCATTATATATAATAGCTTATACTATTTGTTATATATATTACCCTAAAAATTAATATATTAACATTATATTAATTTTTAATCTTAATTTTTCGAATGTAAGTTAATACCATAATAATTGTTTCTTGTGGATAACTAATTCACAATTCAAAAGTAATAATTCACAATTCAGTCGGATTTTCTGTGGATAATGTGTATAAGTCTGTGTAAAACTGTCAATAATCTAATTTTATCTGTTCTTTTATGTGGATAACATATGGACAAGTAGTGAATATCATACTAATATGAAAAGAAATAGAAAGATCTCTCTTTCTATTTCTTTTCATCTATTAACATGCTTTCCACAGGTTCATAATTATATCCCTTATATGCTCGTTTAGCTTGCTTTACTTGTTTGAGATCAGATTTAATCTTATCAACCTGTGATTTCATCTTTATTGTATTATTTCTATCTATAATTGATATATCATTTAATACACTGTTTATTTCCGCTACAACTTCCTTCAATGATTTTAAATTAGCATATTTTTCTATATTAATCTTCTCTAGGCTATCTATACCTTCATCTGATTTTATAGAATTGTATAGAGATAAAAATTTCTTATCTAATATATCTATTTCCTGCATTAGATTTTCTTTTTGAACTAGCACTATGCTTAAATCATCTATTTTCTCATTTTCAATGAGGTCACTTTGAGTTTTAGTTAATTTTAAAATTTGGATTAATAAAGCCTTCTTTTCGGAAGAAAGTTCTATCATTCCTTTAACATTTTCCTGAGTCATTAGAACACCTACTTAGCTTGATAAACTTTTTGTTTTATTTGCTTCATAACCTCTTTCCAAGTTTCCCTCATATCATTAACTATAACAAGAGCGTCATCTATAGCTTTAATATCTTTATTTATATTTGCATCTACTAACTTAGATAAAACAAACTCATATAGCCCTCTAAGCCCTTTAGATATTTCATAATTCATGTCTAGAGAATAATTTAATTCTAAAATAATATCCTGTGCCCTTATTAAAGAGGAATGTGCCTTTTCTAGCTCACTATTTTCTATACTATATTTACCAATATTCATAAACTTAATAGCACCATCGTATAGCATAAGGGTAAGTTCCTCTGGAGTAGCTGTCATTATACTATTTTGTTTATATTTATTTAAAGCTTCATATGTCATTTCATCTTCTCCTTATTTATCTCATAAACTGTTGCGCTAGCCAACTACTTTGACTATTCATTTGTTGCAACATTTTTTCCATATTTGCAAACTTAGCATAATATGCGTTTTCCTTTCTATATAGCATAGCATTTAAATCATCTATTCTTTTATTTGCATCTAATACTTCTTTATCTAAATCTGATATACTTGATTTTTTAGTTACAAAATCTAAAAGAATATTAGACTTTACAGATCTAAATAAGTCTGAATCTTCTCCTGGACCTGATTTATCTATGATGGACTTCATTCCATCTATTAGATTATCATATACTCTTGTGAATATACCACCATTATCTCTTCTATTGACTCTTTCTGCAGCTTCATAGTCTCTATTACCTTGGTCTGTATTAGGATATTTTGCTGTATCTCTTTCTAACTTACTTGGTTCTTTAAATAATAACTCCATTACTCCCTCTGGATCTTTTTCAATGGCCCCTCTAAGCTTCTCTTTATCTATCTGAAGCTTTCCACCAGTAGTTCCTCTTGAATATTTTTCAGTAGTTATACCTATTTCTGTTATATGCTTAAATGACCCTGTAGGATTGTCTAATGTTTTATAGATTTCATTTCTTGCATTTTGAAGTACTCTTTGGATAGTTTCATCTCTATTCAACATTCCAGACTTAGCTTTTTCTTCCCATAGCTTGGCATCATTTTCATGCATAGCTTTTTTCTCTTCTTGAGATAATGGATGATAACTTGGATATCTCTTTTCACTTAATGTCTTAGATGCCTTGTCCACCAATTCATTATAGTCATTGATTAATTTTTCAACCTTTTCCATTATACCATCGATGTTGGTATCTACTTTAATGGTGGTAGTTTCACCAGCTTTTTTCAATTGGATATCTACACCGTTTAAAGTAATGTTATTTGAGTTGTACTTCATATCTACCCCATTGAATTTAACGTAAGCATCATCACCAGTTACACTAACTTCTGTAAACTTCTGAATAAAACTATTATCTCCACTTACAAGTTGTAAGTCAATCTTAGCACTCTTTCCTGTTTCAGTAGTCTGTAAAATCAGAGCTCCATCTCCATAAGAGTCTACTTCATAAGAAGCTACAACTCCTTGTTTTGCATTGTTAATAGCTTTTGCTATATCCTTCATAGTAATTCCTTCTGAGTTTTCTACTTCTATTACATTACCTTCATTGCTTAGTTTAATCTCCAACCTATTCCCAAATTTAATATCCTTAGATATCTGAGAACTAGTCAAACTAGCCCCTTTTGCAAGTTCTTTAACTTCTAATTCAAAACTCCCATTAACAGCCTTACTTGTACTTGACACAGTAGCTGCTGTCTCATTTGATGAGGTTGCCTTTCTTATATAATCAAGGTTTGTATAGGAATTTCCTAAAGCCAAACCCGTACTGGTAACCTTAGTGAGTCCCATGTCTTTTCTAGTATTCAATATAAAGTTTGCAAAAGTTTTGTTCATGCTGTTATATGCTTCTTGTCTCCAAAGAGCTATTTGCTTAGATTGCTCATATCTATCAACCTTTAATCTTTCAACCTTCATTAAACTTTGGATCATAGAATCTGTATCCATACCTGATGCTAAACCTGATAATCTTAAATTACTCATAAAACCACCACCTATATTTTTCTATCTACTATAATTCCAGCAAATTCCCACATTGCTCCAACCATATCTAATATTTTTTCTGGAGGAAGCTCTCTAATTATTTCATCTGTTCTTACATCGATTATCTTTACCATAATTTGTTTAGTCTTTTCATGTATTGAAAACTCAAGTCTTCTATCATAGGTAATAATATCCTTATTAGCCTTCTCTATTAAATCTATAACTTCCTTTTCTGAAAACCTTTTGTCCTCTGTAAATCTTTGTTCCTCACTTTGATTAGTCTGTTTTGGTATTTTAATTTCTCCATTCCCTGATGAAGCTATGCTAGTTTGTGCTTGGCTAATCCTTGAATTTATTGATATGCTTGCGGTATTACTAACTTGCACATTTATTCCTCCCCTTGTTAATCTCTTACACATTATATCGACTAAGATTTCATATTCTTTAATAGTATCATTGGACTTTTTACATATTTATCCTTTATATTTGTAGATTATTGTCATTTTAATTTTTGTGGGTATAATACTATTACACACAGTTCAAGGAGGGAAATAATGAAAAAAACTATTAATTTTAAAATAGGTATGAGAACTTTTAAAACAGGATTGGCAGTTTCAATAAGCTTTATGATTTGTTCTCTCTTTAACTCAAAAAGCCCTATATTTGCAGGCATAGGAGCAATAATGGCTATGCAAGCCTCCGTATCCGAATCTTTTATAGCAGGAAAAAATCGAATGTTAGGCACCTTTGTTGGCGCCTTTGTTGGTCTATTATTTTCTATAGCTCTTCCACATAATCCAATTTTTATGGGTCTTGGAGTTATAATTACTATTCACCTATGTTATATTATGGGGTGGAATAAAGCCTTACAATTAGCTGCCATTGTCTTTATGTCGATTGCATTAAATCCAAATTTAGAAACTAAGTTTTCATATTCATTATTTAGAATAATAGACACATTTATTGGAATCATTGTAGGTATGATAATAAACTATTTTATTTCTGCCCCAAATATGGAGCAAAAAATAAGGCATGCTGTAGAAACTCTTTA
Organism: Bacillota bacterium; assembly: GCA_023388495.1. Taxonomy (GTDB): domain Bacteria; phylum Bacillota; class Clostridia; order Tissierellales; family Tissierellaceae; genus Tissierella. The sequence goes on along the minus strand of JAEWGC010000028.1, from coordinate 218,452 downwards.
TAACGAATGTAAAAAAATAATCTATAATTTAATATGGAAACATGAAGGTGTAAACTTAAAGGATTTAAAGTCAGATGTAAACTCATTGACAGAAAGCTATAATGCACTTATTAAAGATATAGACCTTAATCTATTTAAGAACAAGGATTCAAATTCCTATAGTAAAATATTGGCCGTTGCTGATTCTATAGAAACTAATATATCTCTATTATCAAAAATGGACAAAGTCCCTTTTATTGAAGGAAGGAATCAAAGACTATTGAAGGAATTATTTCACAAGGCCCTAGATCCTAGGGAAGATGTCATTAAGGAAGATATAGATATTGTATATAACTATCATCTAAATCAAAGCCTAAATATGCTATTGGAAATAAAAGATTTTTTACTAGAACATTCTTCCGAAATGAAATGACTTGTGTTTAATCATAACACAAGTCATTTATATCTCTATTTATTAGAAATTACTATCATCTATATTATCTAACCAATCCTTAATAGGCTCAACTACTCTCTTTATTGTCCCATCCTTAAAAGGATTTTCTAAATTAGCAAGTTCAACTAATTGAAGGAAAGGCAGGCTACCTCCAGCCCTACAAAGTCTTATATAGTCTTCCCAAGCCTTATCTTTGTCTTCTCTCGTCTTAATCCAGAACTGGAATGCACACACTTGAGCTAAGGTATAATCTATATAATAGAATGGACTGCTAAATATATGTCCTTGCCTAAACCAATAACCGCCATTATCTAGAAAAGAATTGTCTTCATAATCTCTAAATGGGAGGTATTTATTTTCTATATCTCTCCACTTAAGTTTTCTCTCTTCTGGTGTAGCAGTTGGGTTATTATACACATAATGTTGGAATTCATCTACCGTTACTCCATAAGGGATAAAATTTATGGCCCCTGCTAAATGACTAAACTTATATTTATCTACTTCATCTTGGAAGAAAAGCTCCATCCATGGCCAAGTGATAAACTCCATACTCATTGAATGTATTTCACAAGCTTCTAAAGTTGGAAAACTGTATTCAGGTAATTCAAATCCCATACTTGAATATACTTGGAAAGCATGACCTGCCTCATGGGTTAATACGTCAATATCTCCAGATGTGCCATTAAAGTTAGAGAATATAAATGGTGATTTATATTCTGGTATGATAGTACAGTATCCTCCAGCCATTTTTCCCTTTTTGCTAACCAAATCTAATAGTTCTCTTTCCACCATAAAAGAGAAGAATTCATCAGTTTCTGGTGATAATTCCCTATACATTCTCTTGCCGTTTTCAAGAATCCAATCTGCATCTCCCTTCGGAGTTGCATTTCCTGTTGTATATTCCAGTGGCTCATCATAATATTTTAACTCTTTAAGATCAAGTCTTTTCCTCTGTTTATCCTTTAATTCTGCAACTACTGGAACCAAATCTTCATATACCTGTTTTCTATAGTTAGCAACCATATTAGCATCATAATCTGATCTGCCAAGCTTTTTATATCCCATTTCCACATAATTAGCAAAGCCTAATTTCTTAGCCATCTTGTCTCTAACTTTAACTAATTCGTCATAGATTCTATCAAACTCTTCCTCATTCTCCTTAAAGAATCCACTTGTAGCTTCTGATGCTCTTTTTCTCATATCTCTATCCTTTGATTCTTGGAAAGGTCTCATTTGACTTAAATTTCTTATTTCACCTTCAAAATTCAGCTTTGCTGAAGCAATTAATTTATCATACTCTGTTATAAGTTTATTTTCCTTAATTAAATCTTCGATTATTTCCTCTGAAAAAGTTTGTAATTGAAGTTCTGCAAGGGTAAATACTTGTTGTCCCCAAGCTTTCTCTAGTTCTTCTCTAAACTTAGAATTTACAAGTTCCCTATAAAATTTAGATACTAGATTTTCAAACTTTGGCCTATTCTCATCAATAAAATCGTTTTCCGTTGCATAGAATTCATCCTCAGTGTCTATAGAATGTCTAATACTTACTAAAGTAGCCATAGTGTCTGCATGATTTCTTACCTTATTTATTTCCTTCATAACTTCATTTTGCTCTTCAAAGGATTCCGCTTCATTAAATCTTTTTAAGAGCTCATCAAATTCATCAGTAATCTTAGATAAATCAGGTCTTTCATATTTATAATCCTTAAATTTTAACAATGTACCCCCTCCATTCAAAGTATCTTTATTTTCAATAATATCAAACTTTTCCAATAATTGATAGATAAAAATATATTTTTGTTTATTATATCTAAAATACCTAATAATATTAATGTGTATTGCAATTGTGGTATAATATGGTATAGTATTTTCATAAATTAATCTATATTTAATTGGAGTGTGATAATTTTGTCAGACCATTTGTTTTGGGAATTTATTATTTTATTTATTCTTATTGGACTTTCTGCATTTTTCTCTGCATCTGAAACAGCTCTTGTTTCTCTAAGTAAAATTAGACTTAGACGAATGACTGAGGATAATGTAAAGAATGCAAAAATAATCAGCAAGCTTGTTGAAAACCCAAATAAATTATTAGGAGCTATTTTAATAGGAAATAACGTTGTTAACATTGGAGCATCTGCCATAGCTACATCTATAGCTATTGATTTATATGGCAGTAAAGGTGCTTTAATTTCCACTATTGCTATGACTATTTTAATTTTAGTATTCGGGGAGGTAACACCTAAATCACTAGCTGCTCAAAACTCAGAAAAAACATCCATTAAAGTTGCTAAGCCCATTAATTATATCACCATAATATTTAGACCACTTATTTCTATTTTAACTTTTATAACTAATGGCGTAATTAGACTATTAGGTGGTACAAAGACTGGAACACAACCATTAATTACAGAAGATGAGTTAAAAACCATAGTAAATGTAAGCCATGAAGAAGGCGTCCTTGAAGGCGATGAAAGACAAATGATCTATAATGTTTTTGAATTTGGTGACTCACAGGCTAAGGATGTAATGACACCTAGAACCAATATGGCTGTAGTAAATATAAATTCCACCTACGATGAATTATTGACATTTTTGAAGGAAGAAAATTTCTCTAGAATCCCAGTATATGATGAGGATATAGATGATATAGTTGGTATAATGCACGTGAAGGATCTTATACTCTATGTAGATAATAAGGAAAATTTTAAACTAAAGGATATAATAAGACCAGCATACTATACTTATGAATTTAAATCTACTGCGGAACTGTTTGATGAAATGAGATTAAATAGAATTCCTGTGGCAATTATCTTAGACGAATATGGTGGCACCGTTGGAATGGTCACTACAGAGGATCTCGTGGAGGAAATTGTCGGGGAGATCAAGGACGAATATGATGAGGAACATGAGGATATAGAAGTAATTAAAGAAGATGAGTATCTAGTAGATGGTAGCACAAAACTTGATTTATTAAATGAAATGATAGGAACTAATATAGAGTCGGAGGATTTTGATTCTATAGGTGGATTTGTAATAGGCATCTTAGACCGTTTCCCTGAGGAAAATGAGGTAATTGAATATGAAAATATTAAGTTTATAATAGAAAAAATAGAAAAAAATAGAATTGAGAAAATGAGGATACTTACTTAATAGTCATAATTATATTGACAAGATAATAAAAATAATAGGAATATTTTTATTCCCTATCTAATACAAATTAAATATAAGATACAAGAACAAGCCTTTATTTTCATATAGTCTTGACTTCATATTCTTGTATACCTAAATATAAGCCCAACTAGTAATTGGGCTTTTTTTATAATAAAAATTAAGGGGGAATAAGCTATGAAAAAAAAATTAGCATTGTTCCTAGTCACTATTCTAGTACTTAGTTTAGCTGGCTGTGGATCTAAAACTACATCAGGAGGAGGAGACTATAAAATCGGTGTTGTAACTGGTACTGTATCTCAAGGAGAAGAAGAGTTCCGTGCTGGTGAAAGAATGGTAGCCAAATATGGCGACATGATTAAACATATTACTTATCCTGACAAGTTCTCTCAAGAACAAGAAACAACTATTGCTCAAGTTGCTTCACTGGCAGCAGATCCAACTGTAAAAGCTATAGTTTTCGTTCAAGCAGTTCCAGGGGCTGCAGCAGCTATAGATAAAGTTAGAGAAACTAGACCGGATATGCTGTTTATCTTAGGTGTACCTCATGAAGATCCTGATACAATAGCTTCTCGTGCTGATATTGCACTTGAATTAGATCAACTTCAACGTGGTGAATCTGTAATCCATATGGCTAAAGATATGGGAGCTAAAACATTTATACATTATTCCTTCCCAAGACATATGTCTTATGAATTATTAGCAGCTAGAAGAGATATATTCAAGGAAACTTGTAAAGAATTAGGTATTCAATTTGTTGAAGTAGATGCTCCAGACCCAACTTCAGATGCAGGAACTGCTGGTGCACAACAATTTATATTAGAAGATGTTCCAAGACAAGTAGACAAATATGGTAAAGATACTGCTTTCTTTAGCACAAACTGCTCAATGCAAGAGCCTCTAATAAAGCAAACTCTTGAATTAGGTGCAATATTCCCTGAACAATGCTGTCCATCACCATACCACGCTTACCCAGGTGCTTTAGGTATTGAAATCCCTTCTGATAAAGCTGGAGATTTAGATTATCTATCAGAGCAAATCGCTGCTAAGGTAGCTGAAAAGGGTGGTACGGGAAGATTCGGTACTTGGAATAGACCTGCAAACGTGGCTATAATCGAAGCTGGTGTAGAATATGCAAAGGCATACTGCGAAGGCAAGATCCAAAAGTTTGATAAAGACGCTATGATTAAATATATGAAACAAGTAACTGGTGATAAGAATAATGAAGTTAAATTCTCAGAACTTGGCGAAGATACTCCAAACTTCTTACTATTTGTATTAGGATCTGAAGTATTCTAAAATATTCTAAATAAAGTTGAGATAAGGGGTCGTTTCGACGACTCCATTCTCTTTAGGTAAAGGAGGTTATACAGTGGATTTACTCCAAATGAAGGATATAGGAAAGAACTATTCTGGAAACCAAGTGCTTAAAGGTGTTTCTCTAAATATTAAAGAAGGAGAAATTCATGGACTAGTAGGAGAAAATGGTGCTGGTAAATCAACACTAATGAATATATTATTTGGTATGTCAGTTATTCATTCTACAGGAGGATTTGAAGGGGAAATGTTCTTTGATGGAAAACCATATAATCCAAAAACTCCAACGGAAGCCATGGAGATGGGTATCGGAATGGTCCATCAGGAATTTATGCTTATTCCTGGATTTACTATTACGGAAAATATAAAATTAAATCGAGAAAATACTAAACCTACGTTATTATCTAAAGTTTTAGGACCTAAACTAGAAAAGCTTGATTTACCCAAAATGAAAGTAGATGCTAAAAGTGCATTAAATAAATTAAATATGACTATAGACGAATATCTTCCAGTAGCGGGGCTACCTGTTGGCTATATGCAATTTATCGAAATTGCTAGAGAAATAGACAAGTCAAACTTGAAGCTTCTTATATTAGATGAGCCAACTGCTGTACTTACAGAGTCTGAGGCAGCACAATTCTTAGAGGTTATAAAAAACCTATCTGCTATGGGTATTGCAATTTTATTTATTACCCATAGACTAGATGAGATTAAACAGGTCACAGATTCCATTACCGTCCTTCGTGATGGTTCTTTAGTTAAATCTATGCCAACATCCCAGATTGATATCGTTGAAATGGCTAAGCTTATGGTGGGAAGAGAAATCATCTCCACTACTTCTGAGAAGAAAGGGATGGATTCTGATGCCTCTCCTTATTTAGAGTTAAAGGATTTCTATGTTAATATGCCTGGTGAAAGAGTAAAAGGTGTTAATCTTCAAATAAGAAAAGGAGAAATCCTAGGACTTGGCGGACTAGCTGGACAAGGTAAAATTGGTATAGCCAATGGTATCATGGGGCTCTACCCTACAAAGGGTACCATAATAAAGGATGGAAAGGAAATGCCTTTAAATAGTCCTAGAGCAATGCTAAATAATTCTGTGGCTTTTCTATCTGAGGATAGAAAGGGTGTTGGGCTTCTACTAGATGAACCAATTGATTTTAATATTGCATTTACCAGTCTTGAAATCCAGGAAAAGTTTATTAATAAAATAGGACCTTTAAAAATAGTTAATGGCAGCGAAATTAAATCCCATGCAGAAAAAATGATAAAAGATTTAGATATTAGATGTACAGGTTCAAATCAACATACACGATTCTTATCTGGTGGAAATCAGCAGAAGGTATGCATCGCTCGTGCTCTTACTTTAAATCCAGATATTCTTTTAGTATCAGAACCTACTCGTGGTATTGATATAGGGGCTAAGAAACTTGTTTTAGATACATTAGTCAGACTCAACAAGGAACTTAATATGACTATAGTTATTACTTCTAGTGAATTGGCTGAATTAAGGCAGATATCAGATAGAATTGCCATTATTTCCGAAGGCAAGGTCCATACCATTCTTCCACCAGATGCATCAGATGAAGCCTTCGGTTTGGCCATGGCTGGAGAAGATATAGATAAGGTGGTGAGTTAAATGGACTGGAAAAAGATATATGGAAAAATTGGTTTTCCTAGATTAATAATTTCCGCATTTTTAATAGTTTTGTTAATCGCAGCGGCTATGTTAAATATTCCATTATCCGGTATATGGAAAGATATATTTACAAGATTTGGTATGAATGCTATTTTAGTTCTAGCAATGGTCCCTTCTATTCAATCTGGTATTGGTATTAACTTTAACCTACCTCTAGGGGTAATCTTTGGTTTAATAGGGGCCCTAGTTAGTATTGAACTGGGACTTACTGGATTTCCTAGTTTTCTTGTGGCCTTGGCTATTGCAATTCCATTAGCAACTATAGCAGGCTATCTATATGGTCTAATGCTAAATAAGGTAAAAGGCCAGGAAATGACTGTAGGTAACTATTTTGGTTATTCAATAGTATCCTTCATGTGTATATTTTGGCTTGTGGCCCCCTTCAAAAATGAAGCTTTAATTTGGGCAATGGGTGGAACAGGACTTCGTGTTACACTTTCCTTAGATTCCTCTATGGGTGGAGTACTAGATAATCCAGCATGGTTTCCAAAATGGCTACAAGTAATTCCTGTTGTACTGATACTCTTCTTCGCCTTATTAGCTACAATAGTTTGGATATTTAATAAATCCAAAACTGGTACTGCTATGAAAGTAGCTGGAAGCTCTGAATCCTTTGCAACATCCAATGGAGTTAATGTTGATAAACAAAGGATCCTAGGTATAGTATTATCAACTGTATTAGCAGCTATTGGTATTATAGTATATAGTCAGTCCTTTGGATTTATACAACTATACAATGCACCTCTTTATGTAGCTCTTCCTGCTGCGGCTTCAATATTAATAGGTGGAGCAACCTTACAAAAAGCCAAGATAATCCATGTAATTATAGGTACATTCTTATTCCAAGGATTATTAGTTGTAGCACTTCCTGTAATCAATATTCTTTCTGAAGGAAGCATGGCTGAAATTATAAGAATAATAATCAGTAATGGTATTATCCTTTACGCACTAACTAGAAAGGCAGGTGACGCAGTATGATAGTTCCAATAGTATTCCTTATAATATGTGTAGTGGGATTTTTCTTATCTGGTTTACCACTTAACTTTCTATTTAATGAAATGGTCTTTAGACTATCAAGAAACCTTATATTAGTAATGTCTCTTATAATCCCTGTCATAACAGGAATGGGACTAAACTTCGGTATAGTTCTAGGGGCTATGGCTGGACAAATAGGCCTTATTTTCATAATCAATTATGGTATAGGAGGAATAGGAGGACTTATAATTGCAATATTAGTCTCTACCCCTGTGGCCATATTATTTGGTTATTTAGTTGGAAGGGTTCTCAATAAGGCTAAGGGGAAAGAAATGATAACCTCTATGATTCTAGGATTCTTTGCCAATGGAATTTATCAATTAGTATTTATAGTGCTAGCTGGTAGACTAATACCTTTTAGTAATCATAATATGTTGATGTCAACAGGCGTAGGACTTAGGAATACTATAGATTTAAATATTGTTAGAAAATCCTTAGACAATTTAATCTTCAAGGATATTACACCTTATCCTATAGTCACATTGATATTAACCGCAATATTATTTGTGGTACTTTATTTCTTCCTTAAAACCAAATTAGGTCAGGAAATGAGAGCTGTAGGGCAAAACATGCATATAGCAAGTGTTTCTGGTATCAATGTAGATAGAACTAGGATAATTGCAATAATAATCTCAACAGTATTAGCTGCTTGGGGACAAATAGTATATCTTCAAAACATGGGTACATTAAATACCTTTAGCAATCACGAACAGGTAGGCCTCTTTGCAGTAGCATCACTTCTAATAGGCGGTGCATCTGTAAATAAGGCTTCTTGGAAGGAAGCTCTAATTGGTACTGTCCTATTCCATTTGTTATTTATTATCTCCCCATTAGCTGGTCAAAACCTAATGGGTAATGCCCAGATAGGTGAATACTTTAGAGTATTTATAGCCTATGGAGTTATAGGTCTTGCCCTATTACTTCATGCTTGGGAACAAAATAAGTCTAGAACACAATTGTCAGATATATAAGAAAAAATCCTCTTTTCAAAAGAGGATTTTTTCTTGTGCATTTAATCATATAATAGTATATAATATATTTTGACAAAGAATTATTTGTAATACATTTTGGGGGGAATTATGGAAGACTTTACTTACAAGCAAATACAGAAAATTGATAAATCAGCAACTAAAAAGTTGTTGAAATACATATCTAAAGAAATACAAGATGAAAATATATTAGATAAGCTTGAGTTTTTTTATCCTGATTTTGGTGAACAAAGGCATACCTTAGCACTAAATGTATGGATAAGTATAGATTTTATGGGAAAGGATGGGAAAACCTTTATCGAAAAATTCCTTGAAGAAAAATCATCATCATTAACGGAACAAGAAAAGGAAATTTTAATCGAAAGAAATAAATCAAATATATCTCTTTTTGAAATCCTCGATACAAATGGGGAAAGGATTAAAGTTATGGACTTGCTTCAAAACAAAAGTTATGATCTATGGGATCCAAATTTGGCATCTACCATATCTATAGGAGATTTTGCACTTGCTAGGGTTGGAAATCTATTAGGTCATTTTGCCTTTATAGGAGATATTAGCTATTTACCTGCTTCTATTAAATCAATGTTTTTAGAAGAAATATTCATTGATTTTAACCGTTTGAGACTGACTCTTCAATCACTTACTATGAAACAATACCTGAAAAAATATAGCATAAATCTATATAAAATATATACAAATTGCATCTTCGAAGCTATGGAAATGGATGATGATATTGTTTCAGTTTTATATGATGAATTAGATGAGTTTGAAGCATATTTAGCACTGAAATTTCCTAAGACTATGATAAAAAAATATATTGCAAATCTAATGGACTTTTTCGAATATTATTTAGCAGATGAAGATCTTACTTTATATGATCTAGATCAGGTAGATTTTCATTATTTCTTCAAGGATGCCATAGAAGATGGATTTATAGTATCCCAAGAAGATCTTAATTCCTATATAGCAACTTTTAAAAACTATCTAGGATTTTTAAGCAATAAAGATTCAAATTATAAAGAAGTATATAAGGAGCTCTTAGATATTAGTAAAGCTAGATTTAATTTTATAAATCAGTTAAAACTAACTAAGTCGCCATTTGTAATAGATAAAGAGATTTCAAATATAGTATCTAATTTCCTAAATGAGGATGCTTTATCACTTATTATGGATTATGATAAATTTATGCTATATCTTTTAGATAAACCCTTAGATTTAACAGAAAAAAACAAATATATAAAGAGAAAAAATCTATTAGAAATAAATAAGATATTAGAACTATCTAATTACGTAGACAAGGATTCACCTAATCAAAAGGACTTCCCTGTTATTCATATGTTCTACAAACTTTCTCTTAATATAGGATTACTTTCAATAAATGACAACAAATTATCTGTTACTAATAAGGGAACTAACTATTTAAGATTAAGAGATGAGGACAAGTATGCACTATTCTTCCAACATATTTGGAATAACGACTTTGTATCTGAAATCTGTGATATAAATAATCCAAATATCTTAGAAAAATCTAGAAAAGATTTAATCTTATTTTTATCTTCATTAAATGAAAATGTAAATTATGAAATCAGTAATATATTACCAAAATTCTCAATTAATCTTAAATTCTTCTTTGAATTTCATGTGTATTTACAATATTTAGGAATTGTTAAATGCAATTTGTATCCAAACTATGAAATCAAACTGACTTCCCTTGGAAAGACGGTTTTAGACTTTATAGAATCAAGAAATAATAGAAAACATGAATGTAGTATAATAAATTTAGAATCATTTAAAAAAAGCAGATAACCATTTACCAACGGTTATCTGCTTTTATTTCATCTAGAATAATTTTAATGCCAGGATTTTTTATTTGACTATAAACCTTCTGAAAATCCTCTTCTCTTTCCTCATAGTCTACTTCTCTTTTTAGTAGTCTAGCAAGGTATTCTTTGAGTATTAAATGCTCCTCATCATTCTTATTTAATTGCTCTAAACCTTCTATACCTTCTATGAGTTTTGCTTTGCTCATAAAGGTAAATTTAATCTCTTCTTTTTTAATTCTCTCTAAAGCCCTTTCATTTTCTCCAAGATAAAGATCTATATAAATAATGTCTTCATTTACATAATCATATTTAGAAGAAATTAAGTCCTCCCTAGCCTTTTCATATTCACCTATTGATCTATAATATGCTCCTCTTTCCGAATAATAGTCCCCTGTTCTATCCTTTTCAGGAATCATATAAAATAATTTAGCTGCAACTTCCTTATTTCCCCTATAGTCATTTGAATTCATCTGTCCTAATATCAATAGAATCAAATCTACATCTCCTATTATATTATAAATCTTCTTCCCATAATCAATAGCCTTAGGAATATTTTTTGTTCCCTTACCCCAGCCAAACATATTAAGTTTAACTAAATATGATAGTGCTTCTATATTATTTTTGTCTTCAGCAAGTAGATTTTCATAATAGCTTACAGCCTTATCATATTGTTTTCCTATGATTAGCTTTTCTCCTTCTGTTAATTTACCTGTTATTTTAATGCTGGGTACATTTTCATAATGGCTTGTCATGGGAATACTACTACTTAACATATTGCCATTTTCATCATAGGCATTAACTATAATAGGAATTACTGTTTCTCCATATATATAACCCATTATGGCCTCAGGGTTTACGATTTCATCCTCATCCATGGAATATCCTGTAGGAGAATTTTTTAGGATTTTTATATCAAATACTGCCTTATTTCCTTTTATCTCATCTTTTCTGTTTTCATCTCTTATGTGTACAGTCATACTATAGCCATCACCAATTGCAACTAATCTAATGCTATAATAGTCTGCCCCATCTACCTCCTCCCATTTCACCTCAAATTTATTACCTTCTACTAACTCCTCTGGCTTTGGACTAATTATCTTCATAGGAGTTCTAAATTCAAAATCATATTCTAAATCATCTAGTACTTGAAGATTATATACATCTTTTCTTAAATATGCCTTATCAAAGAATAGAGCTGTACCTATTCCAATGCCTAAATCATATCTACCTTCCTTTATTCCAATCGTCTCATAATATCCATCCTTATCTGTTATAGCTACAAAATCTATTCCTCTAGATGCATAGCCTTGATTTGGATATTGTAAATATATCTCTACAAATGGAATACCTACACCATCTGCTGTTACCCTTCCTTTTATTTTGTTTTCTCCATTATTAAAATCAAGATTCTCTAGCCAGTTTTTCCTTCCATCTGGAACAACACTACCAAAAAAACTAGTTCTATGCTTCCACCCAACTTCACTAGCCTTATTATAATATTCTAATGCCTTATTATAGTCTTCCCTAGCAAATTCTATATGTCCTTTTAAAAAATAATAAATATAATCTAAATCCCTATTCCCTAAAGTAAATGACGCTAGTATTTCCTCTGCCCCATTATATTCTCTATTGGTAAAATGATTATATCCATCATAAAGAATAGATATCTCTCTTAATTCCCTATTATCATTTTTTCCCCAATCTATCCACTTCTCTAAGTTATCTGAATCTCCTAGATAAATATAGGAATCTAATATGCCTTTATATGCTAAGGTATAGTAATCACTTTTCGGGTAATCTTTTATTACCCTTTTGTATTTGTCTATAGAACTATTTATAGTAGTATAATCTAAGGTTTTCTCTCCCAGCTGCATCCCCATCATTATATTATATCTACTAAAACCATTCATCACACTTTCGGCACTCTTATATAACGCCTCATCTTTTCCAAGGGCTATGGGATATTTTAGGTAATAATCGTATAGTTTTACTGCAATTTCAGGTTTACTATCTCTAAAATAATTAGCCATCCCAATATTTATAAATGGAATTATGATAAATGTAAGAACTATTAGGATCATTATGGTCTTTACCTTCATTCTAACCTTAATCATTTAGACTCACCCTCCTTTCATCTCTAATTATCATCTGAGATGAACCAATATCTACTATCCTTATATTTTCATTTGTATTTATTAAATCCTTTGGAATTCCTATTACAATAAATAATAGTGCAAAGCCTACTAGTATAGGCACAAGTGGAAGTTCTATTTCTTTATTTAAGAAATCCTTTATTGTATTACTTAAAGTTTTCTTTCTAGTTTTTAGTATCTTATCCCTTAACCCTTGAGAAAGTTCCATATCCTTTGTTTCATCTTCCATTATCATCTTTAATTCGTTACCTAATTTATCCTTATCCATATAAGTCTCCTCCTCTCTCAATGGCATCCTTTAATATTAATCTTCCACGACTTAATCTACTCTTTATAGTTCCTTCCTTTTCCTCTAGAATTTGGGATATTTCTTTAATTGATAATTCTTCAAAATAAAACAATATTAAAATTTCCTTATATATAGAGTTTAGATTAAATAATTCCTTTCTCAGAATTTCTCTATCTATAGAATTAAATACTACATCCTCTACTCTTTCCTTACTTTCAATAATATCCTCATATATTTCAAATTCCCTTATGGTCTTTCTCTTGTCTTTGCATAGATTCAAAGCTATTCTATAAACCCAAGTATATAATGAACTATTCCCCCTGAAAGAATTTATATGACTAAATACCCTTAGGAAGGTTTCCTGAACCACATCCTCAGCCTCTTTCTCATCCTTGAGGACTAGGTAGCAAGTCTTTAGTAGCCTACTCCCATAGATATCTAAAAGGTATATATATGCATCTTCATTTCCCTTTTTAAGTTTTCTTATTAATTCTCTTTCCTCAATCTCTGCCACCCCATCCCCTCCTTTACTATTTAGACGATTTATTCCCAAAAAAGTTGCAATTATTTAAAATATTTTTTGAATTCTCTCATAAATAGTATATAATAAAAATATAAAATTTAGATACACTAAAGAATTAATGGAGGGATATATATGGAGAATTTAAAACTAGATGATTTTACGAAATATAAGTTTTTATCAGGTATTAGATTATCACCAAATGGAAAAAACGTCGGATTCATACTACATAGAATGGATGTAGAGGAAAACAAATATCTTTCTAATATCTATATTTATGATGAAGAAAAAAAATCGGAATATAAATTAACATCATTAGATGAAGAAAGATCTTTTATATGGAAAGATAATAATACTATACTATTCCCTGCTGTTAGAGGTAAAAAAGACAAGGATCGACGAGAAAAGAAAGAAGAATTTACATCATACTATGAAATCAGTCTAAATGGAGGAGAAGCTACTAAGGCATTTGAGATTCCATTGAACGTAAATTCCCTTGAAATCCTAGATGAAGGTAATCTTCTATTAACTGCAAACTTTGATCCTAATCATCCAAATCTTAAGGAATTGTCTGGGGAGGAAAAGGAAAAGGCTATAAAGCAAATGGAAGAGGATAAGGATTATGAGGTTTTAGATGAGATACCTTTTTGGTCAAATGGTGTAGGTTTTACAAATAAAAAAAGAAATAGGCTTTATATCTATAACTTAAATGATAAGAAAGCTATACCTGTTACAGATGAATTTACAGATGTAGGAAGTATTAAGCTTAACAAGGATAAAACTAAGGTAATCATAGTTGCCAGCTCCTATACTGATAAAATGCAATTGAAATCTGATTTACATTTATACAATATTAAAGAAAATAATCTAGAAAAACTAACTCACCATGAAGGATTTAGCTATTCTTATGCTGATTTCCTCCATGACAAAATAATCTTTGCTGGCAAGGATATGAAATCCTATGGATTAAACCAAAATCCACATTTTTATTTAATGGATTTAGACGGCAACAATCCTATTAGAATCTCTAAGGATGACTTTGATTATGGTCTTTGGAACTCTGTAGGATCAGACTGTAGATTTGGTGGTTCTAGATCTATGGTAGTAGATGGTGATTATCTATATTTTGTAACTACTGAGGGAGATAGCTCCTATATCAATAAAATAGACAAAGAAGGAAATATTGAAAAATTAATCCAGGGGAAAGGCTCCGTAGATGGCTTTGATATATTAGATGGAAATATCAATTTCATAGGCCTTAGAGGACTTAAACTTCAAGAACTATATAGTTTGAAAGAAAAAGAAGAAATTCAATTGACTAAATTTAATGAATGGGTAATGGAGGAGAAAAAATTATCTCAGCCTCAGCACTTAAGCTTTGAAAATGATGGAATAACTATAGATGGTTGGGTAATGAAGCCTGTAGATTTTGAAGAAGGGAAAACCTATCCTGCAATACTAGATATTCATGGTGGACCAAAGACTGTTTATGGAGAAGTATTCTATCACGAAATGCAGTACTGGGCAAACGAAGGTTATGTAGTATTTTTCTGTAACCCAAGGGGAAGCGATGGAAAGGGCAATGAATTTGCAGATATAAGAGGAAAATACGGTACTATAGATTATGATGATATAATGAAGTTTACAGATTTAGTATTGGAAAGGTGTCCTTTTATAGATAGAGACAGAGTTGGAGTAACTGGCGGATCCTACGGTGGATTTATGACCAACTGGATAATAGGACATACTAATAGATTTAAGGCTGCTGCATCTCAAAGATCTATATCTAACTGGGTGTCATTCTTTGGCACTACTGATATTGGATATTATTTTGCAGATGACCAAAATGCTGCTACACCTTGGTCTGATATAGAAAAGCTATGGTTCCACTCTCCTATGAAATATGCAGATAAGGTAGTTACACCTACTTTATTTATACATTCCGAGGAGGACTATAGATGTTGGCTACCAGAAGGTCTACAAATGTTTACTGCATTAAAATATCATGGCGTTGATTCAAGACTTTGTATGTTTAGAGGAGAAAATCATGAGTTAAGTAGATCTGGAAAGCCAAAGCATAGAATTAGAAGATTAGAAGAGATAACTAATTGGTTTAATAAATACTTAAAATAAATCAGGGTCACCCCTGATTTATTTTATTTTCTGTCCGCAATGTGAGCAAAAATTTCCTTCTCCTACTTTTTCCCCACAGTTAGAGCAGAATTTAATATTAGATGTTTTCTCTTTATTCTCACTCATATTTTCCATCATTTCTTTAGCAATATTCATTCCCATCATCATTCCAACCATATCCGATGCAGTTCCTCCACTCTTTACCTTACCAGAGGATATACCATCAACCATGGATACCTGTTGATATCTATTAAGGTCTCCCACCATACTGTGGGATGCATTTTTATTGATCATATTTTGGATTTCTTCAGGATAATTAAAGCTTATAATATTAAATCCTGTAATCGTTATTCCACTTTTTATAATTTCCATATCAAGGTCTTCCTTGATTCCTTTTGAAATATCAAAGGCATTTGCCTGAAGGTTAAACATATCTTTCCCTTCTTTTGTAATCCACTTCATTAAAAGTTGGTCTAAGATGGAAGTCATCCTTATCTTAACATCTTCCACAAAATATGAATTCTTTACTCCTGCAATTTTATCTATTAAGGAGATATAGTCATTAACCTTAAAATTAAATGTCCCATTGGCACGTATTGGCAATCCTCCAGGTAATCCAAGGGTTGGTATGTTAATAGGATTTTGCGTTCCCCATTTAACTGTAAACTCCTTAGTATTTACGAATAATACCTCTGCCCTCATTCCACTATTAAATCCAAATTTAAATCCCTTTAATGTAGACAAGAAAGGTATGATCTGAGATTCTATATCGTATTCCCCTTCATCCTTGAATATCCCCTCAATCCTACCATTATCTAAAAATACGGCATCTTGCCCTGGACGAATAATTAATTTACTTCCTTTTTTAATCTCTCTATTTGCCCATTTCCAAAATATCATATCATCTCTAAACTCTTCCCATTCTACTACATTTGCAAATTGTTTTCTAAAGATAGACATATTATCATTCCTTTCTACACGTTATTTTCATTAGAATTTACCTCTACTACCGCTGTGGGAATGGCCACCACGAGATACTCCACCGCCACCTCCACCACCTGTTCCTCCACTTTTTCCACCGGAGGAGTTATTAGAGGCTATCTTAGTTTTTGAAACCGTTGTATTTAAGTACCTATCCCTCTTATCTATAACTTTGGAATTGCTATAATCCCTGTAGGTACTGTCCCCTACAGTCACTTTTCCTCCTGTCCTATAAGCCATTATACTGACTACAATCCCTGCTAATCCTAATGAAACAGCTATCTGAAACCATAGATTTAAAAATAAATTATCAGGATTAACGCCTGGTCTTATACCCATATATTTATATGAAATCTTAATGAAGGAATAAAAGGCCTCATAATAATTTCCCTGGGATAAATCTGGACTAATTTTATCCCGAACTAAATCCAATCTATAATCATCTAAGTACTTCTCTCCCTTATGAAATCCTGCTAAATATACATCCCTATTTTTCATATCAATTGTTAAAATGGCAGTATTTCCATGGGGTCTATCATAACCTAATGCCTTTTCATCATAAAAATCCTCCATATAGGGTACTATATCTTTTCCTTTAGTATCATTGGTAGTTAATATGATGAAATCAGTCTGCCTTTTCCTGCTATATTTCTCTGATAAGTCTTCAAGTTGTTTTACTTCCTCCGAAGTCAAAAGACCTGCAAAGTCATAAATCCTTTGTTTGGTACTAGGAGTAGCTTCTACTATATCACTTAAGATAAATGAAATTAATAATAAAAAACATATAACTATAACTTTATTTATATATATTCTATTTTTCACCATAAGCTCCCTCCCATAATTAATGAAATTATCTTTAGTGTTATAAATGTACCACCAAAGATCCCACCAAACCATCCTAAGATTTTTCCTTGACTAATGGGAGGTTTTCCAACAACTTTGCCTGTTTGACCATTCATAGCAAAAATATATTCCGTTTTATTATAATCATAGAATAATATCCATACTGGCAACAAGGTATAATATGCAGTTTTCTGAGTGATGTTTATATCCTTTTCTCTAAAACTAACACTGCTATAACCAGTAACAGTTGAATGAATATAGCTTTCTATATAGTTTGATATTTTAGATTTAGCTCGAGGTAAAAGCTCCATATCATCATAATTATATTTTTCTGCAATATATCCTGCCAAATAAGGAGTTTTAAAATCCTTAATTCCATCGTAGTTATATGGCTCTAATCTATCCATAAGTTCATCTTTCATTTTTTCTGAAGCATCAACGGGAATCTTTAAATAATCAAGGGTAATATCTCTATATATGTCATAATGACTAGTTTCTGTATATCTATAATCTCCCTTTGTATATGTCCTAACTCTAGTTCCCAAGGCACTAACTTGAACCCTGCTGTTTAGGTCATATAACCAAAAGGGAACATACATCCCTGTTATTCCTTTTATTCTATCTGCTGTCATGAAATCCCTTGGAGTTAAAAGTCCGTTCTTACACCAAGTTTTAAAGGCTTTTATAGCTTGCTCCTTACTAATAGTAAAAGGAATTACCTTGGCTGGAGCCAATTCTCCTGATAATCTATCTAAAAGCACAACTCCTGCGCCACAAAAGCTACAGGTCGTTGCGGAAGTTTCTTTTTCTGTAATCAATACGGCACCACAGTTTTCACAATGATATTCTTTTGCATCATCTTCTGAAAAAGTAGTTCTAATAAATTCCTCTGGAAAAACTTCTATATTATCTTCTCTACCACAGCTATGACAAGTTAGTTTACCTGTAGTTGCATCAAATCTCATGTTTGCTCCACAATTAGGGCATTTATAGTGGATTACCATCTTGTACTCACCTCTTATTAATGATGGAAAAATATCTTCTTAGTATGAAGGCCATAGCCCCAGCTACAGCCTTCATATATACTCCTATGTTATTCTTTATTTAATTTACTCTTGAGAGCAGCTAATTCATCATCTATATTTGTGTTGGTATCATATTTTTTAGTTAAATCTTTTATTTCATCCTTCGTTCCTTTGTTTAACTCTGCCATTGCATTAGCCTCATCTAATGCTTTGTTTGCCCTTTCTTCCATCCTTTCAAAAGCAGATATGGACCTATTAGCATCATTTACTGATGAGCCAATTTTATTAATCTTTTCTTGAGTTTTTGCTACTGCCATCTTGCCTTTAATCATAGACTTTCTTGACTCTAGCTCATTAATATCAGAAACAAGTTTGTCATGCATCTCTTTCATTCTATGAGCATTTGAACGAGATATATTATATGATTCTTCTAGCTCAGTTCTTTTCCCTGTTAAAGTTGCTTTCCTTTCCAAAAAGCTTCTGGCATCCTGCTCATTATTAGCTTCTAATGCCTTTATTGCATATTTCTCCATCTTATCCATCTCTTCAATACATTCATCTAATAATCGCTTTGCCCTTTGCTCCTCCGCCATAATAGATGCAGTCTCAGCCTTTACCTTTCCCAAATCATTGTTAAGATTTCTTAAAATCTGATCTACCATCTTTTCTGGATCCTCAGCCTTGTCTAGTAAGGCATTAATATTGCTTGCCATAATATCTCTAAATCTTGCCAAAATACTCATACTATCAACCTCCTTTTCGTAATACTAATATTACCCTATTAAGTTTATATCTAACATATACCACATATTTATTCCTTGTGCAATAAACCGGAAATTAATTTAATAAATATTTAAAATAAGAACTGGTCATTAGACCAGTTCTTATTTTCCTGATACCGTCAAGCTACCTATATAAAGGGAGGGAGAGCCAAAGTAGCTTGAACTAGGATGTGAAAATTTAGTATCATTTCCTATATATTTTATATTTTTTAGCATATTATATAAATTACCTGCTACAGTTATTTGTGCTAATGGTCTAATTATCTTGCCATTTTCTACAAATAGGCCATTAGAGGATAAGGAAAAATCTCCTGAGGTAGGATTAATTCCTGCATGTAGTCCATGTATTTCAGTTATTATTATACCTTTCTCCATTGATTTGATCATATCATCTAGTGAATTATCTCCTTCTTCAATATACATATTTGTAGATATTACACCAATAGATGATTTATGTGAAGCTCTAAATCCATTTCCTGTAGACCTTATACCATCTTTCTCAGCAGTTTTATTGTTATGAAGGAATGTTTCCAATACTCCATTTCTAATTATATACTTTGTATAAGTAGAAGTTCCTTCATCATCAAAGGTTCTACAATATTTTCCATTCTCCATTAAAGGATTTTCCACTATATTGAAGAAATCTACAGCTACTTTTTCACCTATTTTCCCTTTTAGTAGAGATAGGTTTTTTTGAACAGTATTCCCTAGAAAGATAGGAGAAAAATTGCTAAACATATCTGCTACCACATTATTTCTAAGAATAATCTCATGGTTCCCAGACTCTATAGGCTCTGCTCCTAACATATTTATAGCATCTCCAACACTCTCTTTAATAAGTTTCTCTTTATATTCCTCAAGAAGCTCCTTAAAAACAATATGAGAGTATCCAGTTTGCATATTGTTTCCTTCCTCTGTAACAGCTGAAAGTCCTATGATGCCAATGGTATGACTATCTTCTAACTCTAACCCCTTTGTATTTCTTATATATACATCTTGAATCTTTTCTTGATATCTACAATCATCTATAGTTTTTACTCTTTTATCATAATCATAAGCTTTTTTCTCTAAATCTAATAAGTATTCAATCTTTTCTTTCTCTGTATATTTATTTAATAAATTTTCTCTATGAACAGTTTTTTTCTCTACAAATATCGATGAAGACATTTTTTCCACTTCTTCATTATTATTGTTTTCTGCGTATTCTATTAAATTGTTTATTAACTCATCTAAACTATCTTCCCTTAGTTTTTCTGTATATGAATATCCCATTCTCCCTTTATAAATGCCCCTTAGAGATAAATTCTCTTCCTCTGCCAACACATATTTTTCTAACTGCCCTTCATATATATTGAAGTCCATTGATGATTCTTTACTGATATAGACTTCTATATCATCAATATTGAATTCTTTAGCTTTTTTTAATAATATATCTACCAATTTATCTCTATCCATATCTATTCCTCCCTCCCACCAACAGTCATAGTCTTAACTCTAATGGTAGGTTGTCCAGCACCAATAAATAATGCTCCAGATCCTGCATAACAATACCCTTGTCCTATTTCAAGATTCTTTCCCACCATATCTACATCTTGAAGTATCTTATTCCCATTTCCAATTAGAGTTGCTCCTTTGACTGGTTTAGTTATTTTACCATTTTGAATCAAATAGGCCTCTGAAAGTGAGAAGTTAAAGTCTCCAGTAGCTGGATTCACTGAACCTGCAGAAATATATTTAGCAAATAATCCATTTTCTGTATTTCCGATTATTTCTTCTTTGGTACTAGTACCCTTATCTATATAAGTATTAGTCATACGCGCTGTTGGAGCAAATCTATAGTTTTGCCTTCTTCCTGATGCCGTAGGAGCCATATTCATTCTTCTTGCATTTAACTTATCTATCATATATCCCTTTAATATACCATTTTCAATCAATATATTCTTTTGTGTCCTCATTCCCTCATCGTCTACTCCAAGAGACCCCCAGGAATTAGTGATGGAACCATCATCTACTAAGGTAACCACATCTGAAGCTATTTTTTCTCCTATTCTACCAGAAAAAACTGAAAGTCCTTTCGCTACAGATGAAGCCTCTAAGCTATGGCCACATGCCTCATGGAACATTAATCCCCCGAAACCATTATCTACAACAACTGGCATATTTCCAGCAGGGCAATAGTCAGCCATTGCCATAGTTTTAGCACTTCTAGCTGCTTCCCTTGCATACTCTTCTATGCTGATCTTTTCATAAAACTCAGTCCCCATTAAAGCACCAGGTCCTATGTAGCCAGTCTCTATTTGTCCATTATGCTCTGCCGCTACTAGAATTAACATTCTAGTCCTCACTCTTTTATCTTCTACATAAACCCCCTCTGTATTTGCTACTAGTACATTTTGCTCTTGGTCTAAGTAGTTTACTGTAACTTGAGATATGATTTTATCGTAAGCCTTTGCTGCATTATAAGCTCTCTTTGTAAGATCCATCTTACTAGAGAAATTGACTTTTGATGGTAATAATCTATATGGATGTTTTGTTGGAGATACTAATGTACCAAACTTTACATCAATATCGGTTTTACTCTCTTTAATGACTTTAGCAGATTTTCTAGTAATACTTAAAAGATTTTCTCTTGATAGATCATTGGTATATGAATATACAGAGCTTAGGCCTGAGAATAATCTAATACCTATACCATAGTCTCTACCACTCATACCTCTTTCAATATTACCACCAACGGTAGCAATCTCTGTGGAAAAATTATCTTCAATAAATATTTCAGCAAAATCACTACCATTAGCTAGTGCTTCAAAAAATATATCTTCTATTAATGATTTATTTAACATAAAATTCACCCCTAGTTTTCTAATATAAATGACAAGCTACAAAATGGTCCTCTTCTACCTCTTTAAGTCCTGGGGTTACATTATGACATATATCCTTCGCATAAGAACATCTCTTAACAAACTTACATCCAGCTGGTGGATTAATAGGAGAAGGCACTTCTCCTTCTAGCTTTATTCTCCTTCTTGTTTCCTCTGCATTAGGGTCAGCAACAGGTATAGCAGATATTAGTGCCTTAGTATAGGGGTGCAAAGGATTTCTATATAAGGCTTCATTACTTGCTAATTCTGCCATAGAACCCAGATACATTACTCCTACTCTATCAGATATATGTTTAACCATTGAAAGGTCATGGGATATAAATAAATAAGTAAGTCCCATTTCCCTTTGAAGCTTTATAAGGAGATTTACTATCTGAGCTTGTATAGATACATCTAAAGCTGATATTGGTTCATCACACATAATAAATTGGGGCTCTACAGCAAGTGCCCTTGCAATACCAATTCTTTGTCTTTGTCCACCAGATAATTCATGGGGGAACCTAGAACCATGCTCGGGATTTAATCCTACCTTATTCAGTAAATCATTAATTCTTTCCTGTCTTTCACTCTGACTTAAATTTAAATGAACATCCATACCTTCCCCGATAATATCACCTATGGTCATTCTAGGGTCAAGGGACGCATACGGGTCTTGGAAAATTATCTGTGCATTTTTCTTAAATTTAAGCTTTTCACTCTTATTCATTGAGTGAACATCTTGTCCATTAAAATATACATGCCCCCCTGTAGCTGGATAAATGCCTAATATAGTTCTACCGCAGGTAGTTTTTCCACATCCAGATTCCCCTACTAGTCCTAATGTCTCACCTTTTTTAATATTAAAGGTTACATCATCTACAGCCTTTAAGGTAGCATTTTTCCCTATTTGGAAATATTTCTTTAAATTCACTATTTCTAATAAATTTTCTTTACTCATTTCTCTCACCTCCAAGACTTACAGGTCTATCTACTTTAGGAGCATCTGGATGTTGTAGCCAGCAACGTACCTTATGAGTATTTGAGAGACAAGTCTCATCTGGTCTTCTTTCCTTACATATTTCCATAGCATGTTCACATCTAGAAACAAATGGACATCCTTCTAATGGTAGTATTAAATCTGGCGGTGTTCCTCCTAGGGAATAAAGTTCCTCTTTACTCTTTTTATCTATACTTGGTACAGAGTTTAGTAATGCCCATGTATATGGATGTTGACTGTTATAGAAGATTTCTTCCTTAGTACCCGTTTCTATAATGCTTCCTGCATACATAACCTGAATTCTATCTGCAAAGTTTGCAACAACACCAAGATCGTGAGTTACAAGAACAATTGATGTATCAAATTTTTCCTTTAATTCACTTAATAAATCTATAATCTGTGCCTGAATAGTAACATCAAGAGCAGTAGTCGGCTCATCTGCAATAAGGATCTTTGGATTACAGGATAATGCTATTGCAATCATAATCCTTTGTCTCATTCCCCCTGATAGTTCATGGGGATATTGTTTTATTCTTTGTTCTGCATTTGGAATATTAACCAATTTTAGAAGTCTAATAGCCTCTTCTTGGGCCTCTTTCTTATTCATCTTCTTGTGAATTTGTAAGGTCTCCATTATCTGCTTACCTACTGTCATAGTAGGGTTTAGAGATGTCATAGGGTCTTGAAAAATCATGGCTACATCTTCCCCCCTATAGGAAAGCAATCTCTTTTTATCCATTTGTACAACATCTTCACCATCGAATAAAATCTCAGAACCTTCTTTTATTTCTGCTGGTGGTGTTTTCAATAGTCTTAGAATAGCCTTTGCTGTAACAGTTTTCCCGCAGCCTGATTCTCCAACAATAGCTAAGGTTTCTCCTTTATTTAAATAAAAGTTAACACCTCTAACAGCCTTTACTTCACCTGCATAGGTATGAAAGGATATATTTAAATCTTTAACTTCTAATATCTTGTCCATGTTTTTCCCTCCTTATTGTCTTAGTTTAGGATCTAGAGCATCTCTAAGTCCATCACCTAATAATGTAAATGACAACATGGTTAGAGCAATCATAAGTGCCGGGAAAAACAATTGATGGGGATAAAAAATAAAGTTTTGTTGAGCTGCTGATGCTAATGCACCCCAAGAAGTAGCTGGAGGTTGAGGTCCAAGCCCTATATAGGATAAAAATGATTCGGCAAATATATATCCTGGAATATCAAATGTAATAGCAACAATAACTATACCAAGTGAATTTGGTATCAAATGCTTTGTAATAATCTTCCATGGTTTAACTCCTAATGCCTCAGCTGCCATAATATATTCCTGTTGTTTTATTTGTAACATCTGTCCCCTAACAAGTCTCGCCATTCCACACCAACCAGTTAAAGTCAAAGTTAAAAGCAAGGTTCCTATATCTCTTGATTCTGTAATTATAGATATTAGAATAACTACTATCAAATAGGGAATAGAGGTTAAAATCTCAACGATTCTCATCATAATAGTGTCTATCCTACCACCAAAATATGCTGCAAAGGCACCATAAATACTTCCTACTACAGTAGAGATAATTGCACCAAAAATCCCTATGATCATAGATGTTCTACCTGCTTGCCATACCCTTGAAAAAACATCACGACCTAACTCATCTGTACCAAACCAATGCTCAGAATTTGGTTTTAGGTTAATCTTTGTAGCATCTATTTCCTCATATTTATAGCCATTTATATGTGGCCCTATTACTGTCATTATGCCTATAGTCAAAAGTACCATAATGGCTAACATTGCAACCTTGTTACTTTTTAGTCTTCTCCAAGCATCTTGCCAATAGCCTACTCTAGGGCGTGCCATGGCTTCACCAGAAGATGAATCTATACCTATTTTCCTAAATTTATCTTTTGAAATACTATCCATTGCCACACCTCCTACTTACTGTTTTTAGAAACTCTAATCCTAGGGTCTACTACACCATAAAGCAAATCTACTACTAGCTGAGAAAATACAAATAATGCAGCATAGAAAACTGTAGTACCAATAATCATAGTATAATCTCTATCATTGATTGAAGTAATATAATATGAGCCTAACCCTGGGATACCAAATATCCTTTCAATAACAAAAGAACCTGTAAATATTCCAGCTATTTGTGGTCCAAGTATAGTAATAGCAGGAAGTATTGCATTTCTAAGTACATGTTTTCTTACAACATTAAATGGACTAACACCTTTAGCCTGGGCAGTAAGAATATAGTCTTGGTTTATAACCTCCAATACATTGGAACGCATATATCTTCCATAGGTTGCTATAGAACCAAAACACATAGCTATTGTGGGAATAATCGTATGTTTGAACTTCCCCCAACCAGTAGTTGGTAATAGCTCAAATTTAACGGATAATGTATATTGTAAAAGTGCTGCAATAATAAATACTGGAACTGTAATACCTAAAATAGCTATAAACATAACTAAATAATCTGGCCATTTATTTCTATTTAAGGCAGCAACTATCCCAAGAGTAATACCTATGGTAATACCTATAGCTATTGCTTGAGCACCTAGTCTACCAGATACCTTTGCATTTTTTAATATAGTTTCAGTAACTGACCTTCCTGGATATCTCAGGGATTCTCCCAGATCTCCCTTTGTAACTATATTCTTCATAAATTTTCCATATTGCACTATAACAGGCTCATCTAATCCATATTTTTTATAAAAATTTATCCTAATTTGCTCAGGCAATTTTTTTGCCATATGAGCCAATGGATCACCTGGTATACTATGCATCAAGAAAAAAGTAAGAGTTATAACAATCCATAAAGTAAGAAGCATATAACCAATTCTTTTAAGGATATACTTACCCATGATCTTCCTCCTTTTGTCTATTTATTAACATAGCAGTTTATAGGCACAGCCTACAAACTGCTATGAATGTTTTAACTATCTGCCTTGTGTAAATCCGTATTTATATCCTTGAGTACCAAATGGTGTAACTCCTAGATTATTAACATATTTATATCTAAATATATTTGACCTTGGATATACTACTGGAGCTAATGCTGCTTCATCATATAATAATATTCTTTCTGCCTCTTTAAAGTACTCTAAACGTTTAGCTGAGTCCATTTCCTTAGCTGCTAAGTCTATAAGCTCATCATATCTAGGATTTACCCAACCAGTTCCTATAGCAGCCGCATCAGATTTTAATAAAGACAGCATAGATATTGGATCATTGAAGTCTGCTCCCCATGCCATATAACCTATTTGGAACTCACCCTTTTCTACATTGCTGTTGAATACTGGCCATTCCATTTGCTCAACTTCAAATTTGATACCTAAGTTTTTAGTATACATTTGTTGTAGATATTCACCATAAGTTCTAAACCATTGGTCAGTTGAACCTAAAGAAATCTTTACAGTTAGCTTTGACGGATCTGGATCCATTCCCAACTCTTCTAATCCTTTAATTAAAAGTGCCTTTGGATCTTTATTTTCTTCAACTAAAGTTTTAACTGGTGATTCTGCCACTTGCCTATACTCATCATCACCTATGTTTATACTTGGTGGAACCCAACCATATGCTGGAGCATGTACTCCATGGAATATAACATTAGCTAATTCTTCTCTGTTTATAGCCGCTGAGAATGCCTTTCTTATATTAGCATTTTTGAATACTTTGTCTTGAGTATTGAAGAACATAAAGAAAGTATTAGGATTAACTATCTCAATATGGTTTAAATTCTCGTCCTTCATAAACTTTTCTTTCCATTCTGGTTTATTAGCTCCTGCTTGATCAACAGATCCATTAGCTAAAGAATTGTAAACTGCATTTTCATCTTGAATAATCTTAAGATTTATATTTTGTAATTTAACTTCATCTTTTCCCCAATAATTTTCATTTTTAGTTAGGATTAATTCACTATTATGAACCCAAGTTGTTAAGGTAAATGGTCCATTGTATACTAAGGTATCAAGTTCTGAACCATATTTATCGCCATGCTGTTTAACGATATCTTCTCTTTGAGGTAACATAACTCTTTGATAAGTCAAATGCTCAAAATAAGGTGTTGGGGACTCTAAAGTAATTTCAAGAGTCTTATCATCTAATGCTTTAACTCCAAGTTCATCTACTGAAAGCTCGCCACTATTTACTTTTCCTGCGTTCTTAATAGGCATTAATAAGAATGCATATGGAGATGCTGTTTCTTGTGCTAGTGACCTTTTTATACCGTATTCATAGTCTTGTGCTCTGACCTTTACACCATCTGACCATGTATTTTCTCTTATCTTAAATGTCCAAACAGTACCATCTTCGTTATGCTCCCAACCTTCCGCACCAGCTGGTGCTAAGAAATTAGATTGATTTTCGTCTTCTTCTAGTCTAGTAAGTGGTTCTAAAACATTATTAAGTACAGCATTTGAATAACTATCTGCACCTTTAGAAGCATCCAATGTACTTGGCTCTGCACTTAATATTAGGTTTAGATATTGCTCACTGTCAATAGCTACTACTTGATCATTTTTTTCACCTGTAGTATCTGTTGGCTTATCAACCACTACATCATCTTTTTTTCCACAGCCTGCTACAGCAAGTAAAATTAACAAAATCGACACTGATAATGCTAAAAACTTCTTGTTTCTCATCTGTGAATCCTCCTTTTGTTATTAAGTATATTAATTTTTACAATTTTAGTATAGAATATTTTCTAACATAAGTCAATCTATTATCTAACATTGTGTTAGAATATTTTCTAACACATTTTATTATAGGTATTGAATAAATTTTCTGTATAATGTATCATTTATTTAACAGTGTTTAGGAGGTTGAAAAAATGGAAGATAATATCCCATGTAAAATTCAATATAATAAAGCAGGAGAATTCATTGCATCAATTCTTAAGTATAGCAACAATAAAACACGCCAAGTCCACTGGAATACTCCAGAGTTAGAAAAAGATGTTGCAAAAGATATCATGGATTTCTCTCCCAATGAAAAGGTGAAAGAATGGCTAAAATATGTGGATAATAATATATCCCCCTTTTTACGTAACGATATCATATTTGTAACAAATGAAACTTATAGATTATTAGATGTTTGTTTTCATCTCATTCTAATGGAGGATATAAACGAACCTTTAGAGTTAGTAGAGTCTTTGAAATCATTAGATTTATTTACTATGGTTAAGATTGCATACAAATTTTATGAGCTAGATGCTTCATTAGATGATGATGACAATTTAAGAATTTCCTTAATTGAACATTTTTCTGATGAAATAGCATCCTCTTTTCTTCATTTTAAAAATCATCCAGGGGAATACAAGGATAGATTAATAAAGGTACTCATTAGCTTTTATGAGGAATTTTATCAACAATTTGAAGAGACAATTTATAACTATATGGAAGAAAGAATTGTTTTTCACAATGAATTGTTTAAAAAAGACCCTATTTATTTTGTAAATACTATAGGTATTGGTGATTATTCTAAAGCAATCCAGCTTCATAATAATATAATTATATATATGAGTTACTTTATTGATGTAGGGGTATTTTATTTCACATTTGAAGATACCTTAGTCATGTACTGCGGGCAGACTGTAGAGCATAGGTTTGAAACTAGAAAAACCCGTGATGCTTATAAATCTCTGTTTAAAGCATTGTCTGATGAAAAAAGAATTGAGATTCTAAAAATGACGTCCAAAAGGCCATGGTATAATAAAGAATTAGCAGATTATTTTAATCTAACTACGGCAACCCTTTCCTATCATCTAAATTTATTGTTAGATTTAGAAATACTAAATTTCGAACCTAGCATTATAAATAATAGATACTACTATACGACAAATAAAGAAAATCTTAAGAAACTATTTGATTCAGCCTTAAAGGATTTATTAGAATGAGACATGGAATAATTCCACGTCTCATTGTTTAAATTTGTAATTATATGGTAAAATAGTAATACACTAAAAAAGGAGGTGTTTCATTTGCTAAACTGGTTAGACAGATATAATAATCCTTATGCAAGATTTCTAAAGGAATTATTGTTTCGAATGAAAGATGATAGTGTAACAGCTATAGGTGCACAACTATCCTATTTTTTGGTATTATCTATTTTTCCGTTTCTTATTTTCTTTTTAAATATATTAAGCTACACACCTATTGCTAGGGAAGATGTATTACATAGTATAATAGTACTATTGCCACTGGATACTCAAAGACTAATATCTACTTTGCTAATTGAGACTATAAGTACTAGTAATGAAACCTTGCTTTCCTTAAGTGCTATAACGGGTATCTGGGCAGCTTCTAAAGGTATAATGGCACTTATTCGTGTACTAAACAAAGCCTATGACGTTGAAGAAACTAGATCCTACCT
Organism: Bacillota bacterium; assembly: GCA_023388495.1. Lineage (GTDB taxonomy): Bacteria > Bacillota > Clostridia > Tissierellales > Tissierellaceae > Tissierella. The sequence continues at coordinate 189,034 of JAEWGC010000028.1, read as the reverse complement.
TGAATTAAGAGTTATAGCCATATTGTTTACTGTGGCATTATTAGCACTACTTGTTATAGTCCTGCTTACTTTGGTATTTGGTGAAGTTTTAGGAACTAGATTGTTTGAATTTTTAGGTATTACTCAAAAATTCATTACATTTTGGCAGTATTTTAGGGTAATTATATCATTATCCTTTATGATTCTTATATTTGCTTTATTATATAGATATATTCCATCTATTAGAAATGGTAGAAAAATCAACCTTAAACATGCAATGCCTGGAGCTATTTTTGCATCCCTTGGTTGGATTATTACATCTACTATATTTTCTTATTATGTAAATAATTTTGGCAACTATGGTAAAACCTACGGCAGCCTGGGAGGTATTATAGTTCTTTTAATATGGCTTTATATAAGTAGTATTATAGTCATTATAGGTGGAGAAATTAATGCAACATTAAGGAGTTTGGATAGTTAATTTTTTCCAACATATGCCGATACATATAGTAGAGGTGATGATGATGAAAGTTGAAAATGTACAGCCAACTAAACCTATAGTTAAGCCTGAAAAGGTAGAACTTGAGAAAAAATCAACTGTTAAAGAACAACCAAAAGAAACTCCAGCAGCAGTTTATGAAAAGACAGAAAAACAAGAAAATCTAGGGCATATATATGACAAAAATACAGTAGACAAGCTAAAAAAAGATAGTGAAAAGGCTTATGCATACCTAAAGCGAATAGTAGAAGATATGCTCAGACGTCAAGGTAAGACTCTTGAATTACTAGATGAGGATGAGATCATAGAAGTAGACGAGACTGCAAGACTAGAAGCCCAACAATTAATAGGACCTGATGGCCCCCTTGGAGCAGAAGCCGTGAGCCAAAGATTGGTAGATTTTGCAATAGCACTATCAGGGGGAGATAAATCAAAGGCGGAAACCCTTAGATCTGCCATAGAGCAAGGATTCAAGGAAGCGGAAAAAATCTTAGGTGAACTTCCAGAAATATCAAAGGAAACCTATAAATTAACTATGGAAAAATTTGATGCTTGGGTAAATGAAGAATAATTTAAAAGACATATCTATTGGACAACCTCTAGATATGTCTTTAATATTACCTAAGCTTTATAGAAAGCATTGTATCCTTTATATGTCATATATACATCTGCCTTACTTGCGATTTCGTAAGGAGCGTGTACACTTAGTAGCGGCACTCCACAGTCTACTACTTCCATTCCATATTTTGCAAGTACATATGCAATTGTACCCCCACCGCCTTGGTCAACTTTTCCTAGCTCACCCATTTGCCATACTACATTATTATCATTAAATATCTTTCTAATCTTAGCTATATACTCTGAGTTAGCATCATTGCTGCCACCTTTTCCTCTAACACCAGTATATTTCACTAGAGTTATACCATTACCTATGAAAGGTGAATTCTTTTTATCTAATACTTCAGGATAATTAGGGTCAAAGCCAGCTAAAGTATCTGCTGAAAGTACAGATGAGTTTGCTAATGCTCTTTTAACTATAAGTTCTGAATACTTTTCCTCAGTAAGGTCTACTAATTCAGAAACTATATTTTCAAAAAACATTGATTCCATACTTGTATTTCCTACACTACCTATTTCTTCTTTATCTACAAATAAGGCAACGGCTGTTTTATTTGGAGTTTCTATATCTAGTATAGCCTTAAGAGAAGTAAAGGCACAAACTCTATCATCCTGTCCATATCCTCCAACCATGGATCTATCTATGCCTACATCCCTTGATTTACCTGCAGGCACTATTTCAAATTCTGCTGTAGTAAAATCTTCTTCTGTTATTCCGTATTTTTCATTTAATATGTGGAGTACATTTAATTTAACTCTCTCACTTAATTCTCCATCTGCATAAGGAATACTACCAATTAAAACGTTTAACCCTTCCCCTGTAATTCCTTCATCCATTTTCTTTGCCATTTGATCCTTAGCTAGATGTGGAAGTAAATCCGTTATAAAGAATACTGGATCATTTTCATCTTCACCTATAACTATATTAACTTTTTCTCCATTTGATTTTATTGCAACTCCATGTAAGGCTAAAGGTAATGTTACCCATTGATATTTCTTTATTCCACCATAATAATGGGTCTTAAGTAATGCAAAATCTGAATCCTCATAAAGTGGAAATTGTTTTAAATCTATTCTTGGAGCATCTAAATGCGAACCAATTATATTCATTCCATTTTGGAGCTTTTCTTGACCCATTACAAATAATGCAACAGATTTATCCTTATTGTTAGCATATATTTTCATTCCTGGAGTAGGTTTTATTTTCTTTTCTATTATTTCATCTATTGATATATAGCCATTTTCAGAAGCTATCCTTATTACTTCACTTGCTGCTTCTCTTTCTGTTTTACCCTTGTCTAAAAAGTCCTTGTATTCTTCATTTATAGCAAAAACCTTTTCTCTTTCATCACTTGTTAAGGTTTCCCATACGTTTCTCCATTTATGAGTTAATGATTCTTGTAGTTTTTTTCCTTCTGATTTATTAGTCATTCTTATCCCTCCAGAATATTTTATTTATTCATAGCTGCTTCTATTTCTTCAACAGTTTTTATAATATATTTAGATAGATTCTCACATCCATCTTCAGTAATAAGTAAATCATCCTCTATTCTTATACCTATTCCCTCTTCTTCAATATAAAGTCCTGGTTCATTGGTTATGACCATACCTGGCTTGAGTTGAGTATTATAAGTACCTACATCATGAGTGTCAGCCCCTAAATAGTGAGATACCCCATGGTAATAGTATTTTGAAAGCTCTTTATCTTCCTTTATTAATCCCAATTCCTTGCAACCTTCAGCTAAGACCTTCTTTGCAACTTCATTTAATTCCTTAAAAGGAACACCTGGTTTTGCTGCATCTTCAACAGCCTTTTGTGCCTTTAAGACAACATTATAAACTAATTTCTGTCTTTCAGTAAACTTACCATTTACAGGGAAGGTACGACTTATATCACCATTATAGTATTTGTACTGAGCACCTAAATCAAAAAGGATCAAGTCTCCATCCTGAGCCTTAGAGTTATTATCTACATAATGAAGGATTGTAGCATTTTTACCGCTTGCAGCTATTGTTTCAAAAGCTCTATTTGTAACTCCATTTTTCTTTAAAGTAAAATCAAAATACGCTTCAATTTCATACTCCATCATTCCTGGTTTAATATTATGAAGCATATTCATTATACCTTCATTAGTTATTTCGATTGCCTTTTTAATCCTTTGGATCTCTTCATCTGATTTTATCATTCTTAAATCTGCAATATCATGATAAATATTTTTCATCCCTATATATGGATATTTTTCATTTATCATTTTAGCGAAAATTTGAGGATCTGTCATTGATGTACTTATTTCTTGTCTCTCTAAATCTAGATATATTTTGTCTATTCTATTTAACATCCAGCCTATACTTCCCTCAAATCTATCTAGGTATTCAATAACATCTATTCCAGATGCTTCTTTTGCCTCTTCCTCTGTAATTGTAGCCCCTACCCATTTTGCCATAACTGGATCTGGTCTTTCTATAAATAGTTTCTCTGAAACATTCCCATCAATTTTACTCATTAAGAAAATAATTTTATCTCTATCAATTCCTGTTAAATAATAGAAGTTTCTATTTGGTATAAATTGATATAGCTCATCAGCAGACTTATATGGTGCCTTCCCTGCAAATAATAATAAAATACTATTATCCTCTAACCTTTCTTCTAATTTCTTTCTATTTCTTATGAAAAATTCCTTGTCCATTCTATCCCTCCATCCTTTGAAATAATGAATCTGTTTTTATTATATTCTAATAAATAAGTAAATTCAAATATAAATGTAAATGTATTTACAATAAATTATTATAGGGTATAATTATATTAAGGATAAAAGGAGGAGATTCCTTTGGATAACCAATTATATGATTTAATGGAAAAAATGTATATTGAGTTTAGTCAAAAATTTGAAGCTATGCATAATGCGTTTAATCAAAGATTTGAAAGACTTGAAAAAGAGGTTTCTGAGGTTAAGGCTGAAGTTCTTGATATTAGGAGTGAAGTTTCTGGTATCAGGAGTGAAGTTTCCGATATCAGGAATGAAGTTTCCGATATTAGGAATGAAGTTTCCGATATCAGAAATGAAGTTTCCGATATCAGGAATGAAGTTTCCGATATCAAAACTGGATTTGGTACAAGACTTGACAACCTTGAAAATCACATGGGTATTTTAATCCAAGAAGTATCTGGATTAAGAGAAGATGTAAATATACTAAAAATAGATAACGAAGATATAAAAATTGATCTTTCAATAATAAAACGAGATGCTAATACTATAAAAAGTGATGCAGGTATACTTAGAGTAGATATCGGAGAATTGAGGCTTGAACTTGCTAATGCAAATCAAAACATGGCTAAAATAGAAGTTAACCATGGATATAAATTAGATTTAGTACTTGATGGTTATAGACAAAATACCCAAAGGCTAGATAGAATTGAACGATCCATTGAAAAACATGAAGATATAATCAGAAAAAAAGTTATATAAATTTTACTGCGAAAAAATGCTCCTTCTCAATTGAGAAAGAGCATTTATTTTCACTTAAGCACAGATTTAATTACAGTCCCGGACAACTTTCCATCTTCAACCCTCAGTTCCCAAAAGATTGGAAATCTTTCACTAATCTCCACCTTAATTATCTCAGGAGCTGCAAAGCAAATGAGTTGAAAATTTAGCTTATCTGCTATTTCAAAAATAGGGTCTAATACATGCTTGCCAGATGCTTTTCCAAAGGGATTATCCAATAAAAGTATAGTAGAAGGGTTCTCATTACCTATATGTTTCTTTTTAAAAGAAAGCATATTTCACAGGCATATTCATTTAATTCTCCTAGGTCCATGCCTGTGCCTAACATACGAATTGACATTATCTTTTTCATTCTATTATGAAAACCCTTTTCTATAATCATTCCATCACCTTGCATATATTATATAGAAAAGACGGTGAAATTCCGTCTTTTCTTATATACCCTTAATGAAACCTATCAATTCATTTTTGAATTCTTCATTTAATGGTAAATCTGGCTTACTATAAGTAGCCATATTTCCTTCTCTATCTGTAGGAGCATCCTTTAGTACATGATTCATCCCCTTAACTATGACTAGTTTACCATCTGGATTGCCTTGATGCAGCATCTCTGCATCTCCTACTTCAACTTGAATATCATTATCTCCTTGAAGTATTAAAACGGGCACTTTAACCTTTACAATTTCTGCCACAGGATCATATTTAAACCAAGAAATCATATATGGTTGAACACTAGGTCTAAATAAAGCATATAGTTCTTGTGGAGGATTAAATATTAAGTTACCTTCTTTTAATGTATCTAGCAACGGAAGGCTCTTTTCATATATATCTCCAGGCTGATCCTTTAGTTGTCTTATCAATGTATCATAGGCAGAATATCCCATACCAGCCACTGAAACAAATCCATCAGCATTAGATTTATATGCTGCTGTTGCACCAATTAGGGCTCCTTCACTATGGCCTATAATGATGATCTTACTAAATCTATTGTCTTCTCTTAATTTATCTACCCATCTTACAACATCCTCAATATAATCTTCAAAAATTAAATCCTCTTCATTTTTAACTAAAGATTTACTCTCTCCAATCCCTCTTTTATCATATCTAAGGGAGGCTATACCTTCTTTTGCTAAAGTTTCCCCTATCATCTTTAAACTATTATTTTTTCCGCCTATAGGGTTATTACCATCTCTATCTGTTGGACCAGATCCAGCTATTATTATAGCTACCGGAAAGTTCTCTCCTTCTTTAGGTAGTGTTAATGTTCCATATATTTGTCCTTCTTCAACCTCTAAGTTATATTCTTCCTCTGAATATTTCGTTATTTTTTCAATAGGAGCTTCCTTTGTACAGCCTACAATGGAATTTAATATAAATATAGTTATGAAAAATAATATCAATCTTTTTAGCTTCTTCATAGATTTCCCTCCAATAATAATTGTTATATTTATTGTATAACAATTATTATTAACTTGCAATACTGTTTTACATTAAAAAAGATAGACTTGAATCATCTCCAAATCTATCCTATACTTAATCTATTTAATTAACCATCCACCATCTATAACAAAAACACTTCACTAGCAAAGTTAATTACTGATTTTTCTACTTCTTTTTGTTTTAATTATATTGTATAGTTAAAAACTTTTTTTTATATGAAACTTGCTTTTTGCGCCTATTATTTTATCCATTGCTCTGTTAAGTTCATCTTCATCAATTTTCCTTAGCTTATTATCTACATAAGAAACATAACCCTCTTCTACTAAGCAATTGATGCTTTTAAGTGTTACTCCCGTTGCTGTAATAATATCTAGAATAGTAGAATCAGGATGTTTCCTAACATATTCTATAATCAAATCATGCTCCTTCTCAGTCTTTTCAAAGCAATCCTCACAATATACTTTTCCATTTTTTTTAAACATTTTGCTACATCTTTTACATATTTCATAGGACATACAATTCACCTCATCACAAATTCACTTCTGTATTCATTATACCATAAAGTAATCTATAAAAAATGATTCTCAAAGCTACTATGAAAATATGGACAATAGACCTATTTTAAAGATTATTATTGTATTTTATAAAATTATATGAAATGGATGTTATATAATATTAGTATTAATATAGTAGTCTACAAAATCTTCTATTGATACAATTCCTACAAGTATATCATCATCTAGAACTGGTAAAGCTATGATATCATTCTGTCTCAAACGTTTAGCTACATCTATTATATCTTCATCTACATTTGCCTTTACAACTTTCTTGGTCATTACCCATTCCACAGGGCAGCTTTCATAATGTCCTGGATCAATTAAAAATCGATAAATATCTGCCTTAACTATTATTCCAACTATATGACTTTTTTCATCTACAATAGGTGTGCCATTGACATTTTCACTTTTCATGATTTCCAATACTCTACCAATAGTATCACTAGGCCTTACTGCTATTACAGGTGACTTCATTATTTCTCTAATCTTCACAGTATCTTCCTCCTTTGGCATTCTTATTAATCATATACCCAATTATTAAATTTTATCATTATATTATCGAAGAAGTAAAACTAAGTGGAACTTTTACATCAAAGTACCAAGCTAATATAACTCATGGAGAGTTTTTGTGAATTGTTAATAAAAACTATTTTAAATGAAGATTCATATTTGTGATATTCAGAAGAATATCACAATCTTAAATTTAGTAGTAATTATTTTTAGGGCAATTTCTCCCGTCACTAAACCATTTACAGGGACTACATCCTAAACATTCATCTATATCCTTTTCATCTCTTATATGATTTACAAAATTATAGTCTGCTAATTGTCCCCTTCCAATTGCAACAAAATCTACCAAATCATTATCTAATAAATATTTTATTTGTTCCTTAGTCTTCATGGAATTTACAGCAATTACAGGGATAGTCACATTTTCTTTTATTTTAGTTCCACCATATACGATCCAATTACAAGGAAAATCTTTAGGTAATTCTATATTAATAGGGGTATTATCAAATCCTGTTGATATATGAAGATAGTCTATCCCTATACCCTCAAATGCCTTAGCCATTACAATACTCGTCTCCAAATCATTTTCATTACATCCCATTCTAATACCTACTATGAAGTTAGGATTAACCTTTTCCTTTATCCTTTGAATTATTTCAGTGGCAATTCTCATTCTGTTTTCAAAACTTCCACCATATTCATCTGTCCTTTTATTTACCTTAGAAGAAAAAAACTGAGTCAGTAAATATGAATGAGCTCCATGTATTTCAATCCCATCAAAACCAGCCTTCTCTGCTCTAATTGCCCCATCTATAAAATCCTCTTGTATGGCATGGATCTCATCTATAGTCATAGCCCTGGCTGTCACTTTTCCATTGTCATAGTCTGACGATGTTATGATATCTTCATTGATAGATTTTGATGTTCTAAGACCTGCATGATGAAGTTGGATGAAAACCTTGGAATCATTTTTATGACAAACTTCTACTATTTTACTAAGCCCATCTATGTACTTATCATCCCAAATACCCAATTGATCTTTTGATAACCTACCTTTTTCATTAACGGCTGTTGCTTCTACTATAATTAACCCACTTCCGCCCTTTGCCATTCTTTCATAATGGTGAATATTTTCTTCTGCCACAAAACCATCTTGTCCACCAAAGTTGAAACAAACCATAGGAGGTACTACCATTCTATTTTTTATCTTTAGATTCTTAATATTTTTTTCTGTAAAAATTGAATTCAATCTTATCCAACCTTTCATAATGATATAGTTATTTATAATCTTTCTTCCCTATAATTTATATCTCTTTAACTATATTACCATATAAATATAATTAAAGGACAGAAAATCTGTCCTTATAGTTTAATATCTATGTTTTTACCAATATGAGGAGTTACTGATTGCTCCATTATTTTTGTATTTGCTTCTATCATTTGTACCATATCATTCATCTGTGTTTTTCCAGTGTCCGTTGCCATTTTCATTACAGAAATACTAGCTTCTTGAGCTACTTTCATTTGGCTTAGATTTATTGATAGTGCTGCTATATCCATGTTGTTGACCTCCTTTAATTTAATTCTATTTCAACCTTTTATTATATATTTTGTAGCTCTACTTCGTCCTTTCCTTGTAATTATACCATCATCAACCATGATTTTTAATATATCATTTGTTCTTGATTTTGATAGGCCTAGGATTTCTACAGCCTTAGAAATATTTATTTCGCTATTCTCATTCAAATACTTAATAAGTATATCCTGGTAATTAGATATATTATATTTTGCGTCCGATTTTGCGCCCGATTTTGCGCCCGATTTTGCGTCCGATTTTGCGTCCGATTTTGCGTCCGATTCTCTATAAAAAACGAACTTTACAAACATTCCAACTTCATATATTTCTGGCTTTTTCAATCCCTTATTTATACATAGTTGCATTGTTCGTTTAACACCTCTTCCCCACTGTTCTATCTTCTTGGCTTCCTTAAATATTCTCACAATTACCCTGTTTCGTATTTCTGAACGTCCACCAACTACTTCTTCAACCGTTATACCCTTTGGAAACCCTCCTGGGGATATTATCTCAATTCTAGAATCAAATATTGATACTTTGATATCAGATCCTGTCATAGAATAATCTCTATGTATTATAGCATTTACTATGGCTTCCCTAAGTGCTTCTGGTGGTATTTCATATTCATCAACACGTGTAATGAAATCACTCCCTACTTTACCATGCAAATTAATATGCGATAGTAAAAAGTTCATAGTATTTTCTAGTTGTTCAAATAAATTACCATTAAATTCCTTCCTATCTATAAATACATCCATTTCATTTCCCTTAAATCGGGCGCATTTAATTTGTACATAATCAAAAACACCTAATAAAATAGGCACTGAATTAGTGAAATGAGTGATATTATCTTGTTTCTTTATAAGCTTTAAATTTTCTAAGTCTTTTTGTTTTATTTCTTCTACTAAATGTTGTTTTAATGTATCTAATAATCTATTAATATCGAAACCAGGACTTTGTTCAATCCAATAATCCTCATCGAATGACAAATTTATTCTCTGTCGCTCAAGTTCTTGTATATACTCTATATCAGCTCTTTTATTTGTAGCTCCTACTCGTATATATGTCCCATCAAGTTTCCCTATACGTTTTATAAAATGAGGTTTTATTTGGCTTGGATAAACTTCTACAACTAATACATTAGTATCTTCTATTGCATAAGTATATATATCTGGAATAATAATTGGCTGAACCATATCATGCAAAATATTTGATATCTTATCCATTTTTTGCGTAATATCTAAATCCTCAATTCCTTTTATTTCTCCTCTATCTGATACACCAATTATTATTTTTCCACCAGCCATGTTAGCAAATGCTATGACTGTCTTTGCTAATTTATCAGCAGATGGCATAATTTCCTTAAACTCTATTGTTTTCCCTTCACCTTTTCTTATATCTTCTAAAATACTCATAATAAATCACTATCCCCTTGAATCATTATTTATAAACCAATCTTTTCTAATAACAGTATTATACCCTATGGATAAAAAAAAGAACAGAAAATCTGTCCTTATAACCTACTATCTATATTCTTACCTAAATGAGGATTAGTGGATTGTTCCATTACTTTAGTATTTGCTTCTAGTACTTGTAATAAGTCTATAACTTGATTTTCTGATGTGTCCACTGCCATTTTCATGACAGAGATACTGGCTTATTGGGCTACTTTCATTTGGCTTAGGCTCATTGATAATGCTGCTATGTCCATAATGTAAGCTCCTTTTTATATAATTAAGATCACTTTAAATTGTTGCTACTATATTATTAAAATCTTTTACTATACTTTTAATTTTTTCTTCTCCTATGTCCAATATACTTTTTCCCATTTCTAAATAATATTTATTAAAGAATTCATCTATCTTTTCCTTAAAACTTCCATCCACCTTATTATAAAAATTGCCTAGTACTATAGCTATAGCAATGAAGGGATCTTTTTCTATAAAATTAGCATCTGCTATACCACCAAGCTCGTATTTATTACAATTAAATATAGCCTTTACTGTTACTTCTATTTGAAAGGCATAATCTTGAGGTTTGAACATCGAATCACTCTCCCTATGTTGAAAGTTTATTTTATTGTATCATATGTATTTTGGCAGTTCTAGGATGTTTTTGGAATAAAATCCATCTCATAAGTATTTCTACCTATGAGATAGATTGGTTTGTTATATATATTCAGAATATTAAATAAGTTAATCAACAGGCACCATTTCCTATATTCGACATTAGGAAAGGTGTCTTTTTTAATTATCAGTATTCTCTTTTAATTCCATAATTTCTTCTATACTTAAGTCAGTAGCCTCTACTATCTGCTCTATTGTTAACCCTACAGATAATAGTTTTCTAGCTACATTTTTCTTTTCTTCTAGCCTTCCTTTTTCCATACCTTCTTTAATAAGTTGCTCTGCTATTGTCATTATTTCCTCGCTCCTTTCTAAAGAGATATTTTTTACTACTTCATACACATCTGTTATACTTATATCTTGCCTTGCATTCATTATATATCTTATAAAGGTTTCAAAATAATCTATTCCACTTTCCTTTGATTCTAATTCTTCAAATGCTATAATTTATTCTTCCAATACACGAATAAATTCATTTAAGTCTTTATTAAATATGGCTTTGAGTATCTCAAGAAAAATCCTAAGTTGTACTGTTCCTTTTATTTCTTCTTTACCATAAGGTGATAAATCGTATAATAAATACTCAAAGTCAGGGATATACTTTATTACTTCCTTTGGTAAATCTTCTATCCATCTATTAATCCTATTAGGTTCCTATCTATATTCCAAATATTCTCCCCATGATAGATTACTAGTGGAATAATTAGTGGCAACCTTTTATGCTTTTCTTTCTCAGTTTTTTGTTCCCATATTTTTATTATATATTTTAATAATTGAATAGCCACTTTATCAGATAGATAACTCTTGTGTTCAAATAAAAAGTATATATATCCTTCTTTACCATTAATATTAGCCTTGAATAAAATATCTGAAAATACTTCTTCTAATTCTTTATCTATATAGCTATCTTTTTCAACAGTTAGTTTTTCTAAATCTGTTATTGCTAAAATTTCCTTTGGTAAATAGTTCTCCATGAAACTTCTTGTTGTTTCAATATTACTTAAAGTTTCTTTGTATCCGTCAATTACAACCCACCTATAAATAAAGTCCTATCTATGAGATAATTATATATCATAAATAGGACTTACTTTTATTCCTTGCTCTTAGGTTTTCTCCTACATTCCTCTGGTAATGTTTCTGACCAAGGAAGTAGATTATCTAGGGAGTCTGGACTTGTAAGTTTTATATTTGGTAATTCTTCAAATAAATATTTTAGATAATTATATGGGTTAAGATTATTCATCTTGGCTGTTTCAACTACGCTATATATTGTAGCACTGGCCTTTGCTCCATGAGGAGATTTACAGAAGAGATAATTTTTTCTTCCGATTACAAATGGCTTGATTGATCTATCAGCTCCGTTATTATCTAATTCACATTGTCCATCTAGTAATACATTGGTTAATAGTTCCCAATTGGATAGGCTATAGTTGATTGCCTGGCCAAGTTTGCTTTTCTTTACAACTTTTGGCTGAAGGTTTTGCAACCATGACAAATAATCCTCTAATATAGGTTTTAGTTCATCATTTCTTACTTTTAACCTTTCCTCAGGGGATAATTCTTTCCACTTTGATTCTAGGTGGAACATTTCTTTAAAATATTTAATTGCTTCATAAGCATGGGTCTTTTCTATTTCTGCTTCTTTTGTCAGGATTTTTAAACTGTCAGTAAAATACCTACGGGCATGTGCAAAACACCCTACCCTTGTAATATCCTCCACAGAATTATACCCACTGTAATCATCAGTTTGAAGTAGGCCAGTAAACCCACTAAGGAAATTCTTAGGATGCTTTCCACTTCTAGATGGCTGGTATTCATATAGTGCTATTTGTTTTCCGTAATTACCAGATTTATATAGCCACATATATGATTCACTATCTGTAGGTTTTCCATCCTTAGTTAGAACTCTTAAAGGACTTTCATCTGCTTGGATGAAGGTTTCCTTAAGTAGTTCTTCTTTAAGTCTTTCAAAGAATGGTTCAAGCCATAGTTCAGATCCCTTTATTATCCAGTTTGCCATATTCTGTTTCGAGATTTCTATCCCATGGTCTTTAAATATATTTTCTTGTCTATCAAGGGGCAGGGCTGCTGAGTATTTTTGATACATTAAATAGGCAAGAAGACTAGGAGATACAAAGCTTCCTTTAATTACAGGTTCTGGCATTTTAGCTGTAATTATATTAGCTTTTTCCCCTTCTCTCTCACATTTTCTGCAGGAATATACCTTTCTTACATGTTCTACTATAGATACTGTGGCTGGTACTACTTTAATTTCTCTTCTTATTTCTACGCTCATTTCATGCATAGTAGTTCCACATATTTCACAAGATCTTTCCGCTTCGGGTATTTCATATTCTATTCTTTCTACTGGTAAATCTTCAAAAGACTTCTTATTTGTACCCCTTCTTTTCCTCTCGTAAGTAATCTTTTCTACAGTAGGTTCTTCTATTTCATGCCTTTTAGTTATTTCTGCTTCATTAAAAAATGAAATTTGTTCTTCATCTACATTATCACTGGATTTCCCATACTTCTTAACTGCGTTTAGTCTAAACTGCTCTTCATACCATTTTAATTTAGCATTTGCTATTTCCAGTTCATGTTTTAACCTTGAAATTTCATTATCTAATTCCTCAGATTCAAGCTCTAATTCTTCTTTATGTAGTTGTAATTTTTCGGTTTCAGTTCTATTTTCCATACCTATATTATACTACATTTTGGTGAACAAAAAAAGCTTTATTTACCTAAGATTTAAGATCTTTAAAAGACTTATTTCTAGATTAGGATCCTTTCATTTGCAGGTTTATGGGCATCTTTTTGTTCTATACTTAGGCCGTCTAAAAGCCAACGAAATTGCCTTTCATTTATGGAAACAGATGGGCCTGCTTCTTTTTGTGGCCACTTAAAATAGCCATTTTCCAATCTTTTATAGTGAATCCAAAAACCATTATTATCCCAAACTAATATCTTGATAAGGTTTTGCCTTTTATTGCAGAAAGCAAATAGATGAGTAGAAAAAGGATCCATTTTTAATACATGTTCAACAATTAAAGCAAGGCCATCAATAGATTTTCTAAGATCTGTTGCTCCTAGTGCTAAATGGACCCTTTCTATTGCAATTTGTTTAATCATATTTTCCTTAAGGTATTGATAACCTTAAGAAGAAGTATTTCATCATAATTATTAGTTATGGATAATTTTATATCTTTGATTTCAAGAACTATTGATGGGAAGGATTCCTCTTCAGTAATTGAAATCCTTGCAAATTCTATAGGGGAATCATTAAGTTTAGTTACAGATTGACCTTTATTAAGTTTCATAATCCAATATCTCAAGGAAGTAGCCTTAACACTATTTTGCTCACACCAGGACTTCTGGGAAAGCCCACTAGATTTATATTCCTCTACACATTTTATCCAAAGTTCTCTATTTTCATCTAACTTCAAAAATACACCTCCCATAATTTCTAATATGTTAGGTGTATTATCTCATGATCCTGGGGTAGAATCTATGTGGGTTATATTTGATGCTTACAAAATAAATAAACCACACATCCCTTCTAAGTATGTGTTTTCAATACTTTAGGAATATATGGCTTATTAAAAATATGTTTAGGGGTATCCCCCCTCGTCAATTATGCGATTTTTCGTGCGTGAGGGGGCGGCGGTCCCGAGTGCTTTAGTTGTGGAGATTCATATGCCCCTGGGTATATAAATAATCTTTGTACCCTTGAATACTCTCTTGGATTTAAGTTAATACCTATTCTCCATAAATGACTAATAGCTATACTTATCATCTTTAATGATTATTTAGATACTATAGTTAGTTGCAGATCTAGACCATCTAGTGTCATATATCTACCCTAAATGAATTTGCTCTCTTTCTACCATATATATAATTTCTGATAGTACTTACTAAGTCTCCTTTAGTGTCCTTTGATTGTGATTTAATTTCATATATGGTAAAATACATGCTTCTTAGCTCATTCAAACTATATCTTTTTTCTATTTCTTCATTTGATTTTTGGTCAAATATTTCTAATATTTGCGATATATCAAATTTAATTTCCTCTGTTTTATCCTTTTTTTTCTTATTTAAGTTGCCTTCCGATAGTATTTTTTTCAAGTTTCCCTTTTTTAATTTCAATAATGTTTCCATTAAAAGCAAATTATTTTCTTCTAATAAGTTTTCAGAAATTAGATATGAACCAGCATCTGAATCATCATAGTTATTAATTTTATCTATTATTTCCTCAATAATCAAAATATCAGATTTATTAAGAGATATTTTAATCACCTCCTACAGTAGATAATCTTTCAATAATCTCTTTAGTTATTTCGCTGTAAGCATTTTTATTATTTACGATTTTACTAACCTCACCTTTAGCAATATCTCTTGCAATTCCAATATAGTTATCGGTATAAGATTTAAATACATAAATTTCTTTTTCAGGCAAACCCTCATGATTTAAATCTTCATTAAATTCTTTTCTTATCTTGGAATAATCTACCTGCCCCCTTGCTAATGTATAAAATATCCCAAGTAATTTTGGTTTTTCCCCAAAAATATGCTTATTAAATAAATAATTCTCATTGTTTTCTTTGCTACAGTATCTATTATATGTTTCATCAACTGTTTTTATATAGTGGAGCACTCCGCTAGTACTAATTCCATCTTCTATAGTTGGTATTAAATAGTAATCTGATGCTAAAAAAGCACATTGTGTAATAATATTACTTGTTGGTGGACAATCTATCAAAATATAATCAAAATTATATTCGTCTAGCATATTTATAAATTGGATTAAAATCGAAAAATATTCAATTGAATTTAACATTCTCATAGATAATTCATCAAGTCCTAGATTCTTTTCATAGTATAAGCTTGAAGGGATAAAATAAGCACCATCATTTGAACATTGTTTAATCAAATACTTTAAATCGAACTGAATATTCAAGAAACTGTTGGTTGATATATTTCTTATACTCATGTCAAATACATAATTTAATGTTTCCTCTGGTTTTAAATCCTCTAAGATTAAAGTACCTTTACCAGATATATTTCTTACACAGATTTCACTCAAGGAACTTTGTGGATCTAGGTCTAACATAAGTACCTTTTTACCGTGTTCCCTCGTCAAATAATCAGCAATTGAAAATACACTTGTAGTTTTACCAACCCCACCCTTATAATTACCAATAAAAATTTTTCTTGTCAATTTTATCCCCCCTGAAATCCTTCCAATTATATGTTTATTTATGTATTTCCTAACAATATGGTTTATATAAGCACCTGTTTATATTATATCAAAATAAAATTCATAGTAAAGGTTTTTTAATTCTTGTAGAAAAAGGGTCCATTAATTAAGGAATCTTCACAAACTTATATCTACACTTCCACCAATATGTTGATTTATGGATTGCTCCATCATCTTTGTATTTGCTTCTAACATCTTAGCCATATCTGCCGCTTATCCTTTAGTAGAATCCATTGCCATCTTCATTACAGAAATACTGGCGTGCTGTGTACTTTCATTGAAATAAATTCATTGATAACGCTGCTTGTCCATTACTATAATACCTCCTTTTGAGTTTGTGACAAACTTTGGATGCTACATAGTACCTTTGGTAGAGGATTCCCCCCAGGTTTACTAATTGAAAATAAAAGTATGACGCATCCCTTAGTTAACTATTATAATCATTGATATTCCTTCACAAATTCATGATAATAATATTCTATAGGCTCCAATTCATCATTTCTATTCAATAAACTAAATATCTCCCTTATGGATTGAAGTAAAATATAATATTGCAAATATCCCTTATTCTTTTCCTTATCAGATATATCTAGTTCTATAACTCCATTTTCTCCATCTATTATTCTATAATCTCTATTTTCATCTATTTTAATAAAATTACAATCAATATCTTTGACAAATCCACCTAGCTTGCCATTGTTGAAAAGTAAAAATGGTGTCCAAATACAGTTTAAGGGTCTATAATCGTAAATCAAGCATCTATTCGCCTTTGGATTATAAAAATAACAGATTCTATTCTCATTATATCTTCTTATTGAATACTTCAGTATCTCTCCGTTATTCAATAAATATTTTCTTAAATCATTCCATTCTTCTGGAAACAAACTAATAGGAGCCCCGTCACAACACTTTCCATTTTTGTTGCATTGATTACAATTCTTCCACCTTATATCAAGATCATACAAATGAGAAATTTTTTCTAAAATTATCTTTTTCGCTTCACCAGCTAGCATACCCCTCACCTACCTTAATAAATTATCCAGATAAATTACAACCACTATTTCTCTAAAAAATTACTTTCTTATACTCATTTTTGTCTTTTTTTATATTTAACAATACATTGCCTTCTTCACCTAATTCAAACATATTATCAAAATCAATAAAATCATTTACTTCTCTAGCAAAATTAATTAATTCTATGTGTATTAATGCCATCATTTCTATAGTTTCATCAATGTCAATTTTTATTGGTTCCACCCAATCAGCATTAAATAAAGTATTCTTATCTTTATCTTCAATTGTAAATCCTAATATCCTATTATCTTCTAGACCTTTAAAAGATAGACCCCCTCTATGTTTTAAATTGTTTGCTAGATTATCCCTCATATATAATACATTATCATTAAATCTATACTTTTCAATATAGGATAATAACTCCTTAGCCTCTACGGTATTTTTGCCTTCTAATTTTGATTTAAGAGACCTATAATTAACTTTTCTTAATTGCTCATGGTAATCCTCAGCACTGCTAATTCTATTTCCATTCATATCAAATTATAATCTGCCTCGCCACCTCATCTTGCCTGTTTATTTTATAGTTAAATATTACCTTATTCATGGGGTTCATTAAATCTTTTAAATATATATCCATATTATTTTCTAACTCTGTACCTATGATTAATATGGTATTTTTTTATATGATTTAGTCCTTCTTCCATAACACCTATCAATTCTATTAGCATATTTGTTATTTCCATATAATTGTCCAAAGTAATTTCCCATTACTTTAATTTTTCACTAGAATAGACATATAAGCCAAACTATCATAACCGCTATTTTTAACCATTGATATATTTCCTTGTATATATCTTTCATTGTGAATCATTTCCTTGGTAAGTGATTGTATTAATTTTAAAACCATGTCATCTGTCAATCCTAAGTGTAATCCTGATATCCCTATTAAATGTAATTTAACCATACTGTAGAGCAGACATAAGAAAATATAAGAATCCCATATCGTTTCAAATTTTCCAAAAGGCAGCATTTCTTTGAAGTATTCATTAACTAGATAATTTTCTAATATATATTCTTTTTCTTTCATATAAGGGGTATAATATTCTTCATAATTATATTTATATCTCTGTATAATATCCTCAAAACTCTCATCTTCTATATATCCCACCCCTAACAATGTCTCTGTCAAGCATTCTAGATATCTTTTACTCACAAAACCCATTTTCGATTTCATATCTATTATCATTTTTGTCATTTGAAGCTGAATTTCAATATTTGAGTTTACCTTCTGTAAATCTTCCTTGAAAGAACCTAATTCAATTAATTCTGACATATAAGATAACATAGTTGGTAATTCCCTTATATTTTTATTTATATATAGTTCTTCTATCTTCTTGTACACTATACCCAATACAATCAATCTATCTGCCAAAGAATAGTTTCTGTTTTGTAATAAACCAATACTAAAAATTCGAATATCCCAAAAATATCTTTGAGGTTTATTTAAAAATAGATGACCTTCTGTCTCTAATGCTGGACTATCATTTATCAACCTTAATTCTTGAACTTCTTCAAACTGTTCAAATACCATAGGATTTGGGTTTAATAGCGCCTCCTTAGCAGCTAGTGGGCATGACATAGTAAGACTTCTTTCGTATCCATTATCTACAATGTGAATTGATCTTGGGTATACCATACAAACATTACACAGATAATCCGCTCCTAACTTTTTTTGCATCTCACATAATTTATTTTCTGTTAGGAAAACACATTGATTGATATCCTTGTCTTGATGAATCTTTCCATATGATGCTCCAGTAGGATTACTCCTATTTCTTCTAATGTATTTATCTATTTTCTTTTTTAAATCTGTGTTACCCACTTTTTTTATTTTCTTATAACTTTTTTCATCTACAAAGATATTCCAATACCCCTGACAACAATTATCTTCACATATAGCCCCATCACACACAAAACTCTTAACATATTCAGGTTGAAGTATTATTTTTTTATTAATATTCATTATTTCACACTCCTTTGGTTGCCGTTATATGTAAAAAGAAGCCAGAGGAATAATCCCCTGACCCCTTATAGTTTTATCTAATACTTCAACTTATCTTAATAACTGAAGAACTCCCTGTGGAGCTTGGTTTGCTTGAGCAAGCATAGCTGTTGAAGCTTGTTGTAATATGTTTTGTTTTGTTTGCTCCATCATTTCTTTTGCCATATCTACGTCTCTAATTCTTGCTTCTGATGCCTGTAGATTTTCAGCTGAGGTATCTAAGTTCTTGATTGTGTGTTCCAACCTATTTTGGTAAGCACCCAGTTTAGATCTCTCTTTAGATACGTTTTCAAGCGCCTTATTTATAGAAGTTATACTACCTTCTGCAGTTCCCCTTGTAGAAACATCTGAACCATTAATAGTAAATTTAGCTCCATCTGTTAATTTATCAGTATTAAATCCTAATTGTGCTTGTGTTGCAGTAACTCCATCAACAGTTACAGATACCTTATCATCAACTGTTCCAACTATCTTACCATCTTTTATAAGATCTGTCCCCTTAACTTCATACTCACCTGGTGCTAATTTAAGCGCATCGGCAGTCATAGTATTTTTAACATCAGCAGTACCATCTTTAACAGTTAAAATAGCACCTTCTCCTAATTTGGCAGTAGCAAATGTTGTGTCTTTTCCATTTATAGTTATCTTGTTATCACCTGCAGTAAATGCACCTACTGTATTACCATTAGCATCTACAAGATTTGCCCCTTTTATTGTATAAATTCCATCCTTTAAATTACTGTCAGCTGCAAGAGCTTTACTCTCCATTGAGTTAGTAGAAGTTAACCCTAAACTTGCAGTATCCATCTTACCAATTTGTAATTCTACATTTTGATTCTCATTTGCTCCTATTTGGAATGTACCTTTAAAACTTCCATCTAGTAATCCTTGAGTATTAAATTCTGTTGTTGTTGCAATTCTATCAATTTCTTTTGTTAATTGATTAATTTCATCTTGAATATTGCTTCTGTCCTCAATTGTATTAGTATCTGTAGCTGATTGAACTGCAAGTTCTCTCATTCTTTGAAGAATTGCATGGGTTTCATTAAGTGCACCTTCTGCTGTTTGAATAAGTGAAATAGCATCTTGAGAGTTTCTTGAAGCTTGAGTAAGTCCTCTTATTTGGCCTCTCATTTTTTCAGAGATTGCTAGTCCTGCTGCATCGTCTCCTGCTCTGTTGATTCTAAATCCTGAAGATAGCTTTTCCATTGACTTAGCTCCACCAGCATTTGAAATTCCTAGTTGTCTATGTGTGTTCATTGCCATTAAATTGTTATTAATTCTCATTTTTCTTCCTCCTTGATTTTAAGTTTGTTTGGCATCCTTGCCTGCCGAGCTTTGCTCGGAATTGTGAATGTTGAATTGTGAATGTTGAATTAAAACCAAAACAATTTAATTTCTTCCACGTGGTTTTTGTTGTGGTTTTAATTTAATTCCAATTCTTTCTTCTTGATTATATTATCGGATGCTTGTCCGATAACTTTAGTGTTTTTTATAAATTTTTCATTTTTGTTTATTTATAAACTTTTCTTCAAACTCCTCTGCAGTCCATGTATAAACTTTTTTAAAGTATAACCTCTCAAATTGCTTTTTTAACTCAAAAGGATCAGACTCTAACCTTCCATGTTTAATTATAAATCCTGCAAGCTTATCAAGTTCTTTTGATTCCTGTACTTCATCCTTGTCCAACTTTCCCGTAGGATTTGGTCTATAATCCTTGTTATAGACCAAAATATAGTTAATATTTTCCCTTGTATAGGAAATTCCTTTATTAATTATATCAGTAAAAATTAATAAACTATCAAATATTTTTCTTCTTACCTTATGTATTTCTTTTTTCATATTTCCATTTTTAAATTCAATAAAATATAGCCCAGTATCCTTTATATATAAGGCATCATTTGATTTTGGTGTATCTTCTAACTTTAGGGTTTTTATATAATCATCTTTTACGCCATCAAAGTCAATAACTTCAAATTCTGAACTAGTCATATATTTTATATCTTTTTTATCTGCATCATCTTTGGAGGTTTCCTTGAGAGTACTTTTATTTTTTATAAAAATATCATATTCCTGAATATCAATCATCACTATACCTCTCAACTTCCAATCTTTCAAAAGGCTTTGCGAGCTTAGCATATATCTCATCTATATCTGTAGTTACATCTCTAATTATAGCTTTGTCTTCTACATTTTCAGCCAAATAGTAATTACATTTATCAGCTATTTCATATTTTGCAGAATATACTTGTATCGCTCGTAAAAAATATGGGCTATGGGTATTTAATAAAATGTGCATATTGAATTCTTTTTGTAGGAGAACAATAATCTCTGCAAATAAGATTTGCCATTCTGGGTGTAAGTGGATTTCTGGCTCATCTAAAATAATAGTTCCATTATCTTCAATAATGCCATTTAGTAGCAAAGTTTTTAATATAACAAATGTTTTTAATCCAGTAGATATATTTTTTATATCCAATACTTTTTCTTTATTATTTTCTTTATAACCAAATCTTGCATTTGAAGTTTTTATCATTTCACCACTACATATAGTGTTTATTTTAGAAATAATATTCTCTATCTTCTCTGATACAATAATCTTATTTATAGCATCTTCTATTCCAAAATCTTCTTTCATATTTCTAAGTTTGGATTGTAAATGAAGCCTATGGTTCGTATAATTCTCTGATCTTAAATATGGTGGCACGGGTCTTATTTCATCTAATACAAATGGATCATCAATATATACTACCTCTGTATTTAAATTAAGTTTTTCTGAAATATTTTTGACTTCATTGTCTTGTATTAAAATTTTAATGTTAGTACCTTTAATATTTAATTCTACAATTCCAACCTTATTGAAAAGATAGATATTATTAACTTGGTTATTAAATTCCACATTTAGTTTTTGTGACAATACTGTTTCAAAGATTTCTTCGTCAGAAATGGATATAATTTGCAATATTTTCTTTACGGTATTTTCAATGAATACCTCGTTTATATCTTTATCAATATCTCTATCAATTATTAAATGTTCTCTTACTCTATTTTGTAATAGATTTATATTTGATTTATATATCTCTGTATTTTCGAATATATTATCTATTAGATCTTCTACATCCAAGCTGCTAGAAAATATATAGTTACGGTTTAGATATATAGTACCTAAAGCTTTTCTTATGGCATTTCTTCTTTCTTTTTGAATTTGTTCATTAATCTTATAAAAACTATTAAATATACAAAATAAAGTCTTACCAACTGTACTTTTACCTGTATTGTTTTCACCAGCAATAACAGTAATACCATTTAATTCAACCCTTGCATCTTTAATTTTGCCTATATTTTTTAGAGTTAAAATCATCAGTTAACCCCCTCTATATTTAAATTACATATACAGTATAATTTTATTGTTACTAGATTATACCCATTTGTTATGTATAAGTATAAGTGTACACAACAAATATATTGTGTACTTATAGTATATACAAAGGATTTAATCATTACAACAATATAAGAATATTTCATATAATATTCAATTATGCAAAAAGAGCTAGGATAATATCCTCAGCTCTCGTTAACTTAAATTATATATTTAATCTCCATTTTTCTCAGATGCTTGTCCAATAACTTTAGCATTTTCATCAGAATATTTTTCTTTTATTTCTAAAAATTTATCTAAATTGTCAAATAGTATGTCTACTAATTTAGGATCGAAATGTTTTCCACTTTCTTCTCTAAAATACATTAGTATATCATTCATTACCCAAGCCTTTTTATATACTCTAGGAGAGTCTAGGGCATCGAATACATCTGCTATGGCTGATATTCTTCCATAGATATGGATCTCTTCGCCTTTTAATCCTCTTGGATATCCTTTGCCGTCGTATCTCTCATGATGTTCGTAAGCTACTATGGCTGCTGCCTTTAGGATTTCTCTTTTTGAATTTTTTAAGAGATTATATCCTATTGTTGTATGTGATTTTATTATATTAAATTCTTCTGGTGTTAGTTTACCTGGTTTTAAGAGTATATTATCAGGAATTGCTACCTTACCTATATCGTGTATTGGTGAGGCATGGGTAAGTAGCATAGTGTCTCTTTGGCTTAAACCATATTCTTCTGACAGCAATTGACAATATTTAGATACTCTCTTTACGTGGGAGCCTGTTTCCTCTGACCTTGCTTCTGTAACCTCACCTAAAGTATATAATATTTCCTTTTGTGTTGCTTCTATTTCTAGATTTAGGCAAAGGTTATCGAAGGTTGCAGATATGCTTTTATGGAATACATCTAATAACTCCATATCTACATGGTCTATCAGATCCTCATTCTCTATAAATATAATGGCCTCATTTCCTGCTGTGCTTCTGTATCTTGCTATATAACAATCATCAAATAACTCGTGTTCTCCACCATTAAATATCTTATTTACCTTTATTAAATCAGTTTCTGAAACAGTTTCTCTAATTTTATTGTTAATGAAGTTTTTATATTTACCCGTTGCACCAACTATAATAAATATATTGGTTTCCCCTTGTCTAACTGCTGCAAAGGAATTTATATTACACTCTTCTCTATCCTTACATTGATTGATCAATGAGCTAAGATGACATAAACTAGATACTAGAAAATCGTTTAGGGCATCCTTTTCATATAACTTAGATATGGATGATACTACTTTTTCCATGGACTCTCTATTATTTCTTATACGATTAATATCCCTAAAAGATCTTAAGGATGATAAAATAACGGTGTTCATTTTTTTAGCAAATAAATCAGATTTGTTTTCATAGCCGTTTATATCATAATTTAATATAACTTCATCCTGTAAACTGCTGGAGCCCTTACCAGTCATTAGAACAATTCTAACATCAGTATTCTTTAAATCTTCTCTAATATATCTTGCTATACCCAATCCTAATCCTAAATCCTTTTCTTCTAGAAAAACATCTAGTAATACTAAGGCTATATCTTTATTTTCTTTTACTATTTTTATAGCTTCCGCTGATGTATACGCACTATAAAATTTTATATTTTTATCCTCAAACATAAGGTTTCTATTGATTTCCTTTAGCATCCTATGTATAAAATTATCATCATCTACTATGAGTACTTTCCAAAATCCATTTTTGCTAATACAAAGTCTTTCTGTACCGTCCATGGCCATGCTGCATCCTCCTTGAGTAGTAATTTAATTACTCTATCTATTGAAAAATTTCTTTATATCTTCTAGTTTAGAAATATTATTAGCAGCAGCTAAGTTCTCTTCTTGCATTCTTTTATATAATTCTTTACGGACAATATCAATGTTTTTTGGTGCATCAATACCGATTTTAACCTTGCCATCTTCTATTTCTATTATCTTTATTTCGATGTTTCCATCTATAATTATTGATTCATCTTTTTTTCTTGTAAGTATCAGCATATTATTGGCCTCCTACTTTGGAGTCTTGATTAAAAATAAAATGCTTAGTAGTATATCTTTCATCATCTAAGATTACCTGTTTGCCTAATCTTTCCTTTGTGTTAATGACTATTGGTCCTAGTAGATTAGTTGTCATTTTTTCTATATCCTCTGGTACAACTACCATAGAGTAAATAGTTACATCTTCTTCTTTTTCTATTTTCAACTTATTGATTGCTGTCTGTGGAAGTAATATATCATAGTCAGTGAATATTTCAAATGGATTTATTATTACAAAGGATAAACTAGGACTTTTAACTGATTGTAGCCAATGAAAAGGATTTTCTTTGTCTTCGTTAAATATGATTATAAATTCTTTTTCTTCTTCAAAGGCTGGGATTCCTTCTCCAAAATAGATTATATTATCTTTTTCTATCTCTATTTCACCGAAATTCGTGGTTTTTATTTTCAATTGTATTTCCTCCTTAGTTCTACACTAATTCCATTATAATACAATTTATGAAATTATTATACATTATTTTTAATCCTTCTACTATAAGTATTTGTACCCAAAACCATAAAAAATAGGCATCCAAATGTATGCCCATGTAAATAAGGAACGATACAGAGATCGTTCCCTACAATTATCTTAAAAAGTCCATTAAACTTGGTTGTATTATCTTAGATCCTACCATTAAACTAGCTCTATATATATTTTCTTCTATGGCTAACCTCATCATAGCATCTGGCAGGCTAACATCTTCATTGAAGGATAATAGTTCATTAAGAGTTATCAATTGATCTTCTAATTTGCTTTGTGTTAGTTCTAATCTATTTGACTTAGCTCCTATTTCTGCTGTAACTGAGAGTACTTGGTTCATTGAATCTTTTATATTACCTAAGGCCTTTTGGATTCCATCTGAATCTTTGCTGGTTAAGGCATCTTCTAAGTCAGTAAAAACTTTAATCAAATAAGCCTCTGAATCTTGAGCTGCTGCAGAATCATAATCCGCTGTACCATCGGCTTTTACGCTACCAAAAATTCTATTGGCCAAAGTGTTTACTTTTACTGTTTCTGCCACTCCTACATTATATACAAATACTTCATCTAATTCTATATTCTCTTTATATTTTCCGTCACTATCTAATAATTCCTTGTCTGTCTTAAATCCAGTAAATAATGATCTTCCTGCATAGGTGGAGTTAGCTACTTGGATTAAATGTCCCTTTAGCTCAGATATTTCATCCTTTATCTTATCTAGGTCTTCTGTATTTGTACCATTTGCAGCTTGGACTGTTAGTTCATTTGCTCTATGAAGCACTGCGTTGATTTCCTTTAATGCTGATTCTGTTTCCTTCATCCAAGAGGATGCATCCTTTGCATTCCTTATATATTGTTCTACCTTTGATATATCTGTATTAAATTTTAGTGATTTACTTGCACCTATTGGATCATCTGATGGAACTCTAAACTTTTTACCTACAGATGATTCGTATTGTAGTTTTTCTAATCTTTGCAAGGTGCCATTTAGATTGTATGTCATGTTGTTTATTAGCATGTTATTTGTTATACGCATTTAATCACCTCTACTATCTTCCAACTAGACCAAGTCTATTTACAGTAATATCTATTATCATATCCATAGTTGATATCATCTTTGATGAAGCTACATATACATGCTGAAACCTTACCATATCTGCCATTTCTTCATCTAAGTTTACCCCTGATATGGAACTACGCTTTGTTTCTATGTTTTTTTGTATAAGCTCCTGAGTTTTATATAGTCTGCCTGCTTGAAGGCTGTCTACTGCCATAGATGAAAGCATGGACTTGATGAAATCATCTGGAGTTCCTTGGGATACTGAGCCCTCAAAAAAGTTCTTAGACTCTCTTTGAGAAATTAGGGCTAATAGGTTTTTATTGTCTTCTGCACTCCCATCTCCACCTTCTGAACCTGCTGCAATATTTTTTATATCTTTTAGTATATCTTCTGATAAGGTTAAAGTAGCCGCAGGACTATTTCCATTATATTTAAAGAAACTAATTCCTGTTTTACTAGCTCCTGATTCATCTTTTAATGTTTGTCCTTTTTCATGCTGTTCATTAAACTTATCTGCAAATCCTTTTGCGAATTTATCTAATTGATCCATAAAATATGGTATACCTCTATAACTATTTCCTTGTCCATTTCCTTCATATATATCTAATAACCCTTGTAGCTCTCCCGATTTAAGATCTATTGTACTTCCGTTTTCCCAAGTTATTTTCTTGCCTTCAGCTCCATCCTTATTGAATATTACTTTATTTGAATATAGATGGTCTACTAGGGATATGCCTCCTACAGAAACAGTATATTTTCCATCTGATGATTCCTTTACTCTTATATTTACAATCTTAGCTAATTCATCTACAAGTAGCTCTCTTTTATCTCTTAAATCATTTGCAGGTTTGCCATCTAATTCCTGAGAATAAATTTGTCTATTTAACCCTACAATTTGACTACTTAAACTATTTATATTTTTTACTTTCATATCTATAGAGTATTCTGTTTCTTTTTTCATATTTTGTAGTCTTTCTGCTGTCTCATTAATATGTTTTGCAAAGGCCATTGCGTTTTCCTTTACTGGCTCCCTAAAGGCCATATCTGAAGGGTTTTTACTCATCTCATCTAAGGATTTATAAAAATCATCCATATATTTTCTAAAACTATTATTTGAAGGTTCCCCCATTAGCTTTTCTATTTCTGTTAATGAGTTTTTCTTTATTTCCCATTCTCCCTTTGGAGCTGTTTCATTCCAATATTTAAAATCCACAAAGGAATCCCTTACTCTTTGAATATTATGAATTTCCGTACCAGTACCTAAGAACCCTATTCCTGGCATCTTGAATGGATCTGTAGCTCTTTGATCTATTTGTTGCCTTGAATATCCTTTTGTATTTGCATTGTCTATATTATGATTTGTAGTATATAGAGCTCTTTGTGATGCAAGAAGCCCTCTTACTGCTGAATTAAATCCAAAAAACATTTAACTACCTCCCCACTAATCCCACTCTATTAACAACTGTCTCTATCATTTCATCAATTGCATTTATTACTCTAGAGTTTGCTGAATATGAGTGCTGGAACTTTATCATATCGGCCATTTCTTCATCTAAAGATACTGCCGATATACTTTTTCTTTTTTCATCTATAGATCTGATTAAAAAATCTTGATTACTTGCTATGGTTCTTGATTCTTGTCTCTCTAGACCTAAGGAAAGGACTATATCTCTATAATAGTCGTCTAAATTCATATCTCCATAAAGTAGTTCATTTCTTATTTCATAGATTTCCTTTGCTATATCTCCGTCTCCAATTGAACCAGTTTTTGATACTGCTATTTTATTGAAATTAGCTAATATTGGATTTATTCTTATATTAGCAGCTGGATTATCTCCATCAATGCCTACAAAGAAGTCTTCTCCAAGATTTCCTTCTAAGTCAGCCCCACCTCTATGAAGAGCATTTAGCCTCTGTGCCATTTCTTTAACTAGTTTGTCCACTCTACCAATATATTCATTCATAGATGTATCCCTTATATCTATAAATCCACCCAACTCTCCTAATCCCTGTAAATCTATTTTCTCACTAGAATTCTTCCAATATATATGCCCTAATCCATCCTTACTAGTTTTTACATCTATTGTACTCACGTGGTTACCACTTATTAAATCTCTTCCTTGTAGTGATACTATTGTTTCTCCAAAGGTGTTTTCATAGGCTGTAACAGGAAGTAGTTCTGATAATCTATCTAAAAGTGCATTTCTTTCATCTCTAAAATCATTGGCCTTCATTCTACTATTTTGACCTTCTACTAGCTTAATACTATTATTTAATTGTGCTATATTATTTAATATA
Source organism: Bacillota bacterium (assembly GCA_023388495.1). GTDB lineage: Bacteria > Bacillota > Clostridia > Tissierellales > Tissierellaceae > Tissierella. Next base: position 160,590 of record JAEWGC010000028.1, on the reverse strand, counting down.
TTATTGACTTCATCTACTTTAACAAGTATTTCTTTATTTAAGTTTGTTTTTATGTCATTTAGCTGTGTGGATATATGGTTTACAGTTTCTGTAAAAGCAACGGAGGATTCATGTACCAATCCTCTTATAGTTAAGCTTTCTGGCTCTTTATATAGTTCGTTCCAATTATTCCAAAAATCATCCATTACTTTCTGCAATCCACTATTGGTTATCTCATTAAATACTCCTTCTACATCTTCTAGAATCTGTGATTTAGCATTATAGTATCCAAAACTCCCTATTTCACGTCTAAGTTTCAAGTCTAAGAATTCATCACGAATCTGCCTTATTTGAATAACACTTACTCCCGTACCTGTTTCAAGTCTACCATCTGCTGTTCTCGTATATGGGTTATTTCCATGTATTGCTGATTGCCTTACATAGTTTTTATTATTTGCATTAGATATATTATGTGAAACTGTATCTAGAGATTGTCTTGATGCCTGTAACCCTGATATTGAAATATATAAACCTCCGAAGCTCATCCCTACACCTTCCTATCAAAAATACTATTTCCGCTGGATTTCTTGTTTTCCTTCCCATATCCTGGGCTTGTATGGGCACTGGTAATTAAATTTATATTAAAATCTATCCAATCTAAATTTTCTTTTATAAGATCATTGTTTAATTTGTTTCTCAAGAAAAGCTCTTCCATGACTTCCTTCATTTCCTCTGTTATACGGATCAACCCACTATTATCCTCTGTTATTCTTTCTATTACACTAGAAATAGGGGTATTTATAGCTACACCCCAAGTATCTAATAGTTTTTCTCTTTCATTTTCTAAAAGTGCCATTTCATTTATTAGAGTCTCTTCCTGTTTTGTTATCTCTTCTAAGTTCCGTATATGATTATTGATAATAGTATCTGTTTTTTTAAACGCAATCTCTTTTAATTCTACTAAAACAGTTAATTCCTTTTCCAATACTATTTCTAATTCTTCAGTAAAAGTCATTTTTATCACCGGCCGCTAAATTTTTTTATTGAAATTGATGCTTTCGAGGATCTTTTCAGCTATTTTATTTCCTTCTATATTATATGTCCCTGATTTAATCCTATTTTTAATATCTTCAACCTTATCCATACGCATTTCTTCTACATCTTTAACCTTTTGTAATGCATATTGAAATTCTATTGCTTTACTGGATATTTTGATTTCATCCATATCCTTTGACATTTCCTTAGAGTTGATTTTTTTTACCCCTGAGTTTTTGTTATAAACTTGGAAAATATTATCTATCTTATTTATCCTCATAAAAAAACACCCCACTTATCTTTTCATTATTATTATCGGTAAGATGGGGTGTTTCTTTAGTGTTTTATTTTCTTTTTCCATATCTATCTATTACTCTAAACTTTTCTTCTCTTTTTTCATATGGATTTTGTGGCTTTGCAGTATTTAAAACTTGTCCTAGTTCTCTTTGAAGTCCAGATGCACATTTATCGCAAAATCTTCCTGTTCTAATACTGGTTCCACAGTTTTCACATTCTAGTATTAGATTGCTATCATCTGCTATCTCAAGTCTTCCTGCCCTCAGAAAATCAATTATCTTCTTTGCATCTACCTCTGTGGCTTCGCTAACCTCCGGGATATTTGCTCCTGGATTTTCGTATAGGTATTCCTTTACCTTTTGAAAATCTTTTTCGTCATCTTTTCTACAGGTAGGACAGACCTTAAAGCCATCATAATTATAGATTTTTCCACATCGAGTACAATTTCTTACATTCATTATCTCACACCTCTCAATTATCTTTACTTGATGTAAGTGCTAATCCTATTACCTTATTAGCACCGCTATTTATAATTACTCTACTACATTCCTCCATGGTTACTCCTGTTGTTACGATATCATCTATTAAAAGTATCTTTTTACCTTCTATTTCATTTGGCTGCTTTATTCTAAAGGAGTCTTTTAAATTTATTATCCTATCAATTTTATTTGAATGGCTCTGCTCCTTTGTCCATCTAATCTTTACTAAGTTATTCTTTAATAAAGGTTTACCTAAGACCTTTGATATGTAATCTGCCAATATCTCAGCTTGATTATAGCCTCTTAGAGCTTCTTTTCTTCTGTGGGTTGGGACATATAGAATTACATCTATATCTTTATCTATTTCTTTATTCTTAATTGTTCTTAACATAATTTCTCCAAAGGGCTTACATAAATAATTCTTTCCATTATATTTATAATCCTTTACCTTTTCCCTAATAAATCTATTATAGGAAAGGGAATAATAAGCTTTTTTAATATATGGAGAATCTATATTTATTTCCTTATCTAATACTTCTAGATTTTCATAACAATCCTTACATATATATCCATTGATACTTCCATTTTTTTCTCTACAAAAAAGACAAATATGTTTTTTTGGAAAAAGTAGATTGTTTAAGGCCTGAAACAATTTTATCCCCCCATGAAAATTGACATATAACTTCTAATCTTTTTATCTAAAGCTGAATACCTCTTTGTTATTCTATTGTTCTTTATCATCATAGATAAATATTTTTCTTCTCCTACTAATACAACTAAATTTTTAGCTCTTGTAATTGCCGTATATAATAGGTTACGAGTTAGGAGCATTGGTGGTCCCCAGCTAATGGGCATCACTACCACTGGAAATTCTGATCCTTGTGATTTATGCACTGTTGTAGCATAGGCTAGTTTCAATTCATCTAATTGATTGAATTCGTACTCCACTTCCTTATCATCATCAAATAAGACTTTCATAGTCCTATCTTCTTCATCTATATCTGTGATGAAACCAAAGTCTCCATTGAATACCCCTTCACCCTCTTCTACTTCTATGCCATCTCTTATTATCTTCCATTCAGTTGTATAATTGTTTTTTATTTGCATTACTTTGTCCCCTACTCTAAAGATATCATCTCCCATTTGCTTTTCCGCTTTAGACTTATCATTAGGATTTAAGACGGACTGCAAATGTTTATTTAAGGAATTGATACCTACATCACCTTTCTTCATAGGAGTTAGGACTTGAATATCTCTTACTTTATCTACTCCATAAAATGTAGGGAGTCTCTCAAGACAAAGTTCTAATATTGTATCTAGTATTCCACTACTACTATTTCTTGTCAGGAAAAAGAAATCCTTGTCCTTTGCATTTAAAATAGGTTCTTCACCCTTGTTTATTCTGTGGGCATTGACTATTATCATACTCTCTTCTGACTGTCTAAATATTTCGTCTAATTTTACAACCTTTATTACTCCTGACTCAATAATATCTTTTAGTACATTTCCAGCACCTACTGATGGTAATTGATCTATATCTCCTACTAATACTACACGGGTCCCTACCTTTAAGGCCTTTAGTAGTGAATTCATAAGTAAAATATCTATCATAGAGGATTCGTCTATGATTATTAAATCCACATCTATGGGGCTGTCTTCATCTTTGCCAAATGCCATAGATTCTTCTTCCATAAAGGAATATTCCAACAATCTATGTATGGTCTTTGCTTCTCTTCCTGTAGTTTCGGTCATTCTTTTAGCCGCTCTTCCTGTTGGTGCTGCAAGGATTACTGATAGATTCAAATCCTCACAAATTTTTATTATGGCATTTATGGTAGTAGTTTTCCCTGTACCCGGTCCTCCAGTAATAACTACTAAGCCATTTTCTAAGGATTCCTTTATGGCTAGTATTTGCTTTTTGGCAAATTGAATATTTTCTTCTTCCTCTATTTTCTTTATTTCCTTTTCCACATCTACTTCTAACTCTTCTAGTTGAACCTGAGATAACTCTACAAGCTTTCTACTAACGTTGTTTTCTGCCATGTGAAATGGTGTATAATAAACGAGGGTATCTTCACCATCCGGAATCAAATGGACATTTCCCCTAAGGCCTAGATTTCTTATGCCTTCTTCTATTAAATCTTCGCCTGCTTCTAATAGATTAGAGCTATTTAATATTAATTCTTTTTTAGGTACGTAACAATGCCCATTCCCTGCAAACTCCATCATGATATATTTAATTCCAGCTTCTACTCTATAGGGTGACTCTTTGTTTATACCCATTTTTGATGCTATTTTATCAGCAGTTTTAAATCCTATACCGTAAACATCTTCAGATAATCTATAAGGATTTTCACTTATAATATTTATTGTATCTTTCCCATACTTTTTATATATCTTTATACCATAATTAACTGTAATCCCATATTGCTGTAGAAATACCATTATATCTCTAAGCTCTCTTTGTTCAGCATAGGCCTCTACTATTATCTCAAGCTTTTTCTCACCTATACCTCCAATTTCCTTTAGCCTCTCAGGATTATATTGTATGATTTCTAATGATTCCAGGCCAAATCTTTCAACTATTTTTTTTGCCGTCTTGGGACCAATATGAGGAATTAAACCAGATGAAAGGTAGTTTTCTATTCCTTTTAGTGTAGATGGTACTACTGTTGAAATACTTGTAAAAGCTAATTGCTCTCCATATGTAGGATGATAAATCCATTCTCCCTCCACTTTGACGGTTTCCTCTAAATTTATAAAGGGAGTATTACCTACTATTGTAACTGGCCCATCAGATGTATTTAGTTTTGCAACTGTATAGCCATTGGATTCGTTTCTGAATCTTATTTCCTCTATTACACCCTCTAGAATCATCTTTCCTTTCACCCCTGTTATCAACTTAGAAAATTATTGAGAGGATTATCCTCTCAATAATTCAGCCTTATCTGTTTTTTCCCATGGTAGGTTTAAATCTTCTCTACCCATATGTCCATAGGCAGCTAATTGTTTATATATTGGTCTTCTTAAGTCTAAGTCTCTAATAATAGCTGCTGGTCTAAGATCAAAATGTTTACGGATTAATTCTTGAATTTCCACATCGGATTTTTTTCCAGTTCCAAAAGTATCTACATAAATAGATAATGGTCTCGCTACACCTATGGCATAGGCTAATCCTACTTCACATTTATCTGCTAATCCTGCAGCTACTATATTTTTCGCTACATATCTTGCTGCATAGGCAGCTGATCTATCTACCTTTGTTGGATCTTTTCCTGAGAATGCTCCTCCACCATGTCTTCCATATCCACCATAGGTATCTACTATTATTTTTCTTCCAGTTAATCCTGCGTCTCCCATAGGACCACCTATTACAAATCTACCTGTAGGGTTTACATAGTATTTTGTATTTTCATCTAAGAATTCTTGTGGTATTATTGGTATTACTACATGTTCTATTATATCTTTTCTTATTGTCTCCAATTCAACATCTGGACTATGTTGAGTAGATACTACAATATTTTCTATTCTTACTGGCTTATTATCATGGTATTCTACTGTTACTTGAGTTTTACCATCTGGTCTTAGATATTCTAATGTACCATTTTTTCTTACATCTGATAATCTTTTAGCTAGTTTATGAGCTAATGATATAGGTAATGGCATTAATTCTTTAGTCTCATTGCATGCATAACCAAACATCATCCCTTGGTCTCCTGCACCTATTAAATCTAATTCATCATCAGAATTATTTTTTTGCTCTAGAGCTTTATCTACTCCCATAGCTATATCTCCTGACTGCTCACTTATGGAAGTAAGTACAGCACATGTATCTGAGTCAAATCCGTATTTTGCTCTTGTATATCCTATTTCTTCTATAGTCTCTCTTGCAATCTTAGGTATATCAACATAGCAATTTGTAGTGATCTCACCTACTACAAGTACCATTCCTGTTGTCACAGTTGTCTCACATGCAACCCTTGCATTTGGGTCCTTTTCAAGTATTGCATCCAATATGGAATCAGATATTTGATCGCATACCTTGTCTGGATGTCCTTCTGTAACTGATTCAGAAGTAAATAACCATTTTTTCATCTGTTTTCCTCCTAATAATAATTAAAACCTTCTCAAGAGAAGGTCCTAGCATTCGCTTTACCTCATCTCTCAGAACATAGTTCTGTGGGAATTAGCACCTTGTATAAATACTGGTTGCTGGGTTTCATTGGGCCCATACCCTCCACCTCTCTTGATAAGGAACTATTTTGTTTTTATCTAACAAACATTCTACCATAGTGAAAAATGCTAGTCAATAATTATAATATTAATTCTTCTTATTATTATATCCAAATTTTATATATAACAGCAAAATTGGAAACTAAATTTTCCTAATTAAGAGTTTAAATAAACTGTTTTCGAAAACAACTTTAAAACTTTTTCACTTTTTTATATGAAATTTGTAGATATTTAAAGATTTATTTAGATATCCTTCAAATTAGTCCCCTATATTAACTTCAATCATATTTTAGCCCTATTATCATCTAATTTATCTTTAAATAACCTATTGCATTTTGATCCAATCCATCGTATACTATAATAGTCGAGTGGATGAGACAACAACTTCAGCCACAAGCAAGTAAATATCGGGGTGTAGCGCAGTTTGGTAGCGCACGTGGTTTGGGACCATGGGGCCGGGGGTTCAAATCCTCTCACCCCGACCATTAATTAAAGGATTAAACGAAAGTTTAGTCCTTTTTTATTTTTTGTAACCTTCAAATGAATTCGAAACTACTATTTTTCACTATTTACTATTTACTATTCACTATTCATTGCCTTTAACTTGTAATACCTTTGTAACCCAATTGAAATATTTAGATTATATAATAGAATGTACAAGCAATCATAGGTAAAAAAGGTAGTATTAAATCCTTTTACCAGATAATTACACAAAATATAAGAGGTGAGGTTATGAAAATTAGATTTAAGAAGGTCTTTGTTTCAATACTAGCTGCTACAACTATCTTTACGTCTACGGGACCAGTTTTAGCAAGTAAAATTACTGTGAATATACCATATACCATATATGAGAATGTTGAAAAAAATAATGTTTCTTCTGGGGTGGTCCATGAGAGTATAAGAAGATTTACTACCTCTGGATGGTGGAATATAAATGTTCTTAGAATAAATCTATTGGATCCACATACAGAAATAAAGGGATTAGTAAATCCTACTGGTATACCAAATAGAGATAAGGTTAGTTCTATGGTAGAGAAACATAATGCAGTGGCTGGAATAAATGGAGACTTCTTCAACTATAGTCCCCTACCATCATCATTAGGCGCATTGATTGAAAATAGTGAGGTTTTAAGTTCCAGTAGAAATGATGTACAATCTTTTCTTCCTAGTATCTTTATAGACTTTTTAAATAATGCTAAGATAGATTACTTCCAAAGAAAGATGGAGGCTAAGAATCTTACAACAGGACAAACTATAAGTATACATGCAATAAATAATGTGGCTACACAGTTTGATTTTGTAACTCTTTTAAATAAGCATTGGGGACCTAAATCCATTGGTACTAAGTTCCATAATGATTTAGTAGAGGTTGTAGTGGAGAATGATGTAGTTACAGATGTAAGAGTTGGTAAAGAAGCTGTAAACATTCCTGAAAATGGATATGTACTAATTGCAAGGAATCCACACAGTCAATACCTACAAAAACTTGCTGTAGGTGATGTCTTAGAGCTTAATATATCTAGTACTCCAGATATAAATGATATTAAGTTTTCTATAGGAGGAGGAAGCTTTGTCCTTGAAAAGGGGGAACTAAGGAAGCCTGATTTAAGCTCACCTGGTGATGCTCCTAGAACTGGAATCGGAATCAATAAGGAAGGTACTGAATTAATTTTAGTAACTATAGATGGTAGGGATGTTTCATTTAAAGGAGTTTCCCAAGAGATGCTTGGAGCAATACTTAAACAACTTGGAGCATATGACGGACTTAATTTAGATGGCGGCGGCTCAACTGTTATGGCCATAAAGCCTATAGATGAAAAGAAGGCAACTATTGTAAATAAACCTTCTGAAGGTACGGAAAGACTTGTAGTTAATGGTGTAGGAGTATTTTCTAATGCTCCTCTAGGAGAGCTATCCTATATTAAGGTATCAACAGATGATACTAGTATGTTTGTGAATACTAGAAGAAGATTTACAGTAAAAGGATATGATCAGTATCACAATCCTGTAACTCTAGATGAATCTAAGGTCGTATTTACTCAAGAAGGAGCAAATGGAGAAATAGATGGTAATGTATTTAAAGCTCTATCACAAGGAAAGACAAAAATCACTGCTCAATATGATAATATAGTTGGTTCCATAGATATTAATATATTAGGTAATGTAAAGGAATTAACTGCTAATCTATCTGATTTTAATATTGATATAAACAGTGAAAAGACATTGCCAACATTCCTAGGCAAGGATAAAAACGGTTATCAAGCTAAAATTTATCCTGAAGATATAATTTTTTCAACAATTAATAATATAGGTACAGTAGTAAATGGAGTATTCCATAGTGCTGATAAATCTGCAGCAGGTGTTCTTACGGCTAAGTTAGATGAAGGACTTAAAAATATAATAGTAACCGTAGGTAGTGATGGTAAATTAATAGAAAAATTTGAATCCCTAGATAATATGAAATTTGCTTCATATCCTGATAACGTTACAGGAGAAATAAATCTTAGTAATGATGCAAAAGAAGGAAATTCATCTGTATCTTTGAAATATGATTTTTCACAAGGAGAAAATACTAGGGCAGCATATCTAACCCTAATGAATGGTGAAAATGTTGGACTACCTATTGAAGGTACGCCCAAAAAATTGGGACTATGGATCAATGGGGATAATAGCGGTAGTTGGGTGAGAGGAACCATAAAGGATAGTAACGGTAATTCACACACAATTGACTTCGCAAAAACAATTGATTGGACTGGATGGCAGTTTATAACTACTAATATACCAACAAATATTTCTTATCCTATATCCTTAGAAAAAATCTATCCTGTTGAAACAGATAGCTTAAAGAAACAATCTGGTGAACTATTATTTGATGGCCTAACAGCCTTCTATGCTCCTAAGCTAGGTAATATCGTAATGCCTACTCCAAGCACTTTAAAGGATAGCAAAAACACTAAAGCTGCCATTGATAAGAAAAAAGAAGGTTTCTCCTTTGTTGTTTTAAAGGAACCAAAGGGATTAAACGAGTTAGTTAAGTATGATGCAGCATCTAAGGTTAAATCTATAGTAAACAAACATAAAATATCTGTGTTCTTTAATGGAGTATCGAAAGAATTTGCAAAGGGATTAACCAATTATGCTAGAATTGATGCTTCTAGTAATTACGTGAAAAATAAACATAAGGATGTTATCTTTATAAATGTGAATACTGGAAAAAAAGGTATTAGGGCTACTAATGCTGAGCAATGGAATAAACTAAAATCAGACTTAGCCAATAGAGTAGAAAATAATATTGTGATTTTCTTATCTACTCCTGTATTTGGTCCAAATGGATTTACAGATCCTTTGGAAGCCGATCTACTTCATAAGCATTTAGTTGAAGCTCACGAAAAAGGCAAGAATATATTTGTTGTACAAGAAGGTAGTACAACAAATACCTCAAACTTAAAAGACGGAATAAGATATATAGGATTAAATACTAATCCTTTACAAAAACCAGAAGATATTTATAATCTATCTGTTGTAGAATTCGTGGTAAATGGCTCAGATGTGACTTATGAAATTACACCATTATTTGAAAAACCAACCATAAAAGTTAAGCCTTAAGGCTTAACTTTTATAATTGTGAATTGTGAATGTTGAATGTTGAATTAAAAAGATCCTTCGCTTTGCTCAGGATGACAAGCTGCCTAAGCATAACAAAGGATCTTTTTTCTTTAATCTCTTAATCTTTCCATTCATAATTCACAATTAGCAATCAATAATTAGTAATTTTTCTTAAGATTAGTAGTCTTAAACTGCTCATATAGCATCTTAGCTATTCCTATACTATTATCACCTTTAGTCATTTCCTTAGATAATTCCTCCAGATGCATTTCTTCGAATATACGAGTTCCTTGAGATTTTTCTACGAAACCATCCTCAGGGACAGTTTTTTTCATCTCCTTTAACATCATCTGGACAAATATACTTTCAAATTCACGACATACATCCATTAATTTTTTATCATCTTTGGTTTCCTTTAGGTTCTCCATCTTTTTCTGAACCAAAGAAGGATCTCTGTTTGTATCTATAATATTATTAATTGGTGATATTTCCATTTAATCACCTCATTATCTCTTTAGATTGTTGGCCATTTGCATCATTTCATCTGAAGTAGTGATTGATTTTGAATTTATTTCATAAGCCCTTTGGGCATTGATCATTTTAACCATCTCATCTACAACTTGAACATTTGATGCTTCTAGATAACCTTGTATTACTCTAGTCTCCATTTCTTCTGCTTCTAAAAGATTTTCTTCTCCTGAAGCCTCTGTTCTTCTATATAAGTTTCCTCCTTCAGACTGAAGGCCCTCTGGATTCATGAAGTTTACTAGCATAAGTCTCCCAATCTCAACGGTTTCATCATCTTCATCTTTACCATAGATGTATCCAAGTTCGTCAACTGTTATATCTTTTATCCCTAAATCAAAGGTTATTAAATCTTCATCTTCACCAAGGGCAAAGTATCCTTCGGAAGTAACTAAGGTAGCTTCATCTCCATCTATGCTTAGTTTAAAGCTTCCATCCCTAGTGTATCTTCTATCTCCATTTGGCAACTCAACTGCGAAAAATCCTTGGCCATTTATGGCAAAATCAAAAGCATTCTGAGTTTCTATGAAGCTTCCTGTCCTAAAATCTCTTTTTGTAGCAACTGGCATGACACCGTGTCCTACTTCCAAGTTTACGGGTCTTCCTTGATCATCATTTATATTGGCTCTTTTTATATTTGCATAAAATAAATCTTTAAACTCAGCCCTTTGTACCTTGTAACTAGTAGTATTTACATTAGCTAAGTTATTAGATATGGTATCTATATTAAATTGCTGTGCTTTCATTCCTGTAGCTGCAGTCCATAAGGATCTCATATTTTACCTCCTACACTCTTCCTATTTCATTAGCTGCTTTTTCTAGCATCTCATCTTGCATTCTAATTACTTTTTGGTTTGCTTCAAACTCTCTCAAGAGATTTATCATCTCCACCATACCAGATATGGAATTCATATTGGAACCCTCTAGATAGCCCTGTAGCACTTCTCCATCAAATATATTTTCTTCTGCTACTGTATTTTCTGCCATGTAAAAAAGATTATCTCCTTGCTTTCTAAGGAATTCCTTATTGCCTATATTTACAATATCTAATATATCAACAGGACCACCATCTACCATAACTTGTCCATTGTCTAAAATATCTATGGTGCCTCCATTTAATGAAATAGCGCCATTTCTTCCAAGTACTCTTCTTCCATCTAAATCAGTTAAATATCCTTCTGTTATGGCAAAGGATCCATTTCTAGTATAGAGAGTTTCCCCATTTTCACCTTGGACCTTAAAGAAACCATTACCCTTAATGGCTATATTTAATTGTCCACCAGTATCTATAAGTCCTCCATTTGTAAAGTCAGTGAAAATCTTTTGGAATCTAACTCCTCCACTCATGGTACCTATAACATATGGTGGAGCGTTGTGAACTAAACTCTGTAGAAGGTTTTCCATATCTCCTTCCGGCTGTATTCTATTGCCATTAGAATCAACTATATAATTTTCATAATCAGTCTTATGTTCATCCTCTAAGTTTTTATATGATGTTTTTAAATAACCTTCTTCATCTACTACAAATCTTATTTCTTTTACGTAAGATTTACCCCTGGGAGTATTTACAACAAAATATCCCTCCTGAGTTCGAGCAGTGTGTACTTGTCCATTGTTTTCGTAGGTAATATTATTTTCTCCCGAAATATTTTTAAGTTCTGGAGCTCTACTCATCTTTGCCAATAGTTTTTCTGGGAAGGATTCTGTTAGAGAAATGTCCTTCTTAAAACCTACAGTATTTATATTAGCTAAATTGTTTGAAAGGACATCTAATCTTTTCTGATTAGCGACTAGAGAAGTAGCCCCTATATATAGACCTCTATTCATTTTTATCACATCCTGGTATTAATAATTATCTAATATATTATCGGCTACTTTGATTAAAACTTTAGCTTCTATATTTTTTTGCTGTATTCCCTTCTACTATATTGTTATCAAAGTATTGTACCCACTCTAATGCCTTACCTGTTCCTCTAGCAACACAAGAAACTGGCTCGTTTGCTATATGAACTGGAATACCAGTCTTTTCTGTAATAAGCCTGTCCATGCCATAAAGTAAAGCTCCTCCTCCAGTCATGATTATCCCTTTGTTGCTAATGTCTGCTGCTAATTCTGGTGGAGTTCTTTCAAGAACTGCATGAACTGTGTCTACAATCTCCTGTATAGGATCTCTAAGAGCTTCCAGCATATCAGTTGAAGATACATTTACGGTTATAGGTAATCCCGTAAGCAAGTTTCTTCCCCTTACTTCATTAAATATTTCTTCTTCTCTTCTATATGCCGACCCAATGTTAAGCTTTAACTCCTCGGCAGATCTTTCTCCAATCATCATATTGTATTTTTTTCTAATGTACCTAGATATAGATTCATCACATTCATCTCCAGCTATCTTTATGGAGCGACTAACTACTATCCCTCCTAAGGAAATGACTGCCACATCCGTTGTCCCCCCACCTATATCTACTATCATATTTCCACTTGGTTCTGTGATATCTACTCCAGCACCAATGGCAGCAGCAATAGGTTCTTCAATTAAATATGTTTTTATGGCTCCAGCTTGATTACTTGCTTCCATAACTGCTCTTTTCTCTACCTCAGTTATGCCACTAGGCACACATACTATTACTCTAGGTTTAAGCAAATATCTACCTACAGCCTTCTGTATAAAGTACTTTAACATTCTTTCGGTTATATCATAATCAGATATAACTCCATCCTTCATAGGCCTAATAGCTATAATGTTTCCGGGAGTTCTACCTAGCATCTTTCTTGCTTCTTCACCAACAGCTAAAAACTTATCTGTATTTTGATCAATAGCCACAACAGATGGCTCCTTTAATACTATTCCTTTACCTTTTACATATACTAAAACGCTAGCTGTGCCTAAATCTATTCCAATATCTGCCCTTAAACCACACATAGAAAACTCCTCCCTTAATAATCCTTATCCAATATTATATTCTACATTAGTTCTAAAAATCCTTCTTTTTTGTCAAACTTTTTCAATAACTTACCAAAAACTTAAAAAGTCCCTATTATGGGACCTTTTACTCATTAGATGCACTATATATTATCTCTTACAACATTAAGTATCTCCTCTGCTCTTAGGTCTTCTAGCCTATAGTAGCTTGCCCCCATTTCCTTAGCAATATCCTCTGCTAAATTAAGTTTTACAAAGTCTTGCTCTGTATCTATTACTATACTTTGAATTCCTTCTAATGCAATCTTTTTCGATACTTTTAATGCTTCTTTCATGGGATCTTCCCCTCCTAAGGATACATTTCCTCTTCCATCTGAAACCAACACCATAACAGGTATAATGTCCTTATCCCTTTTTTTTGCAGCCTTTAATATTTCATATCCATTATTTAATCCTAAAGCTAATGGAGTTTTGCCCCCCGTTGGCAAATCCTTTAATCTTTTATATGCTAGATCAACACTTCTAGTGATACTAAGAATAATTTCTGCCTTTTCCTTTCTAAATGCAATCATTCCAACACTATCCCTTTTCTGATATGCATCATTTAATAAGGACATTATAGCTCCTTTTACAGCCTCCATTCTCTTTTGTGCCCCCATAGAACCACTAGCATCTACTACAAACAGAATAGTACTTCCAGTTCTCTTTTCCCGTATTTTTTCCCTTACATCTTGTTCTTTTATGGCTAAAGCAAGTCCTTTTTTATCCCTAATGCACTGATAGGGTGCTGCTGCCCTAAGAGTTGCATCAAAGGCTATATCCTTAAATTTTCCTTTAGGCAAGGTATATCTAACATACTGACCCTGTAGCTCACTTGTCTTCACTATACTTCTTCTTCCGCTTCCCTTTCTCCTCCTTCTATCCAAAGGCTTTATATCTAAATCCTTCACCTTAAATATATCTCCAATATCATCTATAGTCTCTTTATCTGAACTAGGAGAATTATCACTTTCATCACTTTCCTTTGAATCCTCAGTTCCTTCAAAGGAGTCTTCATCTCTATCTAAATCATCTTTATTCCTTTGCTCTCCTTTGCTTTCTTTATTATTATCTTCGCTACTTTCTTCATCCTTTTCTTCTTCAGACTCTGAAATAATGGGAGGCATATCTCTTTTCCTATGAGGGACTGCCAATTCCGCAGCCTCTTTTAAATCTTCTATGGTTATATTCTTTCTTCCATTTAATGCAGCAATGGCCTTGGATGTTTCGATCATTATAATTTCAGCCCTATGACCACTACAATTTGCTTTCATTGATATTTCTGCTGCTAGCTTCATCATATCTTCTGACACCATAACAGTGCTTATAATTTTTCTTGCTTTCTCAATTTTATTCCATATATTATTATCTTCTTCTACCCATTTGTTTATAAATAAAAGAGGATTATCTTCATACTCAATCCTTCTTTTTATAATATCTTTTCTCTCATCTAAGTCTCTGTTTGCCGAAACATCTACATATAATCCAAATCTATCTAGAAATTGAGGTCTAAGTCCTCCTTCCTCCGGATTCATAGTTCCTACTAATATAAAGGAGGTTTCATGAGTAAAGGAAATCCCCTCCCTCTCTACATGATTTATTCCTGATTGAGCCACCTCTAATAAAGCATTCGTAACACTTTCATTTAATAGATTTACCTCATCTACATATAGTATATTTCCATTAGCTCTCATCAAAATGCTATTATTGACAACCCTTCTTCCCTCTAATACTGCCTTTTCTATATCTATGGCACCAACAAGACTATCCTCAGTAATATTTAGCGGAAGCTCTATTACCTCCATGTCATGAATTAGATTTCCCAATCCTCTTACTAAAGTAGATTTTCCTGTCCCCTTTTCTCCACTTATTATAACTCCCCCTACAGTAGGATTAACAACATTTATAAGTAATGCCTTTTTTAGCAAAGTCTGTCCTACTATGGCTGAAAATGGATATACATATCTATTTTTCATTTTCCATTCCCCTAATTAATTCTTCTACCCTTGAAAACTCCATTATCCCATCCTCAAAAGGTCTTCTTCTCATTCTATGAGGAAGTACTAAAGAAGCCGCTTCTAGTATATGATCACTATTTACTTCCAATTTTCCATCAAAGGCTGCAACTGTTTTAGCAGTTTTTATCATACTTATATCTGCTCTATGACCATCTACTCCTAATTCAATACTAATCATAGCAGCAATTTCGTATATATTTTCATTACATTTTACATCCTTTAATATTTCTGTAGCATTTAATATCTTTTTTCTAAGCTCAGATTGCTCTCCTTCCCATTTTAAAGCAAAATCTTCACTATTTTCTTCATAGTCAATTCTTCTCTTTATGACCTCTACTCTGTCTTTTATATCTCTTTCTCCCACTACATCTACTACCATACCAAATCTATCTAGCAACTGTGGTCTCAAATCTCCTTCCTCTGGATTCATAGTGCCTACTAATATAAATTCTGCTGGGTGAGAATAGGAAATACCTTCTCTTTCTATGGTATTTATCCCCATAGCAGCAGAATCTAGGAGCACATCCACTATATGATCATCTAGAAGATTCACCTCATCCACATATAGGATATTTCTATTAGCTAATGCCAATATCCCTGCTTCAAATTTCTTTTCCCCTCTTTTTATTGCATGCTCTATATCAAGAGTACCTACAACTCTATCCTCAGTTGCACTGACAGGCAAATCAATTACCTTCATATTCCCCTTTTTCCTTGAAAATCCTTCTCCTCTTTCATATTTTTCAAAACAAGAAGGACATAATGAGCTTATGTCATCGGGATTACAACTAAAAATACATCCCTCAACCTCTTCCCTTTGAGGCATAAGCTCTGCAAATGCCCTTACAGCAGTAGACTTAGCAGTGCCCTTTTCTCCCCTTATAAGTACTCCCCCTAAGGATGGATTTATAATATTTAATATTAATGATTTTTTCATAGTTTCCTGTCCTACAATGGCAGTAAATGGATATAATTTCTTTTTAGTTATCATATATCAGTACTCCTTTCATCAATCCATATAAGCTTCTACAATTTCAAAAGATGTTCTTCTCAAAATACAATCCTGCTCTGTAATTTCTCCACTCTTATTTATAATCGCCCTAGCAGGACATGCTCCTTGACAAAATTCTTTGTATTTACAAAACTTACATCTTGAGGGAGAAATAGTTTTTATTTTTATATTTTTAATATTATCATCCTCTAAAACATTACCCATATAATATTCTTCTCTGCCAACTAAAGAACCGCAGGGATAAATATCTCCATTTGGCATGACTACTGCTGAGCCTCCATAGGAAGCATGACAGTATTCCCCACATTTTGATGGTTGATTTATTCGCCTTCCTGCCTCTTCTATCTCTCTAATAATAATATTTCTCCCTGATATTCTTTCTATTTCTTTTGTTCTTAAATAAGCCTTTCTTAAAGCATCTCTTATTTCCTTCCCTGAAGCTTCATTGATTTCAGACTTAGTATCTATAGCCCTTCCTGTAAGCCTTAAAAGATCAAGTCCTACTCCTCCTACATTTCCAAGATAATATGCCATATCTATAAGCTGGTCTAAATAGGAGATATTCTTATCAGTAACGACACAATTTAAATTTACCATTATGCCTTCTTCTCTTAAAAGTCTTATGCCATTTAAGACCTCTGTAGACTTTCCCCTTAAGTATTCATTTATTTCAATAGGCCCATCAAAGCTAACCCCCATTGAAATCTTCATATCCTTTATATTCCTTGCCGTCTCACTATCTATGAGAGATGCATTAGTCTGCATTTGAAATGTTGCAGAAATCCCATTGAATTCTACATAATCATATAACTTTTTTATCAGCGAAAAGTTTAGAAGGGGTTCGCCTCCAGCTAATTGAAGCTTTATAGGTCTTTTATTACATCTATCTATTGCCTTTTTTGCTATTTCAAAGCTCATATATTCCTTATTTGTCTTTCCCTCTGCATAACAGTACCTACACTGCAAATTGCAGTCCCCTGTAATCCATAGGACTAAAAACTTAATATTATCAAATACCACAAAGAATTCCTCCAACTATAAATGTTCTTCAATATTTCCTTCAATATCAACATATAGCTTTCTTAGCTTCTCAAGACTTTCATCCTTAGCCTTCCACATTCCTCTTTGATTCGCTTCTAAGAGTCTTTCCATAATACTATGAACCGCCCAAGGGTTATGACTTTCTATCCAATCCTTTCTCTCCTTGTTAAAAACATAGGACTCAGCTATTTCCTCATACATCCAATCTTCTACAACATCAGAAGTAGCATCCCATCCAAAGGCTATATCTACCATGGCAGAAATTTCCTGTGCTCCTTTATATCCATGTTTTTGAAGTCCTTCAAACCATTTAGGATTCAATATCCTTGAACGCATTATCTTTGCAGTTTCTTCATTTATATCATTTAACTTTGTTCTTGATGGGTCACTGGTATTTCCACTGTAGGAACGAGGCTTCTTCCCCGAAAAACTTCTTACAGCAGCTATAAGACCTCCATGATAATTATAATAATCATCGCTATCCAACATATCAATCTCCATAGATGATTCATTTTTTATTGTTACATCAATATTAGAAAGCCTTCTTTTAAATACCTCCTTGACTATTCTTCCATGTACATTTTTCCCATAGGCATGTCCACCCCATAGAGAATATACATCTCCCAAATCATCTATATTCTCCCAATTTTTACTTTCTATAAGAAGCTTCACTCCAGCTCCATAAGTCCCAGGTGGGCAACCAAATATTCTCATAAGAGATTCTTCCTTTGCCTCTTCAAAATTAATTCCCTTTTCCATAAGTTCTTCTATATCCTTGAGCACATGTTTTCTTATATAGTTATCCTCTATATCTTCATCAAGTGCAGCCACTATATTTACAGCTTCCTCAACTAACTCTATAAGGTTTGGAAAGGTATCCCTAAACAATCCGGATATTCTTAAAGTCACGTCTATTCTGGGCCTGTTTAATTCCTCAATCGGTATGACTTCAATTCCCATTACCTTATCTGTATTTTCCAACCACTTAGGCCTTATACCCATAAGATAAAGTATTTCCGAAATATCATCTCCATAGGTTTTCATGGTTTCTCCAGAGTAGACTATTATAGCTATGCTTTCTGGAAGCTTTCCTTCATCCCTCATATATCTATTTAACAAATCATCTCCCAGCCGTTTTCCCACTTCATAGGATGCTCTTGTAGGAACCTTAGTAGGATCTATGGAATAGAAATTTCTACCTGTTGGAAGTATATCTACATTCCCTCTGGTAGGACACCCAGAGCCTCCAGGAGGTACAAACCCGCCATTTACACCTTCTAGCAGATATTTCATTTCATCAGTTGTACTGTCTAGTTTTCCTTTTATAACTGATATCAAAAATTTAAGCACTTCCTTAAGCTCAGTAAAATTATTTCCGTTGTATTCAGGAATAGTCCTGTAAAGTACATCTTTTATTTTATCTATACTATATTGCTCTTTCCCAAATTCGCTAACGATTTCCCTTGATTTTTCATCTAATCCATCCAATACCATTATATTTGTTTTCCCTGTAGCATATAAATCATATGGATTATCCATTAAATAATTATAATCAAATCCATATCCCTGACAAATCGCCTCCATTAGAGAAGGTATCTCTCCATTTTTCAGCCTTAAAAGAGCCACTGCTAAATTGTCAAATCTCTCACCATTAGGCACTTCTCCAAATATATGAAGTCCATCCTTAATCAAGGAGCCTTTTATTTCATCTATCCAGCCATGAAGTTTTTCAATAAATTCTCCAAAGCTTTTCTCCATATATTTTCTATCCAGCTTTAAATCTATATTGATATTATTATCAATGGACAAATCTATTATCTGCTTTTCTATAGTTATTAACTTTCCTAAATCCCCCTGTGAGGCATGATAATATTGTTTAATCAACTCATCTAACTCTTTAATATAGTCATAAGAACCACTCTTCATCAAAGAAGGAATTAAATGGTCAATTATGGCACAATATGATCTTCTCTTTGCTTGTATCCCCTCTCCTGGAATATCAATAATATAAGGATAGATATGGGGTATATCGTCGATACATATATCTGGATAACATTCTTCAGAAAGGGCTATTTGTTTCCCTGGAAGCCATTCCAATGTTCCATGGGTTCCTACATGAATTATGACATCTGCTTTAAAGATATATTTTATCCATCTATAATAAGCTATGTATTGATGAGGCGGTACAATATCAGTACTATGATAAACCTCATCAGCTTTCTCTCCATAGCCTCTTGAGGGCTGTAATCCTATAAATATATTTCCGTTTAATATACCAGGTACAGGCATATTACTATCATACACCATAAACTCTCCCGGTGCCTTACCCCAAGACTCTTCTATCTTATCTTGAACTTTTTCAGGAAGCTTCTCAAGCCAATACTTGTATTGCTCAGATTTTATTGTATCCGTACTTTTATTTAGAACTCTATCTGCTGTAAGCCACCTATTATCATTACTAACTGTATCAATTATCCTATTTATTATTTCCTCTCCATCTTGAAAGTCATATTCTGTGCTTATATCCATGTCCTTTAGTCCTTCTACAATATTGAAAACAGATTTTGGGGTATCTAGTCCAAATGCAGATCCTATCATATCGTTTCTAGGAGGCATATTATGAAATATGATAGCTACTTTTTTATCCTTATTAGGTGTCTTTCTCAAATTAGCCCAATTTAATGCGAGCCTTGTAATCTTTTCAACTCTTTCTTTTACTGGACTAATCACTTTTCTTTCACCTAGATCATCTTTATCGATTTCAGTGCTTGAAAAAATACTGGTTATTAACTGTCCGTCAAATTCCGGCTGATATACTCCACAGGTCAAACTTACATTATCAAGACCTTTTATTGAATTCTTCCATTCTTCATATTCTCTATAGGAAATAATTGCCTGTAATACCGGTACTCCTAGCTTTTCAAATATACTATTTGCAATAATACTTTGTCCATCTCCTGGATTTCCAAGTGTAGTTTGAGAAAATCCCATAGTGTTTATTACTGCATCTACAGCGGCTTCTCCATCCAGTATCAGAAGATTATCAATAGTCCAGTTTATTCCTTTTCTTCCAATGGACTCATCAGGTGCTGATCCTGTATATATTGGCAAAGGAATTGCCCCGTATTTCTCTATAGTATCAATAAGATAGTCAATTGCTTCTGTATTATTGGTGTGAACATAATTGCTATAAAATAGTATTCCTATAACAGTTTTATTTGTATCCTTTAGTTCTTTCAAATACTCCTTAGGATTTATATCTTTTCCTGGAAGATATATTCCCTCCCAAACAGAAGGTTTAGGCAGTTCATATTCATATATCTTTATCCCAAATGTACTGGCTATATATAGAATCATATTATAATAATTATATTTCTCTGACTTTTGGTAATAGGATAATATTTTTATATATTCTTCATCCTTAAGACCTGTCTTAGGAAAAAGTGCTCTGTTTTCTTCATCTAATCCTGATTTTATGAACATTTTCTTTTTTCCTGAAAACTTATCTATAATACTATTAAAATTTCTATATAATCCAATTCCCCCATGCACTGCAATAAATATAAAATCACTTAATTGTATTTCCTCTATACATTTAATTAATAGCTCTTCATTCTCATTAATTTCCCCTATATTCATAAATCGAAACTCCATCTCATTTGGATATTTATTATCTATAAGTTTCTTTGCCTCTTTTAGAATATATCCTTTAGAATCACTCAATAAAAATAAAAACTTAAACATAAAATCACTCCATTTAAATACATTTATTCAAAATCAGTTAATTATCTATAGAATTTAATTTTTTCAAGATAAGCTATTAATTCATTCATCATAGAGGATATTGAACTGCATTTAATAAAATCTATATCTATATCCTCATTTCTTAAAGATAAAACCTTAATCTCTTCTTCCGAAGCAAATCTAAGCAAATCATAATTCCCTTTATTAATCCCACCTAGGCTCACTCCTGAATCTATAACAGCATCGCAGGTTTTTATGTATGTTTTTGCAATATCTAGCCTTTCAGGCTTTATATCTACAAAATCTTCTTCTATTATGGTTTTATAGCCTAATTTCATAGATGTACTACAATCAATATCATTTTCAAATAATACTCCGCTATAAAATCCAATATCCCTTTTATTTAAAGCCCTATATATCTTGATGGCTTTTCCGCCTCCTCCAAGAACAAATACCTGTGGAGTTTTCACCACCTTTGGTAATTCAATATTCCCCATAGCAGTATTAAAGGAACCGCTATTTAGGTTATAGACTTCTCTTATTGCTTCATCTGTAAGTATGTCTTCTGGTGCACCATATTTAAATATTTCTCCACCTTTAATTAGAATTGCTTTATCTGCAATCTTTGATACCAAGTCAATTTCATGTAATGACATAATTATGGTTTTATTCTTATCTAAGGATAATCTCTTTAATATATTTAATAAATCTATCTTAAACCTTATGTCTAAAAATGATGTAGGTTCATCTAATACCATTATGTCTGACTCCTGACATATAGCTCTTGCTATCATAACCCTTTGTTTCTCCCCATCGCTTAATGACCTAAATTCTTTGTCTTTCAAACTCTTACCATTTACAATTTCTATAGATTCATTAATAATTTCTATATCCTCAGTGGTTAGTTTACCAAAATGATTTGTATAAGGATATCTACCTGTAGCCACTACTTCCTCAGCTGTCATCATCTCAGGAAGAATCCTTTCAGTCAGGACTACAGACATTTCCCTAGCTCGTTCCTTAATAGATAAACTGCTTAATTCTTTTCCTAATACGGATATGGAACCATTTATCAATTTTATATGATCTGTAATTGTTTTTAAGATGGTAGATTTCCCACAGCCATTTGGCCCCAACAAACAAAGAATTTGTCCTTTGTCTAAATTGAAATTAATGTCATCTATTACAACCTTATTATCATATCCTACCTTTAGATCCTTTGCTAAAAAAAATGTCATATCCTCTTCCTCCTATTTACCATTAGCCAAATGACTATGGGTGCTCCTATAAATGATGTGACAGTACTGATATTCAATTCTATAGGAGAAAACATAGTTCTTGCCAAGTAGTCGGATAATAAGCAAAAACTAGAACCTAATAAAAATATTCCCGGTATGAGGAATTTAGGCTGTGAAGTTTTCATAATTAACCTGATTAAATGTGGAACTGCAATCCCTACAAAAGAAATAGGTCCTGCAAAAGCAGTAACACAGGCGGAAAGTATACTAGATAAAAAAATCAAAATAATTCTAAATACCTTAATATTGATTCCTATACTCTTTGCATAGTTTTCACCAAGTAAATAACCCTCTAGAGGCTTAGATAAACAAAAAATTAAAATCATAGTTGGCATTATAACCACAGTGGACAGTCTTAGCATATTCCAGGTTACCCCTGAAAAACTTCCCATAGACCATATTGTTAGACTGGCTATTTTCTCTTGCTCCGCAAAAGTAATCATAAGATTTGTTCCGGCGGATGTAATATATCCAAACATAATTCCAACTACTATTAATGCAGAAATATCCTCCACATTTCTTGCAACCAACAGTACAAAGATCATGGCTAGTAAGCTGCCTGCCAGGGAAGCTATAAAAATACTCACTTCCCCTACATTAACAGCTTTTAGACTAAAATTCGTTAAGATAAAAAGTCCCACAAATAATTTAGCCCCTGATGAAATTCCAAGAACATAAGGTCCTGCTATAGGGTTCTTAAAGAAGGTCTGAAGTAAAAAACCTGAAATAGCTAAGGCTCCACCATATAATATGGCTGATATTATTCTTGGAATCCTGATTTTATATAGAATATTATACTCTAGGGTAGATAGTTCCCTAGTTTTGAGAGTAATATCTATTAAATCTCTAACTGTAAAATCTACAGATCCAGATACTATATTTATTGCAATCGAAAATATCAAAAACACTATTAAAGCCATTAATATAATATAGAATCTCATTTTTTTATTCATATTGCCTCCAAATTTCACAATTTTGAGCTTTTCCTTAATATCTCTTATTATTTCATTAAGAAATAATACTCTGTTTCAGTAATCTCTCCATCAGGTGTTGTAAGTATGGTATATAAGTCATTAATTATATCTGCTACATAGTCACCACTTTGATAATAATGAGGTTTGAACCCCCATACATTCCCTTCCTTAACAGCTTTAATATCTTCTAGATATTCGGCATTGGCTGTTAAATCTGCTATACTTTGAATACTTGGTCCATTTATATTGTTATAGAATAATATTTCTGCATTTTCTATCCCTTTATAAAGTTCTTCTGTAGTCATTTTTGTGTTTCCATCACTATCTGGATTTAGGTCGTTGAAAATATATTCTCCACCTGCAAGCTCAAACATTTTCACTTCATAATCACCTTTATTTCTAACATAATAAAGATCTCCCGATAGGAAAGTTGTCGCGAATGTTTTTCTTCCATCGCTTGAGCTTGCAGCTTTTTTCTCTATTTCTGCAATTTTTTCTAATTGTACATTAAAGAAATCTTCTGCTTCTTTTTCCTTATCAAATAAAACACCTGATAACTTCACCCATTCTAGTCTTCCTCTAGGATCTGTTTCTCTTTGGCTTCCATGAGATATCCATTTTACTCCCATTTCATTAAATTTTGCTATAACTTCATCTCCTCCGTGACCAGTTCCAGAAGTAATTAATATGACATCTGGATTCACTGACTCTATCAGCTCATAATCAGGAGCACTGTTTTTTCCTACATAAGTTATTTTATCTGCCTCCATCATCTCTTTGATTTCTGGTATATGCCATTTATCTTGTGCTGTGGTAACTAAAGATATTTTGTCCATAAGTTCTAGAGGTCTTAACTCTGTTGCAATAGTAGTAGAAAAAGCTCCAATTGTTTTTATAGGTAACTGTATAATATTTATATCTCCTTTTACTTGTGGTATTTCCTTACCCTCAGGTACTAGCAAAGTTTTACGTCCAGTCCAATCAGTTATTGTCTTATATCCATCCTTATAATAATCTACCGAAAATGATTTAGCATATTTTAACTCCATTGTACTGACATATATAAGTCCTGTATCCTCATCTATAATTTCTTCTTTGACGTCTTTGTCTACAGCCTCTTCAACCTTATCTACTTTATTCTCTACACCTCTACCATTTTCATTTCCCCTACACCCTACTAAAGCCAATGACAATACTAATATCATAATCATCAGCCTACTAAATTTACCTGCCTTGCCAAGTTTTTCCTTCATTTTGTTCTCTCCTTTTGTCTAATTTTATATTTATCTTAATGAAGCCTTTAACTTCAGCCTAAGATCTATATCTGGTGCTTGTCCTTTAAGTTATTCATTATTTCCTAAAAATGCGATTCATATTTAGAAGTTTCTGTAGTGTATCCTTCTTTGGTCTTTACATCTTTACTTTTTATTTATTAACACATCTCTCTATAACTCATAATCACACCATATGTATAAAATACTGCCGAATAGATTAACAACGCGAAGATTGCATTTATATTAAAACTCCCTTTTAATGTAATATCTCTGAGTGCAGTAGTAGTAAAAGTTAGTGGAAGTATATTTATAAATTTTTTTATAGCTAATGGGAGCTTATTCAGCGAAAAAAATGTCCCACATAGGAATGACATTGGTGTCATTATAAATGTAGAAAATCTATTCATATCATAGTGGCTATTTATAGAAAGAGCTGCACTATATCCAAAGGCCGAAAATAAAAAGCTATTTAAAAAGCAAATAAGTATAAAACTAAAATTAATTGGTATATAAATCCCAAATATAAATGAGACAAATAAAACCAACATACTAGCATACATACCTCTAAAAGCTCCTGATAATATCTGCCCCAAAGCTAAAAGCTTCATATTTACAGGCGAAGTCAGATAATATTCAAAGCTTTTTTCATACAATCTTGAAATATTCACCCTTACAGAAACAGCACTGAAGCTAGTATTCATTGTAGAAAGAGCAATTATTCCTGGAATTACAAAATGCATATAAGTAGTGCCTTCCACTTGCACATCCGCACCTAATCCCCATCCAAAAGCAATGACATATAAAAGAGGGTTTATTATTGCTGAAGTAGTTATATTGAATATTCTTCTCTTGAAAAATAAAAATTCTCTCCATAATATGGTAAATACCTCCATACTAAACAACCCTCCTATTTGTAAAATTGCAAAATACATCTTCTAAAGTAGTTTCTCTCATGGTATAAGTAAATCCTTCTAGCGACTTTGTAAATTCAGCAGCATCTGCCCTTGTATTAAAATACTTATAATTAGTCTTTGATTCATTATCAAAATATTCTACAGTATATTCTCCTAATTGTTTCTTCAATGTATAGGGCACATCATTTTCAAATATCCTTCCTTGATCTATAAAGCATACCTTGTCGCATAGATAATCAGCTTCTTCTATATAGTGAGTAGTTAAAAGTATGGTTTTTCCCATGGTCTTCATAGTTTTTAATATATCCCAAATTTTTCTTCTTCCATTAATATCTACACCTACTGTTGGTTCATCTAAAAATATAATATCCGGGTCATTTAAAAGCGCCTTACCTATCATAAGTTTTCTCTGCATACCTCCTGATAATTTGCTCGCCTCCTTATTCTTACAATCTTCCAAATTCAGAAACTCCAACAATTCTTTTATTTTAATCACATAATCTTTTTTCTTCATTTTAAAAAGCTTTGCTGCAAATACTAGATTTTCGTAGGCAGTCAATTCTTTATCAAGATTTGTATGCTGAGGAACTATACCAATTTTTTTCTTCACATTGTTGTTATCTCTATTTACCTTCTCACCTTCAATAAAGACCTCTCCCTCGGTAGGTTTTCCTAGTCCAATAAGAATTTTTATTAATGTAGTTTTTCCAGCACCATTTGGACCTAAGAGGCCTATAAAACTACCTTTATCTATACTTAAATTAATCCTATCAACTGCCTTAAACTCACCAAATTTTTTAGTTACGTTTATAATTTCTATCAATTTTATTACCTACTTTCTTTCTATCAAAAGCTTGTTCATCTCTATAAAAATAAAAAAACCATACTAAGTTAGTATAGTTTTCAATGGACTTATATTTAGATCAATAGCAAAAACAAAAACCCTTTTTTAGGGTTTTGATTATCATGTATTGTTTATTTTTTGATGTATAAAAAACAAATCAAGACTATTGATGCACAAAATTTTCCCACCGAAAACCATGCTAAGCATAAATTAGGTATCCTGACTCACATTTCTTCCTTATCCTGCCTTCCCAGATAAAATCCAGTGGCTTAGTAGGCCTCGTCCATGCTCACAGTAGCGGGGGCTGCATCAGATTTTCACTGATTTCCCTAATATCTCAAAGAGATAAATCATGCTTATATATTTAATATTTAATATTTAATATTTAATATTTAATTTTATGTTATATTAGTTTACTTATATTGTCAATAGTTTGCTGTCTAGAATTACTTATTAATAATCCTGCTATAATTTTTTACAAAAACTTAAAAAGTCCCTATTATGGGACCTTTTATTCATTAGATGCACTATACTTTAGTTTAGTTGCTCTACCACCTCTGATATGCCTTTCCGCCTTATTAAAATCCAATAGCTCCTTTACAGTATGAGCTAGTTTTGGATTTATCTTTGGTAGTCTTTCCGTCAAATCTTTGTGGATCGTTGATTTGCTACACCCAAAAACTTTAGCTGTATCTCGAACAGTACTTTTATTTGCAATTATGTATTTTGCGACTTCTAGTGTTCGTTCTTCTATATAATCTTTCACTTCATCAACCCCCCTGACATTTTGGGTATTCACTAAATACTTATGCATTTTTAGTCATTAATAGAACGTGGATCTATTAATTTCCCATTTTTTATTACTTCAAAATGAAGATGTGGCTTCATTAACATTTCAACCTTTGCAGTATTGCCAACCTTAGATATATGATCTCCTTTTTTAACATTAAGACCTACCTTAACCATCTCCTTAGTACCTAGACCAGCATACCTTGTTTGTAAATCATTTCCATGATCTATTACTATGACTATTCCCCATAAATCATCCTCATATACTTCCTTAACTACTCCATCTCCAGCAGCCTTAACAATAGTACCTTCAGCTGCTTCTATATCTATAGCTCCATGTCCTACCCAAGATTCTAGAGTTTCCGAGTAGATTAAAGAGTTAGAGGTATATTCTGTGAGTATAGGTCCCTCTATTGGAAGAAAAATAGTTTTAGCTTCCTGTACTAAATCTACATCCTCTAATTCTTCCTCATAATTGTCTTCTTCAAACTCTAAGTCTTCATTGTTCTCTGCCAGCTCTTCCTCTGCAATTACTTCTACAACTTCTTCTGTAGATTCATCTATAGTTTCTTCTACAACTTCATCTACTATAGTCTCACCTACTATAGGTCCATCTATTCTTTCATCTAAGACCTCTGTATTTGCAGTTCTTGTTTCCTCCCCAGAAGATTCTTCCTCCCCTAAGATTACAAAGTCATCATTCCCCAAGATAGTATCATGATTCGTATTAATATTTCGCATGGATAAGAATAGAGTCCCTCCTGCCACTACACATACACATACGAATAAAAATAAAATGAATCCATCTTTTTCCATCAACTCTTTTAATTTATTTTTCATATCTCCACCTCCATTACCTAGTATTTCCAGTTGAGAAAAAAACATACAATGAAAGATATAAAAAATAAAAAAATAATAGAAATATTAAGGATATATTTCTATTATTTAAAATTTTTAATTTTCTTTATCTCTACCCCCGTATAATAATGCTTAAGTATTTCCTCAAAGTTATTACCATGTTTTCCCATGCCATTGGCTCCCCACTGACTCATTCCTACTCCATGACCAAAGCCCTGAGTCTCAATTTCTATGATATTTAGCTTCTTATCTAAGGATATGGTGAAATTAGTTGAGTTTAGTCCAAAAAGATCTCTTAAATCTCTGCCTTCCACTATTGTTTTATCTATGGCGATCTTTTTTACTCTACCAGTAAAGGTTTTTTCTATTAGTTTAATCTTTTCATGAACATTATCCTTAGTTAAATTAACATTTGGATATTTTGATTTAATCTTATTTAGAAATTCTTCTGTACTCAAGGTAAGGCTGTTTCTATACCTTGGTGCATCTTCTTCATAGGGGCTTGTTACAGATTTTAGGTAGGGTATTTCCTCAGCGAATACATCCTTCACATCTTCAGTCCTACCTCCAGATGTGGAATGATATAATGGTTCTATAATTTCTCCATTATAAAAAATTCCTAAATCTTGAGTCAAATCTACAGATTCCTCAATCTTCCCCCAATATTTTTCTATCCAACTGTCCCCTTTAATTTCTTTAATTTGCGAAGGGGATAGATATGCTTGGCAATGAATTCCACTACAAAGAGGTGCTGATGGATGTCCTGGATGCCCATCGCTGTATTTTATACTTCTGCTAATTGCATAAGTCCTTGCAGCTACAGCTTGAGCCTTTAGGGCTTCCATATGGAATTCCGCAGGCATTTCTGCTGCAACTACTCCCTTTACATAATCTTCTATATTAATTTCTTCTGTAATTCCTGTCTTTGGATTATAGACCTTTACCGTCTCATATATATGGTTAGTACTTGTTGGAGTTTCTTCTCTTTCAACCACTGGTTCTTCTGATTCTAAAGACTCTCCCTGAGCGGCATTCCCTTTAGGTACAAAATTAAAAGTCTTAACAATAACTGTGGGTAATAATATAGTTATTATCAAGACTGTAGAAATATAAATCCCTAGTTTTTTCATTTTCTCCCCCTCTTTGCCTTTAGTATAAAATATAATATGCCAATGTTATAAGCTTTATGCTTATAACATTGGCATATTATATTATTGTTAATGAGGAAGTTAAAAAAAGTGCCATCGGCACTTTTATTTTCTGTATATAATTGCTCCTAAATTGGTAAATTTTTCTTCTATACTGTCATATCCTCTATCTATATGATATATGTTGTCAATCTCAGTAATCCCTTCAGATACTAATCCCGCCAATACTAAAGCCGCTCCCGCCCTTAAGTCAGATGCCTTTACTGGAGCTGAGGTTAAGTTATCTACACCTTGTATAATTGCTGATCTGCCGTCTATTTTTATATCTGCACCCATTCTCTTTAACTCATCTACATGCATAAACCTATTTTCAAATACTGTTTCTATACATACTGAAGTACCTTTACAAAGGCTCATAAGTGCCATAAACTGAGCTTGCATATCTGTAGGAAATCCTGGATAAGGCATAGTCTTTATATCTATTGCCTTTGGATTTTCAGTTCCTATAACTCTAACTGAGTCTCCATCTTCTATAACTTCACAGCCTACCTCTTTAAGCTTTGCAATAACTGGCTTTATATGAGAAGTTATAACATTTTCTACAGTTACATCTCCTTTAGTTATAGCCGCTGCTACCATAAAGGTACCTGCTTCAATTCTATCTGGAATAATAGAATGAACTCCTCCACCTAATTTCTTTACCCCTCTAATTCTAATAGTAGATGTTCCAGCACCTTTAATATCTGCTCCCAGTTTATTCAAAAAGCTAGCTAAATCTACTATTTCTGGCTCCATAGCAGCATTGTCTATTATGGTTTCTCCTTCAGCCATTACTGCTGCCATCATTATATTTTCAGTGGCGCCGACGGAAGGAAAGTCTAAGTAAATTTTATCTCCTATTAGCTTATCAGCATATGCACTGATATTTCCATGGTCTACATCTATAGTAGCCCCTAAAGCCTTAAAACCCTTTAAATGTAAGTCTATTGGTCTAGTCCCTATTGCACAACCTCCAGGCAGAGAGTTCTTTGTCTTACCTAGCCTTGTAAGTAATGGACCCATAACCAAAAATGATGCTCTCATCTTGCTCATTAATTCATATTTAGTCTCGTAATTATTTATATTTGCAGAATTAATTTTTATCTTGCATTTATCAAGTTGCTCTACTTTAGCCCCAAGGGAAACCAGTACCTCGCAAATTATCTCCACATCTTTAAGCCTAGGTACATCTTCTAGTATTATATCTTCGGTTCCAAGTAATGATGCCGCCAATATAGGAAGGGCTGAGTTTTTAGCACCAGATATCCTTACTCTTCCTCTCAGTGGGGGGCTTTTTTCCACCATT
The DNA here is from genome assembly GCA_023388495.1 of Bacillota bacterium. GTDB lineage: Bacteria > Bacillota > Clostridia > Tissierellales > Tissierellaceae > Tissierella. Next base: position 130,218 of record JAEWGC010000028.1, on the reverse strand, counting down.
ATTTTTTCCAAGCAAATCTCCTCCTAATTTTAGTATCCAGTGGTAATAATAGGTGTTCCTATCCAAATATAAGTCTTATCTTCATATTCATTATACCTTATTGCTAGATTTAAGTTAACCTTTTTTTCACCAGAGAATATGGAACTTTCTATCAGAGGTGTATAAGCTGTATAACTAAGAATCGATGAATCTACATATTCTTCTACAACTTTTCCTTTATACCTTTTCAAGGCCTTAAGTACTTCTTTTGTCAAATCTTCTTTTATCAATTGCCCCTCAATTGTTCCAATAATACAAGTGGTAATTTCTAAAGGTTTACCATAATCGTTAAATAAGCCTTCTACCCTATCTATTATACCATTAATACTAAAGTTTTGCTTATCTTTTATTAAATTAATGAATAAAGTAGTCTCCCCTTTATTCATTTCAGGACTTAAGTATGATGCAATTATGGCAGTGACAATATTTCCATTGGAATTATATCCATAAATTGACATTTGATTAAATCCTTTTTCATAGATAATTTCTCTTGTATAATACTGCCCCTCTAAATCTGTAATATCTCTATTTATATCTACTTCTTCTCCAACAATGCCCAATAGGTCCCTTACTTGTTCTCCCATATATTCCATAGTTTCTTGGGAGATGAATTCATCAAGGATTATTCCTCCCATATTAAGATCTCCCTCTAGAAAATCACCTTGGAGTTTTTCTAATATACCTCCTAGCACATACTCTTCACTGTGCTTTCTTCCTGCAGTTGTAATTGTCGGTATTAATAAAAATAATATAATTGCAAATATAATAAATTTTTTCATTTGTACCCCTCCTTATATTTTAAGGACAGGTACTCTCTAAAAAAATGTAAAGGGGGACAAAACATTTTATAAAGAAAGTACCCTATCCCTATGATAAAAGTATTACCAAGGGTGGGTACTTTTTATACCTATTTATTCATCAAATTTTTCATCAAATTTTTTAAGCTTAGAAACTTCCAATCTATTTATTGCACGTTGAAGGGCTAATTCAGCTCTTTTTACATCTATACTGTCTCTTCTATTTTTTAAAAGTTCCTCAGCTCTTTCCTTAGCTGCTTCAGCTCTATTTACGTCTATTTCCTGAGGCCATTCAGCAGCTTCAGTAACTATAGTAGTCTTATCATCTACTACAGAAATATATCCATCTACTACGGCTGCTACCTTTTCCTCCCCATTTTGGAATATCCTTACCTTTCCAATCCTAAGAGGTGTCGTAATAGGAGCTCTTCCTTTCAGGATGGCCATATCACCTTCTATACCTCTAACTATAACCATTTCTACTTCATCTGAAAAAAATGGCTTATCGGGGGTTACAATATCCAAATGAAAGTTAGACATAATTAACCCTCCATCTCCTTAGCTTTTTCTACTGCTTCATCAATAGTACCTACAAATAGGAATGCTGATTCTGGTAGATTATCATGTTTACCTTCAAGGATTTCTTTAAACCCTCTAACAGTTTCTTTGATAGGTACATATTTACCCTTCATTCCTGTAAACTGTTCTGCTACAGTAAAAGGTTGAGATAAGAATCTTTGAATCTTTCTAGCTCTGGCAACTATTAGTCTATCTTCATCCGAAAGTTCATCTATACCAAGGATCGCTATAATGTCTTGAAGATCCTTATATCTTTGAAGAATCTCTTGTACTTGTCTTGCTACTTCATAATGTTCCTTACCAACGATCTCAGGGTCTAGGATCCTAGAAGTTGAATCCAATGGGTCAACTGCTGGATAAATTCCTAGCTCTGATATTTGACGTGACAGTACTGTAGTAGCGTCTAAGTGAGCAAATGTAGTTGCAGGGGCTGGGTCAGTTAAGTCATCTGCAGGTACATATACAGCCTGAACAGATGTAATCGAACCCTTCTTAGTTGAAGTAATTCTCTCTTGTAACGCACCCATTTCTGTTGCTAAGGTAGGTTGATATCCTACTGCCGATGGCATTCTACCTAGTAGAGCAGATACTTCTGAACCTGCTTGTGTAAATCTAAATATATTATCTATAAATAGTAAAACGTCTTGGCCTTCCTGATCTCTAAAATACTCTGCCATAGTAAGACCAGTTAAGGCTACTCTCATTCTAGCTCCAGGTGGCTCATTCATCTGACCAAATACTAAAGCAGTCTTGTCGATTACTCCAGATTCTATCATTTCATAATAAAGGTCATTACCCTCTCTGGTTCTCTCTCCTACACCAGTAAAAACAGATAAACCACCATGTTGTGTTGCAATATTGTTTATTAACTCTTGTATAAGTACTGTCTTACCTACTCCAGCACCACCAAATAAACCTACCTTACCACCCTTTGAGTAAGGTGCTATAAGGTCTACTACTTTAATCCCCGTTTCAAATATTTCCTTAGAAGTCTCTTGTTCTTCAAAGGATGGAGCTGGTCTATGAATAGGAGCAGTTTGCTTGGCATTTACTTCTCCCTTACCATCAATAGCTTCGCCTAATACATTGAAAAGTCTTCCTAGAGTTTCTTTACCTACAGGAACTGCTATAGACTTTCCAGTATTAACAGCTTCCATTCCTCTTACAAGTCCATCAGTTGAATCCATGGCAACACATCTAACAACGTCATCGCCAACGTGTTGAGCTACCTCTACAACTAATTTATTTCCTTCTCTTTCTATCTCAATAGCATTCAATAGCTCTGGTAGACTATCTTCACTAAATCTAATATCGACTACGGGGCCTATAACTTGAACAATTTTTCCAATGTTCTTTTCCATTTGCCCTCTCCTTTCATCCTTACTTTAGAGCGTCAGCACCTGAGACAATTTCAGTTATTTCCATAGTAATTGCCGCTTGTCTTGCTCTATTATAGCTGATGTTAAGTTCATCAATCATTTCATCAGCATTATCTGTAGCAGCCTCCATGGCTACTCTTCTAGCCGCCTGCTCACTAGAAGAAGCTTCAATAAGAGCACCATAGATAGTACTTTGTATATATTTAGGAATCAAGTAGCTAAGAACCTCTTCAGTCGAAGGCTCAAACTCTGTAACAGTTTTTCTTTCACTTGATCCCTCACGAACTTCCATAGATGGAAGTAATTTTAAAATTGTAGGCTGTTGAGAAATAGTACCTAAAAACTTAGTATAGACTATGTTTATCTCGTCTACATCTTTGTTTTTATATAAATCAAGTGCTATATTACCAATTTTTCTGGCATCAGCAAATTCTGGTTCTTCACTAATTCCCGCAAACTCACCAACTAAGTTATATCCTCTTTTCTTAAAATAATCTCTCGCCTTACTTCCTATAGCAATTATTTTAGCATCTAAGTTATCCTCTCTTATTTTACTTTCTGCTAATCTAATTACACCTGCGTTATACCCTCCGGCAAGTCCTCTGTCAGCAGATACTACAACATATAAGGAAGATTTAACCTCTCTATTATCTAATAAGGGATGTTTCATATTGCCTGTAGTAGCTAAAATATCTTGAATATTTCTAAGAACAGTATTGTAGTACGGTCTAGATTTTTCTAGTCTTTCTCTAGCACGTTTTAACTTTGCTGATGAAACTAATTCCATGGCTTTAGTAATTTGTCTTGTATTACTAATTCCTCTTATTCGCCTTTTAATGTCTCTTGTTGTTTCAGCCAAAATTTACACCACCTTAATTCAATTGATGACCAAAGGCCACTTGCGCAATTTAGAATTGACAATTGACAATTATTGAAAACTCTTCTTAAACTCAGTGATAGCTACTACTATTCTTTCAGCATTTTCATCTGTTAAGTCCTTCGTTGTCTTTATGCTTGTTATTATGTCTGGATAGTTGTTATCCACAAATTGTAAGAACTCTCTTTCAAAAGTAGATACCTTATCCACAGGTATATCTGAAAGATGTTTATTAAGTGCAGCATAAAGTATGATTACTTGATGCTCAACAGATACTGGACTATATTGAGGTTGCTTTAATATTTGAAGCATTCTCGCTCCTTGGTCAAGTATTGATTTTGTTTCCTTATCTAACTCGGAACCAAATTGGGCAAAAGCAGCTAACTCTCTATATTGAGCTAATTCTAATTTTATTCTACCTGCAACCTTTTTCATTGCCTTAATTTGAGCAGAACCTCCAACCCTGGAAACAGAAAGTCCTGAGTTTATAGCTGGTCTTTGTCCTGCAAAGAATAGGTCTGTCTCTAAGAAAATTTGTCCATCTGTGATAGAAATAACGTTTGTTGGAATATATGCAGATATATCCCCCGCTAAGGTTTCTATAATAGGCAGTGCAGTTATAGAACCTCCACCATATTTCTCATCAAGTTTTGCGGCTCTCTCTAGAAGTCTAGAGTGAAGATAGAATACATCTCCTGGGAAAGCTTCTCTTCCAGGTGGACGTCTTAGTAATAGTGACATAGCTCTATAGGCAATAGCATGCTTTGATAAGTCATCATATACAATTAAAACGTCCTTGCCGTTATTCATGAACTCCTCACCTATTGTTACACCGGCATAAGGAGCAATATATTGTAATGGTGCTAATTCACTAGCTGTAGAAGATACAACTATTGTGTAATCCATAGCACCACGCTTTTCTAATGTATCAACTATTTGAGCTACAGTAGATCTTTTTTGTCCTATAGCTACATAGATACAAATTATATCCTGACCCTTTTGGTTAATAATAGTGTCAATAGCAAGAGCAGTTTTTCCAGTTTGTCTGTCTCCTATTATAAGCTCCCTTTGACCTCTACCAATCGGGATCATGGAGTCTATTGCTTTGATACCTGTTTGTAAAGGTTGGTTAACACTCTTTCTTGTGATAACCCCTGGAGCAATTTTCTCAATAGGACTAAATTTAGTAGTGTTTATAGCTCCCTTACCGTCAATTGGTTGACCAAGGGCATTAACAACTCTACCTATCATAGCATCTCCTACTGGAACTTCTATAATTCTACCAGTTCTCTTTACAGTATCTCCCTCTTTTATCTTATCATCAGAGCCTAAAAGAACGCATCCAACATTGTCTTCCTCTAAGTTCATGGCCATACCAAATACTTCTCCTGGGAACTCTATAAGTTCTCCCGCCATACATCCTTCTAAGCCATGTATTCTGGCAATACCATCTCCTACTTGAATAACAGTACCTACATCTACCATATCTAAAGTTTTTTCATATCTTTTAATCTGTTCCTTGATTATGGAACCTATTTCTTCTGGTCTTAACTCCATTTTCTCACCTCGCTCTTCCCTAGTTAGTTGCGCCGCTAATAGCTTTTCCTATGGATTCTAACTGGCCTTTTACAGTACCATCTAGTTGTTTGTTTTGAAGTTTTAGTAGTACACCACCAAGGATTGTACTATCCACTTCATTTATAAGCTCAATTTTCTTCTCTAGCTTATTAGACAAAACTTCTTGAAGCCTACTTTTAGACTTTTCTTCCATAGGTACTGCTGTTACAGCAACAACCTTAGCTATGTTTTCATGTTCATTAAATAATTCCTTGTATCGGTCTATTATCTCTAAAATATATCCTTCACGTCTCTTATCGATGAGAATATATAGAAAATTGACCATCTCCTGAGATATTCTCTCTTTGAAAATTTTATCTATTAACTCTCTCTTTTCTCCCTTATTAATCTTAGGGTGATTTAATATCTGAAACAATTTTTTTTCCTTCTCAAATACTACCTTTAAAAAATCTAATTCCTTCTTAAATTCATTTGTCTTTTCTAAATCCAATCCAGCTTCAAAAAGGGCTAAAGCATATCTATTAGAAATTAACTCTGCCATTTTGAACTACCTACCTCATCAATAAATTTATCGATTAAGTTTCTTTGTTTATCCACTTTAATTTCTTCTTCCATAATCTTAGAAGCAATTAATATTGCAATTTCGCCAGCTTGGGATTTAATGTCTTGAAAAGCTACTTCTCTTTCACGAGCTATTTCTTTTCTAGCTCTTGATACTATGCCTTCAGCTTCTTTTCTAGCTTCTGCTAAAATGTTTTCTTTTAATTCTTCTCCACGCTTTCTAGCAGATTCAATAATTTCTTGACTTTCCTTCTTGGCAAGGCTAATTCTTGACTCATAATCATCTCTTAGGGCAATAGCTTCTTCTTTTAAAACCTTCGCTCCATCAATATCTGATTTGATTTTTTCTTTTCTATCATTTAGAAATTGTGAAACTGGTTTATATAAGAAATGTCTAAGCATTAAATAGAGTACTAACAAAGCCGCCCAAGCTAAAATCATAGATGGAAGTTCTGGCAAGGCTCTAACTACAAACATAAACTAACCTCCTTAGCCTGAGATACCCCAAGTGTCCTATAAACACTTCTAGGGGTATAAACATCAGATATTATAATCCTAGATTTATATAAGCTGTTAAGAGTGGTCTAACGAATAGTAATATTATAGCTATAACTAATCCGTAAATACCAGTTGTCTCAGCTACCGCTTGACCTAAAAGCATAGTTGAAATAATATCCCCTTTAGCTTCTGGTTGTCTACCTACTGCCGCTGCACCTTGACCCGCTGCATGACCTTGACCAATTCCAGGTCCTATACCTGCGATCATAGCAAGACCAGCACCTATTGCTGAACATCCTAATATAAAAGCTTCACTTGTAATTCCTTGTAACATTTTGTTTCCTCCTCTCAAATTTTAAAAAAATAGTTTATTCCTCTGCACCACCTATAAATATCATAGATAGCATAATAAATATAAAGGTTTGCAACAATCCAGAGAACACATCAAAATAAGCATGTAATGGCGCTGCAACGATTGGTGCAATTAATCCTAGAGCTTGATAAAGTAAGCCCATAATTATACCACCACTCATTATATTACCAAAAAGACGGAATGATAATGAAATTGGGTTTGCTAACTCTCCAATTACATTTAGGGGAGTTAAAAAGACCATAGGCTCTGTAAAACTCTTTAAATAACCACCTAAACCTCTTGCATTTCTGAACTTCCAGATTTGTGTCAGCACAAAAGTAACTAAAGCTAAGGAAAATGTAACAGAATAATCTGATGTAGGTGGCGAAAATCCTAGTAGACCAAATAAGTTAGCTACTGCTAAGAATAATGCTAGTGTTAAAATATATGGTGCAAATTTAATATTTTGTGGCCCCATAGTTGACTTAACTAGATTTTCTACAGATTCCACAATTAGTTCTACGACATTTAGGAAATTTGATGGTACTTCGTCAGCATTAGCCTTTTTAATTTTGCTATTAACTACAAAGGCAAAAATAATTAATAATATTGTAACTATCCACATATTAACAATAGTGTCAGGTACAATTATTTCCATTCCAAATATTTTTAACAATAATTCCAAATATATCCCTCCTTTCATTGTTTGATATATATTACTTATTCTTATTTCCTAAATGCAATATATAAATAATCAATAATAGATTAATTATTTATTTCTGATTTTTCTGAAAATCCTTGTCGAATATCCCTGAGCCTAATATTACGATTTTAACCATTAAAAGTCCTAAAATGGCAGCGGGAAAGTTTAAATAATCTGCTAAGGCAGCCACCAAAAGTACAACAAAGTATATTGCGAATCTTAACATATAGTGTACAGTAGAATAAGCAGTAGCTCTTCCTGGTGACATTTCTACAGCTTTACTTATAGTATTATGAAGCAATTTGAATCCTAATATACTAATTATTGCTCCAAATATATATCCAAGGATAATTGGCTTAGGATTTTTGAAAATAAAAGCAATAATTCCAATAATTAATAGTGAAATTATACTTACTCGTTTTGTTACTTTATACACTAATAGATTATTCATATGCTCACTTCCTTTTATTTCCTTTCCTTCCAGCTAATTTAAATATATTTAAAAAACCTGCACCAACACCAACTATAATGAATATAATAGAAAAGATACCGTTCGTCCCAACCTTTTTATCTATAAATTGCCCTAAGAAAACACCAAGCATAATAGGTGTAATAACAGAAAGGCCAACTTGAGTAATCAAAGTTAGATTTTGAAAGATATCTTTATAGTCTTTATTCTTCATTTCCTCACTCCATGATAAACATTTTTCATTAGTATGTTATAATTATAACATTGTTATGTCACATTGCACAAAGAATATTTTAAAATACTATTGAAATTATATAAAATTTTACAATATTATGCAAGTAATTTAATGTAATATTGCAAATTATCATCATCAAAATATAAAATACAAAAGAAGAACTTTACTAATTTGCTATATAAAAATAGTCCTTAGAGTTTAAGGACTATTTTTTTATATTTTATATTATAAAAGTAATAGTGCTAATGATATGACTACTCCTGAATAAAGTAAATCCATTAAACAGAATCCCATAATATCTCTAGCGCCAAGTCCTGCAATACCTAATGCTGGTAATGCCCAGAATGGTTGAATCATATTAGTCCAAGCATCTCCCCAAGCTATAGAAATAGCAGTCTTCGCTGCTGGTACTCCTAGCTCTAAACCTGCTGGCATCATAATAGGAGCTTGTACAGCCCATTGACCACCACCTGAAGGCACGAAGAAGTTAACTATACCTGCTGCCCAGAATGTAAATAATGGAAAGGTCTTTTCTGTTGATATACTTACAAACCAATTAGATATTACACCTGCTAAGCTAGCACCTCCAGATGTAGCTCCAGTCATCATCCCCATAATACCTGCATAGAATGGGAATTGTAACAAAATAGGTCCTGCTCCCTTAGCAGCTTCACCAAAGGCATGAATAAATCTTCTTGGTGTCTTATGGAATAAGATACCAAATGTAAGGAAAATTAGGTTTACAATATTTAAGTTTAAATCAAATCCTTTGTTGATAAAATGCATAACTATATAAGTCATTCCTAAGGCAAAAACTATAATATTTACTATAGGATTATTTTCGATTCTATCAGCTGGTGTATTATTAGCACTCAATGATGAATCCTCTTCTACATCAACTAATAAATTCTTATCAACTGCCACTGTTAATCTTCTTTCTGGATGCATAGCTCTATTTATTAACGGTAAAGTCAATACTAATATTCCAGATATTGTAAGGTTTAACGCTGAAAATATAGTTTGGGTTGTTGGAATTATTTGATCGATAGCTCCTCCAGTTTGAGCAGCATTAGCTGCAGCATCTGTTGCTAAAGTTAAAGGAATAGACGCAGAAATTCCACCATGCCATACTAAGAATCCTGAATACGCACTGGCAATAAGAAGTCTATAATCCACATCATCTACTTCCTTTGCTAATTCCTTAGCGTATAAAGCACCTATAACAAGACCAAATCCCCAGTTAATCCAACAAGCTATAGCAGATACAAATGAAACTGCCATTATAGCCTGAGTTGGAGTCTTAGCTAATTTTGCCATCTTTTTTAGGGCACCCTTAAATATTTTAGAACTAGCTAAAGTATGGCCTGTAACTAAAACTAAGGCCATTTGCATAGAGAATGCTAGTAAAGCCCATACTCCGTTTCCCCAATGATTTACCATTGTTAATAAACTCTGCCCCGTAAATGCCACACCTAGCACTAAAGTTATAATTGTTAAAAAGATTGCAAATAAAAATGCATCAGGTAAATATTTTTGTACTAGTGATACAAATACGTTAGTAAGTTTTTTGAACATATAAACAACCTCCTTTTTAATATTTTATTAACTCGTTACAAAACAGAAACTACCTACCGTAGTAGGTAGTTTCTATCCTGCTCTAGATTTCCATATTTGCTAAATTTTCAGCAATTACTAATTCAGCTTCTGTAGCAGCTTGAACTTCTTCAACAGTATATTCTGGATTAATTTCCTTTAATACTAAGCCTTCTTTAGTTACTTCTATAACTCCCATTTCAGTTATAATAAGGTTTACTTCTCCTGCAGCTGTTAATGGAAGATTACATTCTTTTAAGATTTTGTGACTTCCTTTTACAGTATGTTCCATAGCTACTATTACCCTTTTGGCACCAGTAACTAAGTCCATAGCTCCACCCATTCCTGGTACCATTTTTCCTGGTATCATCCAGTTAGCAAGATTTCCTTTTTCATCTACTTGAAGTGCTCCAAGAACAGTCATATCAACATGACCTCCACGGATAATTCCAAAAGATGTAGCAGAGTCAAAGAATACTCCACCAGGTAAAATAGTTACACATTGTGCTCCAGCATTTACTATATATGGGTCCTCTTTGCCTTCTTCTGGTGCAGGTCCAAGGCCTATAAATCCGTTTTCTGATTGAAAGAATACAGTCATATTTTCAGGTACATGGTTAGCTACCATAGTTGGTAATCCGATACCAAGGTTAACTACGTCTCCATCTTTTAATTCCTTAGCAACACGTCTAGCAATTAATTCTTTCTTATCCATTATTTGTCACCTCCATTAACAATGTAATTTACAAATATTCCTGAAGTAACAACATCATTAGGGTCAAGCTCTCCCATTTCTACAACCTCTTCAGCTTCAACTATTACAGTATCTGCAGCAGTAGCCATAAGAGTATTGAAGTTTCTTGTAGCACCACGGTACACTATATTACCAAATTTATCTACAGTATGTCCCGCAATTAAAGCCACATCTGCTCTAAGAGGTAACTCAAGAAGATAAACTTTTCCATCGATTTCAATCTTTTCTTTACCTTCTTCAACTACTGTTCCTACTCCTGTTGGTGTTAAAAATCCACCAAGGCCTGCTCCTCCTGCTCTTACTTGCTCTGCAAGAGTTCCTTGAGGTACTAATATTACTTCCATCTCACCTGAATTCATTTGATTACCTGTTTCACGATTTGTACCAACGTGAGAAGCTATTAGTTTCTTAATTTGCTTATTTACTACCAACTTACCTGCTCCTATTTCTGGAAAACCAGAGTCATTACAAATCAATGTTAAATCTTTAACACCCTTCTTCACAAGAGCGTCTATTAATCTATGTGGTGACCCACATCCTAAGAATCCACCAATCATAATAGTCATACCATCTTTAATATGAGCTACGGCTTCATCCATAGATATAACTTTATTCATCAATACGCACCTCCATTTATTTTAGTTAATATAAGCAGGGGACCAAAATCGTGTTTTCGATTTTGTGTACATCGCTTAGTTTGTTTATCTAGTGAGAGTGAAAAGTGAAGAGTTTTAGAACTAGTGAAGTGTAAGTAGTTTAAAAGATGAGGATAGCCATATCTTTCAGTCTTCTAAACTACTGATTATTCACTGTCTTTCCCTATTCACTATTCACTTTTAGTTATTCACTATCTTTTAACTATCATAGCTATTCCTTGGCCTCCGCCTATGCATAGAGTAGCTAAACCATTTTTAGCATCTCTTTTTGCCATTTCATGTAATAATGTAACTAATATTCTAGCTCCTGAAGCTCCTATTGGATGACCTAGAGCTATTGCTCCACCATTTACGTTGATTTTATTTGTATCAAGATCAAGGTCTTTAATAACTGATAATGCTTGAGCTGCGAAAGCTTCATTTGCTTCTATTAAATCTAAATCTTCCACAGTCATATTTACTTTAGCTAAAGCTTTTCTTGTAGCTGGAATAGGTCCAGTTCCCATAAGTGATGGTTCAACACCTGCTGAAGCATAGGAAGCAATTGTTGCTAATGGAGTAATTCCAAGCTCATCTGCTTTTTCTTTGCTCATTACAACTAATGCAGCTGCCCCATCATTAATACCTGAAGCATTTCCAGCAGTTACACTACCATCTTTCTTAAATGCTGGTCTAAGTTTAGCTAAAGTTTCTATTGTAGTACCAAATTTTGGATACTCGTCTTGATCAACTACTATTGGATCTCCTTTTCTTTGAGGAATCTCAACAGCAACGATTTCTTCTTTAAATCTGCCATTTTTCACAGCTTCTTCTGCTTTGTTTTGGCTTCCTAGTGCTAATTCATCTTGCTCCTCACGAGTAAGTCCATATTTTTCAACAATGTTTTCTGCTGTAATTCCCATATGATAATCGTTGAATACATCCCATAATCCATCTTGAACCATATAGTCTTCTATTTGACCATTGCCCATTCTTTGTCCCCATCTAGCTGATTTTAGTAGATATGGAGCTTGACTCATGTTCTCTGTACCACCAGCTAATACTATATCTGCTTCTCCAGCTAAAATTGCTTGAGCCGCTAGTGCTACTGTCTTAAGTCCAGAACCACAAACCTTGTTAATTGTAAAGGAAGGTACTTCTATAGGAATACCTGCATGTACTGATACTTGTCTAGCAACATTTTGTCCTAGTCCTGCCTGTAGAACATTACCAAATATTACTTCATCTACCATAGCTGGATCAACTTTTGCTCTTTTTAAAGCTTCCTTAACTACAATTGTACCTAGTTGTACTGCTGAAACATCTTTAAATTTTCCACCAAATGCACCAATAGGTGTTCTAACTGCTGAAGCTATAACTACTTCTCTCATTTTTCTACCTCCTATAATTTATATATTTTTAAATTAAATTTATTGTTTGTAATTTTTTATGATCTTTACACAATATTATAATAGCAAATATCGTGCCAAGTTTTGCGAAATTCTTTTTATTCATTGGGTGTGTTGAATTAACTAGGGTCTGTGATGTGAAATTTGAATTGTATCTTTTTTGAATGGGATGTGATATTTGTGTAGTGTAGATAATTCTATACAGTTTTCATGTATTTACAGAAATTCCGTGTAGCAAAATATATACACTTCAGTCAAAATTGTATCTCTTTTGCTACACTTTAATTTTAATCTTCTATTTTATATTTGTCAATCTTTTTGTATAGAGCTGTTCTGTGTATTCCCAATTTCTCAGCAGCTAGGGATTTATTTCCCTTAGTTAAGATAAGGGCTTTCTTTATGGCTTCTTTTTCCGCATCTAAAACTACATCCTTCAATAAAGGTATATCATCGGGATTTCCTAGGATATAGGTCGCCCTATTTGTAAGCCTTTCTGGTAAATGCTCTGGTAAAATAATTCTACCTGTAGAAAGATTTATAGCTCTTTCCAATACATTTCGTAGTTCTCTTACGTTACCTGGCCAACTATAGGATTCAAGTATTTTTATAGTTTCCTTAGCTAATTCCTTTTCTCCCAATTTCATTTCTTTAAGTAAATAAGACAAAATATCCTGACTTACAGGATTTATATCCTCCATTCTTTCACGAAGTGGTGGAATCTCTATGGTTATTACATTTAATCTATAATATAGATCCTCTCTAAACTTACCCTTCTTTATTGCTTCTTCAATATTTTCATTGGTGGCTGCTATAACTCTAGCATCGAAGGCAACCTTTTTATTGCTACCAATCCTTTCAAATTCCTTGGATTCTAATACCCTAAGAATCTTTGCCTGCATCTCTAGGGGCATATCCCCGATTTCATCTAAGAAAATAGTTCCACCGCTGGCAAGCTCAAACTTTCCAACCTTTCCTTCTTTTCTAGCCCCTGTAAATGCACCACTATCATATCCAAACAACTCAGATTCTAATAAATCCTTTGGAATTGCAGCACAATTAATAGCTATAAAGGCTTCTTCTTTTCTATAGCTTGCTCTATGAATTGCATGGGCAAATAATTCCTTTCCAGTACCTGATTCTCCAGTAATTAGCACTGTAGAATTTGTTTCTGCCGCCATTCTGCCAACATTTTTTAAATATTCCATCTTAGGATTTCTAGTGATGATACTGCTAAAGGAATATTTAGTTCCTTCAATTCTCTCAATTTCACCCTTATACTTATTTATCTTAGATTGCAAATCAAGGAGTTGGTGAGCCAACTCCTTTACTTCGCTGATATCTTTAAAAAGTACTGTGCCTACGGCCCCAATTACCTTGTTTTGTTTTATTATAGGGATACGGTTTGTAATCATATCATGACCCTGTATCCTCTGTACATCTCTTAGTTCCTTTGCTCCAGTTTTGACAACAATGTGCATACGAGTATTTTCTATAAACTCTTCAACAGGCTTACCTATTGCATCCTCTTCCTTTATTCCCATAAGTTTCTCATAGTTCATCTTAACTATTTTGCCTTCAGGGTCAACTAATACATAGCCCTCATATGCATAATTTAGGATATCCTCAAGCATTTCAAAACTATCCCTAAGCTCCGTTAATTTATCTACCAAAACACTCACCTACGTTTCGTGAATTTTAAATTGTGAATTATGAATTAAAACCAACCATTAAATCATCTAAACATAATTTGGAATTAATCTTTTTATCTTTTAATTCAACATTCAACATTCACAATTCATATTGCGAAGCAATATATCAACTATCCTCTCGCTAGTTTTCCCATCTCCATATGGATTTACTGCATTAGCCATTTTATTATATTCTTCTTTATTTGATAATAGCAGATCGATTTCATTAAATACATTCTTGTAATTAGTACCTACTAATTTAGCAGTACCAGCTTCTATTCCTTCAGGTCTTTCAGTTTCTTCACGTACTACAAGTACAGGCTTACCAAAGGTTGGTCCTTCTTCTTGAAGTCCACCTGAGTCTGTAACAATTAAATGAACCTTTGACATAAGGTTTGCCATGGGCTCATAGTCCAGTGGCTCTATTAAATGTATTCTATCATTATCCATTAAAATTTTATTTGCAATTTCTCGCACTTTAGGATTTAGATGCATAGGAAAAACCAACTCTACATCTTCATATTTTTCCACAATATCTTTAACTGCAGTAAATATATTTTCCATAGGTTTTCCAATGTTTTCATTTCTATGACATGTAATTAAAATTACTCTCTTATTCTTATAATCTAGTTTGTTCAATAAATCTTTATCAAATATGTAATCTTTTTTGATAGCATATTTTAAGGCATCTATAACAGTATTACCTGTAATAAATATCTTTTCTTCTGGATAATCTTCCTTGAGTAAATTTTGCCTATTTCTTTCTGTAGGAGCAAAATGAAAATCTGTAAGTATTCCCGTAAGCTTTCTATTAGCTTCCTCTGGATATGGTGAATATAGATTTCCACTTCTAAGTCCTGCCTCTACATGGCCTATTTTCACCTTTTGATAAAATGCAGCTAAGGCTCCTGCAAATACAGTGGTAGTATCCCCTTGAACCAATAATACATCTGGTTTTTCTTTTATGATTACTTCTTCTAAGCCTTGTAGAGCTCTTGTTGTTATTTCCGTTAGGGTTTGTCCAGGCTTAAATATATTTAAATCATAATCTGGATTTATATGGAATAAATCAAGTACCTGATCTAACATCTGTCTATGCTGCGCAGTAATACATGTAATTGATGTAACTCCTTCTCTCTTTTCCAATTCCTTTATTATTGGGGCCATTTTTATACCTTCCGGTCTAGTCCCAAAAACGGTCATTATTTTCAAATCTATCATCCTTTCAACTATCTCTTCTCAAATATCCCTAACTTTATAGCTACAAGTACAGACAATATAAGCAATAGTAAGGATAAGTAAACGGCCTGCCTACTATTAGCTTGGGAAACTAATATTGCAAATATGCCAAAGGTTGCCGATATGGCATAAAGTATCAATACAGATTTTTTCTGCGAATATCCTCTGCTTAAAAGTCTATGATGTAAATGTCCTTTATCTGCTGCCGATATAGACTGCCCATTTAATAGTCTTCTAAATATTGCAAAGGTAGTATCAAAAATAGGTACAGATAGTATAAGTATAGGTGCTACAATGGCAATAGTTGCAACAGACTTCATAACACCTTCTATAGTTATGGCTGCTAGCATAAATCCCAAGAATAAGGCACCAGTATCTCCCATGAAAATTTTTGCTGGATTAAAATTAAATGGTAAAAATCCTAAACAAGCACCTGCTATGGCAGCTGATAATATAATTACCGATGCATAACCAAACTTACTAGCTACAATCATAAGAGTTATACTAGATATCATAGCAACTCCTGCAGACAAGCCATCTAATCCATCTATAAAATTTAATGTATTTGTAATACCAACTACCCAGAATAAAGTAATTGGTACAGATAGCCAATTCAAGTAAAGTAGTGAACTATCTTTTGTAAAGGGATTTGTAATGAAGTCTACTTTAACTCCACCAAATATAAGTATCAAACCTGCTATGATTTGAAACATAAACTTAGTTTTAGGTTTAAGCTCTTTAAGATCGTCTATTATGCCCCCCATTACAATAATAGTTCCACCAATTATTATTGAAATAACTTCTTTCTCCAAAGGTAGAAATATCAAAGTAACCATAATTACTGCCGCAAATATTGCTAATCCACCTATGAGTGGCATAGGTTCCTTGTGTACTCTCCTATCATCCTTAGGAATATCAACGGCTCCTACCTTAAATGCAAGTTTCCTTACCAAAGGAGTGGAAACAAATGAAATAAACACTGCTAAGAAAAACGGTGCAATAAAGCCTTCCATAACAAATCCCTCTCCTTTTATTTAGTGCCGAACAATCTGTCTCCAGCATCTCCTAAACCTGGTAATATATATGCATGATCATTCAATTTTTCATCTAAAGCTGCCACATAGATATCAACATCTGGATGAGCATCTGTTACAGCCTTTACTCCTTCAGGAGCTGCTATTAAACAAACTAATCTAATATTGGTTGCTCCCTTATTTTTCAAGAAATCTATAGCAGCTACAGCTGAACCACCAGTTGCAAGCATAGGGTCTAAAACTATCAATTCCCTTTCTTCAATATCCTGAGGTAATTTACAATAATATTCTACAGGCTTTAAAGTCTCTGGGTCTCTATAAAGTCCAATATGTCCTACACGAGCTGCTGGTAAAAGATTTAACATACCATCAACCATTCCTAGTCCTGCCCTAAGTATCGGTATAAGTCCTACTTTTTTACCTGCTATTACCTGTGATTTCATTTTTGTAAGGGGGGTTTCTATTTCGATTTCCTCCAAAGGAAAATCTCTAGTTACCTCATAACCCATTAACGTTGAAACCTCTGTAACTAATTCCCTAAATTCCTTGGAACCAGTATTTTTATCTCTTATAAATGTAAGTTTATGTTTAATAAGAGGATGATCAAATACTACTACTTTTGCCATATAAAAAACTCCTTTCTCCTTATCTATTATTTTCCTTGAAGATTATATCATAAATTAGCATTCAATTTCACTTATTTTTTCTACTCTTTTCTCATGCCTTCCGCCAGAGAATTCTGTCTTTATCCAAATAGATACTATTTCCAAGGCTAAGTCTCTACCAATTACTCTACCACCTAAGGCTAAAATATTGGCATTATTGTGTTCTCTGCTCATTCTAGCAGAATAAGTATCTCCGCATAAGGCACATCTGATTCCTTTTACTTTATTGCAAGCTATGGAAATACCAATACCTGTACCACATACCACAATAGCTCTATCTACCTCTTTAGACACAACAGCATCTGCCACCTTTTTTCCATAGTCTGGATAGTCTACAGAGTCAGTAGAATTAGTACCATAATCGATATATGAAATTCTCTCTTTATCTAAATATTCCTTGATATATTCCTTTAATTCAAAACCACCATGATCACTACCTATACCTATTTTCATTTAATTTCCTCCATTCAATATTTTCATTTGTAATATGGCTTGATAAATTTCATCTCTTGTGTGCTCATATAAGGATAACCTTCCGCCATAAGGATCTGCCACATCCTTATCTATCTTATAAGCATATTCCAATAAGGTATAAATCTTATCCTTAGAGGATGGGAAATTTGAAAGTATAAATTCCTTGTGGGATCTAGCCATAGTTAGAATTAAATCAGCTTCGTCTACCATATCTCTGTGGAGTTGTCTGGCTTCATGGTCTGATATATCTATGCCAATTTTTTTCATGGCATCTATAGAGTTTTTAGATGCATTATCTCCGTCAAATACAGAAATTCCAGCAGATTTAACCTCCAGACTTAAGTTATTCTTCTTTGCTATGAATTTTAATATCCCCTCTGCCATAGGGCTTCTACAAGTATTTCCAGTACATACAAATAAAACCACCATTTAATTCTCCCCTTCTAAACCTTAATAATTCTCCCTCCTGAAGCCTTCATCATTCTATTCATAATGGCTGTTCCTATATCTGATAACTCAACGCCTTCAGCCAATATAATATCTACATTTTTTTCATCAAATAGTCTGAGGGTATTAAATAAATTGTGAGCTATGGTCTCCTTATTTTTCCTGCTCCCCATGGATATTACTATGCCTTCATTATAAAATTCTTTAGTCTCATCTGTAGAGATAATTCCTACTTTTTTACCATTATTTATATATTCTTTAGTCTTACTAGTAACAGTCTCTACAATTCTTTCAACATTACCAGTAAAAACTAGCATTTCTGACTTCGGAGCATAATGTCTATACTTCTGCCCAGGTGACTTTGGAACTATATTCTCATCCTCTTTTATTATAGCAAAATCTATTGTTACATTGGGGATTATTTTTTCTAAATCTTCCCTAGTTACTCCTCCTGGCCGAAGAATCATAGGTATTTCTCCTGATAAGTCTAGTACTGTTGATTCTAATCCTATTCCAGTTTCTCCACCGTCTATTATCATATCTATCTTACCCATCATATCATCTATAACATGTTTAGCTGATGTAGGACTAGGTCTTCCTGATATATTAGCAGAAGGCGCAGCTATTGGAACATTTGATTCTTTAATTAATTCTAGTGCTATCCTATTCTTAGGCATTCTAATTGCTACTGTAGTAAGACCCGCTGTAATTATATCTGGAACCTTACTTGATTTTGGCAAAAGAATAGTCAGGGGTCCAGGCCAAAATTCATCCATACATTTTTTTGCTACATCTGGGATCTCATGAACTAATTCTTCAACCTGCTCTATTGAATAGACATGAAGAATCAATGGATTATCCTGAGGCCTTCCCTTGGCAGCAAATATTTTTTTCACTGCATTTTCATCAAGACCATTAGCACCAAGTCCGTATACAGTCTCCGTTGGAAAAGCAACTATTCCACTATTTTTAATCGTATTTGCTGCATCAATAATTAAGTTTTTATCTACATTTTCTTTATTAATCTTTATAATTTTTGTTTCCATATTTACCTCTCTTTTGTATTCTGTATATCATTATATATTATTACCTTAGATTTAACAATTAACAATTCACATAAGCAGGGAACCAAAATTGGGGGTTTCAATTTTGTGTTCATCGCTTAGTTTGTTTATCTAATGCATAATTATTAATTAATAATTGTCCTATATCATTCATATTTATTAATGGGAGGGATAGGAATGGATATATGGTTTGTAAGTCTCATTGGACTTTTAGTAGGTATCCTTGGTACTGGTCTAGGAAGCTTAATTGGAATACTTGTAAAAAAGACAAATAAGGTCTTAAGCTTTTTATTGGGAGTAACTGGTGGATTTATGATGTTTATAGTAAGTTTTCATTTGTTTCCCGAAGCTTTTTATTTAGGTAGTGTTTTTAATGTAATATTAGGGGTGATCATAGGTATATCTATTATTATTTTGCTCGAATTATTTTTAGAAAAGCTACAGTATCTGAGCTATATGCGTACTGGCATATTGCTAGGCTTAAGTATAGCTATTCATAATATGCCTGAAGGCCTTGCCCTAGGCTCTACATTAGTAGGCGTATCTGATTTTGGACTTGTGTTAGCTCTAGCAATGCTTTTACATAATATCCCAGAAGGTATGTCTATGGCACTTCCATTATCTATGAACAATGTCAGCCCTTTGAAAATAATGTGGCTCTGTGTACTGGCTGGAGCTCCAACTGGAATAGGTGCCTTCATTGGTGCTTATTTAGGCACAATTTCCAATAATATAATTTCTTTATGCCTAGCAATTGCTGGAGGTATTATGTTATACATCGTCTGTGATGATTTAATTCCAACAGGAAAAACCCTTCACAAAGGAAGGGTTTCAAGTATAGGCACAGTTATTGGATTTGTTTTAGGTATTATATTATACTTTAAATAATAAATATAAAATCTGGTGCCTAGGCGCCAGATTTTACATTTATTACTCTGAACTTAATTTTTCTGCTTGGTCTGAGGTAATTAATGCATCTATCATCTCGTCTAAATCACCATCTACAAATGCATCTAGCTTATATATGGTTAAGTTAATTCTATGGTCTGTAACTCTGCCTTGTGGGAAGTTATAGGTTCTAATTCTTTCAGATCTGTCTCCAGTACCTACCTGACCTTTTCTTTCCTCTGCTATTTCTGCTGCTTGATCAGTCAACATTTTATCAAATAGTTTTGTTTTTAATATTTTCATAGCCTTTTCTCTATTTTTGATTTGGCTTCTTTCATCTTGACAGGCAACTACTACTCCTGTTGGTATATGAGTAATTCTAACTGCAGAGTCAGTAGTATTTACGTGCTGTCCACCTGCTCCAGAGGATCTATAAATATCTATTTTTAAATCTTTTTCTTGAATATCTATATCCACATCTTCTGCCTCAGGTAATACTGCAACGGTGGATGTTGATGTATGAATCCTACCACTTGCTTCAGTTTCAGGTACTCTTTGAACCCTATGAACCCCAGATTCATATTTTAGTCTACTATAAGCACCTTTACCTTTTATCATAAATATTACTTCTTTAAATCCACCAATACCTATTTCATTGGTACTCATTAATTCTACTTTCCATCTATTTCTTTCTGCATATCTTGAGTACATTCTAAATAGTACTCCTGCAAATAGAGCTGCTTCGTCTCCCCCAGCTCCACCTCTTATTTCTACAATAACATTTTTTTCATCATTTGGGTCCTTTGGTATAAGTAATACTCTAAGCTCCTCTTCAATAGATTCTAAAGAAGTTTCAAGTTCTTTTATCTCCTCTTTAACTAGATCTTTCATTTCATCATCTAGTTTATCCCTAAGCATTTCTTTAGCTTCTTCCAGATTATCTCTAGTTTCTACAAATTCTCTATATTTAAATACAATAGGCTCTATATCTGAATGTTCCTTCATTAATTTCTGAAACAATGCCCTATCATTTATTACTTCAATATCCATTACCTTCTCGCCTAACTCATTGTATCTCTCTTCGATTGCGGCTAATTTATCTAACATATTTTCACTCCCTTGTAAATTTAACTAACAACTAATAATGAATAACTAATAGTTAAAAGGATTAAGGACCCTAAATTTTTACTTACAACTATTCACTATTCACTTATGACTATTCACTATTCACTTATGACTATTCACTAATATATAAATGCTCCTACTATTCCTGCCATAACAATAACTAATATTGGATGTAGCTTCTTAAATGAAGTTAAATAAAATAGTATAACCATTAATATAAGACTCTTAATATCTATAATGGCATCTTTAGCTACAGTTAAGCTAGCAGAAGTAATAAGCCCTAATACAACCGGCCTTATTCCTGTAAATGCCCAAGATACATAAGGTGAATCCTTAACCTTAGTAAGAAAATGAGCTATAATAAGTATTATGACTATAGATGGTAGAACTACTGCAGTTGTAGCAGCAACAGCTCCAAGTATTCCACCTACCTTATATCCTAAAAAGGTAGCAGAGTTTATAGCAATTGGTCCTGGTGTCATTTCTACCACAGCTAAAATATCTATAAATTCCTTTGTGGTAAGCCATCCATGAATATCTATTATCTCTTTTCTTATTAGTGGTAGCATGGCATATCCACCACCAAAACTAAAGGCCCCTATTTTTAAGAATGATATAAAAAGCTTCAATATATTCATATCTGTTTCTCCTTATTTTTAAAATAAAGAATTGAGCCAATTGCAGCCACAAGGATTATGATTATTGGACTTATATCAAGTAACACTATAGCCAAAACAGTAATCAATGCTCCAGTTACCATAGTAATACTTAGTTTCATTTTTGACCCTAATTTATATACTGCTGAAAATATTAAAGCAGCCACTGCCGGTCTTATTCCTAGAAATACTTTTTCTATAATAGGATTTCCTCTAAATCCCCAAAAAAACTTTACAATTACAAGTATAATCATAAAGGAAGGAAGAATAGTCCCTAAAGTAGCACACATAGCTCCTTTAAATCCTGATATCTTATATCCTACATAGGTACTTGTATTAACAGCTACAGGCCCTGGTGTTACCTCCGCTATAGCTAATATGTCCATAAATTCATCTGTGGTGAGCCACTGATGTTCGTCCACAACTTCTCTTTGAATTAAAGGTAACATAGCATATCCACCACCAATGGTAAATGCCCCTATTTTAAAAAATGTGGAAAACAACTTGAATAGTAATTTCACTAAAGTACCACCCCTTTACCTTTTAATACCTAGTACTACTCTATCAAGTTCCTGTAAATCTTTTAAGAGAGATACTTCCTTAAACCCCTCTGAAATTAAAATATCTTGAACAATTTTTCCTTGGTTATACCCAATTTCATAAACTAAAAGCCCATTATTATCTAAAAACTTTTTACTTTCAGGTGTGATCTTTCTATAAAAATCTAAACCATCTGCCCCACCATCTAATGCTAATCTTGGCTCAAAATCCTTTACTGTAGTATCCAAGCTTTGAATTTCATCAGAGGCTATATATGGCGGGTTGGATACTATGATTTGAAATCCTTCCCCCAAATCAAGCCCTTTTAGAGCTTGAAATAAATCTCCCTTATAAAATCTCACATTAGATAATTCTAATCTCTCTTTGTTAATATTCGCTACTTTAATTGCAGTATCTGAAATATCTATTCCATAGACAAAGGCATTTTTACAGTAGTGGGCTATACTAAGTGAAATAGCTCCACTACCAATGCCTAAATCTAAGACCTTGATATTTTTGTTTTCATATTTTCTATTTATATATTCTATAATATACTCTACCAAAATTTCAGTATCTGGTCTAGGAATTAGAACTCCTTCCTCTAGATAAAAATCTAACCCCATAAACTCTCTTTCTCCTAAAATATACTGTACTGGATATCCTTCAACCCTTTTTTCCATCAACTCTAAAAACTTATCCTGAATTTCTTTTGAAACTTCCCTATCTCCATAGGTATATATATAGGATTTATCTACATCTAATAATTTACACAATACTAGGATTGAATCTAGTATTGGAGCTTTAGATTTTCTTAGTAACTGATTTATTGTTACCATTTATCCTCATCCTTATTATCTGTTAAAACTGCCTTTAATGATGCTATAGCTACTTCAATTTGCTCATCATCAGGTTCCTTTACAGTTGCTAACTTTTGAATCATCAGTCCTGGATATGAAAAAAAATAAGCTAGCTTTGAGTTACTTTTTCCAATAAGTCTATTTATTTCATAGGATATGCCTGCAATTACTGGAAACATTAAGATTCTTATAATAAATCTTTGCAGTGGATTTGGCCAACCAAAAAATGATAAAACCAATATACTTATTATCATTACCATAAATAAAAAGCTAGTTCCACATCTAGGGTGAAGAATTGGATATTTCTTTACATTTTCAACTAAAAGTTCTTCCTCGTTTTCATAACAGTGTATGGTCTTATGCTCAGCTCCATGATATTCGAATACTCTCCTAATATCATCAAGTTTTGATACTCCTATTATATATATTAAGAATATAATTATTCTAACTAAACCTTCCACAAGATTTAACCCTATTGGATTACCTATTTTGCTCTTGAAAAAATTAGTCAAGAGGGTAGGTAATATCATAAATATTCCTACTGCAAGAACTAAAGAAGTAACTACGGCAAAAACCATTTCAACATCTTCTGCCTTATCCTTAAATATCTTTTGGGTAAAGCTTTCCTTTTGATCCTTTTCTTCTTCCTCTTCATAGAATTCTGCAGAATACATAAGGGCTTTAGTTCCAAACATTAGAGCCTCAACAAGCCCTACTACTCCCCTAAGAAATGGTAGCTTAAACAATTTATGTCTCATAGCCAACGTGTTTAATTCTTCCATCTTTATTTCAATTTCTTTATCAGGTTTTCTGACAGCAATAGCTATATCCTTTGGCCCACGCATCATAACTCCTTCTATTAACGCCTGCCCCCCTATGCTAGTAATATGTTTAGGTGTTCTGTCTAGATTTTTTATCTTCATATATTCTCACCTCCAATTTTGTTTGCTGTGTTAGGTCATTTCCCGCAGTTTCGCAACTCAAATTTGTTCACTCACTACGTTCGTGCAAATTTGGTGCTCATTGCGTTTGACCTACATCAGCTCAGCAAAGCTTCGCTAAGTTAGGTCATAAAAAATAAAGGTTAGTTGCGCAAGCATCTAACCTAAGTTTCTGAAGAAATTAGTCCATATTGTATTTCTTCTTGAATTTTTCAACACGTCCGCCACGTTCTGCAAATTTTTGACGTCCTGTAAAGAATGGATGACATTCTGAACAGATTTCAACTCTCAATTCATCTTTAACAGAACCTGCTTTAAAACTATTTCCACATGCACATGTTACAGTAGCTTCTTTATAATTTGGATGAATATCCGCCTTCATTCCTTTCACCTCTCTTCAACTGCTAGTATATAGCAAAAAAACATTCTTTCATAATTCAACCATTAAATTATAGCATATATTTTTTTTCTTTTCAACTAAAACCAAATTTTATTTCTCATATCCTCTATGAATTGATCATTATCCTTCGTTCTTACTAAATTTTCTATTAATGTCTCAGTCACATCCTGCGTAGATGCGTTTCCCATAGCCTTTCTAATCGCCCAAATAGTTTCAAGTTCTTTTTGAGATAGAAGCAATTCTTCTCGTCTAGTACCTGATTTATTGATATCAACTGCAGGGAAAATTCTCTTTTCAGATAATTTTCTATCTAAATGAATTTCCATATTACCTGTCCCTTTAAACTCCTCAAATATAACATCATCCATACGGCTACCTGTCTCAACTAAAGCTGTAGCAAGAATAGTTAAAGAACCACCTTCTTCTAGGTTTCTTGCAGCTCCAAAGAATCTCTTAGGTTTATGTAAGGCACCTGGGTCTAATCCCCCTGAAAGAGTTCTTCCTGTAGCTGGTATAGTTAAGTTATAAGCTCTGGCAAGTCTTGTAATACTATCTAGTAAAATTACTACATCCTTGCCATGTTCTACCAACCTCTTTGCTCTTTCCAATACAATTTCAGCAACCTTTGTATGATGCTGTGGAAGTTCATCAAAGGTTGAGTAAACCACATCACCCTTTACAGATCTTTTCATATCTGTAACTTCCTCAGGTCTTTCATCTATTAAAAGTACTATAACCTCTACTTCTGGATGATTTTTCTCTATGGCATTTGCCACCATCTTTAGTAAAGATGTTTTTCCAGCCTTCGGTGGAGAGACTATCATACCCCTTTGGCCCTTGCCTATAGGTGCAATTAAATCAATCATCCTAGTAGCAAGCTCAGAGGAATTTATTTCAAGTTTTAATCTTTTATCGGGATATATGGGAGTTAAATTATCGAAATTAGGTCTTTTTGTACAGGTTTCTGGATGCATTCCATTAACTGATTTTATATAGAGAAGAGCCTTGTATCTTTCTCCAGGATTTGGATCGCGAGTTACACCAAATATCTTATCTCCTGTTCTTAATCTAAATCGTCTGATTTGGGAAGGAGATATATAAATATCCTCATCACCAGATAAGTAATTATCTGATCTTAAAAAACCATAACCATCTGCATGTAATTCAAGGATTCCTTCAGCACCATTTATTTTGTCCATATTTTCTAATTCTTCCGTAACCTTTTCAGGTAAATCCTCGGTTTCAATATCTTTAATATCTATCATTGTTTCAGCTTCATCTAATAATTCTTTTTCCTTCTCCTTAGAGGCATAACCTTGAAGTATTATATCTATTAACTCGTCCTTTTTATATTTGTAAGGACTAGCGATACCTTGGTCTTTTGCAATTTCCCTTAGCTCGCTTATTTTTTTATCCGACAGATCATGTTCCGTCAAACATCAACACCCCTTTCATCTTTGAATTGACAATTGACAATGAAAAGCAAAAAAGAATAAAATACATCAAATTATTAGGTGGTTGCTTATTCCCAATTAATTTAGTAATCTTTTTATGTTTTTTTAATCTTTAAATTGTCAATTGTCCATTGTACATTGTCAATTATAAATTTGCTACGCAAATTTATTTAGCGTATTCTGGTTTTTTGTCTAATTTGTGAGTTGCTTCAATAAATCTAATCGTACCTGTCTCTGCTCTGAGTACTAGAGTATGAGTTGTGGCAACATTATTTTCTAGGTATTTTACACCTTGCAGTAATTCTCCATGGGATACACCAGTTGCTGCAAAAACAATTTCATCCCCTTTTACTAAATCATCTGTCCTATATACCTTGTTTAAATCAGCCCCCATATTTATACATCTTTGTTTTTGCTCATCTGTTACTGGATGTAATATTCCTTGGAATTCTCCACCCATACATTTTATTGCAGCTGCAGCAATAACTCCTTCTGGTGCTCCTCCTATGCCTACCATCATATCTACACCTGTATTATCAAAGCAAGTGTTGATAGCAGCAATTACGTCTCCATCAGTAATCATTCTGATTCTTGCTCCAGCTCTTCTTATACCTGCTACTAAATCATTGTGTCTTGGCCTATCAAGCATAGTTATTGTAACCTCAGACACATCCTTATCTAAAGCCTTAGCAACAGCTATTATATTTTCCTCTATAGGCGCATTTATATCTATAACTCCAGCAGCCTTTGGTCCTACAGCTATCTTCTTCATATAAGTATCTGGAGCATGTAGCATACACCCCCTAGGAGCTATGGCAACTACAGAAACAGCATCTGGACGACCATATGCGATAGAGCTTGTTCCATCAAGTGGGTCTACTGCTATATCTATCTTCAAACTATCTGGACCTGCTATACCTATTTGCTCTCCAATATATAGCATAGGAGCTTCGTCAATCTCACCTTCGCCAATAACTACAACCCCATCTATATTTACAGTATCAAACATACGTCTCATAGCATCAACAGCAGCTTGGTCTGCAGCGTTCTTATCTCCTCTACCTAAAAACTTTGCACTGGCTAATGCAGCTGCTTCTGTTACTCTTCCTAAGTTTAACGCCAAATTTCTATCCATTTTAACACTCCTATCTAGTTTGTAGACTATCCCAATCCTTTAAAAATTTATCTATGCCTATATCTGTCAATGGGTGATTCAACATTTGTTCAAACACCTTATATGGTATAGTTGAGATATGGGCACCAGCTTTTGCAGCATCCAATACATGAATAGGATGTCTAATACTTGCTGCAATTATTTCAGTATCTATATTGTGTATATTAAACACTTGGACTATATCTTCAATAATATAAATTCCTTCATTGCTAATATCATCAAGTCTACCAACAAATGGACTTACATAAGTTGCTCCAGCCTTTGCTGCAAGTAAGGCTTGATTAGCCGAAAAAATCAAAGTAACATTGGTTTTGATTCCTTCAGAAGACAAAACACTTACAGCTTTTAACCCCTCTTTATTCATAGGAATCTTAATTATAATATTAGGATGAATCTTAGCCAATTCTCTTGCTTCCTTTAGCATACCATCCTTTTCTAAAGAAATAACCTCTGCACTAATTGGACCATCTACAATATCAGTAATTTCCTTAACAACTTCTTTGAAATCCCTGCCTTCTTTGGCAATTAAGCTAGGGTTAGTAGTGACTCCACAAATAACTCCCCATTCATTTATTTCCTTTATTTCATCTATATTGGCCGTATCTATAAAAAGCTTCATTAAATCCCTCCGTTACGCTCTATTCACTGATCCAAATATATGCATTTTTTCTTTGATTCTTTCCTTCATTTGAGTTTTTGCTGGAGTCAGTATCTTTCTTGGATCTATATTATCTGGGTTAGCCTTTAGGAAATCTTTTACTCCCTCGGCAAATGCTATTCTGAGGTCTGTATCTATATTAATCTTACAAATTCCCAATGAAATTGCCTTTTTTAAGGCCTCTTCTGGAACACCAGAAGAACCATGTAGCACTAGAGGGATACCTATTTTATCTCTTATAACCTTTATTCTATCATAATCAAGTTTTGGTTCTCCCTTATATACACCATGAGCAGTACCTACAGCTATAGCTAGAAAGTCTATATTAGTTTCTTTCACAAATCTTAAAGCTTCCTCTGGATCTGTAAAAGTAGCATCTCTTTCATCTACAGTAATATGGTCTTCAGTACCACCGATCTTTCCTAATTCTGCTTCAACAGAAACACCTACAGCATGTGCTACCTCTATTACCTTATTAGTATATGCAATATTCTCATCTAAAGCAAATCTTGATCCATCAATCATTACAGAAGTAAATCCATGTCTAATACATAGCATTACCTGATCAAAATCAGTACCATGATCTAGATGTAACGCTACTGGCACCTTAGCATTTCTAGCAGCTATTTTACCTAAGCCAGCAATATACTCTATACCTGCATATTTAATGCCACCTTGGCTAGCTTGAAGTATAACTGGGGAATTAGTTTCCTCTGCTGCTTCGATAATAGCTTGCACGATTTCCATATTATTTACATTAAAAGCACCAACGGCATATCCATTTTTTTTAGCATCTAACAATAATTCTCTTCCCGTTACTAACATTTAATTCCCTCCATTTTTTTATATTATATACTATTATATCAGATTTCAAAACTATTAGAGTAACAAATTAAGACAAAAATTAAAAATAAGTCCCATTTATGTTGTCAATCAACATAAATGGGACTTATTAAATGAAATCTATCTTTTTTTAAGCCCTAAAATTTCTCTTGCTTCGTCTGGAGTAGCTATTTCTCTGCCTAGTTCCTTAGCTATTCTTACAACTTTTTCAACTAATTCACCATTTGACTTAGCTAATACTCCCTTTTCTATATACACGTTATCTTCAAATCCTACTCTAACATGACCACCCATAGCAATTGCAACAGCTGCTAATGGAAATTCATGTCTACCTATTCCTGCTACAGTCCAAGTTGAACCAGCTGGAATACTATCTACCATAAAGGATAAATCTCTAACTGTTGCAGCCATTTGCACTCCTAGTACAAAGTCAAAATGCATTGGCTCTTTTATAAAACCTTGTTTAGCATATTTAATTGCATAATCAACCATACCCTTATCAAATACTTCTACCTCTGGTTTAACTCCTCTTTCAATCATAAGTCTACCAAAGTTTTTAATAGTATTTTCAGTATTTACAAATACTTCATCTCCACCAAAGTTACAAGTACCACAGTCTAGAGTTGCCATTTCTGGGCCTAATTCTGTTGGTTGAAGTCTTTCTTCGTCAGTCATTCCAACTGCTCCACCTGTAGAAGGTTGGATAATAACATCTGGACAACGCTCAAGGATTGCATCCATGCAAGCCTTAAATCTAGCCTTATCTTGAGTTGGAGTACCATCATCTGTTCTAACATGAAGATGAATAATACTTGCCCCAGCCTTATATGCTGATTCTGCTTCTCTAGCGATTTCTTCTACTGTATATGGAACTGCTGGGTTATGCTCTTTAGTAACTTCTGCGCCACAAATGGCAGCGGTAATAATTAATTTTTCCATTAATATCGCCCCCTATTATTTTCTTTTTTTATCTTTTGGAACTAAACAAGTTCCTTCTGCCCTACATACTACTACTGGTTCTTCTAGTACATCACAAGCTGATGGACTAATATCTGGTCTAGGTATTATAACTTTTCTAGCCTCAAATACCATTCTTCTAGAAGTGTTTCCTACCTTTACAATCTCTCCTACCGCCTCAATATAATCTCCTGCATATACTGGAGCTGTAAACTCTACTTTATCATAGGCTACGAATAAACCTTCATCTCCATCATGTCTAATAAGTAATTCTGTAGCTACGTCTCCGAATAATGCTAACATTCTAGCACCATCTACTAAATTTCCACCATAATGTGCATCTTGAGTACTCATTCTTAGTCTAATCATTGCTTTTTCCATTATATTCCCTCCATTACTTATGTATTTAAGTGTATTATATCACATTGATAATATAGTAACAAGCAGTTGAGTCTTTATCTACATTAAATCAACATCTCACTATATACACAAATTACTTTATCATTAAATGTC
Source organism: Bacillota bacterium (assembly GCA_023388495.1). Lineage (GTDB taxonomy): Bacteria > Bacillota > Clostridia > Tissierellales > Tissierellaceae > Tissierella. The sequence goes on along the minus strand of JAEWGC010000028.1, from coordinate 100,143 downwards.
GAATAAAACAATAGATTTTCTACTTTTATATCTCGCATAATCTCTTCAAGCAATATCCTATATCCTTCTAGTTGAGAGGCATAGGAATTTCTTAGCCTTGTATTTATATCAACATTATGATAGGCATCTGTCTTGTAATCAAGGATTGTCCAATCTCCGTTTTCAGATTCTATTACCAAATCAATTGTACCATTAATGAGTACGCTTTTATTTGCTTCCTCTATTAATTTAACTTCGCCCTTAGGTAAGAAGCTCAGTATCTTATTTAAAGTGTCCTCATTTCTTTCATCTATTGCTATTGTAAAGGATAGTTCAGGAAATACATTTTTTGAGTTTCTAAAAAGCCCTATGATATCTTCGTTTTTTATAAAATTATTTAATGTTTTTTTTGCATACTTATAGAGTCTTCTTTTTATTATCTCCCTAGCCTCTCTATTTCCTTTTTTTATTGCAATCTTAATGATTTCATCTACTCTATAGTTCATAAGAGGGTAAAACAATCCAATGTTCCCTCTATTAATTTCTAATTTATCTATATTCTCATTAATTGATGTTCTTACTGCATAATTTATAATATCATCATTAATCCTATTTAAATTATTACTTTTCCTAATTAGAGTCTCTATAGCATTATGAATAATAGTCCCATATATCTTACCTCTAGGCCCTATAACCTTGGGTCTTGATATACTGGTATTTTTAATTCTAGGACTTATATATATGGTCTTTTCCCTACCCCCTCCAAAGTCTTCAACATAGTCATCAGTTACTGTTTCAAATTGAGACGGTGTAACTTTAAAATAGCTAGGGTTAGATATTTCTTTTTTTACTCTTAGATCTTTAGTAATATCTAATTCTCTTTTTTTGGTCCGAGATAGTTTTGATTCTCTAAATACCTTCTCTATTGAATCTTTTGGTTTTATTTCATTTCTTATATCCTTAGATAGAGGATATAAGAAGCTCTTTTCATCAAGGGCATTAGCTATAATCAATACTGATTTAGCTCTGGTAGCCCCTACATATAGTAGTCTATCAACTTCTGCTTCCTTATATAATTTTTCTTTCTCCTTTCTTCTAACTTCCTTCGGTCCAAGGATATTATGATTTCCCCCATAGGCTATAAATCCAATATTTTCATTTTTCTCATCTTTTTCAACATAGTGTGAACTAGAAGAAATTGTTCTTTTTTTATCTCCACCAACTAAGATAACTATATTGGCTTCTAGACCTTTGGACTTATGAATATTCATTATTTTCACAGCATTTTCTGATTCTTCTTTGTTTATAGGCAATTCGTAGTTTACCTTTGTTGATAACAGTTTTTTTAATTCTTCTCTTAATTCGTATATACTTCCACAATTTTTAGACTTTAAAATTTCTATAGTTTGTCTAAGAGAAGACTCTGCATCCCTTATTTCTAATCTTTCATATTCTCTATGAATATCATAAATTCCCACTTTATTTTCTATAATCTTCTCTATAAAAGCAATTGGACTAAGTTCCCTTGATAAATTAGCAATTTCATTTATATACATAAATGCTCTTTTAATACTTGGATGTTCAATTTTATCAATTTTATTTTTAAAGAAAATAAATTGTGACAGGCTTTTATTATCCTCCATAAACAGTTCTATAGTTTCTAAGCTTAAATAGAATGAATTTCTCAAAGCCGATACTACTTTGATATTATCCCTATAATCAACTAAGGAATCTATTAAAATAAAGAGATTTAAAACCTCTCTATTATCTCCAAGGTCTTTCTCCCCCGCTAGTACAGCAGATATACCTCGATCCTTCAACGCTCTAAGATAAAGTCCAGTTTCTTCATTGGCCTTTGTAAGGATCATTATATCTCCTTCTTTTATTTGTCTACTAATATTATAGTAGTCCTTTTGTCCTTCTATTATCTCTTCTTCCCTTTTCTTCACCTTTTCTATGATATGATAATTTTGGAGAATATCCTCCACAATATTAGTTACATATTCTTGGTCTTCCTTTTCTGGATAACTATATTGATAAACCCCTTTTACTATTTTATCCTCTGCTTCCCCTAGTGATTCATCCCATAAACTTAATATACCTTTAAATCCAGCCTGCATCATAGTGGAGTCCTCATCAAATCCAAAATCAATACTATCCTTCTTTTTAAATGTAGTCTCTATCCAGTTACATACTTTATCAGAAGATCTAAAATTAATATCTAAATGTACTACTTCCCCATTGACTGATATAATTTCTTTTACCTGGTTATATATGGTAATGTCTGCCCTTCTAAATCTATATATAGATTGTTTTGGATCACCTACTACGAATAATGAGCCTGGAACTGGCTTACAATCACACCAATATTTGTAGCCATTATACTCTGTTTCTTCGTCTGTCAAATGAAGAACTAATTCAGCCTGCATTGGGTCTGTATCCTGAAACTCATCTATATAAAAGTATTTATATTTATTTTTAAAATGCTCCCTAGCTACTTGTGATTCTTTAATCAATATAGATGCTTTATATAATAGTTCGTTAAAAGTAAGTTGCCCTTCATATCTTTCTTTTTTATATTCTACAACCATATTGATAAAGTTTGTGCAGAGATTATAAATCATAGAATTTAATTTATAGTATATATTGTAAACCCCTTCTATTAATTTAATATATTCATCTCTATCATCAGAATTCCAATACTTTTTAGCAACAACTTTTTCAAATATTTCATCTGCATCAAATTCTTCTTTACCATATTCCTTTAAAATATTATTTAGATAGTATTTAAATTCTTCATTCTCTTCCAATATGGAGCGAAGTAATTTTGCAATATTAGAATTATTTTTAAAAGGTTCTGTACTTAAATTTCTATACTCTTCTTTTATCTCTTCAAATTCCCTTTCAATGTCCTCAAAATTACAGTGAGTATCATAACCACTAAATCTGATATCTGGATTTTCAAGAGCTATTATTGCCTTAGTTCTCAACTCTTTATAATCAATATTTACTCTTGTGAGTAAATCTATGATTTCTTTATATTCCTCCTGTTTATCCCTTAGGAACTTATACCAAATATTGTTATGAAATTCCTCATCATTCTCGATTATCTCATAATTTGGAGTAATATTAGCATCAAAGGGCATCTCTCTTAGGATAAGCTCACAAAAAGAATGTATAGTTCCAGTAAATATTTTATCTACTGCCTTGAGCCTATTAATTATATTTGGATTAGTTTCCTCTTTAAGATATTCTAAGGCCTTAAGTTGTATCCTTTCCGCTAATTCTGTTGCTGCCGCTTTTGTAAATGTAATTGCAACTAAATTGGCAGGATTTATGTCTGATGTAATTATGTGGTTTATGATTCTTTGTACTATAATTGTAGTTTTTCCTGCTCCTGCTCCTGCTTCTAAGAGGTAGTTTTTGTCAAAAGTATTTATTATTTCTTTTCTTTTTTCTATTTCTTCTAATGTTAATCTCTCTTTATTTATCATTTCCTACCTCCTCCACCTTAGCTAAATCCTTGTCCACAATACATATAGGACTATAATCGCAATATTTGCAGTTCTCTTCCGGATCATATATTACTTCATCTTGTGATTTTAATATATCCATATCTAATAAGTTCTTTATTCTATTTTCGATTATTTGGATAAATTCCTCATTAAAATCTAAATCTATTATTCCATTGTTTTCATGTCCACCAAATATATAAGTAAATCTCTTTACTTCTTGTTTTGAACTTATATTTTTAGATTCCAATATTCTTTCCAATGCTTTTTTATAGATATAATATTGAATCTTTTGAGTTTGTGAATAATCATAGTCTTTGTTTTTGCCTCTACCTATAGTAATCCTTAACTTTTTATCAAAATTACTCATATTTCCAGTTTTATAATCAACAATCCTAAATTTATTTTCATCAGTCCTACTTATATCTACTCTATCTATGGCCCCAGATATATCTAATTCTAATCCCATAATATCTATCCTCTGATTCGGAAGTAACCCAAATATCTCATTATTCTTCTTAACTTTATCTCCAAAGGATAGTTCATTTACTAGTACCTTCCACTCTAAATCATTCCTAGTAACATCTATAATATCTTGACATACATCTATTAAATTTTGTTTTTCCCTTAGATATACCTCATTTAGTAGATATACATTCTCTTTTTCAGCATTTATACATTGTTCTTCTACCAGTTCTACTAGTTTGTCCTTAGTTTGTTCTTTTTCATTTAAATTAAAGTAATTATTTAATACTTCATGGACTATAATACCCTTTGTCAATGGGTCAAGCCATCTATCAACTCTAATATCTATATCTTCTTTAGGATTTAACCCCATTAAATATTTAAGATAAAATTTTCTTGGGCACTCAGCCAAAATTTCTAGAGCCGTGGCAGATTTAATTATATCTCTACCTCGAATTATCCTTTCCTTTTCCTCATTTTCCTCTACTCTTCTTTCTCCCACTATATCTTTTAACTCATTATAAATTTGAGCAGGAGATTGGGCCTTTATATTTACTGTATCAAAATTTGAGTAGCCTATGAATATGTTTTCAAAGTCTGCTGTTAACAATTCCTTTATCTTATATTTTTTATATTCATAACCTTCTTTTGCAAAAGCAATCCTATCAGATATCTCACTCTTCATAATATCAAGTAATATAGGTGATTCAACCACTTTATTGGATAAGCTAATACTATCTAGTCCTATTAAATAAAGATTTTTTCTTCCTGTATATCCTGCATTTTTAAAACTTGTGGCAAATATATTACCTGGTTGAGGCTGTGATCTCAAAATCTTGCTTTGTTTAACATATGATAAGATTATATCAAAATACTCTCTCCTACTAACTTGAATATTTATGTCACTAATCTTATCTAAGGTTTGGAGGATTGCCTGTTTTGCAGCACCATCATATTTATTTATATTCTTTACATATATTGTTATTAAATTTATAAGTTTTGGAATATATTGATCCAATCTAATATGATTATCCTTTGGTATGATTTCAAATAATTTTGTAAAAAATTCTCTTAGCCACTGTCGTCTTATTTGATATTTCTTAAGACTTTTATCTTTTCCAACACTGACATTTGTATTTTCATCTAGTTTTAATACTCGTTTATAGTTCTCCCTTAAGGAAACAATTTTACATTCAATCAATTCCTCGTATATTTCAGGTGCAGACATTCCATCAATTTTAATATCTCCGTTGGCAAAAATAGGCCTTATTTCGTTTACATTATAATAATTTGTAGCCCATGTAAAAATAGTTTTTATGAATCTAAATGTACTGCTTGATTCAACACCTAATCCTTTCCCAAAAGTAATAGGGATATTTTCTTTTTCAAATTCTATGTTGATTAAATCCGCATACTTACTACTTGTATATGCTATTACAACTTCATCAAGGGGTACCCTTTTTCTTTTTATATCATCTATAATAATTCCTATTTCTTCCTTTGTACCATATCCTTCGTAGAATCTAATGCATTTATTGTTAAATTCTATGTAGTCACGCTCTTCTTTATAGTAATAACTCTTAGGGTGATCTTCCACTGATTTAACGGGCATTTTGATCATTGTACAACCTTTCTCCGTTAACTTTTTAAAAAATATTCCTTCTAGGTTATTAAATTCAATATTAGAGGCTATGGCTATTTTCTTTTCCTGATATGTAATTATATTAGATGATTTTGACGCTTCAACTATTATGTCACAATAATCCATAGCATTTAATTCTCTTAGCTTGATTTCATACTCTTTATATATTTTATCTAGGTTCTTTATTTCGGGAAAAGACTTTAATCCACCATATTTTAATTCCATTATCACTTTATAGACTTCTTCAGCAGTCTTTGCATCTATTAAATTGGGTTTAAAGAAAAATCCTTCTGGGTCTTCTTTAGATAAGTCTTTAAGTATACTAACTATTAAGTTATTTCCTAGAATACTATCAATTATCATCTTATTATTATTTACAATATATTCATCACAGACTTCAAAGGCTAAACCTTGTAGAGTCACTGTCCTAAGGTTTATAGAAGGATATCCATCTCTAGCCATCTTATTCGTCATTTGCATTCCTATAGTTCTTGCTGGAACTATGAATAGCTTTTCATCTAAAAGATTTTCCTTGCAAAACTCCTTCAATTCAATGGATTTCATATTTTCACCTATCTTTCTTTTTCACTACGTATATTATCTATTCTATATCAAAAGTAAAAATCCTTCTATAATTGAAATTATATTTATTCTTGCTGATCCTTACAAAACTGTAAGGTCTAATTATAAACTTTAATAATATTGTAACTATTTAATAAGCTATATTATGGTAAAATGTAGTTAGTAAAATTCAAATGGGGGTGAGATAATATTTGGAAGATCTAATAAAATTAAATAACTTAAGAAAGGTCTATAGGATGGGGGGCGAAAAAATAGTTGCTCTCGATGATATAACTCTTTCCATTAGAAAGGAAGAATTTATATGTCTACTTGGTACTTCTGGCTCTGGTAAGTCAACATTATTAAATATGATGGCTGGTCTGGAGAAACCTACAAAGGGTGAAATCATCATAGGGGAATACCCTATACACAAGATGAATGAAAGAGATGTAACTAAGTTTCGTCAAAAATATGTAGGGTTTGTATTTCAATCATACAACCTAATTCCTACACTATCAGCCTTAGAAAATGTAAGCCTAGGTCTTACCTTCCAAGGAGTACCAAAGAATAAAAGGGATAAGATGGCTAAGCAAATGTTAACAGATGTAGGACTTGGGAAGAGATTACACCATAAACCATCTGAAATGAGTGGTGGACAACAGCAGAGGGTAAGTATTGCAAGGGCCTTCGTAGGTAAACCTAGAATAGTATTTGCCGACGAACCTACGGGAAATCTTGATACAAAAACTACAATGGAAATCATGAATTTAATCACTGGCATGGCATACGAATCAAATCAAACTTTGATTATAGTTACCCACGACGTGGAAATCTCAGATTACACCCATAGAGTAGTATATTTAAGAGATGGTCGAATAGAAAAGATCACAGAAAATGAAAACATAATAAAGGGGGCAATAAATTAGATGAAAAGAATTTTAAGTATTTTATTAGTAGTATTATTAATCGTACTTCAAATACCAATTGAAACAATGGCAAATAATCAAACACCAGTTAAGGGAAATCATTCATCATACTATCTACCATCTTTGGCGATAGAAGATACTGTTATACCAGAGGCAAATGCAGGTAGTCGTATATCTGTAGAATTTGAATTAAAGAATAATGGATATACAGCCACAGATATTGTAGTAACACCAACACTTGGAAATGACAGTCCTTTTGCTTTAAGTAATCTAACTAATCGAATTTCCCTTGGAAGCATTTCTAAAGGATCAAAAAAGACTGTTAAATTTGATTTAGATGTATCTTCTACGGCTAATCCTGGTTCATACCCAATACCATTAACCATAGATTATTATTATACATCATATGCCGAAGAAACACCTCAAAAAATTAAGGATACTATTACTCCAACTGTATATGTAAAAGTATCCAACAAATCTACTCAACCTAAACTTATAATAACAAAAATCGTTACAAATCCAGAAATTATAATTCCTGGACAAATTACAAAAACAAGCATACTGTTTGAAAACAAAGGAAGTGTAGATGTCAAGAATGTATCTATAAAACTTGAAGGATTGAAAAATGATGGCGGATTTTATATATCCTCCGGCTCTGATACTGCATTTATAAAAAATGTATCAGGAAATTCTGTATCCTTTGCTGACTTTTATTTAAAGGCTGCAAACAATATTAAAAAGGGTGCTCATGAATTAAAACTTACTTTTTCTTATAATGGATTAACAGAGACACAAACAATATATCTTAATGTAGGTGGAGATAGTAGTCAAAGTTCAAATATTATACTAGAAAATTTAAGTTCTCCTACTGGTTCTGTGAGTCCAGATAATAATTTCACATTAAAATTTGATTTAAGAAATAATGGTGGAATCAACGCCGACAACATATTAGTTAAGGTAGAGAGTTCAGATCCAGTAATAATACCTAAAACTACTAGTATCAAAAAAATTAATACACTTGCTCCTAATGAAATCGAGTCATTGGAATTTGTGTTCTCAGCCACTAAAGATGCAACAACCAAGAACTATCCAATAAATATATCTATACAATACGAAGATGAACTTACAGAATCTAAAAATGAAATTAATCAATATGTAGGAGTATACGTAGAAAAAAATGATTCCGATAATGTAAAGGGCAAGCCAAAGTTAATCATAGATAAGTATAGCTTCAATCCTTCTTTAGTTAAAGCTGGAGAAAATTTTGAGATGAACCTCTCTTTCTACAATACAAATAGTAGCAAGGCTATTAAAAATATAAAAATCTTCTTAACTTCTAACGAAAAAACTGACCCTAATAGCAACTCCGGTGGTGGATCAGTATTTACTCCAGTAGATAGCAGTAATACTTTCTATATCGACAGTATTCCTCCTAAAGGAAGAGTGGAAAAGAAAATAACTATGTTTACAGTGCCAGATGCTCAGGCTAAAACTTATACACTAACGGCCAACTTTGAATACGAAGATAATGAAGGCAATGAATATCCTGCAGAAGAATTGATCGGAGTTCCAGTAGTACAACAATCAAAACTTGACACTGGAGAATTACAACTTTATCCAGAAGCCATGGTAGGTCAGCCACTTCCAGTATCCTTAGAGTTCTATAATACTGGTAAAGTTACACTATATAATATGATGGTTAAATTAGAGGGAGATTTCCAAACTGAAAACGGAAGCTATTATGTTGGTAATTTCAATAGTGGCAGTAGCGAATACTTTGAAGGAATGGTAATACCTTCTCAACCAGGTGAATTAAAAGGAGCAGTACTATTCACATACGAAGACTCCACAGGTCAAATGCAGGAACTAAGAAAAGAATTCACATTAAATGTAACTGAAATGCCGCCTATGGAAGAGTTCCCTGGAGAAATGCCACCAACAGATGGTATGAAGCCTGGTGGAATTAAGGGAATTCTAAAATCCAAATGGTTATGGATTAGTATAGTTGTTATAGCAGCCATAGCTGGCGGATTTGTATTTTATAAGAAAAAGAAAAAAGCAAAGGAAATGGCTCTAGATGAGTAATTTAGATCTTTTCCGAATGGGAATTAAAAATCTGTGGAGAAGAAAGTTAAGAACCTTTTTAACAATATTAGGTGTTATAATTGGTGCTAGCTCTATTATCGTAATGCTAAGTCTTGGATTTGGAATGAGTAAGTCTTTTGAAGAACAAATATCTCAATGGGGTAGCTTAACTACTATAAATGTCCATAAAAAATGGGTTGATAGGTCTCAACCAGGACAAAAAGAAGTTTCTTTAGATAATAAGGCTGTTGCTTCCTTCAAGGCATTACCTAACGTAACAGCTGTTAGTCCAATTTTAGAAACTCAAGGTGCTGTAATTAATGGAAGATATGTATCTACTGCACCTATTCGGGGTATAGATCCTGATTCCATGGAGGCCTTTGGATTTGAAACAGCTGAAGGTAGACTTTTAAATAAAAATGATGAACTAACAGTAGTATTTGGTGGACAAATGCAATATAGTTTTTACGAGCCAAAAGCGAGGGTATATAGAGAACCAAAAATAAATCTTATGAAGGATAGAATGACCCTTACTCTTGATCCTAACTATGGCTGGTCTAGCCCTGGAGATAAAAAGCCAAATTATAAAGAGTATAAAATCAAGGTTGCTGGTGTATTGACTGAGGGAGATTGGCAAACAGGCTATGGAATCTATATGCCAATTACAGAAGTACAAAAACTTATAAAAGAAAAAGAAAAGGCAGAGAACGTAAAACCTCAACCAGGTAGAAAAAAAGAGACTGGATATAATAAAGTAGATGTAAAAGTCAATGATATGAAAAACGTTCAGGAAGTCCAAAAACAAATTAAAGATATGGGCCATGAAGCCTACAGTTTAAATGACACACTTGAATCTATGAAAAAGCAAGCCGCAGTAATTCAAGCGGTCCTTGGAGGAATAGGCGCTGTATCTTTACTAGTTGCAGCCATAGGCATCACAAATACGATGGTAATGAGTATTTATGAGAGAACTAAGGAAATAGGAGTAATGAAGGTAATAGGTGCCTCTCTTAAGGACATAAAAAGGCTTTTCCTATTTGAATCAGCACTTATTGGACTTACAGGAGGAATATTTGGAGTAGGTTTTTCCTATCTAATATCTTTTATTATAAATAAATTTAGTGAAAAATTTGGTCCATCCATTGGAATGTACGGAACTACTAAGATATCCATAATACCTATATGGCTAATGTTTGCCGCTATGGGATTCTCAGCATTTATAGGTGTAGTATCAGGATACTTCCCTGCCAGACGTGCAATGAATCTATCAGCATTAGAAGCTATTAGAACAGAATAAAAAAAGGGTGATTTCATTGATGAAATCACCCTTTTTTTTTACTATTTTGCACCTTCAAGTGCATTATTTACAGCCTCTTTGATACCATTGCTGCTCATAGTTGCTCCTGCAACGCCATCTACATCTGTGGAGTTCTTTTCAGCGATACTTGCAGGTACTTGCTCTATTGCAGGTTCGCAGATTCCTTCAGTTTCTCCATGAGATAATACCTCTACTGCTGAAATCTTTCCATCCTTCACTTCTACAGAAACTGCAATATCTCCATTCATTCCCTTACCAGTACCTTCATATGTACCATCATTATATGCTGGAGCCTTTTCGCCACATCCTACTAAAGTAATTGTCATTGCTAGAACTAAAACAATTGGTAATAATGATTTCTTCATCTTGTCTCCCCCCTTATTGTGAAATTTATAATATGTTATAAATAAATTATATACTTATAAATATAAAATGACAACAAGATTCCTCTATTAGTTCTTAATGGTGTATAAATAATTGTGATACCCCTCTTCTTCTTTTATCCTTTAAATCTTCTGTCTATGGAACCTTCATCCTGATAATTATATTAGTGTAACTAGATTGTAATATATAATTACCAATAAATGTAGTATAATTAGACTATAAATCAAAAGGGAGGAGATACACATGAGAAAAATATTGTCTATTTCTTTAGCTTTAATTCTTGTATTTTCTGGACTTGTTCCCATATATGCTGAAACTTCGGCTACAGAAAAATATGAAAAAGCTGGAAATATTTTAAAAGATCTTAAACTATTGTCCGGTGATGAAAACGGAAACCTTATGTTAGGAAATAACCTTAAAAGACAAGATATGGTTATTATGATCAGTCGATTATACAAGCAGGAGAACGTGGCTAAAGATTTTACAGGTCCAAATAAGTTTAAAGACCTTACTGCAAAGCAAAAAAACTATATTCCCTTTATATCATGGGCTAATAGTAAGGGGTTAATTTCAGGCTTCCCTGATGGTACCTTTGGATTCGGCCTTGATATAACAGTTCAAGAATATCAATCTGTATTGCTTAGGGCTCTAGGATACAATGAGGATTGGAAGATGGTGCCAGAAATATCAAATAGATATGGTATAATGGAAAACCTATCCCTTACCCCTAGTTCAAAGCTTACTAGAGGGCAAATGGCAGTAATGACAGTAAATGCCTTAAAACAAGAAAAGAATGGTAGAGATATAACTCTAGCAGAGGAACTAGGTGTAACATTACCAGTGGATTTTACAGTTGAATCGACTCTAAAGGTTGAAAATAATAGCTTAATATTTACTGGACAGGCAAAAGGTACTGACAACCTTTGGATATATATAAAGCCAGCATCCTCAAACACAACTGCTGAGGATAGGTTATCACCAGTTCCTACAGATGCAGAAGGAAACTTCTCATATCGAGTTGATAATCTTAAAGTAGGAAACTACCAATATAGATTCCAAAGCGGTACTGAGTATACTACTTTTCAAACCGTTTCAATAGAAGTCTTACCATTTGATTTAGTAAGTGTAAAAGCAGATAATCTTAAGGAAATCACCTTGACATATACGCAGCCTGTAGATAAATCAACTGCATCTATACTAAATAATTACATTACAACTGCTGGCTCAATAAAGGATATTCGATTTGAAGAGAAAGATACAAAGGTAATCCTGACTATAAATGGGAATATGACCCAAAGGATGAAATATAAAATATCTGCTTTAAAAACAAAGTCAACTTTAGGTGAAGAAATTTTATTAAAAGATCATGAATTTGAAGCCCTTGATACTCAATCTCCAACCATAGTATCAGTAAAACAACTTGGTACAAAGGGATTAAGGGTTTATCTTTCTGAACCAGTGAAAAGCGCAATACCAACTAACTTTAAGATAGATGGAAAGAATTTTTCTGGTAATGCTAAATTAGAAAATAATATAGTTACTCTTTCATATTTTTCATCAGCATACGCATTAACAGTGGGAAATCATACTCTTACAATATCAGGATTACAAGACTTTGCTGGTAATAAAGCACTAAATGAAAGTATATCATTTGATGTAATAAAGGATACTACACCTCCATCAATAACCGGTGCTACTGCTACCTTAGAAGAAGTAATTATTGAATTTGATGAAGATATAGATCCTACACAAAATACAACTAGAAACTTCTATTGGAAGCAAAACTCAAGCAAAAGATATCCTAATAAAGTTACTATTGAAGGAAACAAGGCCAAACTTGAATTTATAAACAATAGACTTTCAACTACAAAATATACAATTTATGTAGAAAATGTAGTAGATTATTCTAACAATAAAATGAAATCTGGCGAAATTGATGTAATTCCTACAATAGACACAACAAGTCCTGAAGTAATAAACTATGTAGTTTCCGAAGACGGCAAAACTATAACTGTTTATTACAGCAAATATGTCATTGGGAATGTAAGAAATAATTACTCAATATTAGATAAAGACAACAAACAAGTAAGTATTAGGGATATACAGGGCTCTGGGAAAGAATACAAAATCAATTTATTTGCTCCACTACCAGCTGGTGTAAATACTTTAACAATAAAGGACATACAAGATTCTACACCTTTGAAAAATCCATTAGTGCCTTTTACTACTACTATAGATATGAAGGATGTAGAAAAGCCAAGAGTTGTAAACCATACAGGCTATGCTAATCATATAATAATTCATTTTAGCAAGCAAATGGATATGACTACAATATCTAATCCTAATAATTATTATATGACTTTTAATGGAAACCAACATAGGCTACCAAGTAATACCTTATTTACATCAAGTAATGATGGAAAATCAGTAACAATACTTCTTCCAGAATACTATGATGGAAAGCAAGTAATGATAGGATTGGCTGGAAATCTTACGGCATTGGACATTGTAGGACTAAAGGATGTTAGCGGGAATGATACAGATCCATTAATGGTGAAGATAACCTTTGATGGCACACTGTCCGGAAAAGCTAAAGCAGTGAATTATTACAATGATAAGCCTGGTAGACAAGGAGTACTTACTGATTCTAATACAATAAAAGTAAGATTTAGTATCCCAATTGTTCAGGCAAGTATAAATGACTTCTCTATAAGAGAAAAAACCATATATGATGTAATAGCAGATGGTACAGATGAAGTTACAATATATCTACATGATAGCAATATAACTTATTTACCAACAGGTGCCCTAAGTATAGTGGCAAATAATAATATGAGAACATCTATAGATACTGGAGTAGAAAGTGGAACAATTTTATTATTTGATGAAATTACTCCAAAAGTAAAAGATAATGCTAATTATCTTACAGTATCTGGTAATCAAATAGAGCTTCCTTTTACTGAAGCTTTAGAAGAAGAAGGAGCTACGCTATATAGAAGAGACTTAGAGATTGTTCGACTAGCCGATAATAAAATATTATCCAAAGATGATTATACTACATCACTAAAATCTTCTGATAAATCTATATTGCTAATAACTATAACTAAAAGAGATATAACTTCTTCTTACTCCATAAGATTAACTGGTGAAGCTGGATCAGGAACCTTATCTTATATAAGGGATAAGGACGGTAATTTAGCACTTCCATCTGATGTATACTTTACTAGTAAAGACATTTCAAAATAATAAAACGAATAAAAACACAAATGAGCTAGGAAAAACCAATTTCCTAGCTCATTTTTATTTCATATTAAGGTATACAAATTATTTGACCTATTTGAAGATTATTTGGATTTACAGTTGGATTAGCACGCTGGATAGCCTCTACTGTAGTATTGAATCTTTGCGCAAGAGTAAAGAAGGTATCCCCTGCTCTTACGGTATACGGAGTTGTTCCAACAGGACACGTTGATGTTGGTGCACATTGTACGCCAAGTGCAGTCCAGGTCATAACACCTACTATTCCATCAGGTACAAGACCTCTACTTCTTTGGAAAGCTATAACTGCTGATTGTGTTCTAGTTCCAAATATACCATCAATAGGTCCTGGATCAAATCCTGCTGCCCTTAAACGTTGTTGAAGTTCTGCTACAGCTGAACCTCTACTACCTATACTTAAAGTAGGACAATTAGATATAGGTGGCGGCGGAGCAGATATTGGCACGCAAATTACCTGCCCAATAAACAACCTATCTGGATTTACTCCAGGATTAGCTGCTATTAAAGCATCAAGAGAGATTCCAAAAGTTCTAGCTATATTATAGAACGTATCTCCAGCCTTAATAGTATAAGGCGTTGATCCTATAGGACATGTTTGATTAATTTCCATAAGTTAACCTCCTTCATTTGAATTATAACTCAATACATTATATTCAAATAAAGTTGATAGGTTCCAAAACCTTCAGTACTAATATATATAATCCACATCCAACTATAGATGAAAATCCTACAGTAATTATATTATAGAGAAATATATTATCTAAAGAAGTAGCTACTGTACCATAAGTTAAAACTATTCCCGATATCATCACAACTGCCGCAACTAAATATTTTATCAAATTTAGCTTAATACTTTTTTCATCCATAAATCCTAATCTTCGATTTAAATCACACATACCTATAACTGCAGCTAATATAATAGATATACTAGTACCTAAGGCTATTCCCCTAGCCCCCATAACTGGCGCTAATGATATATCTATGATTATATTTACTGCAAGGGCAAAGCTGCTAATAATAACTGGTGTTTTCATATCATGGATCGAATAATATACCCTCGTAAGAAGTGGCATAAGAGACATTGCCGTAAGTCCTACTGCATAATAAGCTAAGGCCTCTGCCGTAAAGAAGGAGGCTTTAGCGTCAAAGGCTCCTCTTTCAAAGACTATCTTAACTATAGGTTCTGCCATAGTCATTAAAATAATAGATACTGGTACTGCTACCTTTATTAGGGTAACTACCCCATGGTTTATTTCTATCTTTAAAGATTCTATATCTTTTTTGCTATGATTTTCAGATAAAACTGGAAATATAACTGTAACTATGGCAGCAATAAATATGCCCATAAAAAAATTGATAATCTCATTGGCATAGTTTAATTCTGCAATACTACCAACTGGAAGTGTTGATGCTACCCCATTATCTATGGAGTTGTTTAATTCATTGACTCCAATTCCAATGAGTATAGGTAATAAAAATTTAATTCCCCTTGGCAAATACTTATCCTTTAAATCTAATCTCCACTCATATCTGTACCCCTTCTTATCCATTGCCTTTACAATTATATATATTTGGGAGATAATCCCTAATGTTCCCGCTATCATAAGCCCTTGTAATCCAAATCTTTCAGAGAAAAATAGCAGATAAACAATATATACTAATGCATTAGATACTCCCCCCTTCGCCCCTGCCTTAAATGCATGCTCTGCCTGTAAAAATCCTCCACCTATGGCTCTTATCCAAGATGATATTATAATAGGTAACCCTATTCTAAAAAGTAATATAGCTTTTTCTAATTCTTCCCCTTTAAACCCTGGTCCAAATATTTTAATTATAATAGGTGCTCCTAAATACCCCATAATCATAAGGATAGAGGACAATAAGATAGTGATATTTATCAGATTATTTGTATATTCTATGGCTCTTTTTTTACCATATTTCTCTTGTATCTCTTGTAGTAATGGTATTATGGCTACAATTAAACCATCCCCCACAATCTTTGTTAATAACATAATAGTACTCAAAGCTAATAGGTAGGAATCCATCTTATAGTTTACTCCAATTTGTGATGCCATTAGCATATCCTTAATAAATATTAAGAATCTAGTTGCTGCTGCAAAGTGAATAATATACAGCGTATTACTTCTCATAGTGTCTCTATTCTTCATACCCTTCACCTTTTCTTTTCTACATTTAATTTTACTTAGGTAACATATTTACCCCTTATTTGGTAAAACTAATTAAGTCTAATACTAATTTTCATTGATAGGAGTGTACTAAATATGAATGGCTTTGAAAAATATAAACTATCTACTTCAATAGATGAAAATATAAATTTAATTAAAAAAATATTTAAAGATGATGATACATTAAGATCAAGGATATTCCAAAATCAACATAATCCAGAAATTAACTGTTGTATTCTTTTTATTGAGGGTATGGTAGATGACAATATTATCAATGAAAGTATAATCAAACCCCTTACTAGTAGTATTGTTGAGTATTCAGGCTCAACTCTTATAGATGATTTAAAAAACAAATTTATTATTTCATCTCAATGTGAAAAAACTAAAGATATATTAAGTATTGTCAATGCCATTATTGACGGTGATACTATATTATTCTTACAAAGTTTTTCTGAAGGAATTATCATCAGTAGTAAAGGTTGGAAAACTCGTTCCATACAGGAACCTAGTGTAGAAAAGGCACTCCGTGGTCCAAGAGAAGGATTTACTGAATCCTTGATAATTAACTTATCTTTGATCAGAAGAAAAGTTAAAACAAATGATCTTAAATTCAAATTCATGAATATTGGAAATATAACTCAAACAAAGCTCTGTATTTGTTATATTGAGGGCTTAGCTAGAGAAGATATTTTAGCTACATTATATGAACAAATTAATACTATTAATATAGATGGAGTTTTAGATATAAAGTACATACAGGAATATATCGATAGTGAACCATTTTCAATTTTTGAAACTACTTATAATAGTGAAAAACCTGATGTAGTTGTGTCAAAACTTTTAGAAGGAAGATTGGCTGTTCTTTTAGATGGTACCCCTATAGTAATGACTTTGCCTTTCATCTTCATTGAAAACTTTCAATCTAGTGATGACTATTATTTAAATTATTATTTTTCATCTACAAATAGAATACTTCGCTTAATAGGATTCATTCTAACTATAAGTATTCCTGCAGTTTACTTATCTTTAGCTACATTTCATCAAGAAATGATACCTACTCCACTTATTATGAGTATTTATGCTGCTAGGTTAGGGGTTCCCTTACCTACTGTCTTTGAACTTATTGGATTATTACTTGTCTTTGAATTACTTCGTGAAGCAGGATCACGTATGCCATCTTACATCGGTCAAACATTAAGTATTGTTGGTGCCTTAGTACTCGGTTCAGCAGCTGTAGATGCAAGACTTGTAAGTGCTCCAATGGTTATAGTAGTTGGGATGTCCGGCATTACTAGTCTCATAAGTCCAACTCTTGGTGCAGCTTCAATTATTATTAAGCTAATTTTTATTCTACTTTCTTCAATCCTTGGACTATATGGTTATATTATAGGAATATCATTTCTACTTCTTCATTTACTAAAACTTAAATCCTTTGGTATACCTTATATGACAAATTTAACTACTTTAAATCTGCAAGACTTGAAGGATACAGGAATTCGAGCCCCTATTTGGTATATGAAGTATAGACCTAAATATATTGCATCTAAGAATCCTATTCGTAGCAATGGAGGAAAAAAAGATGAATAAGACTATTATATCTTTATTACTTATAGTATCTATAACTATTTTTAGTACAGGATGTTGGAGTTACAGAGAAATTGATAAACTAGCTCTTGTATCAGGAATAGCTGTAGATAAAAACAATTTAGATAATAACTACGAATTAACCGCAGAAATAATAGATATAACTGCATCTACTAGAGAGCCAAAGTTTAATTCTACAAGAATATCCTCAAAGGGAAATGGCTTTTTTGACTGTTTAAGAAATATGATAAATCTATCGGCTAAACAATTGTTTTTGAGTCACGCCTCTGTACTTATAATAAGCGAAGATGCAGCTAGAGATGGTATTTTGCCTCTACTGGATTGGATATTAAGAGATTCCGAGCCTCGGATTACTCTATACCCCTTAGTTTCAGAGGCGGAATACGCAAAAGAAATACTAAGTGCCCATAGTTTATCCACTGAAATACGTTCCTTTGAAATTGAGGATATGATTATTTCAAATGATAAGCTTTCCAAAATTCCTAATATTAAAGTCTATGAAATAATTAATGATATTTCATCATCAGGAATTTATGCTGTATTACCTACTGTTAAGAGTGTCATCAATGAGGGAACACGAACCATGGCATTATCTGGTGGTGCAATTTTTAACAAAGATAAGTTAGCTGGATACATGGGATTAGAAGATGTGAAATACTATCTCTTTGTGAGAAATAAAATTAGTGGCGGACTTATTACTATTGGTTTTCCTAGTGATATTCCTATAGATAATATAACCCTAGAAATACTTAGAAACAAGACTAAAGTGACTCCTATGTTTTCTAATAATGAATTATATATGGATATTAAAATCAAAACAAAAGTATTCATTGCAGAGTCAGACACGAACATAGATATTATAAACAAATCTATAATTGAACAACTTGAATTCACTGCCGAGGAATCTATAAAGAATAATATTATTAGTTTAATAAATATGATACAGGCTGATTATGGTTTAGATATCTTTGGATTTGGAGATATAGTAAAAGAAAAAATGCCTAAACTCTGGAAAGAAATTAATAATAACTGGGATGAAATATTTAAAGAGTTAAAAGTAGAAGTAGATGTAGATGTTAATATTAGAGGTAGTGGACATTCATCTAAAACTTTTGGAAACACTAATTAAATTAGTTTAAGGTCAGGTGAGATCAATGAAAATTGAAAATATTTCTAATTCAGAATTTAGATCATTAATTATTATGTTTATTCTTGGAACATCCTTACTTGTTAGTGGTGATTCTCATGCCATGCAGGATACTTGGATTTCCATTATAATTGCTGTGATAGTAACCATTCCTTTAGTATTCATCTACGGAAAATTAGTTTTACTCTCACCAGGCATGGGACTATTTGATATACTACCAAAAATCTATGGCAAATTTTTGGGAAAACTCTTTATTTTTATCTATACCTTTTACTTTTTTCACCTTGGAGCAATATGTATAAGAAATACCACTGAATATATTCAAGTAGTCTCATTTCCTGAAACTCCTCAGTATGTGGCAGCTATTTTACTTGGCCTTTTATCATTATATGCTGTTAAAGCTGGTCTTTCAGTATTGGGCCTATGGACAAAACTTATTCTACCTTTAATTGTAATAATGATTACTACTACTTTTACTTTGGGTTTTCCACAGTTTAATATTTCTTATATTAGACCAGTATTATATAATGGGTGGGGACCTGTAATCAAAAGTGGATATTCTCTGCTTACTTTTCCTTTTGGAGAAATTGTTGTCTTTATGGTTTTTTTCAATTCCTTAAAGGATAAAAAGAATACTACTAAGGTTTATATTACAAGTGTCATTATAGGCGGTATCCTACTTTTAATAGTTGCTATTAGAAATATTCTATTGCTTGGTTTTCCTAATCTATTAAATATTTACTTTCCTTCACATTATGCTGCATCATTAATACATCTTAATGGCTTTGTTCAAAGAATAGAAATTCTTATTTCTATAGGCTTGTTATTTACAAGCTTTGTTAAAATATCCGTTTTATTATATGTCTCTTATATTGGAGTAGTCAAACTCTTTAATTTGAAAAATTATAAGTATCTTTCTTTTATCCTTTGCATTTTAATGATTATCTTATCTATGTTTCTTTACAAAAATACAATGGAAATGTTAAGTTTTATTAATCTGTACAAATACTATGTTATCCCATTTCAGTTTATAATTCCCATACTAACTTTAATTGTAGCATCAATAAGAAAAAGCAATATTCGCAATATTTAATAATAATTCTATTTTGACGAATGTCAACCCATATAATGAGCCCTCCCCTATGGCCCACTATATGGGTGTTCTTACATCTATTTCCATTGATGGTTTACATAATATGTGCTAGAATTTAAAAGAAAAAAGTTTATTACTTTAGATGGCTAAATGGGGAGGAATAAATAATGAATAAGAAAATTTTAATTTTAGTATCTCTGCTTCTTGTAACAGCAGTAATATTTACTGGTTGTTCTAAGACAGTAGATACACCTAAAGATACTGGAAATAAAAAGATTTTAAGAACGAACAATTCAAGCGAACCTGGAACATTAGACCCAGCACTAGCACAAGGTACTCATGAATCTTGGGTACTAGACCATATATTTGAAGGCCTATTCAAAAAATCACCAGATGGTACTATTGCACCTGGTATGGCTAAGGATTACAAATTAGCAGATGATGAAGTTACCTATACTTTCACACTTCGCGATGACATTAAATGGTCAAATGGTGATCCTGTAACTGCATATGACTTTGAATATTCTTGGAAAAGAGGATTAAATCCAGAATTAGCAGCGGAATATGCTTATCAATTCTATTACCTAAAAGGTGCCGAAGCCTATAATACAGGTGCAGGTTCCATTGATGATGTAGGGGTTAAGGCTCTTGATGAAAAGACTCTTGAAGTTGTACTTGAATCACCTACTGCATATTTCTTAGAGTTAACTTCATTCTACACATATTTCCCAGTTAATCAAAAGGTTGTTGAAGCTAACCCTGATTGGGCAAAGGATCCCTCAACCTATGTATCTAACGGACCATTCAAATTAACTGAATGGGTACACAATGCTAAAATTGTTGTAATGAAAAATGAAAATTATTATGATGCAGCAAATGTTAAATTAGATGGTATTGATTTTGCAATATTGGATGATGAAAATACTGCATGGCAAAAATATGAAGGTGGAGAGTTTGATTTCCTAACCCCCCTACCACAAGCAGTTGTAGCACAAATGAAGGCTCAAAATAATCCTGAGCTTGTAATAGGTGGAGATGTTGCGACTTACTATTATAATTTCAATACTAAGATTGAACCTTTCAATAATGCAAAGATTAGAAAAGCTTTGGCTATGTCTATAGATCGTCAAATTATAGTTGATAAAATA
The DNA here is from genome assembly GCA_023388495.1 of Bacillota bacterium. GTDB lineage: Bacteria > Bacillota > Clostridia > Tissierellales > Tissierellaceae > Tissierella. The sequence continues at coordinate 78,813 of JAEWGC010000028.1, read as the reverse complement.
TCTCAAGGTGGCCAAATTCCTGCTGAAGGTGTTGTACCTTTCGGTATTCTAGACGAAAATGGTAAGGACTATAGGGATGCATCTGGAAAATTAGTTGATTTCAATGTAACTGAAGCTAAGAAATTATTCCAAGAAGGATTAGCTGAAACTGGATTTAAAGTAGAAGACTTTAGTAATTTTACTATCCTTTACAATACTTCTGAAGGCCACAAGAAAATCGCTCAAGCAATTCAAGAAATGTGGAGACAAAACTTAGGAATTGAAATTCAACTTGAAAACGTAGATTTCCAAGTTAAACTTGATAGAGAAAAAGCTGGAGACTTTAATATCTCTCGTGCTGGTTGGATTGGAGACTATGTTGATCCTATGACCTTTATAGATCTATGGGAGACTTCATCTAGCTTCAATGATGCTAAGTTTAGCGATGCTAGATATGATGAATTAGTTGCTACAGCAAAGTCAACTACTGATCAAAAAGTTCGTATGGAAGCTATGCGTGAAGCGGAAAAAATATTAATGGATAATATGCCTGTACTACCAATTTACTTCTATACTCAACCATATGCACAAAAATCATATGTAACTGGAGTGTACAAGCCACTCAATAGATACCCATACTTCACTTATGCAGATATGAATAAATAAAATGTACGGGCGAGCAGAGCTCGCCCCTACTATATATTATAATGAATACTTATGTGCCGGTCTTTGACCGTCAGTTTATTTAAAATGGAAAGAGGGATAAAATGGCAAAATATCTTTTTAAAAGGCTTTTTATGTCACTTATCACACTTTGGGCAATTGTTACTATAACCTTCTTGCTGATGCACTCTGTACCAGGAAATCCCTTTATGAAGGAAGGTAAAATGCCTAAGGTAGTTTATGAAAACTTGCAGAAAAAATATGGTCTTGATAAGCCTAAGACCCAGCAATATTTTATATATTTAGGAAAAATTCTAAAGGGAGATTTTGGGGACTCAATGAAATCCCGAGTTGAAACTGTTAATGATATGATCCGACGTGGCTTCCCGGTTTCTGCTCGTATTGGAGCACAGGCTCTCCTTATTGCACTAGTATTTGGACCAGCCCTAGGAGCTCTTGCAGCCCTAAACCAAAATAAATGGCCTGACTATTTCTCTATGGTTTTTGCTATATTAGGTATTTCTGTACCTAGTTTTATAATGGGTACTATATTTATACAATTTATAGCTAAAAATGTTAGTTGGCTACCAATTGGAGGATGGGGTACTTTTTATCACACTATACTTCCTTCCATAGCCCTATCCCTTATGCCTTTAGCTTATATGGCAAGACTTATGCGTTCTAGTATGCTAGAAGTTTTGGGACAAGACTATATAAAAACTGCTAAATCAAAGGGGATTTCTAAGGCTATTGTAGTTTTGAAACATGCCTTTAGAAATGCAATCCTACCTATTATCTCTGTACTTGGTACTTTAGTTTCTAACCTGTTGGTAGGCAGCTTTGTTATTGAAAAAATATTTGGTATTCCTGGTCTTGGAATGTTCTTTGTAAACTCAATTAGTAACAGGGATTATACATTAATTATGGGTACAACTATTTTCTATTCAATTATATTAATTATCATGCTTTTAGTTGTAGATATTGCTTATACGTTTATTGACCCACGTATTAAACTTACTAAGGAGGGACGATAATGGAAAACTTAACAAAAGACATGTTTCAGCCTACATCACAGGAAGACAGAAATGTAGATAAAATTCGTCGTCCCAGCATTAAGTACTGGCCAGATGTATGGCGTAGACTAAGACAAAATAAACTTGCCATGACTGGATTAATTCTAATAATATTAATGGCTATTATGTCAATTGTAGGTACTGGAATTAACGGGTTCAAGTATTATGAGCAAAATTATGAATTAATAAATGTAAAACCTAATGGAATTCATTGGTTTGGTACTGATGAACTTGGTCGTGATTTATTTACAAGAGTCTGGTTTGGGGCTAGATACTCATTATTCATAGGTGTCGCAGCTGCTTTTATAGACTTTATCCTTGGAGTATTATATGGTGGTATATCAGGTATGGCCTCCCGCCGTGTAGATGCTATTATGATGCGTATTGCAGAGGTTATTTATAGTATCCCCTATTTATTAGTAGTAATATTATTATCTGTTGTACTTTCTAAGGATAAATCAGGTAGTAGTATGTTTGTAATGATTTTAGCCATGACAATAACTAGCTGGGTACCCATGGCAATATTAGTTAGAGGGCAAGTACTTCAACTTAAAGAAGCTGAGTATGCCTTAGCTGCTGAATCATTAGGAGCACCTAAATCTTGGATACTAAAAAAACATATTATACCAAATACTCTAGGTCCTATTTTAGTAAATATTACTTTAGCAATACCTCAAGCAATATTTGCTGAAGCTACATTAAGCTTCCTAGGCCTAGGTCTTCAACCACCTAAAGCAAGTCTTGGTTCCTTAGCTAGTGATGGTTTAGCTGGACTTGCTGTTGGTAATGCTTATCAAATTCTGATTCCTGCAATATTTATTTCTCTTATTATGTTTGCCTTTAATGTACTCGGTGACGGACTCCGTGATGCATTAGACCCAAGGCTTCGTAAATAGAAAGAGGTGAGAAAATGGATAAAATTTTAGATGTTAGAAACTTACAAATATCCTTCAAAACATTTTTTGGAGAAGTAGAAGCAGTTCGTGATATTAGTTTTTATGTAAGTAAAAAAGAAACAGTGGCTATAGTTGGAGAATCTGGCTGCGGTAAATCAGTTACTGCAAATTCCATTATGCAACTTCTTCCTATGCCTCCTGCTTTCTTTAAAGGTGGAGAAATAATCTTTAAAGGTGAAAACCTTCTAAATAAAACCGAAAAAGAAATGCAAAATATTCGTGGAAATGAAATATCTATGGTATTCCAAGATCCTATGACTTCTCTAAATCCTACTATGAAAATAGGAGATCAGATTGTAGAAGGCCTTGTGAAACATAGAAAATTAAATAAAGCTGAAGCTAAAAAAATAGCTATGGAAATGTTAAATTTAGTATCAGTACCAGAACCTCAAAAAAGAATTAATCAATATCCCCATGAATTCTCTGGTGGTATGAGACAAAGAGTAATGATAGCCTTAGCTATGGCATGTAATCCTCAACTTCTTATAGCAGATGAGCCTACTACTGCTCTTGATGTTACCGTACAAGCTGGGATACTAGATTTAATGAAAAAGATACAAGATAAGTTTGATATGTCAATTATATTGATTACTCATGACTTAGGAGTTGTAGCAGATATGAGTGATAGGGTTATTGTAATGTATGCAGGTCAAATTGTGGAAGAAGGTACTACGGATGAAATATTTAATGATCCGAGACACCCTTATACTAGAAAACTATTAGCTTCAGTTCCTAGATTAGATATGAAAAAAGATGAACCTCTACATTCTATTGATGGAACACCTCCAGATTTATATATACCACCTAAGGGATGTGCTTTTTATGATAGATGTGATAGGGCTATGAAGATTTGTAAAGATCATATGCCAGATATAACATGGCATAGCAAAACACATTATAGCCGTACTTGGCTCAATCATCCTATGGCACAAAGTAAGGAAGGGAGGGAAGAATAATGGCAAAACCTTTAATATCTATAAAAAATCTAAAAAAATATTTTAATGTAGGAGAAGGAACTCTAAAGGCTGTAGATGGAATTAGCTTTGATATATATTCTGGTGAAACCTTTGGCCTAGTAGGAGAATCAGGTTGTGGTAAATCTACTGCAGGTCGTACTATAATTAGACTTTATGAACCTACAGAAGGAGAGCTTATCTTTAATGGTCAAAATGTATATGATATATCAAGGAAGGAAATGCAAGAAGTTAGAAAAAACTTCCAAATGATCTTCCAAGACCCTTATGCTTCCCTAAATCCAAGGATGACTGTGGAAGATATTGTGGCAGAGCCACTTGATATACACAAAATCTATAAAAATAGGGATGAACGTAAAGAAAGAGTTGTAGAGTTATTGAGGCTAGTAGGACTAAACGAAGAACACGCCATGCGTTTTCCACACGAGTTCTCTGGTGGTCAAAGGCAAAGAATAGGAATCGCAAGAGCACTTGCTCTAAACCCTAAGTTTATTGTATGTGATGAGCCTATTTCTGCCTTAGACGTATCCATTCAAGCCCAAGTAGTTAATCTACTAAGGGATTTACAAGAAAAACTTGGACTTACCTATTTATTTATAGCCCATGATTTATCTATGGTAAGATATATATCTGATAGAATTGGAGTAATGTATTTAGGTCATATGGTTGAATTAGCTGACTCAGAGGAGTTATATAATAACCCAATACATCCATATACAAAGGCATTACTCTCGGCTATTCCTATACCAGATCCAGATATTCAAAGAAGTAAAAAAAGGATTATGTTAGGTGGAGATATACCGAGCCCTATAAATCCTAAAGAAGGATGTAGATTTGTAAGTAGGTGTCCTTATGCTACAGAAGAATGTCAAAAAGAGACACCTAGGTTTGAAGAAGTAAAACCAGGTCATTTTGTAGCATGTCATAGAGCGGATGAAATCCGCTAATTGTGAATTGCGAATGTTGAATTAAAAAATTAAAAAGATTAAAACCAAGATTCTTCACTATGCTCAGAATGACAACTATTGTCACCCTGAGCGAAGCGAATGATCTTGGTTTTTTCATTCACAATTCAAAATTCAAAATTCAAAATTTCTTACCCGTTCTATTCTCTTTATAAAATAAATATACTAGTCCTAGGATGATTATATCTATATATCTAATTATCATAATGCCTCACTAAAATATTTTTGTTGAATTTACTGTAAGAAAGTGGTAAAATCATCTAAACAATTTAAATTTTCACAATATTAAAAAAGGGGGATTTACATGAAAAGGAAATTTTTAATTTTGGTAAGTCTGTTACTTATAACAGCCATTATATTTACTGGCTGTGTACCAAAGGGTGGAGATAAGCCTGCTGACACTAGTAATACTCAAGAACCAGCAGATTCCAATACCCCAGCACCAACTCCTGCCGCAGAAAAAATCTTAAGAACAAACAATTCTAGTGAACCAGGTTCTCTAGACCCTGCATTGGCACAAGGAACTCATGAATCTTGGATACTAGACCATACCTTTGAAGGATTAATGAAAATTGATCCAAACTTAAAAGTTGTTCCTGGTATGGCAAAAGAATACAAGATATCCGATGATAATTTGACCTATACTTTCACTTTACGTGATGATATTAAATGGTCAAATGGAGATCCTGTTACTGCTCATGACTTTGAATTTGCATGGAAAAGAGCATTAGATCCAGAATTAGCTTCCGATTATGCACACCAATTATATTATATTAAAGGTGGAGAAGCTTATAATACTGGAGAAGGAAGCCGTGATGATATAGCAGTTAAAGCTTTAGATGATAAAACCCTTGAAGTTACTCTAGAAGCACCTACTGCATACTTTTTAGAGTTAACTGCATTCTACACATTATATCCAGTTAATAAAAAAGTTGTTGAAGCTAATCCAGATTGGGCAAAGAATGCTAGCACACACGTATCCAATGGACCATTTACTTTAACTGAATGGGAGCATAATGCAACTATAAAAATTAGAAAGAATGCAAATTATTACGATGCAGCTAGCGTTAAGCTTGACGGTGTAAACTTTGATATTATCGATGACGAAAATACTGCATGGCAAAAATATGAAGGTGGAGACTATGATTTCCTATCACCACTCCCACAAGCTGTAGTTGCTCAAATGAAGGCTAATAATAACCCTGAGTTAGTTATTGGTGCAGAAGTTGGTACTTATTACTATAACCTTAACTCAAAGATTAAACCATTTAACAATCCTAAAGTTAGAAAAGGCTTATCTATGACTTTAGATCGCCAAACCATAGTTGATAAGATTGCTCAAGGCGGTCAAATTGCAGCTGAAGGTGTAGTGCCATTCGGTTTACCTGATGAAAACGGTAAGGAATATCGTAATAACGTTGGCCAATTAGTCGAGTACAATGTAGAAGAAGGAAAGAAATTATTCTTAGAAGGTCTAGCTGAAGAAGGTATGAAAGTTGAGGACTTCAAAAACATGGTTCTTCTATATAACACTTCTGAGGCTCACAAGAAAATAGCTCAAGCAGCTCAAGAAATGTGGAGAGTTAATTTAGGTATTGAAATTCAACTTGAAAACGTTGACTTCCAAGTTAAACTTGATAGAGAAAAAGCTGGAGACTACAATATCTCCCGTGCAGGTTGGATTGGAGACTATATGGATCCTATTACATTCCTAGAATTATGGCATAGTGACTCTAGCTTCAACGATGCAAAATATAACAACCCTGAATATGATAAGTTAGTGAATATAGCTAAGACTAGTGCTGATGCTAAGGAACGTTTCGATGCTATGAGAAAAGCTGAACAAATTGTTATGGCTGATATGCCTGTAGTACCTGTTTACTTCTATACTCAACCATATGCACAGAAACCATATGTAACAGGTGTATATAAACCATTAGTTAACTATCCAAAATTAACTTATGCAGATATCAATAAATAAATAAAAGGTATGGGCGAGCAGAGCTCGCCCCTACTGTATATATAGGTAAATCGTCTTACCTGTGCCATTTAAAACAGCAAAGGAGGGGGAAAATGAAAAAGTATCTTTTTAAACGACTTATTATGTCAGCTATTACCCTTTGGGCTATTATAACAATAACCTTTTTTCTAATGCATTCTATCCCTGGAAATCCTTTTAGAAAAGAGGGTAAAATGCCACCAGTAGTTTATGAGAATCTTCTAAAAAAATATGGTCTTGATAAGCCAAAGTCAGAGCAATATGTTATTTATTTGAAAAATCTTCTAAGAGGTGATTTTGGAGATTCAATGAAATCTAGGGTTGAGACAGTAAATGATATGATACGCCGTGGTTTTCCTGTTTCAGCATATTTAGGAATGGAAGCTCTACTTATCGCTCTAATATTCGGCCCTGCTCTAGGTGCCTTGGCAGCACTATATCAAAATAAGTTTCCTGATTATCTTTCTATGATAATAGCTATTATAGGAATTTCTGTTCCTAGCTTTATTATGGGTACTATACTTATTCAATTTGTAGCTAAAAATATTAGCTGGCTTCCTATTGGAGGTTGGGGAGAATTTAAACATACCTTGCTTCCAGCACTTGCCTTGTCTTTAATGCCCTTAGCTTATATGGCTAGACTTATGCGTTCTAGTATGCTAGAGGTACTAGGACAAGACTATATCAAAACAGCTAAATCTAAAGGAATTTCCAAGGCCGCAGTAATCCTAAAACACGCTGTTAGAAATGCAATACTTCCTATAATCTCAGTTCTTGGAACCTTAATATCTAATCTGTTAGTGGGTAGCTTTGTTATAGAGAAGATCTTTGGTATCCCAGGTCTTGGAAAGTTCTTTGTTCAGTCCATTAACAATCGAGATTATACACTTATAATGGGAACAACAATTTTCTATGCTATTATACTAATTGTTCTGCTCCTATTAGTAGATATCGCATATATGTTTATCGATCCACGTATTAAGCTTACTAAGGAGGGACGCTAATGGAAACTAAAACTAGTTTGACTGAAGAATTTTCTCCTGATATGTTTCTTCCTGCATCTCTTGAAGATAGAAACGCAGAAAGGATTAGACGTCCCAGTATAAAATATTGGCCTGACGTATGGCGTAGATTGAAGCAAAACAAGCTAGCTATGGTAGGGCTTTCAATAATACTTCTTATGATTGTCATGTCCATAGTAGGACCATATTTAAGTGGATATAGCTATTTTGAACAAGATTATAGTAAGATTAATTTACATCCCAATAGCACCCATTGGTTTGGCACTGATGAACTTGGACGTGACCAATTTACAAGAGTCTGGTTTGGAGCTAGATATTCTTTAATAATCGGTATTCTAGCAGCTGCCATTGACTTCATTATTGGTGTATTATACGGAGGGATTTCCGGTATAGCTACGAGACGTATAGACGCTATTATGATGCGTATTGCAGAGGTTGTTTACAGTATTCCTTATTTACTTATTGTAATTCTTTTATCAGTAGTATTCACTAGTGAAGGTTCTGGTACATCAATGTTTGTACTAATATTAGCTATGACCCTTACCGACTGGGTGCCTATGGCAATATTAGTAAGGGGTCAAGTACTCCAGCTTAAGGAATCGGAATATTCTCTAGCTGCTGAATCCTTAGGTGCATCAAAGGGATGGATCCTAGGGAAACATATAATTCCAAATACTTTGGGACCTATTTTAGTAAATATAACCCTTACTATTCCTAGAGCAATATTTGCTGAAGCCACACTTAGCTTCTTAGGCTTAGGCCTTCAGGCACCAAGATCAAGTCTTGGTTCCTTAGCAAATGATGGATTAGCAGGAATGGCTGTAGGAAACTCTTACCAAATAATCATACCGGCAATTTTTATTTCTCTTATTATGTTTGCCTTTAACGTATTAGGAGATGGCCTTCGTGACGCATTAGATCCAAGACTACGTAAATAGAGAGGTGGAAAAATGGGAAAACTATTAGAAGTTAAAAATTTATCTGTATCCTTTAAGACTTTCTTTGGAGAAGTTGAAGCCGTTCGTAATATTAGTTTTGATGTAGGTAAATCTGAAACTGTAGCTATAGTTGGAGAATCTGGATGTGGAAAATCAGTTACTGCCAACTCCATTATGCAGCTACTTCCTATGCCACCTGCTTTCTTTAAAAGTGGAAAAATAATATTTAACGGTAATAATCTTTTGGAAAAATCAGATAGAGAAATGCAAACCATTCGTGGCAATGAAATTTCCATGGTGTTCCAGGACCCTATGACTTCTCTAAATCCTACAATGAGAATTGGGAAACAGATTGTGGAAGGTCTTGTGAAACATCAGAAATTATCAAGAGGAGAAGCAAAGAAAAAAGCTATTGAAATGTTAAATTTAGTAGCAGTTCCTCAACCTGAGAAAAGAATCAATCAATACCCCCACGAATTCTCTGGTGGTATGAGACAAAGAGTAATGATAGCCCTTGCCATGGTATCTGCTCCCAAGCTAATTATAGCTGATGAACCTACCACTGCCCTTGATGTTACAGTACAAGCTCAAATCCTGGAGCTTATGAAGGATATCCAACGCAAACTAGATATGGCTATTATTCTCATTACTCATGATTTAGGTATTGTAGCTGATATGAGTGATAGGGTTATTGTAATGTATGCAGGTCAAATTGTGGAAGAAGGTACTACGGATGAAATATTTAATAACACTAAACATCCTTATACTAGAAAGCTACTGGCTTCTGTCCCTCGTCTAGATATGTCTAGGGATGAGCCGCTCCACTCAATAGAAGGAACACCACCAGACTTATATATACCACCTAAGGGTTGCTCCTTCTATGATAGATGTGATTATGCCATGAAAGTTTGCAAAGACAATATGCCTGAATTTGATCCGCATAGTACCACGCACCAAAGCCGTTGTTGGCTAAATCATCCTTTAGCTAAATCTCTAGAAAGGAGTGAGGCATAATGGTAGAACCTTTAATATCGGCAAGAAATATTAAGAAACATTTTGATGTTGGAGAAGGAATGCTAAAGGCCGTAGATGGCATTAGCTTTGATATATATCCCGGAGAAACCTTTGGTCTTGTTGGAGAATCTGGCTGTGGAAAATCTACTGCGGGTCGTACTATAATTAGGCTTTATGACCCTACTGATGGAGAATTGATTTTTAATGGACAAAACATCTACGAACTTCCTAGACATAAGATGCAAGAGGTAAGAAAAAACTTCCAAATGATATTTCAAGACCCCTATGCCTCTCTAAATCCAAGGATGACAGTAGAAGAAATAGTTGGAGAACCTTTAGATATCCATCGTGCCTATAAAAACAAAATAGAACGTAGAGAAAGAGTAATAGAATTACTAGAGTTGGTAGGTTTAAATGAAGAGCATGCAATGCGTTTTCCACACGAGTTCTCTGGTGGTCAAAGGCAAAGAATAGGAATCGCAAGAGCACTTGCTTTAAACCCTAAGTTTATTGTATGTGATGAGCCTATTTCTGCCTTAGACGTATCTATTCAAGCCCAAGTAGTTAATTTACTAAAGGAGCTACAGGAAAAACTTGGCCTTACCTATCTCTTTATAGCCCATGATTTATCCATGGTGAGATATATATCCGATAGGGTCGGTGTAATGTATCTAGGTCATATGATGGAATTAGCCAAATCTGAGGAACTATATGAAAATCCAATACATCCGTATACAAAGGCATTACTCTCAGCCATACCTATACCAGACCCCAATATTCAAAGAGGTAGAAAAAGAATTATGCTAGAAGGTGATGTACCAAGCCCAATTAATCCTAAGGAAGGATGTAGATTTGTAGATAGATGTAGCTACGCCATAGGAAAATGTAGAGAGATAACTCCTGTATTTGAAGAGATCAGAAAAGATCATTTTGCCGCTTGCCATAGAGCGAGAGAGATTTAGTGAATAGTTAATAGTTATAATAAGAAGATTCTAGGGATATTCCTAGAATCTTCTTATTATCATATTTAATTCTTTCACCCTAAATACCATACATAAAACAAAGTATACTATTGCTCCAACTACTACTGATACTAGTATTAAAATCATTTGTATTAATTTTGTTGTTGCTATAATGGCTCCTAGTTTATAGTATATCAAATATACTACTAAGCCCATTATCAATGAGGCTGCTAGGGTCTTTATAAAGCAAATTAAGTACTTTGTCATACCTATAGACCCTATTTTCTTTCTCAAGCTTAAAAACAGCATTATGGTGGTCACAGTTGCAGATATACTAGTAGCTAATGCTAATCCCATATGTGCCATAGGCTTAATAAGTATTAAATTCAATACTAGATTTATGACTACTGCTATCATTCCATTTACCATAGGAGTCTTAGTGTCTTGTAGAGAATAATATACTTTATTGAGCATTAAACGAAGAGATGAACCTACTAATCCCACTGAATAATATATAAGAGCCTGGCTAGTCATATAGGTCGCCAATTCATCGAAGGCATTCCTTTGAAAGAACAAATAAACCATTGGCTGTGCCAATATAAACAATCCAATTGTAGCTGGCACCGTTATAATAAGAATAATATTTATTCCTTGTCCTAAGATTTCCTTTACTTTCTCATTATTGTTTTGAGAAAAGGCTTGGGATAACATTGGAAATATTACCGTAGTTATGGCCATGATAAATACTGCAATGACCATTTCATTAATCTTTGAAGCATAGCTAAGGGCTGATATACTACCCTCTATCAAATCTGATGCTAAGGTCTTATCTATAATTACATTTATTTGTTGTACTGCCGAACCAATAAGCACTGGAAAAACTAAAACTATTGCTTTATTTAAATATTTATCTCTTAAGTTTATTTCAGGCTTATATCTATAGCCCATGTGATTAACTGCTGGTACTAGTATTAGAAATTGAGCCAATGCTGCTATTACAGATACTACCATTAAGGTAATTATATTGGATTCTTTAGCAAAGAAAAACAAGTAAATTAAAAATACAAAGTTATAGGGTAAACCAGATATGGCTGGTGGTCCAAATATTTGACTACTATGAAGAAGTCCCGAAAATACATATGAAAAACCTAAAAGTATAGCAATAGGAAGTCCTATCCTGTTTAATGTTACTGCTAAATCAAATTGCTCACCTTGAAAACCTTTAGCTAAAACTTTAATTACTAGTGGAGAAAATATATATCCAAAAACAACTATAATTATTGTGATTATAAGTACTATATTAAAAATATTATTTAAGTACCTTAATTTTCCTTTTCTACCATACCTTTCTCCTATTTCAGAGAATATAGGTATTAGTGTAGTATTTAATGCAGCACCTAAGGTACTCATTATAATTACTGTAGCTGTCATAGCTACAAAATAAGTATCTGTCTCCATACCTGAGCCAAATCTATTTGCTATCATTACCTCTCTAACAAATCCTAGTGCCTTTGATAATAATGTAAATATAGAAATCATTGCTGCTGAACTCATTAATTCTCGCTTTTTATTCATCTGTATTCACCTTCTTATCCTTCATTAAAATCTCTTCAAATCCTTCCCCGGTCATTGGTCTACCTAAATAATAGCCTTGACCAAAATCACATTCAACTTCTTTAAGTATATCATTCTGTTCCTTGGTTTCTATACCTTCTGCTATTATCTTTAATCCCAAAGTATGTGCTAAATCTATTATTGATTTAACTATTACTTCTTCCTCACTATGTCTTTTCATAGTCTTAATAAACTCTTGATCCATCTTTACATTATGGATTGGAAGTTTTTTCAATCGAGCTAAAGATGAATAACCTGTCCCAAAGTCATCTAAGGCTATTTCCATTCCTAACTGCTCTAGCTTTGTTAAAGTGTAAATACAACTATCTAAATCATTCATAAATGATGTTTCTGTTATTTCTAATGTAATCTCTTCTGGTCTTATCTTATATTCTTCTAAAAGTTGTTTTATTTCATGCTCTAATCCACCTCTTATTAGAGACTTACTTGATATATTCACTGCTAAACTTAGATGAGAATATCCCTTTTCATTTAAAGATTTCTTTTGCTTAAAAGCCATCTTAAGAATCAAAGATGTGACATCAAAAATTTGACCTGTCTCCTCTATTAATGGAATATAATCCATTGGGGGAATATATCCTTTTTCTGGATGATACCATCTAAGTAGACATTCGGCCCCATATATTGTGTTGTTCCTAATATCTATAACTGGTTGATAATGTAGAGTAAATTGTTCTTCTTCAATAGCTCTTCTTATTTGATTGATCATGAAGGTATTATTAGCTATCTTCCTGCCCATTTCCTCTCGATAAAATACATAACCATTCTTACCTCTATTTTTTATATGGTGCATAGCCATATTAGCATACTTCATTAAATCAGTAAATTCACTACCATCATCAGGGAAAATAGACACACCTATACTTGCCGATATTATAAACTCTTCTTTATCAGCACACCAAGGTCTTCTAATTTCCTTTAGTATGTTCTTTGTTTTTTCAGCTATGTCCTCTTCGTCCTCTACATCATATAAAACAATTGCATATCCATCTTCACTTAGTTTAGCTAAAAGGTTTTTTCCCTTACTTTCATCCTCTAATATCCTAGCCAGATTAATTAAAAATTCGTCTCCCGCATCATATCCTAAGGTATCATTAATCTGTTTAAAATTATCAATATCTATATATAAAAACCCTAATTTAATATTATTTAGTTCTGCTTCTTTTATTAACTTTTCCGCTTCACTTTTTAGCATTATTCTATTGGGAAGTCCTGTTAAAGTATCGTAGTAGGCTAGTTCATTTAATCGTCTTAGAAGCTTCTTTTGATCTGTTATATCAGTACCAAAGGAAATTATTTCTCTTACCTCTCCATTCTCCCCATATATAGGAGAATCAGTCCATATAAGCTCAATAATCTTACCATCCTTAGTCTTCCAAATATCTCCGATACTGTTTTTTATAGTTCTTCCACTTTTAAGATATTGCACCAATCCTTTTACCTTTGGCTTTTCTTCCTCCTGTAAAAACATATCTATCCAAGATTTCCCTATCAACTCCTCCTCCCTATATCCTGTAACCTTTTCTCCATAGGGATTAAATCTTATAATCCTTCCATCTAGGCTCCAAGTAAAAACTATGGTGGTAGAGTTCTTAAATATATTTTCTGATAGCATTTGCTCTTTATCTAACTTTTCTTGAGTCGCCATAAGTCCTTCTGTTGTTGCAGATAATTCTTTTTCATTCTTATGTAAAATGATACTTAATTCTCTAATCTTATTTAACCTCTTATATACTAAAAAATAGACTAATACTGTAGTTATAGCTACAAAAATCCAACTTTTATCAGAAAACTGTATCCAAATAAAACCTAAAATAGAATAGCCCGATGCAATCTTTAAGGCCTCTTTTCTTGGTTGTAACTCTCTTTTCTCTATTAAATCCTTTATACTTTCTTTTTCCATATCCATTATATATCCCCTTATTTCAACAATTATCATATATCATATAATTGTATCAAAATTATTTCCTAGTGTCATCTACTATCTATATTAGGTAAATACGATTAAAAAGCAATCTATTGACTCAATAGATTGCTTTCTAGCCCCTCTACAGTAAAGACATATGGGGAAGATCCTATTAATTGACTTTTTTCTATTTCTACTGTCATAGTTTTATAAGTAATGACCTGTAGTTGCATACTACCTTCCTTTGGTGGAATAATATTCAGATATACTTTGTATTCATTCTTATCCTTTAGTATCTTTTCAACACCCATGGAATATCCTGGCGTTGGAAATTCCTTAGTTATAGTAACTAATACATTGCCGACATCTTCTTTTACAGTTACTGACTCTTGTAGATTATAAGATTGAGCTATACCGGTGACATTAAATGAAATTTTCCTCATTCCCTCCAATACTCCTTTCAATCTTTGCAAGATTATTATGGCCTCTATTTGGGTAAGTTTCTTATCTGGAGCAAAGCTTGTATTTGAAATGCCATATATAATTTTATAATTATATAATATCTTTAATAATTCTATGCTATCTATATTCATTGTATTAATATCTTTGAATGGAAGTTCCTGATTTTCTATTTTTATTGAATTTATTTCCATTAATTTATTCCCAATTATATCAACTAATTCTCTTCTTGTCAGAGGATCATAACCTACAATATTACCTATGGTTGTATTTAAATCATAATCCTTAAATAAGGATGCTAGGGATAGTATAAAATCCTTTTTAGAAATATCTCCATTAGGTTCAAATTTAGTAAAACCATCCTTTGCAAGATATGGAAAGTAATATGCTAGAAAATCCTTTTCAATAAGATCCTTTGACCAATGATTAGCTAGTTTCTCTTCCATAGTAGCAAAAACGACCATATTTGTAGACAAAATTAACATTATTAATATCATGGATACCAATTTCTTCATATAACCAACCCCCTTATTCAATTGACAATTGACAATTATTGATGCGCGTATTCAAAATCTTTATGATGACCACTGGCCGTACCTACAACTGTACATTGTCTGTTAATTGTTATTATACCCTAATAAAGGAAAGAAGTTGTTACATTCTGATTACAAAAAAGATCCTTCGCATAGCGAAGAATCTTTATTTTTATTTATTTTTTCATTGTCCATTATCAATTCCTATTTCACTTCTCCTAAATAAGCTGCCTTTACCTTTTCATCATTTAATAGTTCTTGTCCTGGTCCTTCAAGTACTAGCGAACCAGTTTCTAGAACATAGGCATAATCAGCTACTTCTAAAGCCTTTTTTGCATTTTGCTCAACCAATAATATTGTATTACCTTGACTATGAATTTCCTTTATAATATCAAATATATCTTTAACCAATAATGGCGCTAATCCCAATGAAGGCTCATCTAACATTAATACCTTTGGCCTTATCATCATGGCTCTACCTACGGCAAGCATTTGTTGTTCTCCACCTGATAAAGTTCCTGATTTTTGCCACGATCTCTCCTTTAATCTAGGGAACAGATTATATACCTTATCCATATCCTTCTTTATTTCAGTCATATCACGTCTAGTATATGCCCCAAGGATTAGATTTTCCTCTACAGTAAGATTTGCAAATACCCTTCTCCCTTCTGGAGATAAGGCTATGCCTTTCTTTACTATATCCATGGTCTTAAGATTAGTTAAATCATCTCCATCATATTCTACCTTTCCATCTTCCTTCTTTACTAAGTTCATTATAGCCCTTAGGGTTGAGGATTTTCCTGCTCCATTTGCGCCTATTAAGGTAACTATCTTATTTTCCTCAATATTAATATTTACACCTCTTAAGGCTTTAATGCCTCCATAACTAACATGAAGATTTTTTACAGTAAGCATTATTCCACCCCCAAGTATGCTTCGATAACTCTAGAATCGTTTTGGATTTCTCCTGGGTTACCTTGTGCAATTAAAGTACCATGGTCTAATACAAATATCTTTTCACAAATCCCCATAACCACTTCCATATGATGCTCTATTAAGAATATAGTTAAATCAAACTCTTTCTTTATATCGGAGATAAATCCCATTAAATCTTGAGTTTCTTGAGGGTTCATTCCTGCCGCTGGTTCATCTAGTAAAAGTAACTTTGGATCCGTCGCTAAAGCCCTAGCTATCTCTAGTCTTCTTTGCTTACCATAAGGTAGAGAAAAAGCTTTCTCATCTCTTTCTTCATATAACCCTACCTTTTCTAGAAGATATTTAGCCTTTTCCAGCATATCTTTTTCTTCTTTATTATAATTTGGTAATCTTAGCACAGAAGAAAATATTCCAGATTTAAGTCTTAAATGACTTCCTATAAATACATTATCAAGAACTGATAATTCCTTAAACAATCTAATATTTTGGAAAGTACGGCATATGCCAAGTTGTGCTATTTGGTCTGGTCGAAGATTTGATATTATCTTTTCATTTCCTAAAGGATTGAAGAGTACTTTTCCTTCTGTTGGTTTATATACTCCTGTGACCACGTTAAATACAGTAGTTTTTCCAGCTCCATTAGGACCAATTAGACCAACAACTTCTCCATCTTTAATATCTGCTGAGAAGTTATTTACTGCAACAACTCCACCAAATCGCATAGTTACATTATCAATTTTTAGCATATTTACCCCTCACTTTCCCTAGGGTATCTTTTATAAACCCATCTTTTTTAAATATAACTACAAGCATTAGAATCAATGAAAATACTACCATTCTAAGACCTGGTAATGCAGGGGTCGTAACAAATCCTAGATTCATAGGCTCATCTAAGAATCTAAGGGCTTCCATTGCCACAGTGATTATAACCGCAGCTATGGCAGTACCATTTATATTTCCCATACCACCTAATACTACCATCAGGAGAATATTGAAGGTAAGGGCAAATTTAAAGAGTGTTGGGTCTATGGTCCCTAGAGATGTTGCTAGAAGACCTCCTCCTACTCCCGCTAGGAATGAACCGATGGTAAAGCTCATTACCTTATGTTTAAATAAGTTTATCCCCATTGATCTTGCTGCAATTTCATCTTCTCGGATTGCCTTAAAAGCTTTACCATAGCTGCTTTTCATTAACAATTTCATAAATACAATAGTAAGGATTGCTATACTCCAGGACCATAGCAGATTAACCCTTTCGCTTATGGCAAAAATTTCTCCTATCCTCGGATTAATAACCAATTTTGGTATTCCTTTAAGTCCCAAAGAACCATTCGTTATACTTTGAAGGTTGATTATTACAACCCTAATAATCTCTGAAAAGCCTAAAGTTGCAATAGCTAAATAGTCATCAGTTAGCTTTAGTACTGGAGCTCCTACTAAAAATCCGAATAGAGCTGCCATTAACCCTCCCATAATCAACGCTAGAAAAATTGGCATATTTAGATTTAAAAGTGATGGCATCATTGGTTCCATATAAAAATTCATTTCCTTTGCCTCTATAGACATAGTAAGGATTGCCACAGTGTAAGCCCCTATTGCCATAAATCCAGCATGTCCCAAGGAAAACAATCCCGTAAAACCATTGATTAAGTTCATGCTTAAAGCTAATATTATATAAATTGCACAAAGATTTATAATTGTAACTTGATAATTGTCTAAATAGATATTTAAAATAAATAATACAATTAATGCTACTGCTATTAATAATATATTGAAAGTTAAATTATTCTTCTTCATAGGCTACACCTTCTCCGCTATTTTTTCTCCCATTAAACCTGTTGGCTTAACAAGGAGTATAATAATGAGTAGTACAAAGGCAAATGCATCTCTATAGCCTGTTAAGCTAGGTAAAAATGCTATAAGTAGTATTTCACCAAGTCCTAGTATAAATCCTCCCATTACAGCACCAGTAATGTTTCCGATTCCTCCTATTACTGCTGCTATAAAACATTTAAGACCAGGAAGTACACCCATATGAGGCATAAGCTGAGGATATTTTATTCCCCACATGATACCACCTACAGCTGCCAAAAATGAACCTATAAAGAAGGTAATAGAGATTGTTCCATTAATGTTAATTCCCATTAGGCTGGCTGCTTCATAGTCTTTAGATAATGCTCTCATTGCCATACCAGTTCTTGTCTTTTGAATGAAGAAGTTTAAAAGGATCAAAAGAATTACTGTAACAATTGGGATTACAAAGTTCACAAGTGATATTGAAACACCTCTAATATTTGCTACCTTATTGAAAACTTCAGGGGTTGGGAAGGCCTTAGGCCTCCCCCCAAAAACCAATACGCCTAGGTTTTGTAGCAAGAATGATGCGCCTATGGCAGATATAAGAATAGTAATTCTCGGTGAACCCCTTAGAGGTTTATAAGCAAGTCTTTCTAAGATTAGTCCCAAAATTCCAGTAATAACCGCAACAAATATAAATACTATATACCATGGTATCGGTGTATATACTATACCGTAAAATGTTAAATACACACCTAACATGAAGATATCTCCATGGGCAAAGTTAATAAGCCTTAATATTCCATAAACCATAGTATATCCAATGGCAATCAGAGCATAAAGACTTCCTAAGGAAATACCGTTAGCCATGTGTTGTGAAAACTCTTGTATGCTCATCATAATTCCCCCATTTAATTCTTTTATTTTATTGGCTCTACTGTTGTTAAATAAACAAACTTACCATCTTTTACTTGATTTATAACTGCTGATTTAACAGCATCTCCATTTTTATCTAAAGTAATAACTCCTGTTGAACCTACAAAATCTTTCGTTGCTGCAATTTTATTTCTTATAGCAACCGAATCAGCTGAACCAGCTTTTTCAATAGCATCTATAATTACCATATAGGCATCATATCCTAAAGCAGCAAATGCATTTGCATCTTTACCGAACTTAGCTTTATAGTCTTCTAAGAATGTCTTTGACATTTCAGTTACAGGAGCTTCTGATGTAAAGTGAGTACTATATACTGCACCCTCTACTGATGAACCGCCTATATCTAGAAACTCTGGAGCTTCCCAAGTATCTCCACCAAGGATTGGAACGGTAATACCTAAATCTCTTGCCTGTTTAATTAATAATGCAGATTCACCATAATTTCCTGGTGCAAATATTACATCTGGATTTAAAGATTTAATATTAGTTAGTTGAGCTGAGAAGTCTTGGTCGCCTGTATTATAAGAAGTCTTTCCAACTATGGAGTTTGCAGAGCCTGTTAAATCTATAAAAGCCTGTTCAAAGTACTTGGAAAGTCCTACAGAGTAGTCTTGTTGGACGTCTTGAATTATAGCTGCCTTCTTTGCACCTAAATCATTAAATGCATAATTAGCCATAACTGTTCCTTGGAATGGATCAATAAAGCATACTCTAAAATAATAATCATTATTTAAAGTAACAAGTGGATTAGTTGGTGAGCAGCCTACTGCTGGAACCTTTGCAGCCTTAACTATATCTCCTGCTGCCATAGATAATGAACTACCATAGCTACCTATAATAGCAACTACCTTGTCCTTATCTACAAGACGAGATGCTGCATTTGCTGCCTCTACCTTATCTGATTTATTATCTACTATAACTAGTTCTACTTTTTTACCTAATACTTCTCCAATCTTTTCATTAGCTAATTTAATACCTTCTACTGTCATTTCTCCCCCAGCTGCACTAGAGCCTGTCATAGGTTCAAATACACCTATTTTGATAACATCACCGTTTGAGCCAGAGGTTTGTTTTGTACCACATCCAGCTAGAGTTCCTAGCACTAAAATTGCTGACAAAATAAATAAAAATGCTCTTTTTTTCATCTAAATTCCTCCCTTTTATTTTATTAAAGGCATGAATAATTACATGTCTTAAATACATAAACAATTTAAAGTATGTAGGAATTATTATGTCGCTTTTTTATTATACCAGTATATCACTTCGTCAGAATAAAGTCAATTATTCAACTTTTATCAATTTTCACACTATTTATGTTGTTCAAAATCTTACCCTGTCTTATAGTTCTTCAATTAATTATATTTATAATATGGATTTAATATGTGCCAAAAGGAAATTATGAGTTATAATGGTAATTAATATAATATATTACCACGAGGAGTGAAACACGTGATAAAAACAAAAGATAAAACTAATAAGAAAAAAAGAAAAAGTATTGGAACAGCTCTAACATTAACCCTTACACTCATTATTATTACACTTTCATCTATTGTAGGTGCCACTACATATCTTATTGCCAAGAATTCCTTGATCAATTCATCCGAAGAGTTATTATTAAATAAGGCAAAGGATTCTGCTAATATAGTAGAAGCAAGGATAGAAATGTATATCTCGTCAATTGAACCTTTAGGTAACTTTGAATTCTTAGGAGATCCAGATATCCTTTGGGAGCAAAAATCAAAAGTACTGAAAATTGAGAAGGATAGATTGAAACTAACGGGCATCGGAATTGCCGATGATCAAGGAAATTTGATTTTAGATAATGGCGATAATATAAATGTATCAAACTATGATTATTTCAAAATTTCTAAAGAGGGTAAGCCATATTTTTCCCAGCCCTTCTATAATGACAAATCTAAAAATATGGATGTAGCTGTGTCCACTCCCCTTAAATTTGATAATAAAATAGTTGGAGCTATCATAGCCTTTAAAGATGCAAATGAGTTTTATAGTCTTGCAAGTGATATTAAGATAGGAGAAAAGGGATTTGCTTATCTTCTAAATGAAGAAATCGATGTTGTTTCCCATCCAACTGTGGTCTCTAGTGCTACAAGTGATGGTATATCTAGCGCTACTACTAGCGGAGATGAAAGCAAGATTAATTTTAGCACTTTAATTCATAGGGTATCTACGAACTCTAAGTCAGATGTAGAAAAAATAACCCAAGATATTATGGGGAAAACAACTGGCGTAGGTCAATATGAGGAGGAAGGAGAAATTATTCATTTAGGCTATGCTCCTATTCCTTCTAAAGGTTGGACTATATTATTAAGCATTACGGAAAAGGAGATCTTAAGAGACTTAAATTCCTTGAAGAAAACCTTAATTCTTATTGTAAGTATATCGTTAGCTATTGGTATAATGCTATCATATATTATCAATCGTGGCATCACCAATAGAATTATTGATATGAGTAATAAAACTAAGCATTTATCTGATTTAGATTTAACATTTACCATAGATGAAAAGACCCTAGATAGAGAAGATGAACTTGGAATTATGGCTAAGTCTATTCAAAGAGTAATAGATAGTATAAAAGGATTTGCACGTGAAACCCAAGGCTCTTCCCAATCATTAGCTGCATCCTCTCAAGAATTAGCTGCTATAACTCAAGAATCTTCCGCAGCTTCTACTTCAATAGCCGAAGCTGCTAATAATATAGCAGCTAGATCTCAAGACCAAATCGAAGAAATACTTAAGGTATCTGCTGAGATAAAGAATGTAGCTGAACAATTTACCCTAGCTTTAAATGAAGGTAGATTAGTAGAAAAACTTAGTGAACAAGCCTTTAGTAGCACTGAAGAAGGTAAAAAAGTAATCGATGAAGTAATAGATCAAATGGACAATATTAAAAATAGCACTAATAAGGTAAGGGCTTCCCTTGAAAAAATAAATAATAGCTCAGAAAAGATGGATGAAATATTAATAGTTATACAAAGCATAGCAGAGCAAACAAACCTACTTGCATTAAATGCAGCCATAGAAGCAGCAAGGGCTGGCGAGGCTGGTAGAGGGTTTTCAGTAGTTGCTGAAGAGATTAGAAAACTTGCTGATCAAACTAAGAATTCAACAGATGAAATTAATAATATTATTAAAAACAATCATGATTTAATAATAGATACAAGCAATCTTATGGAGTTTAGTAATGAAGAAATAAATAAGGGAATAGATAAAGTTAATGACACCAAGAAAACCTTTGATCATATAGCAGGAATTATTGATGATATGAATTCAGGTATGTCTAGAAGTATAAACTCCATTATAAATGTTGGAGACAGTATAGATCAAGCTGTGACTTCAATTCAAGTAGCCGAGTCTATCTCTCATGAAGTAGCAAATGAAATTCACAATGTTTCTGCAGCTACTGAAGAGCAAATGGCATCTATGGATGAAATAACCAGTTCAACAGATTCACTAGCAAGGCTAGCAGATGATCTACAGGAGATATTTAGAAATATAAAATTATAAATGGAAAAAGTGAAATAACTGCAATTATCGGTTCCAAGCACCAATAATTGCAGTTATTATTTTAAGCTAAACTCCCATATACTACTTCTCCACCTAATATAGTTGCAAGAACCTCTACATCCTTTATCATGTCTTCTTCTATATTAAATATATCTTGAGATAATAAAACCATATCTGCAAGTTTACCTTTCTCTAAAGAACCCTTTATATTTTCTTCAAAGGAAGCATAAGCACCTCCCATAGTATAGCCATATACTACCTCATCTACTGTTAGTTTCTGATTTGGAAGCCAGCCTCCATAAGGGTTCCCCTCTAAATCCTTCCTTGTAAC
Source organism: Bacillota bacterium (assembly GCA_023388495.1). Classification (GTDB taxonomy): domain Bacteria; phylum Bacillota; class Clostridia; order Tissierellales; family Tissierellaceae; genus Tissierella. Next base: position 56,207 of record JAEWGC010000028.1, on the reverse strand, counting down.
AGCCTCATATACTCCCTTCAGCACATCTAATATTTCAACAGGCGCATCGGAACCACAGGCTATAGGTATATTTTTATCTATCATGGACTTCCAATTATAAGAAGTCTTTTCCCTATCTTTCCCTACCCTATCCTTTACAATTTTCCAATCATAATCTAAGAATATAGGTTGTATATATGCCAATACATTTAATTCTGCAAATTTATCCAAAAGATATTCATCAGTTATTTGACAATGGACTATACCATGACGGTGATCTTCCCTCGGATTATTATCTAATGCCTTTTCTATACTTTCAAAAGCCATATACATAGCCTTGTCTCCTATACCGTGGATTGCTGTTTGTATATTGTTTTTATGAGCTAAATCTACTAAATTATCTAATTCTCCTTGAGTCAACTTAGTTATACCATTAGTACTATTATCATCAGAATAAGGTTCAACCAATGCTGCTGTTCTGGCCCCTAAAGAACCATCTACTAATAATTTTAAAGGTCCCATTTTGAAAAACTTATCTCCCCAAGAAGTGCTATATCCCTTATCTATAAAGCCCTGTAATCTATTTTTGTCATGAATTAGAAATTGCTGGTATGCCCTTACCTTTAGTTTGTTTTCTTCTTTTAGTTCCTCATATGCCAATATTATTTTCTCATAATCCACATCTGGAAATGCATCAAAATCGTCTGTTCCAATAGAAGTAATTCCATATCTATTTATATCTTTAATAGCCCTTACCATCATTGCCTTTATATCTTCAACTGTGGGGCTAGGTAATTTAGAATATACTAATCCAAGAGCATTTTCCCTAAATATACCTAAGGGCTCTCCATTTTCATCTAAATCAAAATGACCACCTTCTACCTGTGGAGTATCTTTTGTTATATTTAATAGTTCTAATGCCTTACTATTTACTACAACAACATGTCCACATGCTCTTCCAATTAAAATAGGATGCTCTAAAGATATATTGTCTAAATCATATCTTGTTGGAAATCTTTTTTCTCCCTGAAAGTAATCCTGATTCCAACCTCTACCATTAACCCATTCCCCTTTTTCTATAGCGGTTTCTTCAATAACTGTTTTTATTATATTATTTATATCTTCTATAGACTTTGCTCTCCCCAGGTCTATTCTATTTAGAGAATGTCCATAACTAAGTAAATGCATATGGCTGTCATTGAATCCAGGTAATATTATTTTACCTTCTAGATCAATAATCTTTGTATGATCTTTTCTTAAAGCCATTATTTCTTCAGTACTACCAACCTTTTCTATAATATCCCCTTTAACAGCAATAGCTTCGGCTATACTTCTTTCTTTATCCATTGTATAGATTTTCCCATTTACTAATATTAAATCCACAATATCGCCTCCTTTGATACTTACATTATACTATAATGTAAGTAAAATAAGTTCAGATTTTGATAATCAAAATCTGAACTTATTAGAATATCTAAGGTCTTAAAAATCTTCCTATTGGCTCAGACACTATCTTTCCTCCTTGGAATATAGTCTTTCCTCTAAGAATAGTTCTTACAATTTTACCTTTAAAAGTTAATCCTACAAGTGGACTCACTTTATGCATATAGAATAAGTCATCCGTTTTTAATATAAAGCTTTCATTTAGGTCAACTAAAGCCATATCCGCATCATAGCCTACTTTTATTTTACCTTTATTTTTTATTCCAAATCTTTCTGCAGGATTTAATGATATCAATTTGGAAACATCTACAAGGGATAGTCCCCTGTTATGATATCCTTCTGTAAGCATTACGTTCATTGTAGATTGACATCCTGATATTCCTCCCCATACCTTAAAGAAGTTACTATCCTTCTTTAATTCAAAAGGTGCTGGTGAATGATCCGAACAAACTATATCTACATCTCCTGCAATAACATGTTCCCATAGATTTTCTTTTGTATCCTTTGCTCTAAGAGGCGGACAACATTTTCCAATTGGTCCTAATCCATCTAAATCATCTTCTGTAAATGTTAGATACTGGGGAACTGTTTCACAAGTTACATCTATACCTTTTCTTCTAGCTTCAACAACTAACTGAACTCCTTTGGCAGTACTAATATGAGCAATATGAAGTTTACATTTTGTTTCTTCGGCAAATAATATTGCCCTTTGAACAGCTTCTACTTCAGATATTTCAGGTCTAGAGTTTAGAAAGTCTCTAGGTGTGGTCTTACCTTCTTTAATAAACTTTTCTGTTAATTTATTTGTTATATCCCTATTTTCAGCATGTACTGATACTGGTAATCCAAGTTTTGCAGCTATTTCCATCCCTTTATATAATGTCCAATCATCTGCACCTTCAAATTCTTCCAGACCACTGAAACATGTAAAAGCTTTAAACCCTACTACTCCTCTTTCTGCTAATTCTTCTAGGTTTTCTAAATTATCAGGTGTTAATCCACCCCAAAAGCTATAATCAACAAGTGAATTTCTCTTAGCAGCTTCAAGCTTTAGGTCAAAATTCTTCCCATTTGTTGTTACAGGTGTTGAATTAAGTGGCATATCTGTAAATGAGGTCATTCCTCCAGCTGCAAGGGAGCTTGTACCAGTAAGTAATGATTCCCAGTCAGTACGACCTGGTTCATTAAAATGAACATGACTGTCGTATCCCCCTGGTAATATATATTTACCTTTTGCATCTATTTCTTCAATAGCAACACCAGATATTTCAGGTGCTATTTCAACTATTGATCCATCAGCTATAGCAATATCTAATTTTTCTACTGATTCATCTGTTACTACCATTCCATTTCTAACTATTAAATCAAATTTACTCATAATATCCTCCTATAGACCTTATATTTCTAGACTTCTACCAATAAGTTTTTGCTGATGGCATTTTCTTCATTAAAATATAATATGTCAATGCTGTAGGTGGAAGACTTGCATACCATGATAATCTCACTTCTACTAAAGCTACAATTGCACCTACTGCAATAGCAATGATTGCTGCCCAGTTTACTCCCTTGAAAGGTCCTTTTTCATCATATAAATCTGCTAAATTAACCTTTTCTTTTTTTATAAAGAAATAGTCAACAATTAGCACTGCAAATATTGGTCCTAAAAATGCTGAATATGCTTGTACAAATAATAACAACCCACAAGCTAATTCTGGTCTTACTAATAATTAAAGGAATGAGCAGATAAATAGAATATATCCATAAGCAAAATATAATTTTAGGTATTATAAAGCCCTCTAAGTTAAGGATTAAATGAACTTATTAATCGGGAATAATCCTAGTACCAGTTTTTCCCACTACTGCTTCCTTCAGTTTTCCTATGGATGTAATAAAAGCTATTCTTCTACTCTTTTCAACAAATTTAATTGCTGCATCTATCTTTGGTCCCATACTTCCAGGTGGAAATTGACCTTCAGCCATATATGCTTTGGTCTCCTCAAGTGTCATTTGAGAAAGAAACTTCTGTGTAGGTTTCCCAAAATCAACAGCTACTTGATCTACACCAGTTAATATAATTAAAATATCTGCTTCTATTTCATGAGCTAAAAGAGCTGACGCATAATCTTTGTCTACTACTGATTCCACACCTTTCAATTTATTTTCTTCCTTTATCACAGGAATTCCCCCACCTCCTACTGCTATAACAAGGTATCCTGCATTGGAAAGAGTCTTGATTGCATCCTTTTCAAGTATATTCAAAGGCTTTGGCGAAGCAACTACTCTTCTATATCCTCTGCCACTATCTTCCTTCATTACATATCCTTTTTCTTCTTCTATAATTTCCTTTTCTTCTAGATTAAAGAAAGGCCCTACTGGCTTTGTAGGATTTGAAAAAGCTGAGTCATTTTTATCCACTAATACCTGAGTTGTTATTGATATAATCTTTTTATTAATATTTCTTTCAATCATTCTATTTTCTAACGTTTGCTTGATTATATAACCTAAAAGTCCCTGTGTTTCTGCTCCACATGCATCCATTGGATAAGGCGGTACTATATTCTTTGCTGCTTCCTGTTTTATAAGGGCATTACCAACTTGAGGACCATTTCCATGAGTTAAAACTACATTATATCCCTCTTCGATTAAGTCTATTATTGGATCACAACATTTTCTTATATTTTCAAATTGTTCCTCTATTATACCTTTCTGTCCCTCTTGTATTATTGCATTTCCACCTATGGCTACGACTGCAGTCTTCATAAAAATTCATCCTTTCAACTAATTATTCTAGAATACATATTTAAAATTACAACTGAAAATAATTCAGTATGATTAAACTTTATTGAAAATTATAACCTTTTGAAGTGCACCTCAAAAGCTATTATTTCTTTACTTTTATGGTGCACTTCATCTCTGATTTTTGCTATGCTAACTATCTTGATACAACCTGCCAGTTATTTCTATTTTCCTTCTTCTAATGTTCTAATATGATCTGCCAATTCAAGAGCTGCCTTTTTAAAACATTCCATAGGTGGATTTGTTATTCCAGCACCTATCATACCAATACCAGCTTCCTTATGTGCAATAGCTGTATTGATAACAGGCAGCATGCCTGATTCAAGAACCTTTCTCAAATCAATACCAGTAGGTACTCCTTTGAAATTGAGAATAGGTAAAGTTACATTTGGATTTTCTGTTGTAGTAATTTCATACATCTTCCTTGTAGTGTTGATGGCTTCATCAACAGTTCCACCTACAAGAGATACGATGGCTGGTGCTGCAGACATTGCAAAACCACCAATTCCATAGGTCTCTGTTATTGCAGAGTCTCCTATGTCAAGACCTGAGTCTTCAGGCTTAAACCCTGCAAATAATGGTCCGATAACCTTTTGTGCTGGTCCTGTAAACCATGTATTACCTTCCATTCCACTTACTCTGATACCAAACTCGACTCCGTTTCTAGCCATAGTTGTAAGGATTGTGCTGTACTCTATACCATGGGCTGAATCCATGGCATTCTTTGCCAATGCCATCCAGGTTGGTCCTGAGAAATAATCTGAAGATGCTACAAAGTTAAAAACATCAACCTTATCCTTCTCAGAAAAACTTGTTTGCATTAGATAAGGAGCAAGGGCTTGAAAAAGAATTGTTGTACCTGCAACGTTTCTGTTGTGACACTCATCACCCATGTGTAATGCCTGAGACAATAGAAGTCTTAAATCAATCTCTCCAGCAATTTCCATTGCTTCCTTTAACATTGGTCCAAGAACATCTCTCATCCAAACAAGTCTGTCTATAACACTTTGGTCATTAGCACCCATTCTAAGAATCTTTGAAAGTTGTTCACTTAGATTTGTGTAAGAAACATTTCCGTAAGTTTTGTTTTCAACTATATGAACATACATGGATGCAGAAGTTACTCCCGCCATGGATCCTACAGTGTTGTGCTCATGACATGGTGAAAATTCAATTTCTCCAGATGCTGCTACCTTTTCTGCTTCTTCGATATCCTTTGCAAGGCCTTCAAATACAAGAGCTCCTGTAACTGCTCCCTTCATGGGTCCACTCATATTCTCCCATTTTATAGGGGGACCTGCGTGAATAATCATATTCTTTTTCATACCAGGAATTACATTAATAGCCTTGTCGTACCCTACAAGTACGGGTCTTGAGTTTATTATTCTTTCAACAACTTCTTTGTTAGCTGCTTCAATTTTTTCCTTAATATGCTCTAAATCAAGGTAATCCAAAGCCTTAAGAACTTCTTCATCTCCATCTGCTGGCGGAACAAATTTAACCTGATTTACTTTAGTTCCTTGTTTAGACAAATCGTTTCTAAACATTTCTAATCCTATATTTACAACTTCCAAATCTTTCTTGAAAAGTTCGTTTATCATTCTAGACTTCCTCCTTTTCCACAAATCCTCTGGAAAGTAATCCTGTATTCTCACTACTACTTGAAATGGTTACTCCTTCATCCATAAGCTTTTTAACTTGGAGTTCAAAGTTCTGAGGATCTAGTTCAGTTCCAAGAACAAAAGCAAGGATTTCAATATGTCTTCCTTCTTTTTCAGCTATAGATTTAGCCTCTTTGATGGCAGGTAATGTTACTTCAACTGGATCTTCGTGAGCACCATATCCAAGAATTAGGTCTATGGCAATAACGCCAACTTCTGGATCCTTTGCTTCCTTAACTATTCTTTCAAGTCTTATACTTGGATCTATCATAGGATGAGGTCTTCCCTGAGTAAACTGATCATCACCAAAATCTATAAATGTATGCTCTTTACTTTCATTTAAATTCTCCAGCTTATATGCAGGATTCTTTGATATATTGCTGTAAACGTTTGGGTATTTTTCCCTTACCAATGAAGCAACTTCCTCACAGATAGTTCCTCCGCAGAACAATCCTCTTATATATCTCTGCTGCGGATTAAGCTTTGCCTTAATTTCCTCAATTAAAGGAAGATTAAGTGAGTGTTTGTTGATAGTTTCCTCAGGAACTCCTGAAAGGATTACAGCTTGAAGTGCTGCTTGCTTAGTAGTTTTTCCATAGTATGCTCCAGAAGCTTCTATTTCTTCCTTGTTTCCACCAATGAAGCAAATTACCACAGGTTTAGGTGTGTTTTTTACCTCTTTGTATATTTTCTCTGCAACTTCCTTCGCAGGTGGTTTTGACACTAAGACAATGATTTCAGTTTCATCATCATTTGCTAATGCTCTCATTCCGTCAAGCATCATTATTCCACCTACTTCAGCAGAAAGATCCCTTCCTCCAGTTCCTATTAATTGGGAAACTCCTCCACCAAAGTCGTGAATTCTTACACTGACTTCCTGTGCACCTGTTCCTGATGCGGCAACTATTCCTATCTTGCCTTTTCTGACTCCATTTGCAAAGCAAAGTCCCTTTCCATTTATTATAGCAGTACCACAGTCTGGTCCCATCATAAGAAGTCCTTTTTCGTGGGCTTCCTTCTTAAGACTTATCTCTTCTTCCAATGATACATTGTCACTGAACATCATTACATGAAGACCTTGTCTCAATGCTTTTCTAGCTACTCTTGAAGCATATGCTCCCGGTACTGATACTACAGCCACATTGGATCCTTCATTGTCTTCAACAGCTGCTTCCACACCTGAATACACAATATCAACTGATCCTTTGTTATCTGCTTTCCTTATCATTGCTTCCTCAACCTTCTTCACAAGCTCATCTAGGTCGTAGCCTTCCTCACCTTCAACAACAATCATAAGGTCTCCTTTTCCAGCATCTTCAACTTCTTCTGTATAAAGCCCAACGTTTTTTAAAACATCCTTATTCATGGTTGTCCCCATGGCTATATTAACCTGTTTTATTCCTTCTATATCATTGGCTCTTGTTGAGAGTGCCATAAGGGAAACTGAATCAAAGTAGGTATTTTTCTTTATAATTGTCCTAATTGACATTTCCATTCTCCTTTTCAATTAAAATTTCATATCCCGTTAGAATTCCATAGAGTAAATCCCGACCTGATGAATGTCCTATTGACAATACATCCACAAGAATATCCTCTATATCTTCCAATGTTGTCAGTGCTTCTGCTGCTTCCACAAGAATGCTCCTATAAAATCCTTTTGAAGCTCTTAAAAGTCCTTGATAACTTATATCCGTGGTATCTTCAATTCTTTCTTCAACTATTTTTGCTAAAATAAGATCAAGATGATTCATAGGTGAGTTTTCAAGACCTAGAACTAGAAATAGCCCCATAAGAACATCATCTCCTGAGGGTGTAAGACCTTGACCTAGACCCACTAAACTTCTTCCAATTGCAATGACCTCTTTAATATCTTCTTCAAGGCAGGATTTTTTCAATAATGCTGTCCTATGAACAACCATCTGAAAAGCCATAGTATCAAAGCTATATTTTTCCTTAGGTCCTTTGGAATCCATAAGATGACGAAGGATATCAAGGTTCTTTCCAATCAAAGAATAGTTATCCTTGAAAGTTCCTCTTTTTAGTTCGTAGTTTCTTGCTGTAGAAATATCTATTACTTTTGAACCCACTATCACTTTTCCTTCATTAAAGTAAACATCTTCTCCAGTAAAGACTCCACATTTCTTAAAGTCTTCAATATCTAGGATAATTGAAATGGGAGCTTCATCCATGGTTTTTGTCATCAAAGAAATCATACTTCCATTTTCAGCAGTCAGGTTTATTGTTCTATTAAATACTGAATGAACTTTTCCGTATTTTATTCCCTGATTAAAAGTTTTCAAAACTTCATCATGTAATGAAATTCCTCTCCACATTTCAATTCTCCTTTAATACTCTATTTTCCCAGTGCTCTTTTAACAGCTTCTAACTCTTCAAGGTAAACCTTAGTAGGTTTTACATTCACAACTTCTTCTAGTAGCTTAAGAGATTCCTCATACTGCTCCATCAATGCAAGAGACTTCGCTTTGTGGAACACATAAAGAGGATTATTGGGATCTATCTTAATGGCTCTATCCATTGCTTCAGCTGCTTCCTTGTGTCTTCCTAGAGATCTTAGACTGTTTGCCTTATGGAATAGATAATCGTATCTGTCTGGGTCCTTTGAAAGAAGGTTGTCCATTTCAGCCACAGCTTCCTCATGCTTTCCAAGTTCTCTAAGATAATTTGATTTATGATATCTATAGAAGAAATAATCTGGATTTGCATTTATTGCCTTGTCATATTCACTTAATGCTTCTTCAACCCTTTTCATTGTTCTAAGCACATTAGCACTATAGAAAAGGAATTCAGGGCTTCCTCCTTCCAATTCAGCAGCTTTTCTGTATGTCTTGAGAGCTTCTTCATATTTTTCTAAAAGAGTATAGCAATAACCTAATAAATAATATTTCTCAAGAGAATCTGCTTCTCCTAACAGTTTAATTGCTTCATCATATTTTTCATCTTCAATAAGTTTTCTAATTTCTTGATAATTTATATCTAATTTTCCTTCCAATATATCTATAACATGATGCTCTCCTCTGGATTCTGCCCAGTCTTTTGCAGTTTTCCCTTCATTATCCTTTAAATCTGGATTTGCTCCATGAAGCATAAGCTTTCTAATGATATCATTGTATAGGAAACCTCCATTACCAAGTATTACAGCCTCCTGAAGTGCACTCCAACCCAAGTCATTGACATGATTTACTGGCACTCCTGCTTCAAGACCTACCTCTACAGTTCTTAAATAACCTTTTTCACTGCTTGGTAGCAATACTGTACCTCCAAATCTGTTCGTAGAAGAGATCTCAGGATTATATTCCAAGGCGGTCTGTAGAATTTTATGAAATCCATTAGCTCCTGCACACAACCATGGGCTGAGCATGGTGTTATCTCTAATATTAAGATCTGCACCTCTATCCATCAATAATCTTGCTAGTTTAAGATTGTTCTTTTGAACCGCCACCATAAGAGGGGTTCTTCCATCCTTGTCCTGTTGATCTATAGGTTCTCCACTGTCTAATAATGAATTTACCTGTTCCATATCCTCACTTTCGACAGCCTTTAGTAGTTTTAAATCCATATTATGATTCTCCTTTCATATGCATTTTGGACCTTATCAAATGACTATTTATTAATAAAAAATAGCCCCCTTCATTTAAAGTAAAAAGTAAGCATATCTTAGTAACAGGTTATTACTTTGATTTCTAATGGTTATCTAGTATATATATTTTGTCTTTCGGAATCAGATTAAACTAAAATTGTACTTACCTTAATTATAAAGATATTTACAATATTGATAAAACGCGAGGTTCGATAAATCTTCAAACTTTGCGTTTTATCAATTACATGAAATATAGGTTACTTAGGTTACGATGCTGTAGACCTGCTTTAGGCCATTAGTTAGATTCCTATAAAAGCTCTGATTTAAAGTTAATTGAGTATAAAAAACCTATTATCCCTTAACGCGAATTGTTTCAATCGGCGTATGACAAGAAAGATTCTCGTATCCATCTTCTGTGACTACATAGCAATTCCCAATATTAGCACCTGCCACCATCGGCTCAGTCCATTGTGGATGCAATACAAAGACCATTCCAGGCTTTAAAACTTCAGTGTTATGAGATGTCACTTCTAAATCATGAGGATTACCATGCATACCAGTTCCATGTCCTAGATTAGGGTTATGAGGACCAGTCACTGGTGGATAAACATGCATAAGTTTCCTACCAGTACGTTCAAGATCAACATCCTTGACATATTGCAGCGGAATTTCCAAAGCTGATAAATCATCATTGGGAGCCCAATTATAAGGCATAGTTGCGGTCACATCATCTTTAAGGTATTCCTTCTCTATGAAAATTGAGAACCCAGCTTTATTTACGTCGCAAATAGGTACACCTGGTCGAATCATCTTCTCTGCTCTACGTAAAGACTCTGTACATATCTCAAGAACTTCCTCTTGCTTAGGAGTAATATCTCCTACGGCAATCATGCGAGCCATCTGAGCTGTGTATCCACGGTAGGATATGCCAGAAACATAGAAGTTGATAAGATCACCAGGAACGATCGTATGCCCATACGCCTTTCCGATATGAGTGCCCCACTCATTGACACCAATTTGATAACCATCTGCATTTTCTCCACCTCTAGCAAGCTGTGCAAAAGTGAAAGCCGCATAAAGCTCATAATCCGTAACGCCAGGCTTACATACGTGGCATGCTGCTTGGAATCCGATGTCCATTAGCTGGGCAGAGGCTCGAATTTGATCTATTTCATTTTTCGTCCTAATACGCTGCATATCACGAATAATATGAGTTTCATCTACGAATCTCGTCTTTGGTAACATCTCTTTAAGTGCAGCCCAATGTTTACCAGATGACCCGTCTCCTATTATCCCTATGCTTGCCGTGCTGTAACCTAAATCTTTCAAAACCTTAACGACACCCTCAATTAGTTTGTCGTCGGATGAAGCTGGACGCCCCGAGTATTCTCTACCGAGTGCTCCAACCTGATAAAGCTTCTCAACACCCACTGCTTCGCCCCAAGAAGGGGGAAGAATAACAGCTTGAGTATAGAAGGAGAACAATTGCAGGCCTTTATTGCTATCTGAAGGAATAATTAATATGCCCTCCCGATTCCAATCACATAAGTATCTTAAATACTTATTGGTTGTGTGATAATTAAGTACTCCGTTTGCATTAACAAGAGTAACATCATGTTCCGCAAGTATTGCTTCCCGACGAATATGTGCAATCCTAGTTTGAAATTCTTCCTCAGGTATTGCTTTCGGCGGTACAAATTGAAAATTAGGCTCAAAGCCTTCTAATAACTTTTCATATCTCATAAATGTCATAACCTTTTCCAACTCCTTTATTTATTATTAAACAAACGATGATTTAACTTCAACTGAGTTGCTCGCCGATAAGTCTGAACTTATATAGTCGACAACCTATCAGCCTTCCAAGTCTGTCTTTATCTAGAAAAATTAATACACTGATACTTATATTTAGATCTTATTGCCTACCTTTTTCTCTCTAGAGAAAAGGACTGTTCCCACCACGAAGGTCAACATCAAACCTGCACCAATGATATAAATAGGGATCCTGTTATGAAGTACTATAGATGCGGCAAATGGTATGATGATGAAATTCCAGAAGAATACAGCGTTATAGACACCTAATGCTTCATAAATACAGGATTTATTTTCGGGATCTACCGCACGAACTAGTGAAAGTCCCTGAGGATTAGAACCAGTACACATGCCAAATAGCATAAGACTCTTCTCAAACCACTCAGCATGACCAATCTTTTTCATCCAAACAAAGATAAATACACCTGTAATACTGCAGCTAATTAGGGCATGCAGGAATAGTGGTACAAATAATTTACTAATCACATCTAACTGGATAGTCGCACAAGCTGCCAATATAATCATTTCCAAAGTAAAGTTGCTAATTTGATTAATAGTATTTTTGTCAACGTACTTGTCTACCTTAAGTTTTCTCATAATTGGCCATAGAATCAGCCCCCCAACTAACCCCCATAACATAGCACCTACGTTTCCTAAGAATGGAATTACCTGCGCGAGTGCTCTAAAAAGCATTTCTCCAAACTTAATAGAAACCGCAATAATACCGAGCTGTAAAGCGATTCCAGTTACATTGGTAGGATTAACTGTGGTCTTACCTAAAGATTCACGTTTTTCTTCAGGTAAGGTGCCACTGAAAAAGTACTTAGGTTGATTGGCAATGTCACGTGTGAAAGTAGTCCAACCGCGACGAGCACCATAGTTTGCTATAAACATGCCGACAATCATTGCGATAAGTATACCTATAGTAGCCATAACCATACCGATACTCTGAGCACCTAATGCACCAGTAGCATCAATAGCCTCTGAAACCACGGGAACGGTGCCATGTGAACCATGGTAAGCTGCAACACCCATCAATCCCCAACCTTCAGGCAAACCCGGCCAGAATTTCATGAAAAAAGATCCCAACAAAAGTCCAAATATCATCTGAAAACCAAATGCCGTCATATTAGTAAAGGTAAAGTCTAGATGTTCATATATTCTCTTAGCTGTTACAGTAACACCAATTGGTACGCAGGCCATTATGATGCGCATACCGATACTAGTAATCTGTGTAAAAGCAGTAGGAATTTCAATTAGTCCTAAAACCTGTTGCCCTAAAATCAAACCAAGAAAACCGCCAATTAAGCTAGCTGGTAGCAGAACTTTTTGTAATGGGGGTATTAGTTCTCGGATTATAACACCTGCAATCAAAAGCAAACCAAATAGAATTAATGCATTATACATTTCTAACATTATAATTGACCTCCTTTAAATTTAGAATATGCTCTCCAACAAATGGAATCCATATCCACGATGCTGTGATGTTACATATAAATTATTCTTCTCGACTCTGATAAGATGCATCACCTCTTTTTTATAAGTTTTATGATTAATCATAATTCATAACACCCAGATTCACTGTATTTTACACAGAATCTTTTGTTATCACTCAAGTATTCCTATTTTCCAAAAGAATTTTTGCCTCTCTACGTCGAATATTATAAGTACGACTAATTTTATATTAATGAGGAACTTTACTACTTTTCACAGGTATTCTTTACAAAATTATAGCTAACATTTTTCCATCTTTAATACATATAGAAGCCTTATATATCCTTTCAGATGTTAATAACTAATTATTGAGTACTACTGAATCCTCTATTTAATCTCCCTCCTTCCACTTCTTCAGGTACGCCAATTTATATAGTGTATCTATTAATGCCTCAATCCCATCTACTAAATCCTTTGATTCTGTAAATTCATCTGGGTTGTGGCTTATACCTTTATGACTCGGGACGAATATTAATGCCGTCGGAATTTCCTTTGCAAATATTTGTGAATCATGTCCTGCCCCACTATGCATTAATTTATAATTAATTCCTTTTTCCTCACAATGTTCTTTAATAATTTGTACAAGACTACTTTCCATTGCTGTAGGTTTGCAACTCGTATACATGCTTCTACTAATCTTTAAATCCATTTCTTCAGATATGTTTTCTATGATTTTATCTATTTCCTCAGTAAAAACATTTAATGTTTCTTCACATATATGTCTTATATCTAATGAAAATATTGTCTTACCTGGCACTACATTTACTGTATTTGGAATTAGTTTCATACTTCCTACTGTAGCAACTAATGGTTCTCCATATTCTATAGATTTATCTATAATTTGTTGTATTATTTTGCTTGCTCCATAGAGTGAATCTTTTCTATATTTCATAGGTGTAGTTCCCGCATGGTTTGCCTCTCCTATAACTTCTATAGTGAATCTTCTTTGTCCTACTATATGCTCTACTATCCCCATGGACTTTCCTTCAATCTCTAAAACCCCACCTTGTTCTACATGTAGCTCTATAAAAGCTCTTATATCATTTCTTCCATAATTGTCTTCTTTTTTAAAATCAAATCCTGCATCATGCATAGCATCTATAAAACTTATACCTTTAATATCCTTTAATCCTTCTACCTCTTCCCTTTTCACAGTTCCAATAATATTTCTTGAGCCCCAAAATGTATATGGAAAACGACTTCCCTCTTCCTCTGCTATGGATACTACTTCTATATTTCTTAGAGGTTGTCCATAAGTCTCTCTTAAATATTCCATAGCAATAATGCCTCCAACTATGCCTAGTTGGCCATCATATTTACCACCATTGGCTACTGTGTCTATATGTGAGCCTGTTAAAATAGTTTCATCTTTATATGTAGTCCCTTCTAATCTACCAAAGGTATTTCCTATTTCATCTTGATAAGCTCTAAATCCTTTTTCTCTTAATAGTTCCAATAATGCTTTTTGAGTTTCTATCCATTCCTCTGTATATAAAAGTCTTGAAATCCCTCCCTTGGGATCCTTACCATATTCACTTATCCAATTTAACAATTTAACTACTTCATTTTCAATATCACTTGAGTCCATTTCCCTAGTACTCACTCATTTCCCTCCTTTTCTCATTTGTTTATCTATCTAATAACATTATATTATTTATAACAAACTTTTCTTTATCCTTTGTGGATAAAAGAAATTTATTAATTTATCTTGTTAATGTCAAAACAAACTTTGTTAAAAAAACACCTTATGCTTTTTTATATAGCACAAGGTGTTTCCTCATTATCTTAAATTGGCTAGCAAAGTACCTACACCTTTACCAACTTCAATTTCAATTCCACATCTTATTAATGTTCTTTCTATAGCACCCATAACTGATACTAAATAATGTTCATCTATATTACCCATATGTCCAAATCTAAACATCTTACCTGCATATTGAGCCAATCCACCTGCTACCACAGCACCTTCTTCTGATAATATATTTCTAAACTCTAAATCATTTATTCCATCCATATATAATATATTTGATAGTGTAACTGCCCTATGTTCTTTATCTGCAAGAATAGTAAATCCTAGTGCTTCAAGAGCTGATTGCGTTGCTCTTGCAAATTTAATATGTCTTTGATATCTATTTTCAATACCTTCTTTTTTGATTATATTTACTGATTCCTTAAGAGCCCAAATAAGATTTACTGCTGGTGTTGCAAAATATTTTGATGGATCTTCCATTATTTGGTAGCCATTTTTCAAAATCAATATAATAATCTGGAATCATACCAAATGATTTTCGTCTAGCTAAAGCTTTTTCATTTGCCCAAAGAATTGCAAGTCCAGGAGCTACACCAAAGGCTTTTTGTGATCCTGTTAAAAGAATATCTATATTCATAGTGGTATTGCTATTAGTTTTTGTACCATATTTATAACCTCCTAATATTCTACAATTTAATTGTATAAAATTAACATAATGTATTCTAAATCTTCTTCTCCTACTGACTCAATTGAATGGGATTCACCATCTCTACAGATAGCTAAGTCACCAGGTTCAAGAATTGTTTCCTCTCCATTCTCATTGTATAAAGCCTTGCCTTTTAATATAAAATATGCCTCCTGATCTCCTTCATGAGTGTGATAACCAATAGAATTACCTGACTTTATAATTGATTTTCCATATAACCTTCCCTTTCCTAGAAAATCTTCCTGCTCAAAGAAATTAACTACTGTCACATATCCCTTCCCACCCTTAAGCCCTTCAATCATTTCTATATTATAATCATTAGAACGTCTTATCATTTTATCACCCCTTTGTTTTATTGAATAAGTTTCTATAATTTCTCCATTGTGGTTGTTATAATATTGTCTATATAAATTAATTTTACATCTTAATTATATAAATTTGAGGATAAAAAACTGTTTTATTTTTATCAATATTTGATAAAGGCTTTTTGAATAATAAATTTAATAATATAATTAGTGAGTATTAACAAATGTAAGTAATATTGAAAGGAGAATTAAATTATGGGTTATCGTAATGATTTATTAAGTAGTAGATCAATTATAAAGCATGGTAGCTACGCCCTTATTACACCAGAGGGACTTGTTAATAATGTTATTCCTTATTTTGAAAAATGTACTATTAGTGTGGTAGCATCCCCTAAACTAGGTGCTAGCTTTGTGGAGTATCTAGTAGAAATGGAAGCTGGCGGAAGAAATACTAAGGGTTTTGGTGGAGATGGTATTGAAACCTTCGTATATGTAGTAGAAGGAGCCCTAGATGTAACAGTTGATGGAACTAAATACGAATTAACTAAAGGCGGATATGTATTCTGTCCTCCTAGTCTAAATATGATTATGGAAAACAATTCAAATGAAAATACAAAATTTGTACTTTATAAACAAAGATATATTCCTGTTGAAGGCGTAAAGGAACCATGGGTTGTAAGTAATAATGTTAATAATTTAGAATCAGTATTTTACTCTGATATGGAAGATGTAACTTTAATTGACCTTCTTCCAACAGATATCTCTTTTGATATGAACTTCCATATCCTAACATTCCAACCAGGAGGCTCTCATCCATTTATTGAAACTCACGTTCAAGAGCATGGAGCATATTTATTATCTGGAGAAGGTATGTATAATCTAGATAATGAATGGGTTGGAGTTAAAAAAGGTGATTTCATATGGATGGGACCTTTTGTACACCAAGCAACTTATGCTATAGGGTATGAGCCTTTCTCATATGTTTACTCTAAAGATTGCAATAGGGATCCTGAAATATAAATAATTATAACAAATTAAAACGGCTTCCAAAATTGGAAGCCATTTTAATTTGTTATACGAAGGATCTTTAGCCCTACTTCAATTTCAAGCATATTTGCCCTATTTTCTATATCTAAATTTGTTAATTCCCTTATCCTATTCAATCTATATAATACAGTTTTATAATGAACAAATAATTCCTCAGCAGTTTTTACAGCATTTAAGTTACAAGATAAATATTTTTCTAAAGTGTCTAAAAGCTCGTTATTCTTGTCTTTATCATATTCCTTAAGTATCAACAGAGCTGGATGTACAAACCTCCTCAAGGCCTCCCTATCCTCGTATCCACATAAAAGCTTATATATCCCTAGTTCTTCGAAAGTAGTAATAGCATTTGTTCCAAATATTCTATGTCCATAGTCTACTGCATCCTTGGCCTCACAGTATGATTTACTTATTTCACTTAGAGTATTTGCTAACCCACCTATACCTATTGATAAGTTAATATTTCCTATTTCATTATGTATAACCTTTTTAAGTTCTTGACCAAAATCTTTTATTATATCGTATGTCTCATTTAGATTTGTTTCTTTTTCTACAGGCCATAACATAATTATATTATCACCTTTATTGATAGAAATATAATCTGTAACATAATAATATGCTACTCTATCTATTCTTTTCTTTATTTTCTCCATTAACAAATGAAGTCCTTCTGATAAATTTTTCTTGAATGTTATGCTGTTTTCGTATTCACTTATATTTATAATAGCTACTATAAATGTTCTTTTTAAATTTAGTCCAAATAAATTAGCCCTATCAAAAATGCTCTCTTCAGATTCAAATCTTGCATTGATTAAGTCATCTATTAAATCACCTTTATATTTAAGTTCAACTTCTTTAACTGCTACATCCTTTAGCATTTCTAACCTTAAGGTAGTTGCTGCACTCTCTAAAGCTATAAAGTCTAAGTCTTCCATTATTCTATTCTTCTCAACCACACCTAAATATCCCTTTATCTCATTTAATAATTGAATTGGCTCTATAATCACAGAATATATCTCATCATTTTCATCTGGAAGCTTTATCCTTAGTCCATAAATTGGATATTCCTTCTCTATTAGGTTTTTAATCTCATCATCAAGTATTTCTATGTACTTATATTTTTCATCACCCCATGCTATAGGATGGAACTCATTGTTAAATATTATTACTGGGTTTTCTACCAAATCTCCAAGAGTCTTTGCTACAGATGATACTCCTTTCATTTCAAGAGATAACTTAGTGAACCTTTTATGACAATCTTTATAATAATTAAGTTTATTGACTTGGTCATTAAATATCTCTCCCATTACTGGATACATTATATCTATATACTTAGTATCTCCTGTTATTTCAATAATAGGAAAATCCAATTTAGATCCCAGCTCTATTATTTCATCTGGTATGGCAGCCAAAAACCTAGATGTCTTAATTATTAGGGCAGCTGCTTTATTTTCCCATAGTTTTTGCACCAGCTTTTTTTGTGCCTCAATGTCCTTATCAATTGAATAAAAACTAGTTAAGAGAAGTTCTCCTCCCTTAATCCAATTTGCTATATCGGGCGCTTCAATTATTGTAATTCCTTCTACATAAATATTTTTATTTTCAACTCTTCCTGCAACTAATTTTGCATTTTTAAAACAGGACATTTTCATTAATCCGCTAAGTAATATACCCAAGCTTCTCTTCCTCCTTAGATGAAAATCTTATCCTAATAATCTTTTAATTGTATTATAAGTTATATTAGTCATATTTTCAAAAGTATATTTCATATGAAGTCTTTCTATCATCTTCTTTACCTGATCGTAGCAGTTTGAATATATTATGTTCTAATGGTTTAAAATCCCCCTTATAGCATTTGCCGTAACCTTTATACTTTCGCCTATCTCCATTATTGTATACCCATGATTTAATGCTTCACAAGCATATTCATATTTATATTTTGTTAGATATCTTTTTCTAGAACCCTCTTTAATCAACTCATAATCTGATGTTGTTTCACAAATGGATTTTAGTATATCATCTAAAGAAATGATTGTTTGTATTTTGTTATCCTCCCCTAGTGATTCCTTAAATTCTTCGGTACCTATTATACTTCTCTGCTCAAGTTCATCTTTTAATACCTTATAATCCTCTAGAGATTCCTCCATTAATTCCTTATATTTCTTTAAGGCTTCCAATCTATTTATAGAAAACATGTCCAATAATTCATCTATATTTACCAGATTTCCTAAGTTCATTCGATAAAATACATCTGAGCTCCATTTATATTCCACCATAGAGTTGCAAATACCAACATATACTGGATTATTATGTATATATTTAATTAGTCTAAGAAGATATGATTCATTTTGAACTAAGATACTCCTATATCTACCTTCAAATGGAGAACCTCTTCTTTCTTTTTTGAGATTATAATACTTAGCATATCTAGTATTTATTCTATGCATTATTTTACTAATGGGAATGTTGTGAGTTTTTATAACAAAATGATAGTGGTTGTCCATTATAACATAGGCTAATATATAAAAGTCAAAGATTTCCTTTACTTCACCTATGATTTTTAGTAGCTTCATTTTTTCTTCACTATCTTCAAAAATAAGATCCTTATTATTACCCCTATGAATAATATGATATATTGCACCATAGTACTCTATCCTCGGCATTCTTGCCATAGAACCCCCTCCAATAGTCTACCATATTGTATATTCTACAAACTTTTCCAAAATCCTTTATTTTTATCAACAAAATTTCTTATAAAATTTAAAACAACTAACAAAAATGGTGCCAGGCACCATTTTTGTTAGTTGTTATTAATAATAAAGGTCTTCAGTAGGATATTCAGGGTCACTAGTAATATCTATACCTAGTTTCCTAAATGTTTGCTCATCATTTCTTGTTAATATAGTAGTGGAATGTGCCTGACATCCATCTAATAAGTCTAACTTATCCATAGCTACTTGAGCCATTGGATTGGTTGCTGCGCATATACTAAGAGCTATCAATACTTCTTCACAACTTAAAGCTGTTTTTTTACTGCGGAAATTATTTGATTTTAAACTTATAATAGGCTCAAGTATAACCGGAGAAATAAGATGTATCTCATCAGATATCTTTGCGTAATGTTTGATAGCATTCAAAACTAAGGCAGCAGTTGAATTCATTACATCAGAGCCTTTTCCAGTGATCATGGCCCCATCTTTCAGCTCTATGGCCACAACAGGAAAAGCTTCGTTTTTATTAGTTTTTTCCTTTAACTTAGCCCCATATTCTCTAGCTGGCACTACTACCTTTCTATCTTCCTCTTTTAAGTCTAATTCTTCCATAATAAGTTTGGCTCTTTGAAAAACTTCTAAATCAACATAACCCTTTTTGTATTCACATCCAGTTTTGAAATATCTTCGGATTATTTCTTGTTTAGATGCCTCTCTTACTACCTCATCATCAATAATTCCAAATCCTACTCTATTAACTCCCATATCTGTAGGAGATTTGTAAACTGATTCTTCACCAGTTATCTTTTCAATAATTCTTTTTAGTACAGGAAAAGATTCTATATCACGATTATAATTTACAGCTATTTTGTTATATGCATCAAAATGAAAACTATCGATCATGTTTGAATCCTTAAGGTCAACTGTAGCAGCCTCATACGCCACATTTAAAGGATGTTTCAGAGGGATATTCCATACTGGGAATGTTTCAAACTTAGAATATCCTGCCACATTTCCATGTTTATACTCATGATAAAGTTGGTTAAGACAGGTTGCTAATTTTCCACTGCCTCCTCCTGGCCCTGTAACTACAACAATAGGCTTTGTAGTTTCAATATAAGGATTTTGTCCATATCCTTCATCACTTACAATAGTATCTACATCAATAGGATATCCTTTAGTTGGTGTATGCTTATACACTTTGATACCTCTACGTTCTAGCTTATTTATAAAAACGTTTGTAGCTGGCTGATCACTATATCTAGTAATTACAACGCTATTCACGTCTAATTCATATCGTCTTAAATCATCAATTAGCCTTAGTACATCAATATCGTATGTAATGCCAAAATCTCCTCTTATCTTATTTCTCTCTATATCACCAGCATATACACAAATAAGCACCTCTACTTTTTCTTTTAACTTGTGTAAAAGTTTTATCTTTGCATTTTCATCAAACCCAGGCAATACTCTTTTTGCATGAAGATCATATAGCAACTTTCCACCAAATTCAAGATAAAGCTTATCATAGTCGTTTACTCTTTCTAAAATATACTTTGATTGCTCTTCCAAATACTTTACATGATCAAAACCAATTTTCATATTAAACTCCTCACTTTTTCCAATCTTTTTTCTAACTATATATAAATCTTTATATCAAAATTATATTTTATAACATTATCTTATTTTATCACATATTTGAAAAAATAAAAAATATCATTAGATATTTTTTTAAATAAAAAGGCTAGGTGATTATCACCTAGCCAATTCTTTTTAAGGAACTAGTATTACTTGATTTGGGAATATTAGATGTGGATTTTTCAAATTATTGTACTCAGCTAATTTTTCCCACGTAATATTAAACTCTTTCGCAATTTTCCATAGTACATCCCCTGATTTTACAGTATATTTCTTGATTTCTGGTTGTGGAGCTGGTGCTGGTTCTTCTACAGTTGCTTCTGCTGCTTCTATTAAATAGTCTACCTCCACTGGTGTAATTACCTTAGCTTCTTTTATAGCCTCCACTAATACATCTCTAATTGGTATAAATGTATCTACTACGTTTCTAGCTTTAGAAAAATCATACTTATCTCCACCCGTTATAAGGAAGTCATTTGTAACCACTGTATAATAAGCTTCCATATCTAGCGGCGTGCCATCTTCCAAGCTAATCTTTGTAATTCTATTTTCAAATTCTGCATTCTTATCAAATTCTACTATAAGACCTGCAAATTGTCCGTTACCTACTTCTGGATTAAATATACCATGATCTATTGCTTTCTTTAAATCTGAACCTGTCATTTCTAAAGTTACAAGTTGATTATCAAATGGCATGATTTCATACATATCTCCCATTGTGATAGTACCTTTCTCTAGAGTTCTTCTAAGTCCCCCACCATTTTGAATAGCTACTTGAACCCCTGTTTTTTCTTTCATAACTTCAGAAGACCATCTTCCTAATAAAGTAACATTATCAACTTTACTGTTATGTGTGAAAGCCTCTGCTGCTTCACCAATTACTTCACCTAATACAGGGTCTGCTTCCAGTTTATACTTCTCATATAATTCAACACCTTCTGGGTCAGGAGTTATTTCAGCTGTTTTGCTTGATAAATCATCAAGTTTTGCTTCTATACCTACTACTTTATTATCTTTATCTAATTCAATAGATAATACTCCAAATACACGACCATTGTAGTTTGCTTGAACTATTGGAACATCGTTTACTTTTCCTGCTACTCCTCTATGGCTATGAGCCGAAATTATACCATCTATACCCTCTAAGGCTGCTAATTTTGTTGCAGTTCCTGTAATTTCTTTAGTCTCTGCATTTTGATTAGAATCCAGATGTGTAAGAGCTATAATTACATCTGGAGTACCTTCTTCAGCTTTACCTTCTTTTAAATATTTAACCCAAGTCTTTGCTGCCTCTACTGGATTAGTAAACTCTAAGTTTCCTACGTGTTCAGCCTTTGTTAGAGTACTTGTATCTGGGTGAGCTAAGCCAAGGAAAGCTATTTTAATATT
The DNA here is from genome assembly GCA_023388495.1 of Bacillota bacterium. Taxonomy (GTDB): domain Bacteria; phylum Bacillota; class Clostridia; order Tissierellales; family Tissierellaceae; genus Tissierella. The sequence goes on along the minus strand of JAEWGC010000028.1, from coordinate 33,884 downwards.
ACCTTTTTCAACAATTTTATAAGGTTTTGCCCATTCAACTGGTTTTCCAGTTTTTTTATCTACAATATTTGTAGCTAAAAAGTCAAAGCCTCCTTCTTCCGCCCAACCTTTAATATGCTCTACTCCCCAATCAAACTCATGATTACCTACTGCTGAAGCTACTACTCCCATACTCTTCATCATAGCTGACACAGGGGCCCCATAAGTAAGGTTTGATATAGCAGTCCCTTGATAGCTATCTCCGCCTGATACAAAGATTGTATTAGGATTCTTCTCTAAAAGTGTCTTGGAATAGGCTATCATTTTAGCCATACCTATATTTTTACCTGAGTCTGCCACATTACCATGAAAATCGTTAAAAGAAACGATGTCTACAGTTACCTTCCCTTCTTCAGCTAATGCTGGTGTAGCTCCCATCATTATGCCTAATACTAGGGCTAATGACAATAATAAGCTAACAATTCTTTTGTTTCCTAATTTCATACATAAACCCCCTTAGATTAATAGTTAGTGTAAAGATACCCAATACACCTTATATATAACTTAATTCTATAAACTTATTATAAATCCTTCTTTTTTGGAAAATTTATCTAAATTCCTTTTGATAAGCTCTTAAGCTAGGTAATTTTCACCTAGCTTAAGATTAATAATTATTTACCTATTATGGAATTAATATTACTTGATTTGGGAAAATCAAGTTTGGATTCTTTAATTTATTATATTCAGCTAGTTTCTCCCAAGTAGTATTAAATTGTTTAGCAATTTTCCATAAAACATCTCCTGGTTTAACTGTATATTTTTGTTCAACTGGAACTGGTATTGGCTCAGTCACTGGTTCTTCCACAATGATATTGTGAGCCTTTAATACTTCTTCCGGAATAAGACCTTCAGCTATTAATTCAATAGCATTAATAGCCTTAACATTAATCGTTCTTCCATCCTCTGATTTAGGAATCTCTATCTTACCTTCTTTAATTTGCCCAATAATATAGTCTCTTAACGGATGGTTGAAGTCTGCTCCTACTACCTCCCAGTTATTATCTACTATAGGTTCTATAGTTTTATGTTCAGCTATATAATCAGCGATATAGGATCTAAGTGATTTTGGATCTGATTCAAAATATGGTTCTCCACTTATGATACCCACGTTCTTCAATCCACCATATCTATAATTATTTATAGCTAATTTCAATGTATCCGTATCCTTTACTAATTCACCTTTAAATTTCAAATCTACTATTCTTTCTCCCTCAGGCTTAGATATATCTACCTTATAATCTACACCTTGGAACATATCATAGTTATACACTCTAATCTTAGGATTAAAGCTTAAATTAATATCTCCAGGAGTAAATGTATTATAATATGCAGCTGACCACTCCATATAAGCCTTTAACTCAGCTCCTGTAACTTCTACTCCCACTAAAGTATTTGGGTATTTATAAATTTCAAATATACTAGCATAATTTAAGTCTCCAGCCCTTAAATTAGACCCTGAAGCAAATAAAGCTGCTCCTGCAACATCTGCACCTGTTGCTTTAAGCTGAACATTGTTTATAAGGTCAATTAATGCCGTATCTCTAAGTTGAGCCTCTGGAATACCTGGGATTTCTGAATCTGGAGCAAAATTCTCACTAGCTTTTCCAATTATCTCTACCAAGAAACTCAATGTCTTATTATGGTATTCTTTTGCATATTCTTTTAACTCCTCTGATGCCTTATATTCCTTGACATCAATAATATCAACTGTACTATCTATAACTTCCCATTTACCATCTTTTTTAGTCAATTCTATGTCAAATCTTACAACCTGTCTACCTTCATTTCTAGCAGCTCCAACTAATGTATTACCAACTTTTTGCTTTTCAGTTGCGTGAGCGTGACCTGTTAATACTGCAGCCACTTCTGGGAATTTTGCAATAACTTCATCTGCCCCATCTCCACCATACTCTGAAGTATATCCCATATGTGTTGAAAGAATTATTACATCTACTCCCTCTTCTTTCATCTCCTTAATATGTTTCTCCGCTGATTCTACTGGTGATGCAAATTTTAATTCAGTTACCTTAGGTCCATCCCATCTTGGAATATTTGGGTTTGTAATACCTAAAATACCTACCTTTACCCCTGCTACTTCTTTAATTATATATGGTTTAGCTAGGTATGAATTATCCTTTTTATAATTGGCATTTGCTGCTAATATTGGAAACTTAGCCTCTTTCTGAATCTTTTCAACCATTTCTAATCCAAAGTTAAATTCGTGATTTCCCAAGGTCATAGCATCATATCCCATGAAATTCATTGTGTCAATTACTGGATGTTTTAATTCCAAATTGAAATTATATAAGTCATCTGATAATATAGTCCCTTGGATAGTATCACCATTGTCTATTAACAAGGTATTAGGGTTTTCCCCCCTTACCTTCTCAACAACAGAGTAAACCTTTGCCATTCCAAAGTCTTCTGTTTCCTTACCATCCTCATAGGACCAGTTATAGATATTAGCGTGTAGATCAGTAGTCCCTAGAATCGTAATCTTTACAGTTTCTGCGTCAGCAAAAGTTGTTGATGGAATTACAATTCCTATAATCATAAACAACGCTAATACTAAACTATAGATTCTTTTGTTCTTTAAAACCATAACTCTACCCCCTTAAATTATTTGGTTATATAATATATTCTATATAAAATTTAATAATCCTTCTTTTTTATAAAGAATTATCTACAATTAAAACTTAACCTGAGAAACTATTTCCTCTAATTTATCAGATATATCCCTATTCTTCTCAATTATCTTACTTATATCATTTATAGCATCTACAATATTCATATTCTTCTCAGCAATATTCGTAGTTGCTACAGTTGACTCTTCTACAGTAATGGATACTTCTCTTATAGCTGTAGACATTTCATTTACAGTTGCTGCAAGTTCTTCTGCTGTTGCACTAAGGTCCGAGATTATATTATTTAAGTGTGAACCATCTTCTCTATATTGACTTACTGCATCTACCATCATTTCATAGTCCTTATTTACATCCTTTTCTAGGAAATCCATTACAAGGGATATTCTTTCTATTAGCTGCTCTACTGCTTTTGTAATGCTCTCCGTTACAGTTTGTATCTCCCCTACTGTTGAATTAGAGTTATCTGCTAGTTTTCTTATTTCATCTGCTACTACTGCAAATCCTCTGCCTGATTCTCCAGCTCTTGCTGCCTCTATTGCTGCATTTAGGGATAGTAAAGACGTTTGCTCTGATATCTGTAGTATTGCATTTGACAATACATTTATTTTTTCTACTTCCTTTGAAGCTACAATGGCTTTTTCTATTTCTTTCCTTGCATTAGAATACATATCTAAGGATTTATCCTTAGCTTGAATAAATTGATGACTCAACTTATCTGCCTTTATACTTATTTCATTTGATGTATTTGCTCCATCTTCTACCTTTTCCGCAAAGTCTGACAATGCTCTTTCTATTTCCTGTGAGGATTCGCTTATAGAGATGGTAGTAGCAGATGTCTCTTCCATGCCTGCAGATAATTCCTCTGTTGTAGCAGATGTCTCTTCTGCTTGCCCTAATAGATAATGAATTCTTTCCAAGGTTTGTTCATTAACTTCGTGATTTATCCTAATAGAAGTATCCATTTCCTGCATAAATAATCTAAGTTTCTGTATGATAAGATTGAAAGACTTATACATATCTCCTATTTCATCTTTTCTTTCTAATTCCCTTTCTTTAATCTCTCCAGATAAATTTAAGTTTGATATATCTTCAGAAATCTTAACGGATTCCTTAATAGGTTTTGTTATAGTATTAGCCATATATAAAGCTAAGATAACAGATATACCAATTACAGCTACTGAGGCCAATATGGTAAACAAAATAACTCTATTAATAGTGCCCATTACACTATCATTAGTTACAGCGACCCCTACTGTCCAATTTGATTCAACTACATTTCCGTAGAAGAAAAGTCTATCTACACCATCAAAATCATCTATAGCTCTATCTTTAATTTTCATATCTGTTTTTCCTATAAGACTAGCCATTTTACCATCCAATAATTCATCTATCTTCTTGAAACTACCATCTTTATTAGGTTTGAATTCGTCATTTAAATGAGTAAGAACATTCCCTTTGTCATCTACCAAAAATGCATAGGATCCTTCTCCATAGTCAGCTGTAGCAATAAAATCTACTAAATGACTAATGGATATATCCGTTCCTATTACGCCTTTCATTCCACCTTTAGTCCCAAATTGTTTAGAAACAGTAATAACCATATCACCAGTTATGGCATCTATATATGGTTCAGTAATAAAAAAGTCCTGAGTCTCCATAGCACCTATATACCAAGGTCTAGTAGTTCCATCAAATTCGGGTGATACACTTATACCTTCAGGGAAATAAGTGTTTTTATCGCTATAACAAATATAGTAAAGATTATCTGGATTCTCGGATGTCATTTTTGTCATAAGTCCCCTCAGATAGTCTGCTTCATGGTTATCATTGTGTAAAATTAAATGAAGTAATGTATCTATACTTCTCTTTTGTAAAGCTATCCAATTATCAACTTCCTGTGCTGTAGCATGTGCTTCTAATATAAAATTTTCATTAGTCACTGATTCAAGCCTTTTGATAGATAAGGAATAATTAATAATTGAAATAAGTAAAATAGAGATAATACAAATTATTGTAGTAAATATCAGTAGTTTTCCTTTTAGTTTCATAGACTATCTCTCCCTTAATTTATTTTCATAATATATACCCTATATATCGACTTGTATGATTTAATAGTTTAGCAAGGCATTTCGAGGTATTCCTTTCACAAACTTAAGATTATCTATAAATATAAAAATGGACAAAACTTCCGTTTCATCCATTTTTGTATTATAATTAATATTTAAACTTAAATATGTATTCGCCCTATTTTTTAATCTTACTTCCCTGCTTCTATCAACTCTATAAACTTCAACTTATCTGTAGTAGGTTTTATTATTATTCTTGGCAATTCATATTTGCTAGAACCCTTAGACACATATCCATGTTTTACCGTAAATCCAAGAGTATATCCCAGTTCTTGCAAATATTCAATTGTATTAGAATTATATCCTCCAAAGGGATAAGCTATGTATCTTGTATTTAATAGCTCTAAATTTCTATCCAAATCCGTTATTATTACTTCTTTTGAAGCAACTTCAAGTAAAGGTAATCCCTTTTCTTTATCCTTTGAATGTAAATCAAAGGTATGGCATGCAAATTGGAATACATCCTCATATTTATGCATCTCAGTTATTGGTATATGTTGTAAATCCTTTGGACTAAAGTCCTCCATATCTACTAAAGATGATTTTCCTACTAAAAAAATACTTCCTTTAAACCCATACTCCTTCATAATAGGATATGCATATACTACATTACTTAAATATCCATCATCGAAGGTTATAACTACAGTATTCTTAGGCAAGTCCAACTTTCCATCTATGTAAAGCTCTAATTCTTCTAGTGTGGCTGTATAATAATTATTCTTTTTTAAATACTCCATTTGTTCTTTAAAGTTTTCTAAAGATATTACACTACTATTATTATTCCATTCATGCTCATTCATTTCCTTCTGTGGTAATACATGGTGATATAATAATACTGGAATATTTTCTGCTTTATTTTGGCTTAGCTGTAAAGTCAAAGACCATAATTGTTTGCTAAACTTTGTAGCTTCTTTTACTAATATTTTATTTCTATGAGCTATTTTACTCTCTGCAGCATATGAATAATTGCTAATTAGCAAAATTAAAATCATCGTAATAATAAATATCCTTTTTATAAAATCATCCCCTTTATTTTTCTAGTTTTTTATCTAATTATATCATATATTGCAATTTTTTACATAATTATCCCTATAAAACTAGTGCCTTTAATCTCTTAACCTTGAAAATAAAATGGCAATAATATATAATATTCGTATTGCAAACATAAGAGAAATTAGGTGGAATATATGCTTTTCAACTCCTTACAATACTTAATATTTTTTCCTACAGTAGTAGGAATATATTTTTTGACTCCATATAAGTTTAGATGGATACCATTACTTATATCAAGCTATTATTTTTATATGGCATGGAAACCCGTATATATTGTACTAATTGTATTTACTACATTAATCAATTATTTGGCAGGGTTAGCCATTGGAAAGACAAAAGACAATTCAAAACAAAAAAAATATCTGGTCCTAGCCCTGATATCAAGTCTCTCTGTATTATTTATATTTAAATACCTTAACTTCTTTAATGATTCAGCTAAAACTTTGTTAGAATATTTAAATATACCTGTTTATCTTCCACAGTTCAGACTGTTACTACCTATGGGTATATCCTTTTATACATTTCAAACCCTTAGTTACTCTATTGATGTATATAGAGGGACTATAAAACCTGAAAAACATTTTGGAATTTTTGCATTGTATGTAACATTTTTCCCTCAGCTTGTGGCGGGGCCTATTGAAAGATCAGATAATCTGCTACCACAATTCAGGAAAAAACATAATTTTGATTATAAATTAGCTACAGATGGGCTAAAGTTAATAGCTTGGGGTCTGTTTAAAAAGGTAGTTATAGCAGATAGGATAGCTAAGTTAGTTAATCTAGTATATAATAACGTCCATAATTATACAGGCTTTCCTCTTATTCTAGCAACTGTTTTCTTTGCATTTCAGATATATTGTGATTTCTCTGGATATTCAGATATAGCTGTAGGTTCAGCCCAAGTTATGGGATATAGATTGATGGAAAATTTCAGAAGACCTTATTATTCAAAGTCCATATCAGAATTTTGGAAAAGATGGCATATATCGTTGTCCACATGGTTCAAAGACTATGTATATATCCCATTAGGTGGAAATAGAGTTGTCAAATGGAGATGGTATTATAATTTGTTTATTACATTTTTAATTTCAGGATTATGGCATGGAGCTAGTTGGACATTTGTAGCATGGGGTGCGATTCATGGATTATATCATATCTTTTCAATAATGACATCTAAGGTAAGAAAAAGAATAGTTAAAACAATAGGATTAGATAAATTACCAACATTATATAGGTTTATCCAGATTGCAATAACCTTTATATTAGTATGCTTTGGTTGGATTTTCTTCAGAGCCAATAGTTTATCAGATGCAATTTACGTCATAAACCACATGTTTACTAATTTAGGTCCGAAGGTACCTGTAACGACCTTAGGATTAGATAAATTTCAACTTATGGTAGCTCTTGTATCTATAGGATTAATGGAATTAGTACATTTGATACAAGAAAAGAAAAGTATAAGAGAAATTATATCCACAAAACCAATTTGGATAAGATGGAGCCTATATTATATACTAGTACTATGGATAATACTCCTTGGTAGCTTTGGTTCCCAAGAATTTATCTATTTCCAATTCTAATATTTGGAGGTAACCTATGCTTCGCTTTATTAAGAAAAGTTTATTATTTCTACTAATTCTTTCTCTAATAGTAGGATATATAAATAATAGATATAAAAATACAAATGTATATAAAAGGATGAATTCAACGGATAAATTCTTCCATGTACCTAAGGACATTGAAATTGGCAACCTTGGTACATCTCACGCCCAATATGCCTTTGTTTATGAATACTTAAATCTAAAGGGATTTAATTTTGCATTGCCTGCCCAAAGGCTATATTACGACAATAAAATCCTTAGGAAATATATTAAAAACTTCAAAGAAGATGCAGTTCTTATTATACCAGTATCATATATTTCATTTTATTTAGGCTATGATAATGAAAACTTTGAGGATTTCAATAAAATGTATTATTCTTTTTTGAGCCTAAAGGATATTAAAAAGCCAAGGTTAAATGAATATCTTAAATACAAGGCACTGCCTATTCTTACAGCAGAATCAAATATTAGGTATGTATTTATAAAAGAAGAAAAATCGTATGAGCCTAAGCCTATTTATAAAGATTACACTGTATCTACTGATAAGATGATAAAAGATGGAGAAGAAACTGCCAAAAGACATATAGCCTTTATAGAGGAAGGACGAAAAGACAAAGAGGAATTCATAGCTATATTAGATGATATAATTAATCTAGCAATAAAAAACAATTTAAGACCAGTGCTTACTACAACACCATTTACTAAATATTATAATGAACATTTTTCCAAAGATTTCTATGATGAGTTTTATGGAGAAATCAATAAACTTTTAGATAAATACCCAGAAATTAAATATCTAGATTATTCCCATGATCCAAGATTTGAGAATAGTCCAGAATACTTTTTCGACTCAAGTCACCTTAACTTAAAAGGTGGAAAACTTTTTACAGAAATAATACTAGAAGATATAAAATAGATGGACGAATTCGTCCATCTATCTTTTAATCATCTTCTCTTTCAAATTTTAGTATAGCTCCTGTTATTGCATGAACTTCTATTTCATACTCATAATCGCTATTATACATTTCAATCTCATATTTTGGAGGATTGTTGTTTTTCTTGAATTCAATTTCATCTAGTTTAGCATCTCTTCCAATTCTTTCTAATGCCTTTTTTATTGCTTCTTCTTTAGTTATATATTTTACTCCAACTACTGGAGGATTTTTTTCTTTATCCTTCTCTGTAATTATTTCTTTTTTATATTTTAATATTTGGCCAGTTACAGCATGAAGTTCTACTTTATATTTATAGTCTTTATCATACATTTTCACTTCATATTTTGGTGTGTTATCATCTTTATCTAGTTCAATCTTATCAAGTGTCGCTTCTTTACCTATTTCTGCTATTGCCCTTTTTATTGCGTCTTCCTTACTAATATATTTCCCATCAACGGTAGTATCCTTATAGTGTCTTGATCTATAGTATTCATATACCTTAACAGCGTTTCCTTTTTGCTTATTATTATCAAAGTAATATAGATTATCCCTAGAATCCTTTGCAAAAATTTCTAGATCATATACATCACCAGTTTTTGCATTAATCTTCATTATATATTGATGAGTTGAGGTAATTACACTAGCTAAATAATGTGGAACCTCTCTTTTTAGCTCAGCTACAAATTTTACTATATTAGCAGTACTATTATTTACCTTTTTTAATGCTATAGTCTTTGCCTCTGATTTTGATATAAATGTGCCATTATTAATATTATCCTTATAGTCTTTTTCTTTGATTTGTTCTACATCTACATTTAATATCTTCCCAGTAATTCCATCAACTTTAATTTTGTATACCTTATATACCTTATCATTGTTAGTAGTAGTTATTTCAATCATATAATGCGGGTCATCGTAGGTTAATGATATTTCATAATCTGTTAATTCTGATCTTTTTTTATTAACCTTTCTTACTGCAATATCTACTGCATCTTCCAAGTTAATATACTTATCCTTTTTATCCTTTGTTAAAACTTCCCTTACTACAGCATCCTTGTTATTTTTGTTTCCTTTACTTGCCTCTACCATAAAATCATTTGGGATAATAGATGCTGCTAAAGAAACTATTAAGGATCCCAATAAAATAGGTAATGCTCTTTTAATTGTCTTTTTTGTCATGAAAATCAACTCCTTTTTTTATTCTTTTCTTAGTTCCATTGTATGATTTATCATGATCAACAACAAGTTCAATTAACATCAAATCTTACCTTTATTAAATATTCAACATGTGGAAAAACCTTGTGTTTGTTTTTTGCATATCCAGCATTTCCAATGGTTGCATTTCGTTAATCGTCTTTTTCATCTTTTTCAAAATCTATTACTGCTCCTGTTATTGCATGAATTTCTAATTCATATTTATACTTTCCTAGTGTAATTTCTAATTCATATTTTGGTGGATTGTCATCAAGATCTGCTTCAATTTTTTTTAGTTTAGCTCCAGCCCCTACCTTTTTAATTCCAATTTTTGTTGCTTCATCTTTAGAAATATAACTAGATTTTATTATTGATTTTTTATCATCCTTATCCTTTTTATTATCCTTATCTTTTTTACCGTTATTATCATTCTTGTTGTTTTTGTCCTTATTTTTATTATTGTCTTTTTTATCTTTTTTGTCTTCCTTATCTTTCTTATCTTCCTTATCCTTTTTATCTTTATTGTTATCTTTATCTTCCTGACCTTTATTATTTGGCTTCTCAGATTTGGTTGGCTTGTCCTTCTCAGTTGACTCAGAGTCTTTTGATGTATCTTTATCTTTTTCTAAACCAGGTTCTTCTTCATCAGGTTTCTTTTCCTCTTCTATTGTTGGAGTTTCAACTGTGGAATTATCTGTTTTTTCATTATCCTTTGTACTTTCTACTATTTCTGCTATATTTCCTGAGTTTTTATCAATAGTTGTAGGAGTATCTTGATTTAACTTCCACGTATCTTTAGACATTAATTTAATAGTGGTCCCTATTAAACCCATGGATAAAACTATTATAATTACTATTAGCAATTTAGTCGTATTATTTACTTTCACTAGATAGCTCCTCCTTCCTTGATTTTCTAAACTCCTCTGTTGTCATACCTACCTTTTTCTTAAATAAGGTGTAGAAATACCGATTATCATAGTATCCTACTGCCTCAGAAATATCTTTAGCAGTATTATCTGTATATATTAGAAGCTCCTTAGCCTTATCTATTCTACAATTGATAATATAATCATTTAAGGTAATACCCTTTTCAGATCTAAATATTTGTCTGATATAACCTAAGGATAAATCTACCTCATCTGCTATCTCATCTGCTGAAAAATCTTGTCTAGTAAAATTATTTTGTATATATTCTGTTATCCTATCTGCTATGGAATCCTTATTGACGCTAGCGGCAACTTTGTTGTTTTCAATTTCATTATATAATATCACTTGATTTTCGCCAATGGATAAAGCGTATTGAACAGCTAACATAGCATAACGATGACTAAACTTAATACTGTCTAATCCATTTACAGCGGTCCCCAATCCTATGGAAACAGTCATATCTAGCTGGGTAATTATAATATCTTGAAGATTTACCAAAATCTCCATAATACTATTTATACTCTTATCGTCAAATTCATTTTCATTTATAATACAGCTAATACAATTAGAAGAGGTAATAGCCCCCACCCAACTTGTATTAGCCTCTATAATATCCACTAACTCCTCTAAAATATCTATAGAAAAATTACTATCATCTGGATTAATGGCTAAAGTCAAAAACTTCTCCTTAGAAAATCCTAAAATATAACTAGCATTATCACTATAATTACCATTAAATATTCTAGCCACATAAGATCTTTTATTCTTTGAAATAAGATTCTTGTAAATCTCTCCTAAAAAAGTATATTCATCTACTCCTACTACATTTCCAATTGAGGGATTTTCCTTCATGTTCTTTATCAATTTATCTAAAGGCTCATAAATTCTCTTAGTAGAATAAATACTGACAAGCAAGCTGATAAACATTGCAATAATAAAAAACAATCCTATTACCCTATTAATTTGGGAGGATTCCGCCATCAGAAGAGAGTAGGGTACTATGCTAATAAATACAAAGCCTATATTTTCTGCCTTCTTATATGTTATAAAGGATTTCTCATCTAAATAATTTGCAGTAAAACTATCCTCATCATTAGGATTATTAGCTATACTATCATAAACCTGACCCCTAGGTAAATCCTTAGCAAATTCTATCCCTTCAGAGTCTGATATGATTTTTCCACTCCCATTGGCAATAATCATATAGCCTTTATTTTTTGTCGTATTCAATAAATTCGATAGTTTATCTTGGTTAATATTAACTATTATACCTGAATCAAGTCTTCCCCTTTTCCCTTTTGTAGCATATACAATAGATATATAATCCTCACTATAGTTAATATTGTCTATATTAAAGGAGGTTTTTCTTGGGAAAAACACTTCATTTTTATATGAGTCATAGTATCTGTCAAAGTCTTCGAATAACTCTATACCAGATTTATCATAGAAATTATCCATTGTCTGCGGAGTGTAAATATTAGATATTACTACATTAGCTTTTTTATTTACTATATAAACTGAATCAACCAAGTCATCTCTAAAAGCAGCATTGTCTATGATTCTGGAAGCTATCTTAATATCCTCATCAGAAATTTCATTACTCTCTAAGACCTTCATAATATTTTCATCCCTAGACCATAAGGTATAAAAATTCCCATAAATATTTGTCAGGGCATAGTATGCAGTATTATAGGACTGTCTCATTAAATCCTTTTGTGTCTCCCTAGTCTTATCCTTAGTTCTAGAAGACACAAAATTGGATACAACTCCCATCAAAATACTAGTTAGTAAAATTGAAGTTATTAAATATGAAATTATTAGTCTAACCAACAATCTATTATTTGTAAGTATCTTCTTAAAGTCCATATAAACCTTCCTAATTCTTTCTTATATTTTAGTATATCATTTATTAATCTCTTTTAAAATATAAAACCTAATCAACTATATTTCTATGATTAAAAATACTCATATTATTTCCATCTTATGTATAAGCATAATATATATCCTTCCATGGATAAATTATTGTGAAGGGGTTATGGTATAAATGATAAATTTAATTAGGATTATTACCTTATTACTAAGTATATTAACCATAGTTAATCAAAATTCTTATAAGTATATCCCTGTTATTTCAAAGGATGCAATTGCAGTTGAAGTTAAAGAGGATAATAATATCAATGAGAAAGAAACAGTCGATTATCAATTAGAAGAAAATAATTTAGACTTATTGGAGGAGGAGCAAGAATCCTGGGCTCCAATTCTTCCAGTAACATTAAGCACAAATCTATTAGAATACTCTCTACAATCTAACAATACCAAGGTTAATGAAATCCAAGCTAATACCAATCAAGTTTTTCCTGAAGACTATACGAATATTGAAGGAGTTACTACTTTTAGGGGAAATAATTTAAGGACTACTCCCTCTTATGGTATTAGTAATATTCAAAATGAAAAACTTAAAAAACTTTGGGAATTCATCACTAGTACAAGCACTTGGGGTGGAGGTGCTGGTTGGACAGGTCAGCCAGTTATTGTTAGATGGTCGCCTGAAGCAAGAGAAATTATGAATATAAAAGATGAATTTATAAATAATGTGATTCAATAGGTAATATGCATCTTTTAGATGGAACCACTGGCATTATATTAGATAAAACTAATCTAGGTGCAAATATTGAAAGTTCTCCTGCTATATTTGAAGATTTTGTTGTAATAGCCTCTAGAGGCGGTAAAATATTTGGTGTAAAGATTGAATAAAAGAGAAAAACAAATACTTATATACCTTTTTGTAGTTTTCCCGGGAAATATATCGAATTTTATTTTCATTAGCCATAGTAATTTGTCATCTCCATTTCTATTTATTTAATGAAAGGGGACACACCTCTAGCAAGAGGGTCTAACTCTCTGAGGAATGTCCCCAATTTAATAGGAGGAGGTGATAATATGGCTATTCAAACTGTGAAGGAAAAAATATCATTAAGATTAGAGTTTGATGGTGGGGTAGTAAATGGCAAACAAAAAATCCACCCAAAATCCTTTACACAAATTAAGATCAACGCTGAGGATGAAGCTCTGTTAAATACAGCAAATGTATTAGCTAGTCTTCAAGACAAGAATTTGTTAAAGGTAAAAAAAGTTGAAACAACTGATTTGATTAGTGAATAACTAAAAGATAGTGAATAACCAATAGTTCAAAAGATTAAAAGACTCTTAATCATTACTAAAAACTATTCACTATTCACTCTTAACTATTCACTGGTTTCTAAAGAAAGGAGGTGATTAAATGGAAAATACTAAACTAGAAATGGAATTTATTGATGAATCCAACAAGAAATTTGTAATTAGCCTTGAAGAGCCTAGAATGGATTTAACTCCTCTAGAAGTAGAGCAGGCTATGAATGATATAATTAGTCACAATATATTCAAATCTGGAACTGTAGGCTTAAAAGAAGCTAAGGATGCCAGAGTAATTATTACAACAATAAATAAACTAGAATTCTAATAAAAGGGGACAAACAGTCCCCTTTATTGCTTAATTATTTCGGAGGTGGTATCGAATGGATGAAGTATATTCAAATATAGCTAATCTTGGTTTCCCAATAGTTATATCCATATATCTATTGGTTAGAATAGAAGGAAAACTAAATCAGCTATCAGAAAGTATTATAGAATTATCCAAAACCATAGCTGCAATAAAATAATTGGTGAAAATTAAAACTGACAGGAGAAATCTCTATTCTCCTGTCAGTTTTTTAATATTTAAACTTGGATATACTATTCTTCATATCATAGGCTAATCCCTCTAAAACCTCACAGGCATTGGCTATTTCAGCCATAGTTGCTGTTTGCTCCTCTACAGATGCTGATGCCTCCTCTGCTCCCGCTGCATTCTCCTGGGCTATAGCAGATAAATTTTGAACAATATCAATAATATTATCCTTCTTACCCATAATCGCTTCTCCTATTTCATTAATATGCTCTATTATATTACTCATATTTTCAATAGAGTTTGAAATACCAATGAATTTTTCATTAGTATCAGCAACACTCTTACTTTGGATTTCTGTAATCTTAATTACTTCTTCCATAGTTTTTACAGCCTGACCGGTTTTAGAACTTAAATCATTTACAATTTCAGCAATATCTTTAGTAAAACCATTAGATTGTTCTGCTAGCTTTCTTATTTCTTCTGCAACAACTGCAAATCCTCTACCTGATTCCCCTGCTCTAGCAGCCTCTATAGCTGCATTTAATGCTAATAGATTAGTTTGATCTGCTATATTTCTAATCATATTGCTAGCATTCTCTATTTTTTCTGCACTTTCATTTGTGCTGTAGATTACATTTTGAATTTCTATGGTAGCTCTATTACTAGCTTCTGTATTTCTAACTAGTGCTTCAACTATTTTTACTCCTTCATCTTTTAATATATCTACTTCCCTAGTAGATATATTAAGTATATTCATATCATCTCGATTGTTCTCCACTAATATACCTAATTCACTTATGTTCCCTGCGGCATCCTCTGTATCTATGGCCTGATGAGTTGCACCTTGAGCAATATCTTCTATAGCTTTAGCCACTTCATTTGCAGCTGCAGCAGACCCATCACTTGATATTCTAAGCTCCTTTGATGATAATGCAAGGCGATCTGACGCATCAGATATTTGTCTCGCAAAACTTCTAAGATTATCAACAATCTGTTGAAAGGAATTAGCCAACATCCCAATCTCATCTTTTCTCATAGTTAGTGATTCTGATATATCTTCTGTTACATCAAGGCTGGCAATTTTATCTGCTCTAGTTGTTATTGCCTCTAAGGCCTTACCCATTCTATGGGAAAAACTATAAATAATTATGGTTACAAGTATAATAAAAATCCCAACAACAACGCTAGTGAATTTAAGTACATAGTTAGCGCCTTGATTAAAATCAGTTTTATAGCTTCCCCCTATGACTATCCATCCCCATTCTTCATCTAACTGATTATATACAATCTTACTGTCTATATCTTCCCCATTAAGTAAAGTCCAGTCATAATATGTAAATCCCCCACCATTCTTAGCTGTATTAATACTGTCCTGTATAAGCAGTACTTCCTTCTTTGATTTATCTCTCAATTCCCAAAGATTCTGCCCTTCCAAATTAGGATGTGCTATTGCATCACCATTCTCACTTATAATAAAGAAATATCCATTATCACCTAAATCCATAGAATTATCTATAGATCGTGTTCCATCAGATTTCAACTCACCAATTAAATGCTCTTTTATCAAATCTTGAGCTTCTTCCAAGGTAAGCTCCCCATCTTCTACACTATGTTGTGCAATATGAATCATCTGCATAGCTGCGTCTACGCCATTTTTCAAAATTATCTCTGCCTTTTGATTTAATTGATTTTTTGCAATAATATATCCCAAGAAACCAATAGTGATATTTGAAATAAGTAGAACTAAAATTGTTATTGTAAGTATTTTGCCTTTTATTGAATGTCTTTGCTTCTTCACTATTTTTCCTCCTAGCCTTAGTTTGTCTTTGTCTTATATTGGGACTTTATACCCAGATGAATAACAAATAAACTCTTACAAAAAATCTTTTGAATAGAAGAAATATTAACTAATAGTACCTAAGCAATAAACAAATAGAATAAACACTTAATACCAAAACTAATATCTCTTCTAACTTACTATTTGTGCTAATAGTAATGGGAGATGATATCTTGTAATTTAAGGGATAAAATAATTTTATCCCTTTTGGAGTGAAAAAATCCCCTATTAGATGTAGTACATATCCTATTATAAAACCTGAATATATAGAGCTTAAGCCATAATTTACTGTACCCAATGCAACGATAAATGTAGATATAAGAAAACCTAATATACTATGGGTAAATCCTCTGTGTGTAGATACCCCTATGAGAAATGAGGTTATTCCTAAAAGTAAAAACGGTTTTATCCCTTGTGAAAAATATAAATACATAAACACACTACCTAAAGATAAGTAAAACAATGTTCTATAGAACTTATTATTGAATAACAATATTTTTTGATTTAATTTACCCTTTGGATGATCCAAATCTGGAATCAAAGAGCTGATTGCAGCTGCTGCTATTATTCCTAATTGTCTTTCTAATGGTTGTCCAGCAGATATGGTTAATGCCGCTGCCATTCCTATTGCTACATGTGTCTTTCCATTCATAAATATTCCCCTTAGATGTCATTTTTGTATACCTGCTAAATCATTATACATTATGTTTTAAAAAAGAACAAGTGTTGGGTGTGCAAAAATACAGAAGAAAGGCCCCCTGTCTTAGCTATTTGTACTTATTTAACATAGCAGCACCAATAATTCCAGCATCATTACCTAGTTTAGCAAGTTTAATTTCTGCAAAGTCTGCTTCCTTAAATAAAATATATTTAGGCAATAAATACTCTATTTTATTTAAGAGGAAATCTCCTGCCCTAGCCACTCCTCCACCTATGGCTATAATATCTGGATCTATAATATTTATTATATTTGCAATTCCTATAGTAAAATATTTAACCATTCTATCTACTGCTTTATTAGATAATCTATCGCCTAACTTTGCGCACTGGAATATTAACCTTGCATCTATTTCTTCTATATTATTTACTCTGCTCAAAATTAATGTATCATTACAACCATTCTCAATTTCATTTATTACATATTTCTGTATTGCCCTTGATGATGCAAATGTTTCTAAGCAACCATTGTTTCCACAATTGCAATCATAAAAGTTTTCTCCTACTATCATATGGCCTATTTCAGAGGCTATACCATGATTCCCAGCATGTACCTTATGATTTATAATAATTCCTCCACCTACTCCAGTGCCTAATGTAATAAATACTGAATTAGAATATCCTTTAGTAACACCTAATGCAGCTTCTGCAATTCCAGCAATTGTAGCATCATTTTCTATATTAATTGGAATATTAAATTTCCTTCTTAGATTTTTGCCTAAGGGAACATTAGACCAATGAAGATTGGTGCAGTATATAATATTATCTCCTTTTACATCTGCAATACCTGGGATACCAATGCCGATAGAATCTATTTTTTGATTTAATTTAAGTGCCTTATCTATCATTTCTTCAATAATCAATATAATTTGAGCTTCTACAAACTCATATCCCTTATGTGAATTTGTTGGAACCTCTATTTTATGGATTATATCTAGGTCTTCATCTAACAAACCCGCTCCTATATTAGTTCCTCCTATATCAATTCCTATATTCACCTAAAACACCCCCTTTCCATGATTATATCAATTTTTATTTCTATATTAAATGAAAAATGCCTTCTAGTATAATTATACTAGAAGGCTGATCATTAAACTAATGTTTCATTATCTGTCTTTTTAAATGCAATGATATAATATTTATCATCAAATTTTTCTTCAAGTTTTTGTATTTCATTTAATTCTTCACTATTAATATTAGCTAAAGTCACTTGAGAAAGTTTGTTTTTTTCTTCCATTACTCCACCTCCTATGGGATTTATTATGGGTTAGTAATGGTTTTTATATTCTGCTATAACTTCTTTACAAATTCAGATTTTAGCTTCATTGCTCCAAAACCATCGATTTTACAATCTATATCGTGATCTCCATCAATTAAACGTATATTTTTTACTTTTGTACCTATCTTTACAACTGATGAACTTCCTTTTACCTTAAGATCCTTGATTACTGTTACAGTATCACCATCATTTAAAACATTTCCATTTGCATCCTTTACGACCTTTTCTTGTTCATTATTTGCTAGTATTGTTTCTTCATTCCACTCATAAGCACATTCAGGGCATACAAAAAATCCCCTATCCTCATAAGTATATTCTGAATTACATTTTAAACAATTTGGTAAACTGCTCATATATTCACTTCCTTTATTTTTTATTTTTATTCCTATACCTTTGGTTTTCCTAGAAGTTTAAACATATTTTTTTTATAGAATTCTACTCCTGGTTGGTCAAATGGGTTTACGTCTAGTAAGTATCCACTCATGCCACAGGCCTTCATAAGGAAATATGTTAAGTATCCAAAGTAATAGGGTGATATTTCTGGGATATTGATTATTAGATTAGGAACTCCCCCATCTACATGGGCAGCGATAGTTCCCTCCATAGCCTTTTTGTTTGCAAAGCCTAAAGTTTTGCCCTTTAAGTAATTTAATTCATCTAAGTTATCTTCAGTTTCTTTTATTGTGATTTCTTCTATGGAATTTTCTACATTCAACAGCGTTTCAAATATATTTCTTCTACCCTCTTGAATATATTGGCCCATAGAATGTAAATCAGTTGTAAAGTTCATAGATGCTGGGAATATTCCTTTGCCATCCTTTCCTTCTGATTCTCCAAATAACTGCTTAAACCACTCACCTATATAAAATAAATTAGGTTCATAATTCACCATGATCTCTGTTGTCTTTCCCATGGAATATAATATATTTCTTATAGCTGCATATTCATAAGAAGGATTGTCTTTTATTTCTGGTGTAGATAAGTCTTCCATTGCTACCTTAGCACCATTCATTACATCTTCTATGTCAATGCCAGCTACAGCCATAGGTAGTAGTCCTACAGCAGTTAGTACAGAATACCTACCTCCTATATTATCAGGTACTACAAAGGTTTCATATCCTTCTTTATCTGCAAGTTCTTTTAAAGCTCCCTTAAACTTATCTGTGGTTGCATATATTCTTTTCCCAGCCTCTTCTTTGCCATATTTATCTTCCATATATTCCCTTAATATCCTAAAGGCAAGAGCTGGTTCTATGGTTGTACCTGATTTTGATATAACATTAATAGATATATCTTCGTCCTTTATATTATCCAGCAAATCTTTTAAATACTTGGAACTCATATTGTGCCCCACAAAATATACCTTAGGTCCTTTTCTTTTTTCTTTAGGGAGTTCATTATAAAAGGTATGATTAAGCATCTCTATGGCCGCCCTAGCACCTAGATATGACCCTCCTATACCAACTACAATAAATACATCTGATTCTCCTCTAATCTTTTCCGCTGTATCTTTGATTTTTCTAAATTCTTCTCTATCATAATTTTTAGGTAAATCTACCCACCCTAGGAATTCACTACCTAATCCAGTTTTATTGTGAAGCATATCATGACATAGACCTACCTTTTCTTGTAAATCTAATATTTGTTCTTCTTTTATAAAGTTAAGCGTATTTGTATAATCAAAGGTTACCTTCCCCATTTCTATCCCCCTATAAATAAATTTGATTAACTAATACCACAATTATAGCAGATATTTGGGGATTGTCCAATTTGACCCATAAAATGAAAAACTCTAGAAAAATTCTAGAGTCTTATACTTGTTTTTTATTCCCATTTAGGTTCGTTAAAATTACTAGGATCTTTTATCCTTCTAGCCTCTTCTTCAGACACGATGTATCCAGTTACACCTTTATTGTCATAGTCTTTAACTGCCTTTATAGCCTCTTCCCTTGACATGGGATCTGAAAATTTATTATTAGTTACTACAATATATTTTTGGTCCACATTATCTTCTTCCTTTCATCTTTAGATACATTTAGTATATGCTAAAGATTGAAAGAAATTCATTTATCTATTTATACTAGCTTCTATGGCAATTGTAAGTCCCTTTACAATATAATCCAAAGACATACTAGGTGCCATTCTCTTATCTATTACCTGCTCTGGAATATATGGTATATGAATAAACCCACCCAATGTATTTTTATATTCCTTATCTATACTATGAAGAAGACTATACATAATATGATTACATACATAGGTGCCTGCTGAGTTAGATATCTCTGCAGGAATTTTATTTTCCTTTAATCTATTCACGATTTCTTTAATGGGTAATGTTGAGAAATAAGCTGCAGGTCCATCTTCAAAGATAACTTTATCTATAGGCTGATTCCCATCATTATCTGGTATACCAGCATCATCAATATTTATAGCTACCCTTTCCACACTTATTTTATCTCTTCCACCTGCTTGTCCAACACAAATAACTACATCTGGTCTATCTTCTGCCAGTGCCCTCTCCAATATTTCTTTGGACTTTACGAATACTGTGGGTAATTCTAATTTAAGTATTTTTGCTCCTGATATTTCATCTTTTAACATTTTAACTGCTTCAAGAGCTGGATTTACACTTTCCCCTCCAAATGGTTCAAATCCTGTAACTAATACTTTCACGACTCATTCCACCTTTCATTTTATTTCTCTAAGATCAACACTATAGCTTACCTCATTTATTTTAACATTTAACTTTTTTATTTTATCAAATTCAAATTTATTTTTACTTATTATATCTTTAATCTCTATAAGCTTATTTTCATATTCTTTATAGATCTCATGAGCCTCCTCCAAGGATATACTCCTAAAATCTATCGAATTCCCTGGGCTCATCTGAGCTAATTTATGTAAATCAGGAGTAATTACTGTTGCAATCTTAGTATATCCCCCAGTAGTAGCCCTATCGGCCATCATAATTATAGGAGATCCATGACCTGGAACCTGAATTGATCCAAAAACAATACCATCAGAGACAATATCTGCTCCATTTTTATGAATAATCTTTGGTCCATCTAATCTATAGCCCATTCTATCTGATTCAGGAGTTATAGTATATTTTGAATTTAGAAATCCCTCTTTTGTCTCCTCAGTAAAATAATCATCCTGTGGTCCCATAATTATTCTAATACTTTCTTCCTTCTTGTATATAGGAATGAATTTAGATGATAAATAACTACCTAGATTGGATAATTCTCTATTTCCTAATTTTATCTCATCTCCACTCTCTAATTTTCTTCCCTTATAACCTCCAAGTCCCCCTCTTGTAAAGGTAGATTTACTCCCCATTATCTCTGGTACATCTAATCCTTTACTGAATGCAATATATGATCTTAAACCAGTGATTGCATTAGAAAAACTAAGAATATCTCCTGCCTTAACTAATAAACTAGTCCACATAGGTACATATTCTCCATTAATTCTTGGTTTCATATTTGCACCAGTAATACTAATAATTTCATCACATCTAAAGGCAATCTCTGGTCCTAAAAAAGTATTTTCAAGGACTGCTTCATATTCATTATTTCCTATCAAAATATTAGCAACTCTAGTGGCAAAATCATCCATAGCTCCAGCTACTGGTATACCAAATCTCTGGTATCTCCATCTACCTCTGTCTTGAATAGTAGTGAAAAGTCCTGGTTTTACAATCTTAATCCTTGTCATGATCTTTACCTTCTTTTGTAATTATATTTATCATATACTGATTTTTTCTAACTAAATCTTGTATTTTGGAGTAATCTTCTTCATCAATAGGGACAAATCTTATATAATCTCCAGCGTTCAATAATACGGGAGGATTTTCCAATGGATTATATAACTTTATAGGAGTTCGTCCAATAAGCTGCCATCCTCCTGGACTATCTATGGGATAAATCCCAGTTTGTTTACCCGCTATTCCAACAGAACCAGCTGATATCTTAGTCCTTGGGACTTGAAGTCTTGGGGTCTCTATTCTTTCATCCATTCCTCCCAGATATCCAAATCCTGGAGTAAATCCTAACATATATACAAGATAATCACTAGAACTATGGATTTTAATAACATCTTCTATACTAAGATTGTTATGCTTCGCTACAAACTCAATATCTGGGCCATATTCTCCACCATAGACAGTAGGAATTTCAATAATTCTATATTCTCTAAACTCACTATCCCCTAGGGATTTCTCTATTTCTTTTAATTTTATAATGAGGTCACCTATGTCTACAACCATTGGGTCATAAATTACCTGTATTGATCTATAAGTAGGTACTACCTCTAAAAATCCTACCATATTTAATTTATCAATAGCCTTAACCATACTACGAATCCTAGCATTAATATCTGGACTAATACTATTCCCAAATTCAATGATTATAGCCCTATCTCCTGACACAATATATCTTACATTATCATACATAAATCCCACCAACTTTTATATAAATTCAGAAAGGCTTTTAATTTGAATTCCATTCTTAATTAGATTATCTCTAATATATCTTACAAATTCAACAGCCACAGGATTATCTCCATGAACACATATAGAGTTAGCAACTATATCAATTTCATTACCATTAATACTAGTTATTTTTCCTTCTAAAACCATGTTTTTAACTCTTCTAAGGGCCTCTTCTCTATCATGAATAAAGGCACCAGGTAATCTTCTATTAACTAAGGTTCCATCATCATTATAAGCCCTATCGGCAAATACTTCTTGAGCAACTCTCAATCCTCGTTCCTTAGCTCGATTTGCAATATAACTACCACTTAAAGCAATAAGTATAATATCCTTGTCTACATCTAAAATTCCATTGATTATCTCCTCAGCTATTTCTGGTTTGACGGAGGCTTGATTGTAAAAAGCTCCATGAAGCTTTATATGTTGAAGTTTTGTTCCATTAGCCTTAGCAAAACCATTCAACGCTCCTAATTGATAAATCATATAAGCCCTAGCTTCTTTGGGGCTAATATCCATATTCCTTCTACCAAAACCAATTAAATCTGGATAACCTGGATGCGCTCCTATGGCTACATTATTCTTTATGGCTTCCTTTACTGTATGTTCCATAATAAGAGGGTCTCCTGCATGCCATCCACAGGCAATATTTACAGAACTTACATATTTAATCGTCTCTTCATCCATACCTAGACAATACGAACCAAAACCTTCACCGATATCTGAGTTTAAATCTACAATACCACACATACTAACATCTCCCAATTAATTTAATGATTAAAAGATAACATATATTATTAAGTAATACAATAGTGACAATAACAAGGTTATTTAATCATACAAAAAAGACAGGAGAAACGTACCCATGTCTTCTCCCTGTCTTTGACTTCAATTTAACTTAACTTTATGATATACTGTATTTATTAATAATTCATAAAGAAATAGGTGATGATTTGGTAACTATTAAAGATATAGCTACTAAAACTAATTTATCCATAACAACTGTTTCACTTGTTTTAAACAACAAAGCTTCTAATATACCACAACGAACTAAAGATTTAGTTCTTAAAGCTGCAAAGGAGCTTAACTATAGACCAAATCAAGCTGCTGTGGCTCTGGTCACTAAAAGGACAAAAACCCTTGGATTAATTGTCCCAGACATTAGAAACAACTTTTTCTCAACTCTAGCTAAGGGTATAGAAGATGAATGTAGAAACAATGATTGGACAGTTATCCTATGCAATTCCAATGATATGCACGACAGGGATTTGGAATATATTAAAATTCTTGCTAGTAAAGGTGTTGATGGGATTCTATATTGCATGTCATCAGATACTAATGAAGAAAAATTTAAAGAGAAATATGATTTATTAGAAAAACTTAAGATTAAATTCATTGCACTAGACCGTTCTTTTAATCTTCCGAATATTATTACAGCCAATTTAAATCATCTAAAAGGCGGATACCTTGCAACAAAACATTTATTAGATTTAGGACATAATCGTATTGCCTGCGTAACGGGTCCAAAATATTTAAAGGATTCTGCTGATCGTCTTAGAGGATATAAAATGGCCTTAACCGAATATGAAATTCCCTATGATACAAGTATCATCGTGGAAGGTGATTATCAAATGGAAGGAGGTTTAAGTGCAGTAGATAAACTTATAGAAAAAGATTTTACTGCAGTTTTTGCATTTAATGATATGATGGCATATGGTGTTTTTAAAGGTTTAAAATCCCATGGCCTACATGTTCCCAAGGATATATCTGTTGTTGGATACGATGATATATATTTATCTGAAATCCTAGAGGTCCCACTAACTACTGTACACCAACCTATAGAGCTTATGGGAAAAACAGCTACAAAATATCTAATCAACATTATTGAGAGCGAGGAAGAATACTGTGAAATACCAACATTCTCTCCTAGTCTAGTTATTAGAAATAGTACAACTAGTTTAAATCCAGCCAATGCTGAGGCATAATTTTAAAAAAATCTCGGGTATTTTACCCGAGATTTTTTAATTTATGCTAAAGCTAAGTTGCTATTCATGACCTCTTCCATAGTTGGAATGGAGCTTTCTGCACCTTTTCTTGTTACTGAAATTGCAGATGCTTGAGAAGCAAGTCTCAAGGCTTCTCTGGCATCATATCCCTGTGCAAGACTTCCGATAAAATATCCTGTAAATGTATCTCCTGCTGCAGTTGTATCTACTACAGGTACCTTAAATATTCCATGCTCTAGAATTTTATCTCCATCTTTAAATCTTACTCCTTTTTCTCCAAGAGTTAGGACGATTTTAGCAGAGGGATATTTATTTCCTAAAGCTATTAATATATCTTCATTGACTTCTTCTCCACAAATATCTGCTGCTTCTATTTCATTTAACATAAAATAATCAATGTATTCTAAATTAAGCTGAAATATCTTTTCATCCATAGGAGATGGATTTAAGACTATTTGTAGTCCTCTTTTATGTCCTTCCTCTACAATATAAGGGAGCATGTTAATCTCATTTTGTAAAATAAGAAAGTCACCCTTTGAAAAGTTTTCAAGGACAGAGTCTATATGTGCCTTTGTAATGATCTGATTTGCACCACCATAAAGAAGTATACAGTTCTGACCTTTGTTATCTACTTGAATAATAGCATGGCCTGTGGAAACATCTTTTAGCTGCTTTATAAAATCAGTATTAACATTATTCTTTTTCAAAATATCAATTAGCATGTCTCCATCTGATTCTCCAACAGCACCTGCGTGATATACCTCTACTCCTGATCTTGCCAGTGCAATAGATTGATTTAAACCCTTCCCACCTGCAAATACCATCCTTGATTTAGATGATTTAGTCTCTCCTGGGCGAACAAACTGGTCTACACTATAGACATAGTCTAAATTCAATGATCCAAAATTTAATATTTTCATTTTTGCCTCCTTACTTATTTAGGCAATAAGATTTATTTATTTTGTTAGATAATCAAGAATTCCTTTCCATAATTCATCATAGAATTCCCAATTAACAAATTCAGGTGAACCCCAGTGTGGTGCACAGTCAGAAGTAAATACTGCTGATTTACCTTTACCAAAATCTCCTACAGCAATAAATGGATCCTCACCAATTGTTGCAATAACTTCACCTTCTGGAATAGCTGTTGTCTTATTGTATCCTAAAAAATGTGGCCACTCTTTAGGTAATCCCTTAATAGCTTCATGATCTTTAACAGTAACAGGTACTATTCCTTCTGGATGCTCTGCTCTATCATCGATATCAAGACATTTAACTGGAAGTATATCCTTGATTCCTGTTTGACCATATCTTGTCTTAGCATCAATACCAGTAAAGGACATATATCCTCCTATCATTAGGAATGAACCTCCTGCATTTACATAATCCCTAATAAGGTCACATCTGTTTGGAGTTTTCATACCTTTAACAAAAGTTCTATGAGGTAAAAGAAGTGTATTTGAACCTATATCTGATAAAATTACACAATCATACTTCTCTATCTCTTCCATAGTTGTAGGAAATTTATCTGGTGCTACATGGTTTGGTAAATAGTCAACTTCATATCCAGCCTTTTCTATAGCATTTTTAATAAATCCTACACCCTCTTCATATACAGTAGTGTAAAATGTGTCAAAACCCTTAACATGGGTTGTATAGCTCATCCATGATTCCCCTGCTATTAATACTTTCTTTGCCATTAATATTCCTCCTTTTATCTATTGCACCAATCTAATATTAATTGTGCATAAATTAATATTGCATCTAGATACTGATCTAATTCAATATATTCATTTGCCGCATGGCATTCTTGTTGTCTTCCAGGACCATATTGCAATGTTGGACATCCTGCTATGTTTTTCCATATTCTA
This sequence comes from Bacillota bacterium, assembly GCA_023388495.1. Taxonomy (GTDB): domain Bacteria; phylum Bacillota; class Clostridia; order Tissierellales; family Tissierellaceae; genus Tissierella. The sequence goes on along the minus strand of JAEWGC010000028.1, from coordinate 7,459 downwards.
GAATCACAGCCTGCAGGAGAACCAACTATTTTTAAGTCTTTATCTGTAGCTACTTTATAAGCATCCTTAAAGGATCCTACAAAATCATGCTCTAACTCCATTTCAAAGGGTCCACCTGCTTGATATATGGAGATTTCAGGTTTGTTATCCTTTAACCATTCGTCACCTTCACAACATCTATAAATTGTATCGGTATATTCTCGAACTACATCATCATGATTCATTCCTGGTATATAGTGAACACAGGTTGAGAATGATGCGTAGTCAGCCACTGTAGAGCCAGCAGTACCTCCTTCAATTACTCCAACATTTGATGTTGGTGATGGTAAAAGCTTGTGTCTATGAGTCATTAACCATTTATGCTCAAGTTCATCTATAGCATTCATCAATTTTACAGCCTTTTCTATTGCACTTACTCCTAGCCATTTAGAACCTGAGTGAACTGCTAAGCCTTTTATTTCCACTTTGAAAAATATAAATCCCATATGTGCAGCAATAAGTTTATAATCAGTAGGCTCACAAACTACTACTGCGTCAGCTTTTTGACCATTCATAGCCGCTGCAATGGAGCCATTGCCTCCACCTTCTTCATCAATTACAGAGGTAATAATAACATCCCCTGGCAATTGAATTCCAGCATCCTTTAAAAGCTCAACTGCCATTGTAGATGCCATAAGGCCACCTTTCATATCACATACTCCAAGGCCGTACATCTTACCATCCTTTATAGTAGGCTCATGAGGTGGAGTATTCCACAGGTTAATATCCCCTGGGGGCATAGTGTCTATATGCCCATTGAACATAATGGATTTACCGCCATTACCCTTGAATCTTGCATATACATTATACCTATCATCATAATTATGTCCAGGGTTTCCTTCTTTAAATTCTTTAATGCTTTTTTGGATAACTTCTTCTGTTACTTGATCCTTTATGACAGATGCTCCCATTTCATTAAAGAGATTTATTAGGTAATCCTGTCCTTCCTTCTCCAAACCTCCAAGAATTCCATGACCAATATCTTGAGTATCTATGGCCACAAGATCTGCCAGACGTGATATATATTTTTCTTTGTTTTCTCTTAGGGTAGTCCTTAATTTTTCAATCATTTAATCTAACCCCCAATTTTGGATTAATTATATAATTTTATACACTCTTCAACTATGTCCCAATATTTCTCTACATCAAGCTTTACTGCAACTAGTGCATTTGGTTCATTTTTAGTTGTATTGAAATAGTCGCAAAGAGTACGTCCATAACATTTTTCAGATCTTATTTCCACCTCTGTGTACATAGGTTTTACTTCTATACAACTTGGATCAATAAGATAAGCTATACATGTAGGGTCGTGAAGTGGACCGCCTTCCCAGCCAAATACTATCTTTTGTTGTTGACCAAAAAATCTCATTAAATCTGCAAATAGGTGAGCAGCCTTTGTGTCAATCTTCTCCATTCTATCAACTATAGCAGGATAGCATAATGCTTGTCTTGTCAAATCTAATCCCATCATAACTATAGGTCTTCCAGATGTAAATACTACATATGCCGCCTCAGCATCAGCTAAAATATTAAATTCTGCTGCTGGTGTTACATTTCCTAATTGATATGCTCCACCCATAAGAACTATTTCTTTAATCTTCTCTACTATCCTTGGTTCCATACGCATTGCCATTGCAATATTAGTTAGTGGTCCAGTAGGTACTAGAGTAATATCTCCATCTGAAGCCATTAGAGTATCAATTATAAATTGTACTGCATGTTTATCTTCTTCTTTTCTTGTCAAAGGCTCAAATACTGGGCCATCAAGTCCTGTTTCTCCATGGATATCATCTGCTATTACTTGTTTAGCTCTTACCATTGGAATGCCACAGCCTCTATAAACAGGAACATCGATATTTAAATGTTGGCAAACATTTAAGGCATTTCTTGTAGTCTTTTCTAAAGTCTGATTTCCAGCAACGATTGTAATTCCAAGTAAATCTATCTTTGGATGCTTAGCTGCCATCATAATAGCCACTGCATCATCATGCCCTGGATCACAGTCTAATATAATTTTTCTTTTGTCCATCTTTACAGCTCCTTTATAATTAATTTTTATATATAGTTATATAGTTAATGAACTTTTCTTCTTTTCTTCTTTCTTTGCCTTACTCCATAATGAAACTGCAAGTACTCCTACTGTTATAATATAGGGTAACATAAGAACAAATTGTGAAGGCCAGCCATAGGCTTGAAGTCTTCCTCCAATACTATCAACAAATCCAAATAGAAGACTACCTATCCATGCAAATATAGGATTTGCTCCTCCAAAAAACATAGCAGCAACACCCATAAAACCTCTACCATTTGTCATGTTTTCAATAAACATCTGAGAATATCCTATTGAAAGATGGGCTCCTGCCATACCACCTAAGATTCCTGAAATAATCATTACCTGATACTTCATCTTGTTAACATTTATCCCTGCAGTCTCTGCTGCCATTGGGAAACGTCCAACTGAGCGAAGACGAAGTCCCCATACAGTACGGTAAAGAAGAAATGTTAAGGCAAGAACCATTATTATTCCAAAAATCTCCATCAACGACCAATTGTTAAATATTCCGTTTAAATATTTGTTGCTTTGAAAAAATGGAATATTTACTCTTGGGATCCCAACTATGTCAGGACTTGTAAAGCTACCAGTAGTTCCAAGGAATTGCTTTATTCCAAACTTTGTAATAGCCAAAGCAAAAATATTAATAGCTGTTCCTATGGCAGTTATATCTGCTTTATATTTAATATGAGCCACTGCCATTATAAGAGCAGTAAGTACTCCTGCAATCATAGCTACTAATAGTGCAATAATCCAAGATCCTGTTGAAAAACTTACTAAAACAGCTACAAAAGCCGATGTAAGCATAATTCCTTCAGTACCAATGTTTGTGATATCTCCTTGTTGTGTAATTACAGCAGCCAAAGCAGCAAACAAAATAGGAGTTGCGGCTCTTATGGTTGCATAAATTAGTGTATAATCAAAAATTGAACTTAAATCCATTTATTAGCCCTCCTTACATTTGCTCTTCAGTAGTTTTTTCCTTTGCCTTCCTCTTCTTATTAAAGGCAAATAATGCTTCCATCGTTGCAAATATTATAAATATAGCTATTATCGTATCTACAATTGATTTAGGAACCCCAGTATATCTTTCCATTCCCAATGCTCCAGATTTAAGAACTGCAAGGAAAAAGGCCATAAAGGGCACCATCTTTATATCATTTTTTACTATTAAAGCTGCAAGCATACCATCGAAGGCAATACCTGAAGAGAAGTTATCAAGAAAATATCCATATGTTCCTAAAACTTCAAGTGCTCCTGCAATACCACCAACAGCCCCACTTAAATACATTGCATTAATTATACTTTTCTTAGGATTAATTCCCACATATTCAGCATGGAATGGGTTTAATCCCACAGTTGTAAATTTATATCCCCATTTAGAACGAGTTAAAATCCAAAAAACTATAATTACCACTGCAATTCCTATGAAAAGCCCTGTATTTGCCTGACTTGGCTTCATGAATTGAGTAAGTTTTGCCTGAGCTGCTATTGCTGGAGTTTGTGGTACACCTGTTTTAGCACTCCATGGCCCATTTACTAAGTATGATGTAATATATTTTGCCACATAATTCATTAGTATTGTTACACAAACCTCATTTACTCCTAGATAAGCCTTTAGTGAGCTTGGAATATATGACCAAAGAGCACCTATTAAAGCTGCAACTCCAATGCAAAGAAGGATCAATAATGGTCCCGGTATACTTGTAAATGTAAATCCAACCCATGCAGCAGCTATGGCTCCTAAATAAAGTTCTCCTTCTACCCCTACATTAAAAACTCCCGCTCTTGATGATACTGCAAACGCAATTGCTGTTAATAAGAGTGGTACAAATTTTTGTAATGTAGTACCTAAATTTAACTTACCAACAAAAGCTCCTTTAAAGAGCTGAAAATATGCTTCTATAGGATTATGACCAAGAATAAGCATAATCACAGCACCTATGAGTATGGAAACTAAAGTTGTTAGCAGCAGATTTAAATATTTATTCGCTGATTTTGTCATATTAATAGCCTCCTCCCATTTCTGCTGATTTTGTAGTTCCACCCATCATGAGTAAACCAATATTATCTTCATTGGCGTCCTCCGCATTAAGTACTCCAGTAATCTTTCCTTCATACATAACAACAATTCTATCAGAGAGTGAAAGTATTTCCTCAAGGTCTGCTGATACTAATAAAATAGCCTTGCCTTTTGATTTCTCTTCATTAAGAATTTTTCTGATGGATTCTATTGCTCCAATGTCAACACCCCTAGTTGGCTGAGAAGCTATAAGAAACTTACCGTCTTTATCTACTTCTCTGGCAACTACTACCTTTTGAGCATTCCCTCCAGATAGAGCCTGAGTCATTATACTAGGGTCTGTTGGTCTAACATCAAATTTCTCTATAAGTTCCTTTGAAAAACCTTCTATTGCCTTTTTATCTAGAGCTATACCCTTTGAAAAAGGCTTCTCATCTATTTTAACAGCAACCATATTGTCCATAATACTTAATCCCCTATTAAGTCCACGAAGGTTTCTATCCTCAGGTATATGTGTTAATCCTGATTTTCTAATCTTTAATGGGGATAGGTTAGTTATGTCCTGTCCATCAAGGTTTACTGTTCCTTTCTCTACTTTTCTAAGTCCCGTAATTGCTTCTATTAATTCACTTTGTCCATTTCCGTCTATACCTGCTATTCCTACAATTTCACCAGATTTTACATCCATTGAGATTCCTCTTATTTTAGATAATTCCTTTTCTCCAGATGTCCAAAGGTCATCAACCTTTAAAACTACATCGCCTATATTGGATTTTTTCTTTTCTACCTTAAGAAACACTTCACGACCTACCATCATTTTAGCAAGTTCAGATTGATTAGTATCCTTCTTATCAACCGATGATATAAATTTACCATTACGCATAACAGTAATTCTATCTGAAATTTCCATTACCTCATTTAATTTATGTGAGATAAACACAATTGATTTCCCATCCGCCTTCATACTTTGTAAAATTTGGAAGAATTTAACACACTCTTGAGGTGTTAGTACTGCAGTAGGCTCGTCAAGGATAACTATATTAGCACCTCTGTATAATGTTTTAATGATTTCTACCCTTTGTGCTTCTCCTAATGATATCTGATTTATCTTCTTATTAGGTTGAATATCCATATGATAAATATCAATATATTTTTGTATATCCTTCCTTGCCTTATGGAAATCTACGGTTATTCCCTTTTTTGGCTCAAATCCCAATATTATATTTTCAAGTACAGTTAATTCCTTAACAAGCATAAACTCTTGGTGAACCATACCTATACCCTTTTCAATGGCCTTTGCAGGAGTTAATCCCGTTATTCTCTCTCCACCAATCTTAATCTCTCCGCCATCATGCTCATAAATACCATAAAGCATCTTCATCATGGTGGATTTACCAGCACCATTTTCACCAATAAGTGAGTGTATTTCTCCTTTTTTTAGATTGAATTGACCATCTACAACAGCCCTTACATCCCCAAAGCTCTTTTGTATATTAGTCATATCAACTATATACTCATTCATGGAAGCACCGTTGCATAAAACCTATAAAAATCTATAAATACATAATAAGTTTTATTTTAATTCCCCATTCATCCTATCCTATTTGGAATAACATAAGTTATTCTACTTTAGTTTGGTATAATAGTCCAAGGGCTTAAATTCGGATACAACGCATCCTACATAGTATCATAATTCTTGAAGCCCTAATCCTACTTACAAAGTAAGTAGTGATAGGTCTCATGCCAGGAATGTCCAAGGGGACGAGATTTATCGAAGTCCGATTGGGAACATTCTACGGCTTTGGTGATTTATGATACTTTATAGTTACTTAAGTTTATACTAGCATTTTTATCTCTATCTATTTCTAATCCACACTCACATTTATAGATTCTGTCATTTAACTTTAAGTCCTTCTTTATAGTTCCACAACTACTACACATCTTGGAACTTGGGAAGAATCTATCTGCTTTAACAAATTCTATACCATTAAACTCACACTTATATTTCATCTGCCTAATAAATTCATATAATTTCTGTTCTTGTATCTTTTCTGATAAGTGTTTATTTTTCATCATCCCACTAATATTTAAATCTTCCATTACTACTCTTATGGGCCTTAGTTTGATTATGATATTAGTAGCTTGATGTATATGGTTATTTCTTATATTTGTTAATCTTCTATGGATTAGCTTTATTTCTTTTTCTAGTTTTATTATATGCTTCGTCTTTATAAACTTAAGTCCTTCTTTATTCATTTCATATTTCCTAGAGCATTGTCTTTGAAGTCTTTTTAGTTTTTTCTTTAACCTTTTGACTTCTTTAGACTTATTAATGTTTTTTATTGGATTATCTATTGCATTTACCACAGCTAGGTTTTTTACTCCCAGGTCTATACCTATACTTAAATCCTCATTTAATCCTGCTTGGTTTTCGCCTTGTTCATAGCCAAAGGAAAAATACCAGTACTTTCCATCATAGCTACACCTTGGATTAACGTACTTTTCTAATATAGGTATATTATAATTTGTAGTAAATTTTACTCTTCCTATCTTTTCTATGTTAATTGTATTTCCTTTTATCTTTAAGGCATCATATCTAACATAGAAAGATTTTCTAGATTTTTTTCTAGTTTTAAATCTTGGATATTTGGCTTCCTTTTTAAAGAATTTATTAAAGGCCTCTTCAAGGTCTTTAAAGGCCTGGGAAGTTATTTGTGCACTTACTTCATATAGCCATTTATACTGTTCTTGCTTTTTAATGGTATTATTAAATTCTTTCTTTATTATTTTACCATTTACCTTTAATCCTTTTTTATATAATTCTTCCCATTTAGCCAATCCAAAATTATATGCAAATCTAGCTACTCCAACTGATTTAAACATTAATATTTCTTGCTCTTTTGTTGGCAATAATCTTATTTTTACTGACCTTATCACTTTCTCACCTCCTTAACTTTATTGTATCCGAACTCATGTTCTTTTACAATAAAGATTATTAAAAAAGTGAGATTTGAAATGAATAAAGATTCGTTGTACGATTATATACTTATAGTTTCCTATAGGTTTTATGCTCATTCATATATGTTCGCTACACATATACAGTTCCCAAGGTTTCCCTATGAACTTCTTATGCTTTCACATAAGCGTAGACTATATCATCACCTAATTTAGGTGTCCTCCGCTTCCACTACCAATAGCTTGTAGTGTACTCCCTTTTGGGATAGTCGTTGAACGTTTCTCTCTTCGAGACTTCGCTGCTGATTGCCCATTATTAAAGCACTTAGGATTTAACCTTATGCCATCTAACTAATTTTTTCTACTTTCGTCACCTTCACGCTTAGGTT
>JAEWGC010000006.1 GCA_023388495.1 Bacillota bacterium | reverse complement strand
AACCTAAGCGTGAAGGTGACGAAAGTAGAAAAAATTAGTTAGATGGCATAAGGTTAAATCCTAAGTGCTTTAATAATGGGCAATCAGCAGCGAAGTCTCGAAGAGAGAAACGTTCAACGACTATCCCTTATGGGAGTACACTACAAGCTATTGGTAGTGGAAGCGGAGGACACCTATTAATAGGTGATGATATAGTCTACGCTTATGTGAAAGCATAAGAAGTTCATAGGACCTATCCTTGAGAACTGTATATGTCTAGCGAACATATATGAATGAGCATAAAACCTATAGGATGTATAAATATATAATCAAATACAACGAACCCTTATTCATTGATATTTGGAATAATCAAATTAAACTGATTAAAACTCACTTTTTTAATAACACTTATTGCAAACCAACATATGTTCGATTACAATAAAGTTAAGGAGGTGAGAAAATAATAAAGTCAATCAGAATAAGATTATTGCCAACAAAAGAGCAAGAAATATTAATGTTTAAATCAGTTGGAACAGCAAGATTTGCATATAACTGGGGATTAGCTAGATGGCAGGAATTATATAAAGAAGGAATTAAGGCAAATAGTAAAGATATTAAAAAAGAGTTCAATAACACCATTAAAAAGAAGCAAGAATATAAGTGGATATTGGATGTAAGTGGTCAAATAACTTCACAAGCCTTTAAAGACCTTCAAAATGCCTTTAATAAATTCTTTAATAACCAAGCCAAATACCCAAGATTTAAATCCAAGAAAAAGTCTAAACAGTCCTTCTATGTAAGATATGACAGAATGAATATAAATGGTAACACTGTTAACATAGAAAAAGTAGGCAGAGTAAAGTTTACTACAAACTATGACATACCTATATTAGATAAATACAATAATCCAAGGTGTAGCTATGATGGAAAGTATTGGTACCTATCCTTTGGCTACGAACAAGGCGAAAACCAAGTCGAACTAAATAAGGATTTAAGTATAGGTATAGATCTAGGAGTTAAAGACTTAGCCAAGGTTAATTGTTTAGATAAACCAATAAAAAACATTAATAAATCCAAAGAAGTAAAAAGATTGAAGAAAAAGCTAAAAAGACTTCAAAGACAATGCTCTAGGAAATATGAAATGAATAAAGAAGGACTTAAGTTTATAAAGACTGAAAACATTATAAAACTAGAAAAAGAAATAACACTAATTCATAGAAGATTAACAAATATAAGAAATAACCATATACATCAAGCTACTAATATGATAATCAAACTAAAACCCATAAGAGTAGTAATGGAAGATTTAAATATTAGTGGGATGATGAAGAACAAACACTTATCAGAAAAGATACAGGAACAGAAATTATATGAATTTATAAGGCAAATTAAATATAAGTGTGAGTTTAATGGTATAGAATTTGTTAAAGCTGATAGATTCTTTCCAAGCTCTAAGATGTGTAGTAGCTGTAAAAATATAAAGAAAGACTTAAAGCTAAGTGATAGAATCTATAAATGTAGTTGTGGATTAGAAATAGATAGAGACAAAAATGCCAGTATAAACTTAAGTAACTATAAAGTATCATAAATCACCAAAGCCGTAGAATGTTCCCAATCGGACTTCGATAAATCTCGTCCCCTTGGACATTCCTGGCATGATACCTATCACTACTTACTTTGTAGGTAGGATTAGGGCTTCAAAGAATTATGATGCTATGTAGGATGCGTTGTATCCGAATTTAAGCCCTTGGACTATTATACCAAACTAAAGTAGAATAACTTAAATTATTCAAAATAGGATAGGATGAATAGGGAATTAAAATAAAACTTATTATATATTTATAGATTTTTATAGGTTTTATGCAACGGTTCTAGTGTTGGTATTAGTAGAGCTGAAAATAAAGAAGAGCTTAAAACATCTTTCAAAGAAGCCTTCCTTTATGACCGTAAAATAGTTGTTGAAGAGGAAGTAGTTGCACGTGAAATGCAAATATCAGTAGTAGGAAATAATCATCCAAAGGCATCTGTGCCTGGGGAATTTATTATGGAAAGACCGTTTTTTGACTATAATGCTAAATATATAGATGGCAAGCTAATACCTGTAATACCTGCAAGACTAACACCAGAAATTAGTGATAAGGTCCGTGAAACTGCTGTAAAGGCATTCAAGATATTAAACTGTCATGGATTAGCTCGTGTAGATATATTTGTTACAGATGAAAATGAAATATTTGTTAATGAGGTAAATACTATGCCTGGTTTTACAGCTGTAAGTATGACTCCAGTTTTATGGGGTGCTACTGATGGCACTACCTATGCAGAGTTAATAGAAAGGTTAATCAATTTAGCCTTAGAAAGATATGCTGAAAAGAAAGCCATAGTAAATAAGAGGTGAATACTTTGATTAGGAGAAATCTAAAAGAAATTGAGAAAATGTGCAGTGGTTCTGGATTAGCAAATAAATTTGAAAAAATTGTTATTAGGGGTGTTTCTACAGATTCTAGAAATATAAGTGCTCATCAACTATTTATACCACTAATAGGAGAAAACTTTAATGGTCATGATTTTATCACCATGGCTATAGGGAAAGGAGCCGTTGCTAGTCTATGGAACAAAAACGAGCCTATGCCTGATAATGACTTTCCTTTTATATTAGTTGATGATACTACATTAGCCCTTCAAGAATTAGCCAAATCCTATCGTAGCCAGCTAAATACAAAGGTAATAGGAATTACAGGAAGCAACGGAAAGACATCTACTAAAGATATTTTAGCAAGTCTACTTAAAACTCAGTACAAAACTCATAAAACTATAGGTAATTTTAATAATTATATTGGATTACCTCTAACTATTCTTTCAATGGGTGAAGATACTGAAATGGCAGTTTTAGAAATGGGTATGGATAACTTTGGTCAAATAGAACTTTTAACTTCTATTGCTAGACCAGATGCTGCTGTAATTACAAATATAGGCGAAGCCCATTTAGAAGGTTTAAAAACTAGGGAAAATATTGCTAAGGCAAAGCTAGAGATATTAAAGGGGTTAAAGCCAAATGATTTATTTGTCTATTATGGAGATGACTCTATATTAAAAAAAGAAATCCAAAATATTCCTATGGAATATAATATTAAAACTTATGGTTCAAGTGAAAATAATGACTATCAACCTGAAATAACATTTGTAAACGAAAAGGGAGATTCATTCTATTTAAAGGAACCTGCTTCACAAGAGTTTTTCTTACCTATGTTAGGTGAACATCAAGTACTTAATGCCACAGCAGCTATAGCTGTAGCTAGATATTTTGGTATTTCCTATGAAAACATAGAAAAAGGACTACTACAAGTAGAAAAAACAGGTATGAGAAATGAATTAATCCATGCTGATGGTTTTACTATCTTGGATGATTCTTATAAATCTAATCCTTCCGCTGTATTAGCTGCTTTAGATACTTTGTATTCTATTAAAGGATATAGTCAAAAGATTGCCGTACTTGGAGATATGCTTGGCATGGGTGATGAGCAAGCAGATATGCATAGAGATATTGGAAGAACAATAGATCCTAACCAAATTGACTATTTATTTACCCTAGGAGACTTTGGCAAATACTTTGCAGAAACTGCACAACTTAATTTTCCTGAAGGTAAAGTATTGGCATTCTTTGATAAACCTAGTCTAATCAAAAAGATTAAGGAAGTAGTTGAACCTAATGCCTTAATCCTAGTAAAGGCATCAAGACCACTGGCAATGGAAGAAGTAGTAGAAGGCTTAATGAATTAATACCTATTCTATATACCAATAAAATATCATATGATATTTACCATAAAAACAGAAAATACTATGATATAATATTTATATGAAAACGTATTAAAAAGGAGATTATTATGGCAAAAAAAGTAATATTAGGCATGAGTGGAGGAGTTGATTCATCAGTTTCTGCATTACTCTTAAAGGAAGCAGGATATGATGTTATTGGACTCTTTATGAAGAATTGGAATGAGAAGGACGAAGACGGCATATGTACAGCAACAGCAGATGCTGAGGATGCCAGAGCAGTTGCCGACCAATTAGATATTCCATTTTATACAATTAACTTTGAAAAAGAATATTGGGATAGGGTATTTACTTATTTCTTAGATGAATATAAAAAAGGAAGAACTCCTAATCCAGATATTATGTGTAACCAGGAAATAAAGTTTAATGCTTTTTTAGAATATGCCCTAAATCTAGAGGCAGATTATATCGCCATGGGACATTATGCCCAAGTAGAAGAAAGGAATGATGGCTTTTACCTTATTAGGGGAAAGGATACTAATAAAGACCAAAGCTACTTTTTATCAAGAATAGGTCAAAAAGCTCTTTCTAAGACATTATTCCCTATAGGTCATTTAGATAAAAAGGAAGTCAGAGAGCTGGCAGAAAAGCATAATTTATATACTGCAAAAAAGAAAGATTCTACTGGTATCTGTTTCATAGGCGAAAGAGACTTTGATGAATTCTTAGATAAATATCTCTTAGCAAAGGAAGGAGATATTATTGATATAGAAGGAAATAAAATTGGTAGACATAGTGGTCTTATTCATTATACACTAGGACAACGAAAAGGGATAGGAATAGGTGGAGTAGGTACAGGAGAGCCTTGGTTTGTAGCTGGAAAAAGCATAAAAGAAAATATACTATATGTTGCCCAAGGAGAAATGAATCCTGCCCTTTATTCTACCTCATTAATTGGAGAATCACCTTCTTGGATACTAGAAGCGGCTCCAAATATGCCATTAAAATGTACTGCCAAATTTAGATATAGGCAATCTGATATACCTGTGACTGTAAATATGTTGGAAAACGGAAAACTTCATATAGTATATGATAATCCTGTAAAGGCCGTAACCCCAGGTCAAGCAGCAGTATTATATCAAGATGAAGTATGCCTTGGTTCTTGCATTATAGAATCTATAGAACCATTGGATGAAAAATATGCATATCTAAATTCCTAAAAATAACAGCAATGTTTTATAAAACATTGCTGTTACTTATTTTTTAATATATTATCTCTATATTATCTCCTTCTTTTATGATTCCACCTGTTAGGACTTTAGTAAATATTCCTTCTTTAGGCATCACACATTTTCCTACCTTTTTAGATATAGCACATCCAGTATGACATTCTTTACCTATTTGTGTAACCTCTTGTATAGTATCTCCTATTTTCAACTTTGTACCTATAGGAAGCTCATAAAGGGTTATCCCTTCCGTTGTTATGTTCTCTGCAAACACTCCAGGTACTAAGCCTTCTATACCCTGATTCTCCATTTTATCAAAACTTTCAATAGCAAGTAGACTTACTTGTCTATGCCAATTCCCTGAATGTGCATCATTTTCTAGACCAAAATTCTCAATGAATAAACCTTCTTTTATCGGGTTTTTAATTACTCCTTTTTTATCTGAAATATTAACAGATAATACTTTGCCATTAATTTCTTTTAACATATAATCACCTGTCTTCCCACCAGTTTTTTTAATCAACTTCACATCTTCAATTACCATGCCCTTATCAACAGCCTTACACATATCATATATTGTTAAACAAGCAAGAGATACTGCTGTTAAGGCCTCCATCTCTACTCCAGTTTTTCCTATGGTCTTAACTTCTGCCTCTACCTCTATAGCATCTTCCATCACATTAAATCTAATATCTGCTCCTGTTAAAAATATATTGTGACACATTGGGATTAAGTCACTGGTTTTCTTAGCTCCCATTATCCCACCTATTTGAGCTACAGATAAAACATCACCCTTCTTAATTAGACCTTCTTTAATTTTTTCAACTGTTTGTTTTTTCATTTTGATTTTGCCTCTTGCTATGGCATTCCTTTTGGTATCTTCTTTTTCACCAACTTCAACCATATGAGCCCTTCCATGCTCGTTAAAATGTGTAAAGTCCATGTCCTAGCCCCCTATTTGATTCATGTTTCTGTCTATATATTTTCCATCTTCCAGATGGTGAGATTCTTCTTTTTTTTCTATAGAATCTAAAATTAGCTCCTTTAAATCTTTACCTTCTTTTAAGGCTTGTCTTATATCTATCTCAACATTTGAATGCAAACAAAGCTTCAATTGCCCCTTAGATGTTAGTCTCACCCTATTGCAATTTTCACAGAACTTGCAAGATATTGGATTTATTATACCTACTTTTCCTTTTCCATTTGGTAATTTATAATAGACAGCTGGTGATGATTTATCCTCTCTTGGTACAGGTATTAGTTCTTTAACCTTTTCTAAAATAATATTATTGGAAATAAATTTTTCCTTAGCCCATCCCGCTGCCTCACCTATGGGCATTAATTCAATAAATCTTAAATCAATCTCTTCTTTTTCTGTTAGTCTCACTAAATCCTCTATCTCATCATCATTAAATCCACCAATAAGAACTGTATTTATTTTTATTGGTGTTAGTCCTACACGTCTCGCTTCTTCTATAGATTCTATAACAGACTTAAGTTTACCTCCTCTAGTAATAGCCTTGTATTTATCCTCATCTAGAGTATCTAAACTGATATTTACTCGATTTAATCCTGCTTCCTTTAACTCTTTGGCATATTCTTTTAGAAGTATGCCATTTGTAGTCATAGCTAAATCTTTTACACCATCTAATTTTGACACCTTAGATATTAAATCCACGACTCCTTTTCTTATGAGAGGCTCGCCACCTGTAAATCTTATTTTATTTACACCTAAGTCTACAAAAGCCTTTGTTATTTTGTAGACTTCTTCCAATGTTAACATTTCATCATGAGAAAATTTAGAAACTCCATTCTCTGGCATACAATATCTACACCTTAGATTACACCTATCTGTTAGAGAAATTCTAAGATAATTTATTTCTCTCCCAAAAGAATCTTTCATCTAATCACCTTTTTTCTTTAGACTAATATTACTTTCATAACATTTTCTATATCTAATATATAATAGAACATTTTTATATATGTAAAGGATAGAGATTATTCTATCCTTTATACTCTTACTAGTTTCTTTCGTCTCCCAATCCAAGCTGAAATCCATATACTTAATTCATATAAAAATATCATTGGTAATGCTAACAAAACTTGTGATACTACATCTGGAGGTGTTAGTATGGCAGCCACAATAAATATTAGTAAAACCACTATTTTTCTATATTTCTTTAATGTATTTGCTGTAACAAGGTTCAACTGTGTCAATAATATAATCAGTAGCGGAAGTTCGAACACCAAACCAAATGAAAATAACAGAGAAGAAATAAAACTTAAATAACTATCAAAAGAAAATAGCGGAGCTATCTGTTCTACCGAAACCTGAGTGAAAAACTCTATAGTTATTGGAATTATTGTAAAATATGCGAATATAGCTCCTACTAGGAAAAACACTATTCCCATATATAGAGCTAATAATAAATATCTACGTTCATTTTTCTTAAGTCCTGGTTTTACAAACATCCATATCTGCATCAAGCTAATCGGGGAAGAAATTATTATCCCAGCTGTTATGGCTATCTTAATATAAGCTATAAAGAGCTCAGGAGGACTTAAATAAATGAATTCCAATTTGGCTGCTGGTCGTACCATATATTCAATGATAATATCAATGTATTTATAGCTTACAACGGCTCCTAATATTATTGCTATGAAAATTATAATAATCCTTTTTCTTAACTCACTCAAATGCTCTACCAGAGTAAGTTGCTTATCTTCCATAGAGTACCCTCCTAAAGCTGAGTATTTAAGTCACTATACATTTTATTCTTTGTCCTTTTTATCTTCTAAATCTACTTTTACATCTTCGGATATTTTGTTAGCATGATTTTTAAATTCTCCTATTGCTTTTCCAAATGCTTTTCCGATTTCAGGTAATTTTCCTGGTCCAAAAACTACTAAAGCAATCCCAAGTATTAATATTAACTCTGGTGCACCTATTTTTCCAAACATATATATTTCCTCCTTAATTTAAATCATTTTTTAAGAATCTTTTTTCAATTAGATCCACTATTTCTATTACTTGTTCAAAATTAAACTGTGGTATCTGATTTTTCAATGGAAAATCTGTAACTATTGCAAATAAATCTTCTTCTTTAGAAATAAGCTTTTCTGAAATCTCTTTTCTAATTACCTCTAATTTTGGTTTATTCTCTCTTTTATATCCTTCAGTTATAATAATATCAACATTTTCAATTTTACTAATAATATCATCTAACTTATATTCTTCCTGTACTTTCTCAATCTTGGCCATCTTAACTGGAGAGGATATCATAACTATATCAGCTCCTGCCTGAGCATGCTTCCAAGTATCCTTTCCCGAATGGTCTATATCAAAATCACCCATATGATGTTTTATAGTTGCCACCCTATATCCCCTATTTTTTAATTCTCTTATTATCTTGCAAAGAATAGTGGTTTTTCCTGTATTGGATCTACTCCCAATAATTGAAAACACAGGTATCATTATTCTACCTCCGGATAATCTAATATCTCAACCTCTATTTTATCTCCTTCTTTAAATGGACCATTACCAGCTTTAACATAGAATAGTGAATTGGTGCCTGATAAAGAAGTTAAAACTCCCGAACTATGTTTATCAGGTAATTTGGTAAAAAACTGTCCATCTTTATAATAGGTTACGGCTCTAACATATCTATTTTGATTGCTTACTTTAGTAAACACATTTTCTAATGTTGACTCTACCTTCACTAGATTAAGTTTACTCTTGCCCATTAATCTAAGTATAGTCGGTCTTACAAATTTTTCAAAAGTTATACTGGCGGCCGCCGGGTTACCTGATAAACCAAATATCAATTTATTTTCGTATTTGGCAACTGCAATAGGCGTACCAGGTTTCATATTTACCTTCCAGAATAGAATCTCTCCTCCTATTTCTTGAAAAGCCTCTTTTACCAAATCTGCATCCCCTACGGAGACTCCACCTGTTGTTATAACCATGTCTGCCCATTCCAAACTAGCTTTCAGTTTATTTTTTATGTCCTCTATTTTATCACTACATATTCCTAATATCCTAGGTTGTCCACCTATCCTCTTTACTTGTGCTGCAATAGTATAGGAATTGCTATTTCTTATTTTCCCTTCTCTGGGAATTTCGTCAATATCAATTAATTCATCTCCAGTAGCTAAAATAGCTATCTTAGGTTTAGAATATACCTTTACAATACTTCTGCCTAGTGTAGCCAATATTCCAATATCAGCTGGACCAATGAGATGACCTTTTTTGAGAACAATATCTCCTTCTTCAATATCTTCTCCCTTTTTAACAATATTGGAATTAGGTTTAAGGTTATTGAATATCTTTACATCCTTATCTGTAAATTCAGTATCCTCATATTTAATTATAATATCTGCTCCTTCAGGTATTTTAGCACCTGTCATAATTCGTATAGCTTGCCTACTCTCTATCCTTTTAGAGCTTACATATCCTGCTGGAACATAGTCTATTACTTCTAATGTTATAGGTTTTTCTTTACTGGCGTATTTTATATCTTCAGATCTTAAAGCATATCCATCAAGAGGCGATCTATCAAAGGGTGGCATATTAATATCTGAGATTATATCCTCTCCTAAAACATAACCTAAACTTTCTAAGATAGATATCTCTATTGTATCTATTTTTATATCCTGATTTAGAAGTATTTCCTTTGCTTCTTCTATAGATATATTTACTAACATGTTTTTCCTCCTTAATGTTTTCCAAAATTACAATCTGGAAAAGTACAAACATTACAGCTTAAACATTGTCCTCCGTAACCCATTCTTGTAATATCCTTGCGAAAAATTTGTTCACCTGCACAAATTCTAGGTAGCAACAAATCGAATGCTGTAGTATGTGAAAACATTACACATCCCGGAAGTCCCATAACAGGAATATTATCTAAATAAGCAAGAAGTAACATGGCACCAGGCAAAACTGGAGTTCCGTAGGATACTATATTAGCTCCTGTTGCTTTAATTGCCCCAGGTGTTTTATCATCTGGATCTACTGACATTCCACCTGTAACTATTATAAGCTCTGCTCCCATGTTCTTTGACTTAATAATTTCATCTTTAATTGTCTCTAATTCATCTGGAACTATAACCTTATAAAAAATCTCTGAATCAAAGGCTTTAACTTTTCTTTCTATAACTGGACCAAATTTATCCTCAATTCTACCTTTATATACCTCCGAACCAGTAATAATTAAAGCCGTCTTTAATTTCTTAAAGGGTTTCACTTCAAATATTGGTCCCTTTTCCCTTAGTATTTTTTCTGCAACACTAATTTTTTCTTTTTCAATAGTTAAAGGAATTACTCTATAACCACCTATTAGATGTCCTTCCTCAATAAATCTATCTCCGTGTATAGTTGCTAAGATCATATCTCCTAGGTCATTAATTTCATCTAATATTTCTCTATTTATTTTTAATAAGCCTCTATACTTAGGCATAATATTAATTTTACCCTCTTTAGGATCAGTATAATAGATACCTTCTCCACAGATTAAATCGCCTATAGCTATGGCTGCCTCATCTTCATGTAATGTGTTTTCATTTATTTCAAATATATATATATGCTCTTTTCCTATTCTAAGAAGTCTTTCAATATCTGCTTCTTGTATTACATGCCCTTTTTTAAAGGCTACTCCTTTAAACTCTCCTGGTACTATTTCTGTTATATCATGCCCCAATACCATTCCCACAGCATCTTCTACTTTTACTACCTTCATATTAATCACCTCTAGGATAACTTTATATTATCATTTTTTCTTCTGTCTCTATTTATTTGTTTTTCACTTAGTAACACTTTTATTATAACATAGTAAGATATTCATTGTCTTTATTTTAAAATTCATTTATTACTTGCTATCCTAAGATTCTGACATTAAATCTTTATAGTATTAAGGTTGAAAAGGGACTACCTTTGTAGTTCCCTCTTCACCCAGTTTAATTTTATTCCTATACTTGGTATTTTTTATTAAAATTACTTACCAAAATTCTCGTATTCTTCCATACCAATGTAATATACATTTGGCCCTAATTCATTTTCTGGGAGTAATACTTCATATTTATTTTCTTTTAATAATTTGCTCACTAAGCTATTTGGATCATTTAAATCTCCAAAATATCTAGCTTGTGTAGTACATGTACTAATACATACAGGCAGTAAACCATGTGCTAATCGATGAGCACAAAAATCACATTTATCTACTTTTTTAGCATTAACATCTTTTATACGCGCTCCATATGGGCATGCTTCTACACAAGCATAACATCCGATACATTTTTCTTTATCTACAAAAACTATTCCTTCTTCATTTTTACCTGTTGCAGCCACTGGACAAGCATCTACACAAGGAGTCTTATCACAATGATTACATAATTGAGCTACCTTTAAAACATGAACATTAGGATAAGCTCCAACTTCCTTTTCAGTAACCCATGAACGGTTTTCATTAGTAGTAAGTTTATTTTCTATACGACAGGAGGCAGTACATGCGTGACAAGCAATACACTTGCTTACATCTATTACCATTCCCCACTTTATATTTTCACTCAATGAAGTCACCTCCAAAATTTATCTACATTTTAAGTCCCAGTTAATATAACTGTTTAATATTTCCGCTAAACTTCTGTAAAATGGTTTTGCCTTTTCCAAAGAAATTTTATTGTAAATTTCTACAAAGTTTAAAAGATGTTCTTTTAAAAATTGAGTTTGTAGGTTATACCATTTTGCAGAATTTTTAACATTATTTCCAACATCTAGTTGTTGATCTTCCTTACACAACTCTTGAAATTCCATATTACACAAGAATGAAATAAAGGCTAATTCAAAACCTAGATGATCCATTTTATTTTCATGCTTAAGTTCTTTTATAATATTCATATTTCGTGGATCAAATCCCACAGAATTATAAGCAAGGCTTACATTATAATCAATTTCCACTGTTGAACGATTATATTTCCATCCACCTTTATTTTTTCTTCCTTCACCAGGTGCTAACTTAATAGCACCTTTTATAAAGGATTCATAAGGGGGAATATAGGAACTAGCAATTGGAACTAGAAAATGATCGTAGTATTCCTGCTCGAGTTCCTTTATATAACTTGGTTCTTCATCGATTTTTCCTTTCCTTTGTCTTGCTTCAATAAGAATATTTGAGAAATCTATATCTTGAAAAATATCTTCTGCATTTATGAATGCATTTAATATATGGTCTACATTTTCAGTCGTTGGTAACTGCAGATATAAGGAAGCAATTAATTCGTATAACGCCCCTCTGTCCATTGCAGATACAGTATGATTTGGCATTTAGGCTCCTCCTTTATACTGGCTTAACCCTTACCCTAATACTATTTCTATTAGGGCTACCAGTAGTTGCTTCGGATAATCCAATAATACCGTCCACTGTTGGATCTAATAAACCTAGCTGGTTAGTAGCTGTACCTTCTCCTCTTATTGGGTCTCCTTCTACAGTTTTTCCATCTATGATAGCATCCTTACTACCATATTCCCATTTACCATATCCAAAGCAAACACCTATTGTTCCTCTTGCTACTCCCTCTCTAATCCTTACGATTCCCTTTGTTGTATTAGCTGCACTTTCAATGATTACTTCTTGTCCATCATTTAGTCCATGCTCTTTAGCATCTAAGCTATTCATCTCAACAAAGTTAGTTCGTCCGATATTTTGGAGTGTTGGAGCATTACTCATCATGGATAACCCTCTTAGCTTTGGCTTATAAGAACAAATTCTAAAAGGATATTCTGATTCAGGGAACATCTCATCTATTAAATCTCCGTTAGCAAACATCTCAGGTAACCACATAGGTGAACCTTCATGATATTCACCAGTAATACTATTTCTTGTTGTAGCTGTATTTTCTGAATATAAGCATATACAAGCTGTAGATTTATATTTCATAAAATCTCCATCATAATAACTATTATCTGGCTCAAATTTACCGCCTTTAGCCATAATATTTTTTACTAATGGAAGTTCTTCAGCAGTAATAGATTCTTCCCAATTTTTTGGCATATTGTCTAGTCCTGTTAATTTTGCATCTCTATCTGTAATTGGTGAAGTAGGTTCTTGATCATATGCCATATTGGCAATAGCTTTCATCCAATAATCTTCACGAGTATGAATAGGCCATTTCTTACCATTAACATCTGTAACAGCATCGTCTCCAAACCCTGGCATGCCGATTCTCTTAGCCACTTCAATCATATATGTTTCCATACTTATATGTTGATCAAACTCGCCTACCTTTGGAGTTGGAGGTTCTACAACTGGCCATCTTACTCCAGTAATTCTTGTTGTATGATTTCCTCTTGCTCCTAATATTGCCCAATGCTCATTAAAGTTTGTATCTGGTATAATATAATCTGCAAATGCACTTGTTTCACCTATAACAGTGTCAATTGCAATAAATAATGGAATATTAGAAGTTTTCTTTAATTCTGTTAATACCTTTTCATTAAATGTTGATGGCCCACCATAAATTGGGTTTGCAGCACAATTTACTAAAATCTTACATTGATAAGGATATTTATTTATAGCTGAGAATATAGCATGTCCATCTAAGTTGAATCCATTTGGATGCCAAGGTAGCTTAGAAGGATATGGATTTTTTCCTTTAGCTACTTTGTTTTTATATTCAGTTGTATTCTCATATAGGAACTGCTCTCTACTTATTCTAGGTCCCTTAAGTCCTGGTGATCCTTCTACAGTACTTAAATTATATCTTGGTCCATCAGAATGCGCTTTGTACGTTGCTCCTCCTAAGGTCATTCCGCCCTTCATATTAAATGCTCCTAACATAGCTGGAAGCATTAATAATCCAACTGCAAAAGGCAATCCATTTATAGCAACAGTTCCTCCTAAAGTATCAACTCCTACTTTATATCCATGGCTAGTAAATTCTTTAGCTACATCAATTATTTGTGATGATGGAACTCCACATATTGTTGCGTATTCTTCTATACTATATTTATTAGCACCTTTTCTTAGCATTGCAAGAGCAGTAGCTACTTTGATTCCTTCTACTTCTCCTTCAAAGAGTATATCTGCTGTATCTACTTTACTAAAGATTTCATGTTTACCAGTAGCTTTATCAATTACTACAAAGGATTCTTCTCCTTCTACAGGTTCGAACTCTAATTTAATATCTTCTGCTCTTAGGAATTTTCTATAATTAGGGTGTTTTTCATCTGCTATTACAAGATAAGTAGCATTTGTGAAACTCTTATATCCTATTTTTTCAGCCGCACCTAAGCTTGGGCAAGCTAAGAAATCTCCATTATATTTTTCGTTTTCAAACATCCAATTCATTATTGCTAATACAAAGGCAGCATCTGTAGCCGGTTTTATTGGAATCCATTTTGTTCCTCCTGGAATATCTGTACCGCCTTGCATCACTGGGTCTACAAGTGCAAGTTTTAAACCATTACTTTTTACAGCCTTTACAGTCTTACGAGCTAATCCTTGATATCCCATACCACTATGTCCAGGATAAACCCCTTGATACAATGCAAACTCTGCATCGTTTATATCAGGTCTATGTGTAAACATACCCTTCTTGTCATATAAAGCCTGCCACGCAGGCACCCATGCTCCACCTCAGGTACCAGAGTGTACATAAACATTTGGAGATCCAAAGCTTCCATTTACAAATCTCACGGTAAACTCTCTTCTACCATAGGATCCTCCATATAACCATACTAATCCATTACTCTTTGGTCCCATTTCTGGTGCGTCAGGATTAATTAGAGTTTCATGATCAAATACTTGTCTAAATCCTTCAATTACAGTATCGTCTCCTAAATCTTTAAATATTTGACCACCTTCTACAGTTTCTTCCATTAGCTGCTCCCAACTAATTGGCTGCCACTTTCCGCTTCCTCTTTCACCAGCTCTTTTTAATGGTACTGTGATTCTTAGCGGATCCTCAATTATCTCAAATCCTGAGTTTCCAACAGCACATACTGTAGCTCTATTAGCAAGCCCTTGTTCATTATGTAAACTAAAGGCTTTATATGATTCTTCTACAGTGTTATTATAGTCTAGTGCTGGCTCAGCACATACTGGATGGAATGGATTTCCTGTAACTCCAATAACTTTGTTAGTGGTTTTATCAATTTTAACTCTATTGCCACAATTGTTATAACATGACATACATACACTATGACGTATCATAACATTTTCATTAGGAGTTACCTCTCCTGTTTTTCTGTCTACAGTTGCTTCTACTAAATTGTTAGGATTTCCTTTATATACTGGAAATTCATCTACTGGATCTGTTGTACTAGTAGGTTTGTTACATCCTGTCACTCCTAATCCCAAAGCAGCAGCACTAGCTGTAAAAGCAGAAAGTTTCAAAAACGTTCTTCGTTTCAAAATTATCACCTCGGCATAATTATTTAGAATATATAAATCCAATACTGTATTTATATTTGCAATTTTTATGCCATAGTTAGGTTTTCCTTAAATAATAATTAAAGAATTATGGAAGTGTTAATTTTTAAACATATTTTATATGTCATTAATAAATCTTATACACATGACTAGTAAAATAAGATTCATTTATGACAAAATCATAGTTATATTTTTGTCATTTTGACATCAATATATCAATCTTAATTTCTTATTGCTCTATTTTATATTTTTCTATTTTTCTGTATAATGTTCTTAGTCCAATTTTTAACATCTTTGCAGCCTCTGGCTTATCCCAGTTAGTTAGCCTTAATATATCAATGATATGCTCTTTTTCAACATCATCTAATGAAATATATTTTTTATATTGATTTTCAGTGTTATTTAAACTAGGAAGCAAATCCCAAGGATAAATTTTATTTCCTTTAGACAATAACACTCCTCTATCAATGAAATTTGCTAATTCTCGTACATTACCTGGAAAATCATGCTCCATTAAAAACATTTTTGTTTCTTCTGCTAATTCCTTATTATTATTTATATTTTTATTAAGAAAGTAATTAGCAAGAAGTAATACATCATCTCCACGTTCCCTTAAAGGAGGTACTGGAATTGTAACTACGCTTAATCTATAAAATAAATCCTCTCTAAAAGTTCCATTACAGATTGCCTTTTCTAAATTCTTATTTGTTGCCGTTACAACTCTTACTGTAGTCTTTTTAGTCAATGTACTACCTACAGGCCTAAATTCACCAGTGTCTAAAAATCTTAATAATTTTACTTGTAGGGATGGATCCATATCTCCAATTTCATCTAAAAACAAGGTTCCATGGTTTGCTATTTCAACCAATCCCTTTTTATTAGTATGAGCCCCAGTAAAAGCCCCCTTTACATGACCAAATAACTCACTTTCTAATAATTCACCAGGAATTGCACCAGCATTTATAGGAATAAAGGGTTTATCACCTCTACAACTCTTATAATGTAGTGCATTAGCTACTAAATCTTTACCTGTGCCACTCTCTCCAAGTATTAATACAGGTAAATGACTATCAGCCACCTTATCAATCATGTATTTTAGGTTTAAAATTACTTGAGACTCCCCTATAATCTCTTTTTTATCATTTATAAGTTTAATATTTTCAACCAGATTCTCATTATATCCTTGAAGTCTCTTCTTTTCTGCAGCTCTCTTTAAAACTAATTCTAACTCAATAGGATTCACAGGTTTTGATAAATAGTCATATGCACCACTCCTCATGGCCTCTATAGCTGATTCCATAGTCCCATATCCAGTAAGCATAATAACTTCCATATCTGGCTGTATCTTTTTTGCTTTATATAAAAGCTCTAGTCCATCCATTTTGTCCATCATTATGTCAAATAAAGCTACATCAAATTCTTCTTCTTCAACTAACTTAATTGCTTCAATTCCAGATGTAACAGCTTTCACATGAAGACCTTTTCTTGTTAGCCTATCTTTTAGTACCTCAATAAATTTTTCTTCATCATCTACTATTAATAACCTAAAGCTTTCCACTTTCCTCCACCTCTCTTGATATGGGAAGTTTTATCTCTACCACTGTACCTATATTTTCTTCACTATATATTTCAATGGCTCCTCTCATTCTTTCAATTATTGCCTGGCTAATTGATAATCCTAATCCCGTTCCCTTTCCAATAGGTTTTGTTGTATAGAAAGGATCGAATATCCTCCCTTTGTCCTTCTCTTTAATACCATATCCTGTATCTGTTATCTTAAGTATTAAAAAATCATCATTATCTATTTCATTAATATTTATTGTCAAAATTCCTTTGTTTTCCATAGAATCTACAGCATTGGTTATTATATTTAATAACATCTGTTGCATTTGAGATTCATCTGCTAGTATTATAGGTTCTGCAACACCTACATCAATTACAATATCTATATTTTGTTTTTTTAACCTATGCTCAATCAATTTCAATATATCTTCAATTATCTTAAAAACATTAACTAGTGTAATGTCAACCTTTGACTCTCTTGAAAATCTCAATAGGTTTTGTGTAATAGCAGAGCACCTATCAATTTGTCCTTTTATTATCTCTAAATAGTTTTGTATAATCTTATTATCATATAAATCCTTTATATCTTCTGTCTCTAATCGTTCTAGCAAATCTGTAGCATAAAATCCTAAATTATTCATAGGATTATTAATTTCATGGGCTACTCCTGCTGCTAAAGTTCCAATGGCTGCTCTTTTCTCTGCTAACATTATCAAACTTTCATCTTCTCTTCTTTTTTTAATTTCTTCTGTCATATTATTGAATGCTTCTATTACCATTCCAATTTCATCATTGTATTGTTTCGGTATTTTATAATCAAAATTCCCACTTTTTACAGCATTCACCCCATTTGCCAATTCATTCATTGGCTTCATGAAGAGATATATTAAAAAGGATCCTACGATGCCAATTGTTAACATGGTCAATAAAAAAGTTATTATAATCCTAGTAATCATAAGCCTAATAGTGGCATATGCATTATCTAGTGGTTGTTCAACAACTACGCCCCAATCTACTATTGGAATTAAACCATATACACCTAAGACTTCTTCACCTAAATATGATTCATAAATCATAGTCTCAAATTTTTCATATTTCAAAACATTATTCTCTTCTGCTTTTATCTTAAGTAAACTTGTTACCCCTTTACTTTTAGTTACATCCTGCCTTCTTGTTACCTGACTATAGTCTGAATGACCAATTAAAGAACCTCTATCATCTATTAAAATAATATAACTTCCTTCTTTTGTTTTTGTAGCGTTTATCTTTTTCATTACTTGTCGCAAACTTATTTTTGCAATAATAGCTCCAGTTAAATACTCACTATTTCCACCAACTGGAATCCCCAGCTCAAAAACAATTTGATTATCTAAATCTATTTCTGGTTTTCCAATATATAGGTCTCCCCGCCTTAAAATTTTAAACTTTTCATCAGATGAAATATTTTCTAGCTCTTTTGGGGATATGGCGTATCTCTTTGATATCTTTACTAACTCCATACCATTAGGAGAAACCATAGATATTTCTTCTAAATGATGATATTTTTTTAGCATTCTATATATTATATCTTCTCTATTATATTTATTGCCCCAATAAAATAATTCTGGATTGGTTATAGCTATAGTTTCCAAGGATTCCTGAGTTGTCTTTACCATTTCAACAACGGTTTGAGATATTTTTGATGCTGTTAATTCATGTTCTTTATGTATAGATTTTTCAACTTCATTTTTTAATGTTCTAATATTAATTAAAACCAAAAACACTAGTGGGATAATAGCTACACCAATCATCATAAGAATTAATTTAGATTTTATGCTGACCAAAAATTGTTTTTTGATATTTATTCCCATATTATTCTACCTTTCAGTTTTTTTTATAAACTTATCTACAAAAGTCATCTTAGAATAATCAATTTCTATGCCTAAGGCCTTAGCAGTATCTACATTTATATGAAGTTCTAAATTTTCTGGCGATTCTATTGGAATAATTTTGGGATCCTGACCCTCAAGAACATTGGCTACTAGTCTAGCTGATTGAAAGCCTTCATTGTAGTTAGTACTTCCATAAAAAGCTAACATACCTTTTTCAACTTGACTATCATTAACGCCCATAACAGGAATCTTATATTCAAATGATGCATCTACTATATCTTGAATTGTTGACTCAAATAATAAACTACACATTAACATTATTCCATCAAATTTATCATGATTTTTAGATATAGCTTCAATAATTTCATCTTTATTTGTTACTGGGATCAATTCTAATTCTATTTGAAGCTTGTCAGCTGCTTCATATAAAAACTTTGAACTTGGTCCAAATGGTGTAGTTTGAGGATTATATAATATTAATACATCTTCAATGTCGGGAACTATTCTTTTTAAAAATTCTAGTCTTTTCCCAGATAACCGAACATAGTGGCTATCAACACCAGTTATATTGCAACCAGGAGAAATAATATCATCTATATAACCTAATTCTACAGTACAGCTTACCCCTATAAATACTATAGGAATATTTTTATCATCTGCATACTTTTTTGCAGCAGATGTTTCAAAAGTTCCAGTAGTTATAATAACATCTACATCCTTTTTCACCAAATCTTGAGCTAAGGAATCTAGTTTCTCCTTGTCTCCATCAGCATTATTTATAATAATTTCTAAATCCTCTTCATTATATCCATAACTGTATAAACCCTCTATCATTGCGTTGACTTTCTCTAGTCTACCATCTGTGGCTGAAATTACACCAATTTTATACTTAGTATTTGTATTTTTATTAACATATCTAGTAAAATTTTTTTCAATATAAAGCATAGATCCTGACAACAACATTATTATGAGAAAAACAATTGTCTTTTTTTTCATACTTACCTCCTATTACTTCTGCCTAATTTCAAACATGTGGAACATACTTCTATAGTCTTACTAGATGTGATAGTTTGTTTACATATACTACATTTTTGCTTAGTTCCAGCAGCTAGTATACTCGGCTCTATCAGTGAAAAATCCTTTATTCTTTTAGATTTTAATTCTAATGCCTTATGGTAGCAAACTTCAACACATAATCCACAACCACTACAAGCATCTTTTAGTAAAAATAAACTCAGCTTGTCCTCTTCTTCTACATACTTTAATGCTCCCATTGGACAAAGCAACGTACAAGCTCTACAAAAATTACATGCTCCTACTAGTGAAGGTAGTAGATAATCTATTATTTCAATATCTGCCAGTTCTTCCTCTTTTATATTACTAAAAACCTTCCTTAATATTGGATATTTTCTAACTGTTGGATTTGCAACAATTGCCTTTGAGTTTTTATCCTCCTCATTTTCCCCTAATACATATTTAATTGCAGCATTTGGAAGCTTCTTAACTGATTTAAAAATAGAAAATAAAAATTCTCTTCTCTCCTCATCTATTTCTTCATCAGATGCCTTTTTAATCTTTATCTTTGGTGCCTTTTCAGTATTTCTTATTGCCCCTCCTAATAATCCTAGATCCTTCTCTATTTTTTCAATCTTTTTTATATTCCCTAGATAAGAGCTAATACCATTCACTATACATCCTTCACATTTTTCCTCAGAAAAAACAACGTGAATTTCAAAGGGCAAATTATCTATTCCTAATAAAAACTCTAATGTTAGGCTTCCTAGACATGGTACTTTAAAATAGTTATTTGAAACATCATTATGCCTGCAAGTTAAAACTACTATATTACTTGTTTTTCCTGCTTCTTCTATATAATTATATAAATTTAACTCTGTTGGCTCTTGGATAGATATTGCCCCTGTAGGACATACGGCTGCACAAAGACCACATTGAATGCAATTATCATTCAATTCAACTTTTGAGTTTTTGATGCTTATTCCTTCTTTAGGACAGTGTTCTATGCACTTACTACATTTACTTAGAGGCGAACGTACCCTTGAACATCTTTGATGATTTATAGATATTGGCTCCATCCTAGAAGTAGCAGTTTCTATTATTTTCTCGAATTTAAACATTTTTATCTCTCCATATTAGTCTTGTATAATTGAATTATAATTTGAAAAAGTATCTTTATCTATGATAGTATGGCATGTTTTTAACTTTGTCAATAAACTAATTCATGGTTAATAAACCAGTCCTATATATAAAACAAAACACTCCCATAAGTTACAAGAACAAGGTACTAATTTATAGTACCTTGTTCTTGTATTTCTATGCTTTTTTATCTTCTAAATCTACTTTTACATCTTCAGATATTTTATTTGCATGGTTTTTAAATTCTCCTATGGCCTTACCGAATGCTTTTCCTATTTCAGGAAGTTTTCCTGGACCAAAGACAACCAATGCAATACCCAGTATTAGAATTAATTCTGGAGCACCTATTTTACCAAACATCTATATCTCTCCTTTCTCTATGGAATATACATTAGAATCTAATCTATTTCCCACCTCTATAGCGTTCTTCTGGCTCCCCATCTTTTAAGGCCTTATCTAAGCCTATATAAGTAACACTAAGGTCTAATTTCAACTCTTCTTTTAATCCCTTAGTCTTATTCTCTGCAATCATTTTGCTAACCTCAGATTCTGGATCATTTAAGTCTCCAAAAAATCTAGCATGAGATATGCAAGTACTTACACAGGCAGGTAACAATCCTGCTTCTGCTCTTTGTATACAGAAAGTACATTTACCAACTTTCTTAGTATCGTTATTCATATACCTCGCATCATAAGGACATGCTGCTACACAAGCTCCACATCCAATGCACTTTTCCTCATCTACAACTACTATGCCTCCTTCAACTGCAAAAGTTGCATTTACAGGACACGCTTTAACACAAGGTGCATCTACACAATGATTGCATAGCTTTGGAAGCTTTACTCTTGCTACTTCAGGATATTCTCCTGAGTCCCACTCTTCAACCCAAGTATTGAAGCATCCCTCTGGAACGTTGTTTTCCATTTTACAACTAACAGTGCAAGCATGACATCCGACACAACTCTCTAAATCTATAACCATTCCGTATCTTTTCATCCTTAATCACCTCTTTAAATTTATTGATTTTCTTCCATCAAATATTCCAAATCTAACTCTATCCATCTAGCAGAAATATTAATTAAGTAAGAGTAAAGCCCTTCTCCCTTTTCTTTAGTTAAAAGAGCATAATCTCCAATCCATTTGGATAGGTGTTCTCTTATAAAATCTTTTTGTAAATTTCTCCATTTATCAGCTTTTCCACTCAATCCGTATTCCAAAGCCGAAACCTCATGATTAACTAAATGGGCTAAGAAAGCTAATTCAAATGCAATATGGTCAGGATAGTGGTTATCTTTAAGGGGCTTGAAGGCATTGAGCTCATCAACCTTAAAATCTACTATCTCATAACATGCCTTTACATGAAAAGTTTCTTGACTATCTAATTTACCATAGGATATTTTACCATTCTTCATTTTTTTGTTCCTAATTGCGGATTCATGAGGTGGAACAAATAATTTTGAAGTAGGTACAAAGAATCTATCATAATATTCTTGTGTAAAGTGATCTAAGTCCTTATCCTTAATAAAATTTATTTTTTCCTCCATGAATTCCTCAAATTGAAGAGATCTCTCCTTTATTAAGGTTAATAACTCTTCTGAAGGAGTATTTAAAAAAGAAAATGATAGAAATTCATATAGCTCCAATCGTTTTTTTGCTATAAAAATAGATTCTTGTATCATCTCTTCACTCCTATCTATGCTTTCTCTACCTTATAAGCTCCACCATTTCTACCTGGTCCTCCAGTTGAAGACTCAGAAATACCAAATATACCATTTACCTTTGGATCTATTAGATTCATTAAATGTACCCCTGTACCTATGGACTCATTGCCATCTTGAGCCTTTCCTTCAACACTATATCCCTTAGCACCATATTCCCAATGGCCATATCCAAATGCTATTCCTATAGTTCCCTTGGCTATACCAGATCTTACTAGAGCATGTCCTATAAATTCTCCACCTGTGGCAGGAATTACCTTTACTTTATCCATAGTAGATATTCCTAATGCTTTAGCATCTTCAGTATTTAATTCAACATAATTATGTTTACTTAAGTCTCTAAGACTAGAACTATTAACAAGCATACTTATACTTCTAAATTTAGGTTTGTAGTTTGCAGCCTTGAACGGCCATTCTGTTTCAGGGAATATATCATTTACTAAACTACCATCAGAGAATGATTCTGGACTCCATGCAGCTACTCCACTATAATATTCACCAGTTAATGAGTTTCTGCTAGTTGCAAATTTCTCAATATATAAATCAACAGATCCCTTATAAGCATACTTATGGTTGTCACCATCAAATCCTGCTCCATGGTCTTCAAAACGACCACCTCTTGCCATTACATTCAACACCTTAGGCCATTCTTCTTTTGCCACTACATCTATCCAATCCTTAGCTGCATTTTCTAAATCTTGCATCTCTATTTCTTCTTGTGAAATATCTGCCACTGGTTCTTCATCATATGCTATATTTGCAATACCACGGATAAAGAAATCTTCTCTACTATTTAATGGTAGTAAATTATCATTGGCATCTAATATGGCCTTATCTCCAAATCCTGGTAATCCAATTTTCTTAGCAACATCAATTACATATGTTTCAAAGGATATATGTCTACCATCATCTAATTTTGGAGTTGCTGGTTCTACTATTGGCCATCTTACAGTAACTCCTTTACCTGAGAAGTTTCCTTCAATATTAGCTAATCCCCAACTCTCATAAGGAGTTGTATCCGGTATAATATAATCTGCTAATGCAGTCATTTCACCCATGTATGCATCACAAGAAATAAATAGTGGTACATTATCAACACTCTTTAGTGCTTCAATTACTTCTTTTCTAGCTGCAGCTGGTACTGCTAATAAAGGATTTGCCATCCAATTCAATACTATCTTAGCTTGGTAAGGATATTTATTTATAATGGAAAATAATCCTTGGTTATCTGATCCACTTCCTACTGGATGCCATGGCATCTTTGAAGGATATGGATTTTTCCCTTTAGCAACCTTCTCTTTATATTCAGTTGTATCTTCATATTTAACTCCAGTACGGCTAATTCTCATACCTGATGCTTTTGGTCCATCTGGTATAACGTTTAATTTATATCTCGGTCCAGGGGCAACAGATTTATATGAATTTCTTCTAGTAATTGCTCCACCTTTTTTATTTATACTACCTACCATAGCCATTAAAATATAATGAATCATTGTTATATTTGAGCCATTTGCAGTAGCTGTACTACCCATTCCGTCTGCTGATACTTTAGTTCCGTGAGAAGTAAACTCATTTGCTATTTCTTCTATTTTTTCCTTTGGAATACCACAAGCTTTTGAGTATTCATCTATTTCATGTTTGAAAGCACTTTCTTTTAAAATAACGAAAGATGTTCTTACTTGTATTTCTTTTCCGTTAGGACCTTTCACTTTTCCTTCATAGAATAAATCTGCTGTAGTTGTCTTATCGAATCTAGCATACTCTTTTGTAGCATCATCAATTACAATAAACACGTCTTTTTCTTCTTCTCCAACTTCTAGTCCTAAATCTTCAGCTCTTAGCATTTTTTTATAATTTGGATGCTTTGAATCTTCTATTACTAAATGAGTAGCATTTGTCCAACTGTTAAATCCTTTGGAAACACCGGCTTCATAGTTAGGTGAATTTAAGAACTCCTTATTATATTTGTCATTCTCAATAATCCATCTAATTAATGCCATACCAAATGCATTATCTGTTGTTGGCTTTATTGGAACCCATTCACTATTTTCGTATAAAGGCGTAACAGCTCCTCCCGCAAGAATAGGGTCTACTACTGAATATTTAAGATTTCCTTCCTTTACTCCAAACTTTATTTGACGAGCTATAGTCTGCATAGGCTTACCACTATGTCCTGGGAATGCGCCAGCATATAATATATATTCTGCATTATTTATATCTGGTCTCAAGTTTTGTCCACTTGCTATTACCTGCGCCGCAGGTGTTTTTGAACCACCTCAGGAATAGCCATGCCCAAAGTTATTTACAGTTCCAAATGAATTTGTAAATCTACTTGCAAAGGATGTCCTACCATCTCCACGTCCTCCAAAGAAAACAAGTTGATTTGCTTTCGGACCAAACTCTGGTGCCTTTGCATCTATAGGTGTTTCCAAGTCTCTTACTTTTCTAAATCCATCTACTCTAACATCTTCACCAATGTCTTTAAATAACTCTCCACCTTCTACAGTTTCCTCAACTGCTTCATCCCAAGTAATTGGTTTCCACTTGCCCTCTCCCCTAGATCCTGTTCTTTTTAATGGAACTAATATCCTCATAGGATCATAATGAGATTCTAATGTAGCATTACCTCTAGCGCATAATGCTCCACGATGTACGCTACCTTTATCTTTATAGCCACTAAAAGCCAAATAAGACTCTGTTAAAGGTTCTTCAAATGAAAGATGTGGTTCCGCATTGTTAGGATTATATGGATTTCCATATACCCTCAATATCTTTCCAGTATCTTTATCAATTTTTACACGGTTTCCACAGGAACTATAACATCCTAAACATGCACTGTGTCTCATCAATATTGATGGCTCCACTTCAACAGCGCCTGTTTCTAGATTAATCATAGCCTCCGGTTTTTGTCCTGGTAATTGAGAAAGCTTTGGGAATTCATTTGGAACATCAGTGCTTACAGGTTCCTTTTTATTACATCCTATTGTTAAGCCTGTTAAACTTAATGCTCCTATGCCTCCTAACATTTTTAAAAATGTACGTCTTTTCAATTATCTTCACCTCGCAAATTATTTTTTTATCAATTTTTTAATATTGCAATATCTATGCCATTATATCAACTTACAATAGTTTACTTCTCTAATTCTTGTAATTTACAGCCTTTTAAGGACTACTTTTTTGTTAAATACTTCTACACTCTATTTGTTAACATATAATCTTATGGTTCCCTTGCCATCTTGACAGCTTCGCTTGTCAAATTGACAAAAAATTATCGTTAAATTTAATTGCAATTATAATGGTCTTATATTATAATGCTTTGTAATAAAAGAATTTTATAATAAAGGTTTAGGAGTGATTACTATGACCTTAGATTCTAAAAACAGTTCAAATTTTAATACTAGAATAAAGATAACTTATAATGACTCTACATTTGGCCCAGGAGTTGCAAGAATCATGGAATTAGTTAAAGAAACAGGAAACTTGTCTGAAGCTTATAGACTCATGGAATTATCATCTAGTAAAGGATGGAAAATAATTAAAAATGCTGAAGAAAAATTAGGTTTTCCCTTATTTGTCAGTGTAATAGGCGGTAAAGGGGGAGGAAGATCTGAGCTTTCCAAAGAAGGTGAAGACTTATTAAATAGATATCAATCCTTTGTATCAGAATTGAACTTGGAAGCAGAAAAGCTTTACAAGAAATATTTTGACTAAAATCTATCGCTCAAATGAGCGATTAAAAAATACTTTCGTTCCTCTTTCGAGAGATGTACGTATTGCAATACTAATAATTAGGCTTTTCTCTGGGATAAACTTATTACCCAGATAATATATAAAAGGGAGGATATAAAAATGAAGTTAAAAAAGTTATCTATCATTCTATTATCATTAGTTTTAGTCTCTACCTTTATGGTCGGGTGCAGCAAAGGTGCAACTGTTACCCCTAAAGAAGATACTGAAGCTAAGATAGAAGATGAAAATGGAGGAAATGAAGAGAAAAATGATGAGCCAAAAGAACAAGTTGAATTACTTATTTCAGCTGCAGCAAGTTTAACAGATGTATTAGGTGAATTAGCAGAGGTATATAAGACTGTAGAACCTGAGACTACTCTTACATTTACTTTTGGAGGCTCTGGAGCTTTACAGACTCAAATAGAAGAGGGCGCACCAGTTGATATATTCATATCTGCAGCCCAAAAGCAAATGAAAGCTTTAGAAGAAGGAGGCCATATATTAGATGGCACTATTAAGACTTTATTAGTAAATAAAGTAGTACTTATTACTCCAAAGGCTGGAAACATTGATGTAAAATCCTTTGAAGATTTGACTAAGGATGAAATAAAGAAAATTGCAATTGGAGACCCTGGAAATGTTCCTGTCGGTCAATATAGTGAAGAAATATTTGATAATTTAAATATATCAGATCAAGTTAATTCAAAACTTATACTAGCAAACGACGTTAGAACAGTACTTACTTGGGTAGAAAGCGGAGAGGTTGACTGTGGTATTGTTTATGCAACAGATGCATTTACATCAAATGATATAAATATAATCACTGAAGCACCTGAAGGAAGCCACAAAGAAGTAAGTTATCCTGTAGCAGTAATTAAAGATAGCAAAAATCCTGATAGATCTAAATCCTTTTTAGATTTTCTATCTACAGATGAAGCTGTTAAATTATTTGAAAAATATGGTTTCTCAATGAAATAGAAATGAGCTGAAAATAATATGAGTTATTCCCCTTTATTAATATCTTTAAAGGCTGCAGTTATAGCAACTATAATAACTTTTATTTGTGGAATTTATGCAGCATATTTAACTACAAAACTAAAAAGATTTAAAGGGTTAGTGGATGGGTTCTTAACCCTTCCACTAGTATTACCCCCTACTGTTGTAGGCTTTTTCTTGTTAGTTTTCTTAGGAAAAAATAGCTTTATTGGTAAGTTTTTAGCATTATATGATGTTTCAATTGTATTCTCTAGTACTGCAACTATTATAGCTTCCGCAGTTGTTTCATTCCCTTTAATGTATAGGACAGCTAGGGGAGCCTTTGAGCAATTGGATAGAAATATGATTTATGTAGCCAGAACATTGGGTTTATCTGAACATGAAATATTTTTGAAAATAATGCTACCTAATAGTTTCTCTAGTATTATTGCTGGGACTATTTTAGCTTTTGCAAGAGCATTAGGAGAATTTGGTGCTACAATTATGTTGGCAGGAAATATCCCAGGAAAAACTCAAACCATGGCTGTTGCAGTTTATAGTGCTGTTCAAGGCGGAAATAGAGCTCTAGCTTATAGATGGGTGGCTGTTATGGTTCTAATATCTTTTATAGCAATACTCATAATGAATAGATTAGAAAGTGTAAAAATTAGTAAAGTAGGGAAAGGAGGTAATTAGATATTCTTTATGTTAATATAAAAAAAACATGTGGAGATTTTTTCTTAGATGTTGAGTTTGAAACTAATAAAGAAACCTTAGCTCTTTTAGGAGCTTCTGGTTGTGGAAAAAGCATGACTTTGAAATGTATCGCCGGAATTGAGATACCAGATGAGGGACAAATCGTATTAAATGATGTAGTGCTCTTTGATAGCAAGAAAAGAATAAATCTATTACCCCAAAACAGAAAGGTAGGTCTATTATTTCAAAATTATGCTCTTTTTCCTAATATGACATTGGAAAAAAACATAGCTATTGGAGTTCCAAAAAATCGTCAAAATAAATCTGAAATAATTAAAGAAATAATTAAATCCTTTTCCTTAGAAGGTTTGGAAAATAATTATCCTCACCAGTTATCTGGTGGTCAACAACAAAGGGTTGCCTTAGGGAGAATGCTAGTAAATGAACCACAAATTTTGATGCTGGATGAACCGTTCTCAGCTTTAGATGAGCATTTAAGATGGCAAATGGAACAGGAGCTTATTGATATATTAAAGAAACATGATGGTAGTGCATTATATGTATCCCATAATAAGGATGAAGTTTATAGAATATGTGATAGGATAGCAGTATTAAATAACGGAAAAATAGAGGAAACTAATCATAAAGAAAATCTATTCAACAATCCCATAACCCTTAATACTGCAATGTTAATTGGCTGTAGAAATATTTCTAAAGCAAGGAAAATATCTCAAAACAAGATATATACAATAGATTGGAATTTAGAATTGGAATGCAATACAATTGTGGAAGATGATGTTAAATATGTTGGCATACATACTCAAAATATTAATTTATGTGCTAATAATGAGGCTATAAACACCTTCAAACTAGATATAATAGATATCATCCACAACTTACACTCTTTTACCTTAGTATTAAAAAATCCAATACAAAATAAAGAGTCTACTCAATCTCAAATCTATATGAAGATTTTTGAAAAGGATTTTTATAAAAACGATTTAAGTCCTGGCAAATCAATTTATGTGAATTTTAGTGAGGATAAACTCTTGTTATTACGTTGATTTAAAGCAAAAAAATGTTGGAAAATAATCCAACATTTTTTTATTAGGTTGAAAGAAAATCATCTAGATCTTCTTTTGTATTTAGATTTTTAAATACATCTCCATTTAAACCGAATTCCATAGCTTCAGATTCTTCTATATAGTGAGTTTTCAAATCATGGATCAAAGAATTTATAGACCTTCTATTGGATAATAAATGTTTTTCTATTCTCTCTACTATTCCTTTAGAATAAAAACCATGTAATGGTTCTATATTGTCTTTAGTTCTCGTTACACAGGCATCTATATCTTTACCTTCAATTACTTTTTTCATATATCTTACATAGTCTATATTGATATTAGGCATATCGCAGGCAATTACAAAGGCATATTCAGATGAAGCCTCACTTAGACCTGAGTGAATCCCACTTAAAGGTCCCATTCCTTTAATTATATCTGTTCTTATTTTTTCCTTAAATCCAATATATTCATCAGGTTTATTTGTTACAATTATGATCTCATCAAATTCTTCCTCTAATTTATTGATTACTAAGTTCATAAGTCTTTTTTCATCAATCTTTAAGAATTGCTTATCAAAGCCCATCCTTGAACTTTTACCGCCTGCTAATATTATAGATGTCCCAAATTTTTTCACAAACTCACCTTCTATCTAGCACACTCAGAATCTTTGCCTGTTAAGATTTCCAATCCATGATGAACACTGTCTAATATATAATCTAAAGCTTCCTTAACTGCCTTTGGGCTACCAGGCAAATTAATTATTAAGGTTTTATTTCTTATTCCTGAAACTCCTCTTGATAACATGGCCCTAGGGGTAATGCTGAGGCTATAATACCTTATGGCCTCAGCTATTCCATTTGCCATTCTATCACAGGCTTTTATTGTAGCCTCAGGAGTTACATCCCTTAGACTAAATCCTGTTCCCCCAGTAGTTAAAACTAAATCTACCTTTAAATTATCAGCCATATTAACTATCTCATTATATATAATATCTTCTTCGTCTGGAATTATAACTTTACTAGCTACAATATAACCTTTGTTTTCCATTATTTCAGCTATTATTTCTCCAGATTTATCTTCCCTTGCTCCTACGGAACCCTTATCACTTGCCGTTATTATTCCAACTCTAAACATTTTGACCACTCCAAGTATTATATATTTTCAACTTTTTCTACTCTTACGGCAGATATCTTATATTCAGCTGTTTTAGTAATAGGGTCAAAGGCAGAGTTAGTTAATTCATTTACTGGAGACTCTTTATAGTGGAATGTCATAAACATCATTCCTGGCTTAACCTTATCAGTTATAGTTATCCTTGTTAATATAGAACCTCGTCTTGAAGTTACTCTTATAAAATCTTCTTCTTTTACTCCTAGTTTTTCAGCATCTATAGGGTTCATTTCTGCAAGTTCGTAAGGTCTTATATCGTCTAGTTTTTTAGAATGTCTAGTCATTATATTATAATGGTATAACATTCTTCCCGTGGAAAGAAGTATTGGATAGTCTTCACATGTAAGCTCTGCTGGCTCTTCATATTCAACTGGAATCATCCATCCTTTTCCTCTTGGGAATGTTCCCTTATGAAGATATTGAGTTCCTGGATGGTTTTCAGTTGGACATGGCCATTGTAACCCTACCTTATCTATTCTTTCGTAAGTTATACCTCTATAGCTAGGTGTTGTTTGTCTTATCTCATTAAATATTTCTTCTGAATTTTTATAATCAAACCCACTGCCACCTAGTCTTTTAGCTACATCACATAATATTTCCCAATCTAATCTACACTCTCCTGGAGCCTCCACAGCTTTTCTAACTCTTTGTACTCTTCTTTCCGTATTTGTAAATGTACCATCTTTCTCTGCATAGGATGTTGCCGGAAGAATTACATCAGCAAATTTAGCTGTTTCAGTTAAGAATAAATCCTGAACTACAAGAAAGTCTAAGTTTTCTAAGGATTTCTTAACATGATTTGCATCTGGATCCGTTAGCACTGGGTCTTCTCCCATAACGTACATTGCTTTAACATTTCCTGCCAAAGCCTCATCTAACATCTCTGGTATTCTAAGACCATTATTAGGATTTAATTTTACATTCCAGAATTCCTCAAAGAATTCTATATTTTTATTATCAGCTAAATTTTGATATCCTGGGAATGTATTAGGGAGTGCTCCCATATCACATGCTCCTTGAACATTGTTTTGTCCACGTAAAGGATTTATTCCCGCATTTTCTATACCAAGATGTCCTGTTAGCATAGCAAGATTTGCAAGATTCATAACATTAGCTGTTCCTGTAGTATGTTCTGTTATACCTAGAGTATAGAATATTCCTGCCTTTTTAGTACTAGTATATAATTTAGCAGTTTCATATAGCATCTCTTCAGGTATTCCTGTTATTCTCTCTACTACCTCTGGTGGATATTTCTCTATTATTTCTAATACATTTTCAAATCCTGTACAACGACTTTCTATAAACTCCTTATCATGCCATCCTTCTTTTACTATAATATGCATTAATCCATTTACTAAAGCCGCATCTGTACCTGAATTTAAAGGTAACCATATAGTAGCCATTTCTGCAAGTTCTGTACGACGTGGATCTATTACTATAAGCTTCGAACCATTTTTAGCTGCTTTTTTCATTTTATTTCCGATTATAGGATGAGCTTCTGTAGCATTAGATCCAATAATGAATAATACCTCATTTCCTTCTACTTCTCTAATAGAGTTTGACATAGCTCCACTTCCTAATGTTGTTGCAAGACCTGCAACTGTTGGGGCATGTCAGGTTCGAGCACAGTGGTCTACGTTATTGGTACCTATTACAGACCTCATCATCTTTTGAAATACGAAGTTATCCTCATTAGTACAACGTGCTGAGCTTAATCCAGCTATTGAATCTGAACCATATTCATCTTTTGCTTTCCTAAGATTAGTTGCTACTAATGTCATCGCCTCTTCCCAGCTTGATTCCACAAATTCTCCATTTTTCTTTATTAAAGGCTTTGTGATTCTATCTGGACTATTTATAAAGTCTATGTGATATCTCCCTTTAACACAGAGGGATTTTCCGTTTACTGGTGAATCTGGATTAGGAGTTACTCCTACTACCTTTCCATCTTTTACATTCAAATCAAAATTACATCCTGTTCCACAGAATGGACAAGTGGTGCGAACCTTTTTAACCTCCCATGGTCTAACACCTTTCAATTGTTTATTTATAAGAGCACCAGTAGGACATGCTGTAATGCACTGACCACATAGTCTACAGTTCTTATAATCAATAGGGTTATCGAAACCAGTTGTAATCTTAGATTTAAAACCTCTTTGTGAAAAATCAATGGCTGATGTAACTTGTATCTCTTTACATACTCTTACACATTTTCCACATAGTATACATTTGCTTTGGTCTCTTTCTATAACAGGATTTAAACTATCTATTGCATATTTCTTTACTTCTCCCTTATAAGAACCTTCTTTAATTCCATATCTATAACATAAATCTTGAAGCCCACACTCTCCCGATTTATGGCATGTTAAACAATCCTTGGGATGGTTTGAATATAATAAGTCCAAAATATCTCTACGTACCTTAACCACTCTTTCAGACTCAGTATATACTACCATTCCTTCTCTTGCCTTCTCTGAACATGATGCTACAAGTTTATTAGAGCCTTCTACTTCTACTACGCATAGCCTACAACCACCAAAGGCTGTAAGTTCCTTATCATAGCATAAAGTAGGAATATCTACTCCATTTTCTCTAGCAGCTTCTAAGATTGAAATTCCATCTTTTACTGTAACTTCTTTACCATTTATAGTAAATGTAACCATATCTTCACCTCCAGGCTTGATTAAAACATCGAATATTAAATACTACCAAACTTCTGCATAGGCCACATTAATATAAATGTCTTCCAATTTAGCCTTGTGCATTTGTTCCATCTTCATAAGTCCAAGAAAGATTTTTTTCTGCTCTTCATCAATACAAATATCAGCTAGATTTTTATACATTACCATAGCCTCTTCTTCATTCTTTATTGCTAAAGCAATTGCATCAGAAAAACTCATTTCTACAGTTAACTTTGGCTTATCTATGGTTTCAGCTATTTTATAATCAATTGTTCCATTTATTTCTATACGTTCTACATCACTAGCTAAAAATTCTTCTAAAAACTTCTTATGCTCCAATTCTTCTTTAGCTAGTTCTTGGAAGGTTTCCTTAAGATGTTGGTCTTTGACTTTATTTGTTGCCCCCATATAAAACTCATATGCTTCTACTTCATTTTCAACAGCAAATTTTATTATGGACTTAATATCATTATTCTTCATCTTCTTCCCTCCTGAAGTTGTTATCCTTCTCGGCAGTTTCGATTTTTTCCATCTTTTCCATTATATCTACTAACCCTAAAGCTTTAGCCCAGCTAGATTCAACAAATTTTCCGCCTATCTTTCTATAAGGTTTATCCGGATTGTCAACATGCGCCAATTCAGTAGTTAATCTTCCTTTTAAACATAGGGGTCTACCATTTGAAGGTGATTTAGCTCTCACTGCAATATTTTTATCCTTGTTAGATAATACTTCAAATTCACAGCCATATTGACACACCTTACAGTTTACAGTGTTAACCTCTGCATTCCAGATTCTTGTTTTACCCATTAATCTCTTGTCTACTAATGCTCCTACAGGACAAACTGTTACGCATCTATTACAGGATACACATTTAGAAGCTGCAAAAGTTTGATCAGCATCTAAAACTATTCTAGTGTTATATCCTCTTCCAGCAAAGGATAAAACTTCCCTTTCACCTTTTACCTGTGAACAAGTTCTAACACATTTTCCACATAGAATACATTTACTATCATCTTTTAATATATATGGACTTGAAGTATCTATAAGTTCTGGCCTCATAGCACCATCATGTTCCCTAAACTTAACATCATATCTATAGGCATATTTCTGTAGTAAACACTCTCCTGCTTTTTGGCAAGTTAAACAATCATTTGGATGACTATCTAATAAAAGTTGTAAAATATCTCGTCTTGCATTTACTACTTTTTCAGTTTCAGTATTTACAACCATACCTTCTTTTACTTTAACAGAACAGGAGGTTTCAAGTTTTCTACTTCCTTCTATTTCAACTATACATAATCTACAAGCTGATACTACTTCTAGATTTGG
Organism: Bacillota bacterium; assembly: GCA_023388495.1. GTDB lineage: Bacteria > Bacillota > Clostridia > Tissierellales > Tissierellaceae > Tissierella. The sequence continues at coordinate 106,670 of JAEWGC010000006.1, read as the reverse complement.
GTCGTAGCAAAGTGCCGGTATCTCTATACCAAGTTCTTTTGCAGCTTGGATTATTGAATAATCTTCAGGTACCATTACTCTTTGCCCATCTATTGTAAGAGTTACACTCTTCATCATTTAACCTCCTTATCTATCTCTTAATTACTGCTCCCACTGGACATACTGAGGCACAATTACCACATTTAATACATTTATCAGTATCTATTACATGTCTTTCTTTTACCTTACCATCTATGCAAGTTACTGGACAATTTCTAGCACATTTAGTACATCCTATACATTTATCTGTAATATAGTACTCTAGAAGTGCTTGACAGCTACCTGCCGGACATTTTTTATCTCTTATATGAGCCTCATACTCATCTCTAAAATATTTCAAAGTAGTAATTACCGGATTTGCAGCTGTTTGCCCAAGTCCACATAAAGAAGCAGAGCTAATAGTTTCAGATAAACTTTCTAATCTTTCTATATCTCCTTCTTCTCCCTTACCTTCTGTAATTCTCTCTAGTATTTCAAGCATCCTCTTTGTACCTTCTCTACATGGCACACATTTACCACAGGATTCCTCTACAGTAAAGTCAAGGAAAAATCTAGCTATATCAACCATACAATTGGTTTCATCCATTACAACCATTCCGCCAGAACCCATAATTGAGCCTAATTCTCCTAGAGATTCAAAATCTACTGATGTATCTAGATACTCAGCTGGTATACAACCTCCTGAAGGTCCACCAGTTTGCACGGCCTTAAATGCCTTGCCATTTGGTATTCCTCCACCAATATCAAATACAATTTCTCTTAGGGTCATACCCATTGGTATTTCCACTAATCCTGTATTTTCGATTTTTCCACCTAGTGCAAAAACCTTAGTTCCTGGTGACTTTTCAGTACCAATATTTCTAAACCATTCTACTCCCTTTTGGAATATAATTGGTACATTTGCAAGAGTCTCTACATTATTTATGATGGTTGGTTTTTGCCATAAACCCTTATGAGCTGTTCTATGGATTTTAGTCCTTGGCATACCTCTTCTTCCTTCTATGGATTCCATAAGTGCTGTACCTTCACCACATACGAAAGCCCCTGCTCCAAGTCTAAGCTCTATATCAAAATTAAAGTCTGTACCTAATATGTTTTTTCCTAATAATCCATATTCTCTGGCTTGCTTTATAGCCACCTGTAATCTCTCTACTGCTATTGGATATTCCGCTCTAACATAGATAAATCCTTGATCAGCACCTATAGCATAACCTGCTATAGCCATGGCCTCAAGTACTGAGTGTGGGTCCCCTTCTAATATTGATCTATCCATAAATGCACCAGGGTCTCCCTCATCTGCATTACAAATTACATATTTCTGGTCTGCATCGTATTTATATGCTTCTTCCCACTTTCTTCCTGCTGGGAATCCTGCACCACCTCTACCACGCAAGTTAGAATCCTTCATGGCTTTTATTACTTCTTCTTGAGTCATTTCAGTTATTATTTTTGCTAGGGCTGAATATCCATCAAGTGCTATGTATTCTTCTATATCTTCTGGAGCTATAACCCCACAATTTCTAAGGGCAATTCTAGTTTGTTTTTTATAAAAATTAACTTCGCTAACAGGCTTAATTTTATCTTCTACGAAGGATTCCTTAAACAACCTTCTTCTTACTATATGACCTTTTACTATATGCTCTTCTACGATTTCTTCAACATCTTCTAATGTAACATGGCTATAAAATACACCCTCAGGGTATACTACAATATTTGGGCCTGATTCACATAAGCCAAAACATCCTGTAAGTACTACTTGAATATCCTTATCAAGTCCCTTTTCTCTTACCTTTTCTTCTATTAACTCTTTTATCTTATCTCCACCACCTGAATGGCATCCCGTTCCACCACAGACTAAAATGTGGTGCTTCTTAAATCCATGAACTTCTTCTATAAATTCCTTCCCTATTTCTGATTGACGAAGTTTTATTCTATTTAAAGCTTCTTCTTTGATTTTCATTAATTCATTAACTGTGGTCATGACTACACCTCCATATTTCTATACTTATCTAGTATACCTTTTACATCTTCTGGCTTTAATCTGCCATATACATCGTCATTTATGGATAAAACTGGTGCTAACCCACATGCTCCAATACATCTAGTAGCCGTTAAAGAAAATTTCATATCTGGTGTTGTTTGTCCTGATTCAATCCCTAATTCTCCCATAACCTTATTGAGTAATTCTTGAGAACCTTTTACATAACAAGCAGTTCCTAAACAAACTCCAATCTTAAATTCTCCCTTAGGTATTAAGGAGAATTGAGAATAAAAAGTAACTACTCCATATATCTCTGATAATGGAATATTTAAATCCTTAGATATAATTCCTAAAACCTCTTTAGGTAAATAGCCAAACTTTCCTTGTGCTTCCTGTAATACAGGCATCAACACTCCTTGCTTGTCCTTATTCTCCCTAATAAAATCTTTAAACTCTTGGATTTTTTCTTTGTTCTTTTCTAAATCAAATATAAACCCCATACATAACCCTCCCTTTTAAGTAATACTTGAAAATAGACAGCAAATATTGTTGCTGTCTATAGTAGTGTTTATCGAATTTACATTCTATTTTTCTATGTCATTTATTAAGTTTGTTTATAAGCCTTAAGTAGGTATAGTGCTATTTAATAAACACCATTATTTTATAATATTAAGTATATTTTGTCAATATTATCGATTATGTAAACTTCTTTGAAAATATGATGATTTTTTAACTTCGATTCCCTAAATATTTTTATATAAACCCATATTTTTTTCTGATTTATGTAGTATAATTTATTATATATAATAAAAGGGAGGGATTTATTTGTTAAAAATTAACAAAGATAAATTAGTAATTCAGTCAGTACAAGGTAAAATTCATAGTCCTATAATGGGACCAAGCCCTTATAGAATAAGCCATGATGGTAAGCCTATGATATTACATGCTACTGGAGGAATTACATACAATTTTCAAATAGGCGATTCCTGTATGGACCTTGTAGGAGACCATGTGGAGCCAGGAGTAAGTATTAGAAATGAAGATGTAGCAGAAAACAGAGCTCTAATGGTTCTATCCTGCGTAGGCAATGAGGCTAGGGTAGTATCTGGAGATGCAAAGGGCGCTAAAGGATTTGTTACCGGAATGCATGGGGGAATTGAACACGTTATGATTTATTTCTCACAGGAAGACTTAGAAAAAATGGCTATAAATGACACTATCCTTATTAAAGCCAACGGACAAGGACTTAAAATTGAAGGTCACGATGATGTAGTAGTAATGAATCTTGATCCTAATTTGTTCGAAAAAATGGGTATTAAGGAAAATGACAACAGAGAACTAGAAGTTCCTATAGCAGCTGAAGTGCCTGCCCATTTAATGGGATCAGGAATCGGCAGTGCTACTAGCTTTAGTGGAGATTATGATATAACTACTGGCGATAAAGAAGAAGTAGAAAAATATGGATTAGATAAACTTAGATTTGGTGACTTAGTTCTTTTGAGGGACTGCGATAATACCTACGGTCGTCAATATCTAAAAGGTGCCGTAACTATTGGTGTTGTAGTACACAGTAATTGTATATTAGCAGGACATGGTCCTGGAGTTACTGGACTTTTAAGCTGCAAAACATCTAAGATAAAGGGAATAAAAACTGAAGATGCTAATATAGCAAACTATCTTGGTGTAAAATAAAATGAGTTTTATTTCAAATTTTAATAACAAGGAAATATTTATCTTAGTTTATTTAGTCTCCATTAATCTTATTTCTTTTATCTTATTTGGTATAGATAAAAATAAGGCCGAAAAGAAGGAATGGCGAATCTCTGAATCATCTTTACTGGCGGTATCTTTTTTCGGTGGTTCCATAGGCTCTTTAATAGGTATGGTAATTTTCAAACATAAACTAAGTAAAAAGAAATTTTATATTGGCATTCCTTGCATCTTGGTATTAACTAAGGTAGTTGAATTAATTTTATTTAACAATATGAGGTAAAAAATAATGACAGGGAGATCTCCCTGTCATATTTATTATCTTCTAAATCCTCTATTGTTGTTACCTTTTTCTTGTTTTCTCTTTTTTCTACAATCTGCACATCTTTGAGGTTCGTTATCGAAACCTTTTTCCTTGTAGAATTCTTGCTCTCTTTCTGTGAAAACAAAGTCTGTTCCACAGTCTTTACATTTAATTGTCTTATCTGCCATATCAACATTCCTCCTTTACATTTATTATATAAGATTTAAAATAAAATCAAAATATTGCGTAAAAGAGGAAATGTTGTTTACTCGATTAGTAATCTTTCAATTTTAAATCTTATTTGATATTAATAGTATAATTCTAATTCTAAAACTATGCAATAGAATTATTGCAAACTATTTAAATATTCCAAATGGTTTACCTACTGGTAAGAATGTTTTTCCAAAGTGTTCGTTTAATACTGATGCTCCTGAACCGTAGAATGATAGTATGGAGATAATAAGCTCTGAATATGCTGCTAATTTATGTGGAAATTCCCCCATAATACCAAAGGAATCAAGAGTTAACCCAATGAATAATAGGTCTATAAAGAAGAATATTAAAAATAATACCTTATGTGTTTCCATAGCACCTATTGTCATAAAAATTGTAAAAATTAAATATCCTAAAAATGCAAATCCTAATTGTTTTGTATCTACACTTCTTGCTAAAGCTTGTCCAAACACACCCATATTTATCATCCAAGACATAGCAACACCTAACCAGAAAAATCCGTAGGCTCCAAATGCAGCTGTACCAAAAGTATTGTTTCTTTTTGAATCAATGATACAAGTTAATAATTGAGCAAAGGCACCTAAAAATATTGCCCATGGTATTACTAATGATAATCCTTGTGTGATACCTAACTTTTGTGATGATGCTACTAATGTGACCATTGCTAATCCAAATAAGCCTAAAGCTGATGGATCTGCATTAACAATTTTTACATTTTCCGTGTGAATCTTTTCCATAAAATCCTCCTTAATAATTAATATAGCCTTATATATGATACCATGTTTTATATTAATATCAAGTTATTTTTTTATCAAATCTGAAGGAAAAATCTAGATATTCTCAATTTGCCAGTCTATAGGCTTTTTCCCTATGGATTCTAAAAACTTATTAGTCTTAGAAAAAGGTTTTGAACCAAAAAATCCTCTACTAGCCGATAAGGGACTAGGATGAACTGATTTTATGATATAATGCTTAGAATTAGTTATAAGTGCTTCTTTTTTTATAGCATTACTCCCCCATAAAATAAACACTATAGGCTCTTCTCTATCATTTAATAATTTAATTATATGATCTGTAAATATCTCCCAGCCAATCCTGCTATGAGAATTAGCTTCTCCGGCCCTTACGGTTAAGGAAGTGTTTAATAGTAGTACTCCCTCCTTAGCCCATTTCGTTAATGTGCCGTTATTTGGTATATAACAACCTAAATCATCTCTTAATTCCTTATAGATATTAACCAATGAAGGTGGTATCCTAACCCCTGGTTTTACAGAAAAGCTTAGCCCATAAGCTTGATTTGGCCCATGATACGGGTCCTGACCTAATATAACCACCTTGACGTCTTTATAAGCTGTATAATGAAGTGCATTAAATATATCATGCATATCTGGATATATTGTTGTAGTGTTATATTCTTTAATCAAGAACCCCCTAAGCTTCTGATAGTATTCCTTCTGCATCTCGCCTTCTAATAATTCCTGCCAATCATTATCAAATATTTTTTTCATAAATCTTTCCTCCTATAACTCTAACAAATAATCCGTTACATTTATTATTTCGTTATTCTTTATATATATTCTAGGCAATCTCTTAGTGAACATACATTGAACAGCAGCTGGTATTTGTCCAATTTTACTTGCTATTTCCTCTATGGTAATCTCTTTATCTCCATTCTTACCCATTAGTATTACTTCATCTCCTCTTTTTACGTCTAAGCCAGTTACATCTATCATTAATTGATCCATACATATTCTACCTACTATAGGAACTATAGTATTCTTCACTATACAATTACCTTTATTGCTAAGCTCCCTACTAAATCCATCAGCATACCCTATTGGTATTGTAGCTATCTTTGTCTTCTTTTCAGCCTCGTATATGAGTCCATAACTTAGTTTCTCTCCAGCTTCAACTTCTTTAACATGGGATATTTGAGCTTTTAGTGTTAAAATATTTTTTAGTTTTAATAATTCTCTATCAGCATCAGGAAACGGATATACACCATATAAAATAATTCCAGCCCTTACCATGTCATAATCTAAATCTCTAAAATTCATTATTGCTGCACTATTGCTAACATGCTTTATTGGAATATTTATACCTAATTTTAACAATTCACTACATACGTAGTCAAATTTACTTACCTGTTCCATTGTATATCTAGGATCATCATCAGAAGCCGCAAAATGAGTAAATATACCCTCTACCTCTATATTATCCATATTACAAATATCTTCAATATCTTTTATGCCATCTTCATTAGGCATAAAACCTAATCTATTCATTCCGGTTTCAACCTTTATATGTAGCTTTACTATTTTATTTAATCTCTTTGCTAATTGAGAAAAAGTTTCTGCCTGTTCTTTAAGATACACAGTTAGGATGATATCATTTAATATGGCATTCTCACCTAGATACTCTGGCGTATAACCCATAACTAATATTTCTGCATCCTTTACATATTTTCGTATATGAAGAGCCTCTGATAGATTTGCTACTGCAAACCTTTTAACACCTTCTTCCATCAAGGACCTAACTATTTGTACAGCACCATGCTCATATGCGTCAGCTTTAACTACAGCTATTACTTTAGTTGTATCTTTTAGTATTCTTCTCATTTCCTTATAATTATTGGTAAGATTGTCTAGATCTATTTCCATCCATGCTGGTCTTGTTAATTTTTCCAATAAAGCCACCCCCATTATCTTAATGATATATATAATAAATTATAATATATTTAATCAAAAACACATAGACAAAGCTAAGTCTTTTCGACTTAGCTTTGTAATTATAATAGATTTAATTTTGATTCTTCTACTAGTTCTTCCATTAATTCCTTAACAGTTATTATTTTCTCTATTTTATAGGCATTGGTGCCTGCAAAGGCAAATCCCGAATTAAGATTTCCTTTTTGCGCATTGATTAGGGCATTTGCAATACAATACTGAACCTCGGTAGGCTTACATGGCTTTAGACAGTTTGTAATGCATTTTATTGGTTTTCTTAGTCCCATCTTTGCATCTTCTATAAATTTATTGTTTATAGCCCTACCTATTAAACCAACGGGACTATTTATTAGTACAATATCCTCTTCCTTTGCATTTATATAGGCATCTTTAAAGGCTTGTGATGCATCACATTCTTCTGTGGCTGCAAATCTACTTCCCATTTGAACCCCAGATGCACCTAACTTTAGCAATTCAGCAATATCTTCTCCATTCATTATACCTCCAGCAGCTATAACTGGGATTTCTCTTCCATATTTCTCCTCATATGGTTTTATTGCCTCTAGAACCTTAACTAGTAGACTCTCTAAATTCTTTGAAGAATCTTCTAATTCCTCTTTTGAGAATCCTAGATGTCCTCCTGCCTTTGGACCTTCTAGTACAATAGCATCTGGAATCATATCATATCGCTTGTCCCAAGTTTTACATATAAGAGTAGCTGCCCTGTCAGATGAAACAATAGGTACAACCTTTGTATCAGTTTCCTTAGTGAAACTAGGTAAGCTCAGGGGAAGTCCTGCACCTGAAAAGATTATATCTATTTTTTCTCTGACTGCTTCTGTAACTATTTCCTCGAAATTATTTAAAACCGCCATTATATTGATTCCGATAATACCGTCTTTAGCTATCTCTTTGGCCCTTTTAATATGGTATTTTAAAGCCCTTGAATTGGCTTTCTTCTTATTTTGGTAATAATCTGGTTCGTTAAATCCAATTTCCACTCCAGATAATACGCCTATTCCTCCATTCAAAGCTACATTACCTGCTAGATTTGATAGAGATATGCCTACCCCCATACCACCTTGAACTATGGGCAGTTTAGCTACTAGATTTCCTATTTTAAGTTTAGGTAATTCCATTTCTACCTCCTAATAAAAATATTAAGTTACTATAAAATAACTTAATATTTAGTATATATTTTTTTTAATAAAAAAGATAGAAGAATTTTCGGAAATAAATCATAGTAAGGTTTCAACTTTTAGTGATTTTTTGGGTATAATATTATAAAGACATCTAAAACATTTCTATTCATCCCTAGGATTTGTAGAGATGAAAACTAATCCAGATTATATGTATATAGATTTAAACAATCTAAATCTATACAAAAAACAACTTTCTTATGAAGTTATATATCAATAAAGCCAGCTTTAGCTGGCTTTATCTTTTCTTTGACAATTTTTCCTTCTTCATAAGATTTAATCGTTCCTTTTTTTGAGCAAATTTAGCTTCTTTTTGAAGCTTTAAATAATTATTCCACCTATCATAGGGAAGTTTTCCGCTTAGCAATGCCTTTTTAATAGCACATCCTGGTTCCTTATTGTGAGTACAGTCATTAAACCTACACAATCTACCTAACTCCTCAATATCCGAAAATGTAGCATTTAAACCATCTTGGATGTTCCAAAGGGCAAGTTCTCTCATGCCAGGGGTATCTATTATCATAGTTCCATTACTTAAAATAATTAGTTGTCTGTGAGTTGTAGTATGCCTACCTTTGCTATCATCTTCTCTAATATCATTGACCTTCATAACTTCTTCCCCCATTAATGCATTTACTAAGGAAGACTTCCCCACCCCTGAAGAACCTAGAAACACTATAGTTTCTCTTGGTTTGAGGTAATTCCTTAATGCATCTATACCTTCTCCCGTAATGGAACTAATATGAAAGACTGGAATTCCAATTGCGATATTTTCAAGCTGTAGATTATATTCATCTAGATCATCCACCAAGTCTGATTTGGTTAGGACAATTACTGGGTTAGCACCACTTTCCCATGCGATTGTAAGATATCTCTCAATTCTCTTTATATTAAAATCATGATTTAGAGATGAAACTATAAATACATGATCAAAGTTAGCAGCAATCATTTGCTCCTTTCCATAATGGGTGTCAATTCTAGAAAATTTACTTTTTCTTTCAAATACATAGTGAATTATATCTTCTCCATAGGGATTAGGCTTCACTAAAACAAAATCTCCTACAGCAGGGTATATACTATATTTATCATTATAAAAGGAACCCTTAAGCTTAGCTCTTTTTTCTAAATTATCATATACTATTACATACATTTCCTTGTGTACTGCAATTATCCTTGCTGGTACAAGTAATTCCTTATCTATATTAATCTTTTCTATTTGATCCCTAAAGTAATCTGTGAAACCGTAATTTTCAATATTATTCATCTAATTCCTCCAATTTAATTTTAATATGTTTTCCACTAATTTTTATATCTATTAAACTTACACTTCTATTATCTTTCATATGACACCACTCCTTTCTATTTCTTAAAAATGGGCACAAAAATACCGTAGACAAAACCATCAATAGATATCTACGGTAATATTATTTAGCTATTATTAAATTCTAGTAGATTTGAAAGGTTGATTTCTACGGCACAAGGTTTATTGCGCGACAAAAAACATAGCATTGGCTATAAGTCCCTTGGCCCATATTTAGTTTTATTGAGTAACCACCATTATTATTGTTATCATAAAACATCAACTCCTTCACTATTACATACTTTAAGTATATATATGGTAAATATCCTTGTCAAGTATGTAACTCCTTTTATATAAAATAATTAAATTATATATAATTTAAAGTGAAAATATTGACTACTTTTTATTTTTATGATAGTGTTAAATTTGTAAGTAAATTTAAACTATTTGGAGGAGAGCAATGATTAGATAATCGATATGGTGAGTTTAATACTAAATATTTGGCCTTTAAAGAAGGTCGGTTTTTGGTTGCCATATTGAGTAGATTATCATTTGCTTTTGTACATGTAGCTATGTATATAGTTTTACGTGTTTATAAATGATTATTTTGTCTACTTGAAAATCAAGTAGACTTTTTTATTTTCCATATGGCAGCTAACTTAAGGAGGTTATATTTATGTTAGTCATTAAAAATTTATCCCTTTATTTAAGTAAGGATTTGAGAACTCTATTGGAGGATTTCAGTTTCTCACTCCAACCAGAACATAAGGTGGCATTAATTGGTGAAGAAGGAAATGGCAAATCCACATTATTAAAGGCAATTGCGAATCCAAGTTTAATAAATGACTATGTGGAGATAAAAGGTGAGATATTTAAAGATGGAGAAAAGATTGCTTATCTTCCCCAAATCCTTGAAGGACAAATACTTAAAAAAACTACGTCAGATTACCTTTATAATAATGTTGATTTTGAACAGTTTGATTATAATTTATTCTATGAATTAATAAGACAGATGGATTTTCCAGAGGAGCGTATTTCATGTTCCATTACTTTAGGTCAATTATCAGGAGGAGAGAAAATCAAATTCCAATTGCTTTGTGAGATGATGAAATCCCCTACACTATTACTTTTAGATGAGCCAAGTAATGATTTAGATTTAAAGTCTGTAGAATGGCTAGAAAAATTTATAAAAGATATTGATATTCCAATAATGTTTGTTTCCCATGATGAGATACTTCTTGAAAACTGTGCTAATACCATTATACATTTTGAACAGCTTATGAGAAAGAGTAAGCCTCAATATACTATAGCCAGTCTATCTTACTCAGAATACATTAAAAATCGTGATGATAATATTGTAAGGCAAACACAGTTAGCAAAAAAGGAGAAAGCAGAATATGATTCAAAGATGGAACGTTATCGGCAAATATATGAAAGGGTTCAGCATGAGCTAAGAAGTGTTTCTAGGCAAGCTCCCGGAGTTGCAAAAAATCTTAAGGATAAGATGCATAGTGTAAAATCCATGGGTCGTCGATTTGAACGCGAAAAGGAAAATATGACTCAAAATCCTGATTTTGAATATAGTATCCTCGTAAAATTTAGCGATAATATTTCAATTCCAAATGGAAAACAAATTTTAGATTTTCATTTAGATACTCTAGAAGTTGGCAACAATGTCTTAAGCCAAAATATTCATCTTTCTATATATGGCCCAAAAAAGATATGTATTGTAGGTAAGAATGGTGCGGGAAAAACAACATTATTACGCCTTATAGGAGAAGAGTTGAAAAAGAATTCTATCCCCATAGGATATATGCCTCAAGACTACTCAGAAATGATGAATCCAAAGGAAAATGCCATTGAGTTTCTAAGCAAGGATAGTACAAAGGAAGAAAATACAAGAATACGAACCTATCTTGGTAGTGTAAACTTTACTAAGGAGGAAATGTTTCATCCTGTAGAGGGTTTGTCTGGAGGCCAGCGTGCTAAGCTTTATTTTTCAAAGATGATTTTGGAGAAGTCGGAAGTTCTCATATTAGATGAGCCAACAAGAAACCTTTCACCCCTCTCAGGTCCAGAGGTTCGTGGAGCCTTAAAAAACTTTGCAGGATGTATCATAGCCATTTCACATGATAGAAAGTTTATTGAAGAGGTCTTTGATGAAGTATATGAATTAGATGAAAATGGACTATTTCCTATAAATAGTTAATAGTGAATAGAGTTTTTCTATTCACTATTTTTCCACTAAATGCTTCCAATATCTCATTGGCATATTTCTTTTTTGCAGCTTTGGATTTATTCTACTTTGTATGGCTATGGATTTAAAATAGGCTCTCCAAAGATCCTGATATTCTTCTTCCTCTTCTTTTATCATTAGAGAATCTGATATTTCAATATCCTTAATAACCCATTCTTTTTTATTATAAAGCACACCTATACCTCTTTTAATATCATGTATTGCCCAGTTTTCATTCATCAACCTTGATGTAAAATGTGGCGCTAACAATCCTACTATATTGTGATCAGGCTCTATGGAGGAATAGAGTATTCCATTCTCAAGCTCCTTAAACCTAATAAGCCCTAGCATCCTATGCTTTTCCGCAGCTACTTTATAGTTAATCTTATCCATCTTTAAGACTATATCATTGGATAAGTTTAAATCCACTTGAGGCCCAAGTTTAAATCCTAATTGAAGATATTTAAGTATGGTTACTCCATGACCTGGTAACTCAGACAAATAGGCATAGAAAACTCTTCTCAAGGCTTCTTCTGAAATTTTATTTTCTATAGCTTCATATACTCGACTTGATTTTTCCTTATCTGTTGAAATGAATATCTTCTGTACTAAAAAATTATCCTCCATGCTGTCTCGAGGAACTATATCCTCAATCTCTTCCCTTCTATAGTAAGCCTCATAAATGGAGGTTAACAATCCATCAAAACTACCGTCATAAATATATTGAAGCATCATAGCTGACCACCTATTTGAATATATTTGTCCTCTAGAGATACCTTATCAAATAAAGAAAGCTGCTGATAATCCTTTGTAATTGAAGGTCCTTCCACCAATTGACTGCGGATTATTTGGCTATCCATGGATTTAATTCCATAGTACTTTTCCTTGCAAGTAATGAAATACTGAGCCCTTTTAAGCACAATCCCTAGCTTCTTCAAATCATAGAAATCTATTGAGGAAAATCTCCTAGCTTGGATTATCTTCATTGCTGATTTTACTCCAATTCCAGGAACTCTTAGAAGCATATCATAGTCTGCCTTATTTATCTCTACTGGAAATAGATGAATGTTCCTAAGAGCCCAATCACATTTAGGATCTAGTGCCAAATCAAAATCTGGCTTTTCTTCATCTAACAATTCTTTTGCTTCAAATCCGTAGAATCTAAGTAACCAATCGGCTTGATAAAGCCTATTTTCTCTTAATAAAGGTGGCGATTTAATCATTGGTAGCTTTGGATTGTTAACTACAGGTACAAAGGCTGAATAATATACTCTCTTAAGTCCATAGGAATTATACAATCCTTCAGACAGTCTAAGGATTTTTAAATCATTATCAACAGTTGCTCCTACTATTAATTGTGTAGTTTGACCTGCCGGAACAAATTTGGGACTAAATCTAAACTTCTTCCTTTCTTCTACAGATTGAGTAATTCCAGCTTTTATTAATCCCATAGGCTTTAAAATATTTTCCTTATTCTTTTGAGGTGCTAAAAGCTTTAATCCTTCCTCTGTGGGTAACTCTATATTTACACTCATTCTATCCACATATCTTCCCACTTTTTCAACAATTTCCCTATCTGCTCCAGGTATTGCCTTTGTATGAATATATCCATTGAAATTTTCTTCTTCTCTAAGTTTTCTAACCACCTGAAATAGCATCTCCATAGTATAATTAGGAGATTTAAATACAGCAGAGCTTAAAAACAATCCTTCAATATAGTTTCTTTTATAAAAGTTTATAGTCAAATCCACTATCTCCTCTGGAGTAAATATAGCTCTAGGTAAATCATTGGAGGATCTATTTATGCAATAAACACAGTCATAGACACAATAATTAGTCATTAGAATCTTTAATAAGGATATACATCTCCCATCATCAGACCAACTATGGCATATTCCACAGGATTTTGCATCTCCTAGTCCACCAGTTTTATTTTTTCTATTACTTCCGCTTGAAGAACAAGATACATCATATTTAGCTGCATCAGATAATATTTTTAGTTTCTCTAAGACGTCCACTTTTAACACCTCTTCGACGATTAGTTTAGGTAAATTATACCATAGAAAGAACAAAAGTTCAAACATATGTTTGAATATTTTTGTATAAAAAACAGCCTATTGCCACTATTAAATTGCATAGGCTGTTTTCTATGAAAAATTTTTCTTAATCTTGTCCTTAGGTATATACCAAATCAAAACATTATCATTATATTGTAATTATATTTAAATCTACATAATCACTTTATATTCAAACTCTAAATAAACTATATCACCGTCATTATAAGTTTTGTCTTTTGAAAGTTCTATAGCTATTAACTCATCATTTTTTGTTGATATATGGTATTCCACTATAGCTCCTTTAAATATCCTCTTCTTTATTGTTCCTTCTATGGTATTTTCATTTGGGTTATAGTGTATTTTTATTTCCTCTGGTCTTACAAACTTAACTTGTCCATTTGCATTTTTTATGTTTGAACGCCCTATAAATTGTAATGGAAATTCTCCTTTTGGATAGTTGTATATATCTATAGGAGAAGATATTTGTTCTATTCTTCCTTTATTCATCAAAATAATCTGGTCTGCTACTGAAAAAGCATCTTCTTGGTCATGGGTTACAAAGATTGTTGTTATATTAAATGTCTTTTGTATTCTCTGAATTTCCTCCCTCATAACTAACCTCAGTTTAGCATCTAAATTTGAAAAAGGCTCATCTAATAATAATAAATTTGGCCTCACCACTAAAGACCTTGCTAAAGCTACTCTTTGCTGCTCTCCTCCAGAAAGTTGATTTATTCTTCTATTGTCATAACCTTTTAAACCAACAATTTCTAGCATCTCTTGTCCTTCTTTAATTGCTTCTTTTCTGGTGACCTTTTTAAATTTTAATCCATAAATTGTATTTTCTATTACTGATTTATGGGGAAATAATCCATAGGATTGAAATACTGTTGATATAGGTCTTTCCTCTGGCCCTAGTTTTAATATCTGTTTATTGTCAACTATCACATTTCCTGACTCTGGACTTTCAAAACCACCTAAGCATCTTAATATAGTAGTCTTTCCAGACCCACTTGGTCCAAGAATACAAGTAATACTACCTTTTTCTGCTTCAAACGAAACATTATCTACTACCTTTTTACCTCCATATATTTTAGTTAAGTTAGACACTGTAAGAAACATGTTTCTTCTCCTTTCTTGATAACAAGAAATAATATAATCCATTTACTATAAGACATATCAGTATAATTAGAAATGCTATCACTGAACCAACCCCATATTTTCCTGATTCTATAACATCGAACATTATCATAGTAGCCAGTTTTTGTTTTGGATATATTAAAAAAATTATTGAGCCAATAGTTGTCATAGTTGAAGTAAATCCATTTACAAATGAAATATATAAACCAGATTTGCTCAATGGAAGGATAATGTCTTTTATTACATAACAGTCATGTCCGCCTAAATCTTTTACAGAGTTTATTGTATCTCTGTTTATCTGAGTTAATGTAGAATATCCTACTTTTGAAGCAAAAGGCAGTTGCCTGAAAGTAACATTTAAGATTACTATTAAAAGGGTTCCTGTTAATTCTAATGGTGGTCTATTAAAAGCCAATATATACCCAATCCCAAAGAATGTTCCCGGTACTATATATGGCATTGTTGCTATAAAATCCGTTATCTTAGCCAACTTATAATTTCTTATAAATCCATAGTATTGTAATAGAAGTCCAATAACCGAACTTGCCATTCCAGCTATTAATGATACAAATATTGTTCTTGGAAATGTATTTAGTACACTTATCTTACTTTCCTTAAAATGATTTAGCGTAAAATACATTTTCCCACGATAAGTATCTGTAAAAGCTGACATTATAATAGATGCATATTGCAGTAAAATCCAAATCAAGAAAAATATTGCTCCTATTTTCATAAAATTGTATAAATAACCTTCTCTTTTTATACTTACTCCCTCACCTGAACTTGTTCCGTGTTGGCTCATGGCTAATGATTGAAACTTTGTCATGTATAATATGAAGACTATAATTGCAGGAATAAATAATATGACGGAAATAGTGGCTGCTCTTCTTATATCTCCCTTTGCTATTATAGATAGATAAGCCTCTGTTGCCAATACATTAAAAGCCCCTCCTATTATCCTTGGAGTTGAAAAATCAGCCAATGACCTTATAAAGGATAGTAGCATAACCACAGTTATTGATGGCTTCATAAGAGGTAGTATAATATCCTTTATAATATCTGTAGTCTTAGCTCCTAATGAACGAGCTGATTCTATAAGAGTCTTGTCTAATTGCTTCAAATATCCCGTAAGAAGTATTGAATTCATAGAAGTAAAACCTAAACTCTGCATCAATACTATTCCCAACTGTCCATAGGGGGATATAGACAATCCCAATAATCCATGAGTTATAAATCCTCTTCTTCCAAAAAGTCTTATGTAAGAAAGTGATGTAACGAAGGGAGGAGAAATAATGGTTAACATAAGTATTGCAGTGATTATTTTCTTAACTCTATCTGTAGATATATAAAAATATACTGCAATCATTATGGAAAAAAGCGTACTTAAAATTGTACTGTATATTCCAGTAGTTATTGAGTTCTTTATTAAATAAGCTTCCTTCTTCACAAATGAAAAATATGATAAATCAATTCTTCCATTTTCCATTAAAGAAGTTATAAATACTGAAATGAAGGGATATAGTATAAAAATTAGTACAGATAATATTATTGTTATCATTAATATTTTATCTAATGAATCTAAAAATTTTTTTCTCATATTCTTTTCCTTTCAAATATTATAATCTAATTATATAGATTATTTTTAAAAATGGAAAGGTGAAATGGTTGACCATTTCACCCGATATCTATTTCCCTATTGTTAATTTTTCCCATCTTTTTAGTATCTCTTCTCTCATAGTTCCAAAAGTTGAGATATCTTGGTCTATTAGTTTATCTTCTGGTAGACCTAAATCATAACCACCGATGCCAATTTTAATCATTTGTGCCCCGTCTTTACCATCAAGTTCTGCTAATCTTTCTTGATTCTCATCTCTTAGCATAAAATCTATAAAAGCCTTTGCTATATCTGCTCCATCACCATTTTTAAATATTGCTACTCCTTCTGGTACCCAAGGTATACCGTCTTCTGGATATATAACTGTTAAATTATTCTTCTCTCCTGCTTCAAAAGATGATTTGTCTGCTGGTATTATTCCTATAGCAAACTCTCCTGCTACAGTTTTTTCTTCTGGGTCTTTACCTCTTTTGCCATAGAATGGAATATTTTCATTTAATTTTTCTAAATATGCCCAGCCTTCTTCTTCACCATACATATCTAATATTCCTTTTACTGCTCCATAATTTGTTCCTGAGATAGCTGGATTCGCCATTATTATCTCATCTTTATATTTTGGGTCTGCTAATTCCTTCCAAGTTGTAGGAACTTCTAATCCTTTTTCTTTCAATAATTCTTCATTAACTAAGAATCCAACTACTGTTAATCCCTTTGATATCCAATATCCCTCTGAGTCTCTAAATTCACTACCTACCTTATCTGCCTCTTTTGGAATATAAGATTCTAATAATCCAGAATCCTTTGCTGCCATAAATGCATCAATTCCACCACCAAACCAAAGGTCTGCCATTGGTTTTCCACCTTCTGCTTCTATTCTAGATATTACTTCTCCGCTAGACATAGATAAGAAGTCTACTTTTGCATTTACTTCTTTGGCAAAGGCATCAAATAGTTCTGCATATTTCTCAGATGTAGTTACTACATTCATTTGTCTTCCTTGGAAATCAAGTTTCTCTTCCTCTTTTTCTACTACATCCTTATCTACTTCTTCTATTGTTCCTGGCTCTGTTACATCTTGACTTTTGTCAGCAGCCTGTCCACAAGCAGTAAAAACTATTGTTAATAACAATAATAAAGATACAAATATTAAACCTTTTCTTTTCATACCTCATACTCCTTTATAATCACTTTATTTATTATTCTCATACTCCACCTTTCATGGTAATATTTTGAAATTTCAAAGTCAATCTTTATAGATATTATTAATCATACTGATTTTAGTATAAGATTTATTAATGTTAGATTAACATAATCGACTTATATGTTATTATTTAAGTAACAACAAAATGGAGGCAAAATGATGATAATAGATACTCATATACATGAAAAAAGGTACTCTTCAGATAGTTTTATTGATTTGAGAGAAACAATTGATACAGCAAAACTCCTTGGATTAGATGGTATATGTATAACAAACCATGATAATAATAGTTTGAAAAATGAAATAGGTAATTATACTAAAGTTAACGGAGTATTAGTGATAGTCGGTGCTGAGGTTCTAACTCATCAAGGAGATATTCTAGTTTTTGGCTTAGAGGATATTCCTAAAGAAAAGATACATGCTATAGAACTTCTTAATTTAGTGAAAAAACATAAAGGAGTAGCCATTGCTGCCCATCCTTTTAGGAATAACAATAGAGGATTAGGAAATCACCTTCATGAAGTAGCCCATATATTAGATGGTGTTGAATCCTTTAATGGGAGTACTTACTCTTACCATAATCTATATGCTTATGCCACGGCTACTGAATTGGGCTTGCCATCTTTAGGCGCTAGTGATGCGCATGTAATTGATAAAATCGGTAAATATGCAACCAAATTTTATGATACCATAAGAGATGACAAAGATTTTATAGAAGCTATTAAATCTAAAAACTTTCATCCTGTAATGAGAAAAGATGGACAGTTTAATAGTTTTGATTATACTTATAAAGAGTTAATCCAAACAGAAAAAATTGTAGGCTTACAGCATAAACAAAATACTACCCTATAATTTAATTATTATAGGGTAGTATTTTATTATATTTATTTTAAAAGAAATCCATATTTTACTGGGTCTTCTTCATCTATTACTAAATGATTAAACCCTGTTATAAAGGCAGAGCCTGTTATTTCAGGCACAACAGCTTTAAACTCACCAACTGTAGTTTCTTCTAAGATTCTTCCAGTGAATTTAGTATTAATTATACTTTCATATGTAAAGAGTTCATTAATACCTAATTCCCCTTTAGCATATAAGGTTGCCATCTTGGCACTTGTACCAGTTCCACAAGGTGATCTATCAGCTTGTCCTGAACCAAATATTACTACATTCTGATAATCTGCATCGTCACTCTTGGACTCTCCATAAACTTCTACTAAATCAACTGTCTTTATATGGGATTGTATTGGATGCTGTACTTTAATTTCTTTATTTATTATTTCCCTTAACTTCATAGCTCTTTCAATTATTATATTAGTATTCTTTGGATCAATATCAACCTTCAATTCACTATCCTTTACTATAGCGAAGAAACTACCACCAAAGGAAATATCAAAGGTGACTTTTCCAATATCAGGTACATCTACTTGAATATCCTTTTTATATAAAAATGAAGGAACATTGATTACAGAAACTTCTTTAGCCTTTCCCTTTTCCACTTTTACCTTTGCTTTAACTAGTCCAGCAGGAGCTTCCAATATTATATCTGTAGTTGGTTCAGTGACTTCCACCATTCCAGTTTCTACTGCAATGGTAGCTGCACCTATAGTACCATGACCACACATATTTAAATATCCTCCACCATCCATAAAGATTATACCTAGGTCTGCCTCTGGTAAAGTAGGAGAAGTGATTATAGAGCCGAACATATCATTATGCCCTCTTGGTTCATGCATTACACCTGTTCTTATATAATCCAAATGATTTTCTAAGTACTCTTTTTTCTCTGCCATAGTCTTTCCAGGTATAGCAGGTAATCCACCTATTATAGTTCTATTTGGTTCTCCCATTGTGTGGGAATCAATAGCATGTAAACTCTTAGAAAAATTCATCACTTACCCCCTTTAAACCTTTGCAATATACTCATATGGAAGTGGAACTATCTTACCAGCTGTATCAATCTCTACTAACTTTTGTAAGGAGTCTCTACAAATATTGTACTGCATTTCTACATTGTTAGGAGCTCCTGCATTTGCACCCATAGGTACTAATGGAGCAACTGCTCTAGGAGTACCACTTTGCCTTACTACAGGAGGAAGAGCAGCTATTATTATAGTTGGTATACCTACTTCCTCAATCGCTCTCTGCACAATCACGGCAGAGCGGTGGCAAGTACCTCATCCAGCAGTCATAAGTACTGCATCTACTCCTTCTTCTTTTAATATCCTTGCAATTTCAGGGCCAGTTTCATTTTTAAACTTTTCCTGATTTCCTCCTCCTCCCATAAATCCTACATGAACTGGAGCAACAGATTTTATAAAACCATCCCTTGCAAGTTCATGTATTCTATCTATAGGGAACATACAATTTATATCCTTATTAACATCTCCATTATCGTATCCACCATGGGATACCATCAATTCACTAGATGGAGTTGTATCCTTAACCTTTCTAAAGGAAAAATCTCCTGCAAGGTTAAATCTTTTATCGCTTTTTTCATGAACACCAGCTGCTGTAACTAAAGCTACAACCATATCCTTCAATTCCTTAGTTACAGGAGTCCATACTGGAGGTGGTGTAATTGGTACAAATATTTCAGATTGCAATCCTTTTACTACTGTCATGCTCATCATTATACCTCCTCATTTCTTTTTTTATCTAAATTGCTAACATATTTATCATTGGGCATCGGACTTAAAACTTCTACATAACTCATATTAAGTCCAACTTCTTGCCCTACCTCTAGGGGATAGTCTGTTATTAGCATTCTCATTGGAATTTTCAAAAATCCCATTCTTCCCTTAAAATCTATGCTTACAGCACCATCGCTTACCTCCACAATAATGCCTTCTAAGTATCTTACTCCATCTATATATTTCATATATACACCTTAATTCTAACTATATTTTTCCTTCCTCTTTTCGCTCATTGGAAGTGATGTTTCATTATCTTGTCTTTGCACTTTTCTTTCTATAGCTTTTTCGATTAACTGTAAATTGTTTTCCTTTATATCTGGATTCCAATTTCTTTCAGGTGCTAATACTTCTTCTCCAGCCATCGCAGCTTTTAACATAGCTAATATTCTTATACCGTCATCTTCAGTTAAAGTATTACATGATAGAATTTCGTTTTCAATTCCAGCTTCTGTTTTATTAAGGTCTACCATATGAGTCATATATTGATTTCCAACTACTAATGCTCCCTGTACTGCACAGAAGGATGCACCAATAACTGAAATTCCTCTCATACCTATTTGCTCTATATGGCTGGCAAAATCAATATGGTTATTACCAAAGCCTTCTGTAGTAACTACTGCTCCATCCACATCCATAGCCTCAACAGTCATTCCAACTCTTTCAGATACATAGAATTTCTCAGAGTTGATTTGAGGACTACCTACTAACACAACGCCACATAAATCTACCTCTTCATCTCTAAGTGCTTCTATTACAAGAGGTTCCCTCCAGTAATGTCTTGAACACTCCTTAGTGGCAGGCCCTATACAGGTAAGTGCATGTATAGCTCCATCTAATATTTCTAATGGCGAACAAACTATTGGAACGTTTCCAAGATCAACATTTGGTTTTGCTCCTAATATACCAACAGGCTCCATAGGAAGTATTAAATTATCATGCATAGCCCCTTGCCCCATTATTTCCTTAACTATTACGATTTTCTTCTTTCCCGGTCTTCTTAATTGAACAAATTCTTCTTCTGAAACCACTAAAGAATCATCTAATTTCTTTAAAGCTTCTCTAATCTCTTGTGTAATAAAATCTGTAGCTTTATGAGCTGCAAGAGGTCCTGGTCTTTCCATATTAGTATGTTCTTTTATAGTCACTTGGGTATTTATAAATATTTCTCCCTTATCAGGAGCACCAGGTCTTCCCCACATTATGTTCTCTTCAAGTATACCCTCTGAAGAGCCAAATTCACCGATTTGAACTCCATTCTCATCAGTACCAGTTACCATTACAATTACCCCGTCAAGCACTCTGGTTACTCCTCCGCCTAATTTACTTCCTTCTTCCTTTGTAGCTATAGGCTGAACATCCATTATGGTTTCTGAATACTGATTATATTTGTCAGGAGTGATTATCTCAACTTTTATTTTCTTAACTAATTCATCTACCTTAATTGCATCTTCCTCGATATTTTCTCTAATATAAAGGGTTGTTCCTTCTATCTTTGTTTCTTCCCCAAATTTTACTTCATTTATTTGGAAATGCTTCTTAACAAGCTTTCTAACTTCTTTAGCTGGTACTTTTTTGGTTATTTCTGGAGAACTCTCCACCTTTGCTGGTACAACTTGTGCCGGTACAAAGCCTCCTAAAGGTACTTCAATATCTATTCCTTTTCCTTCAGCAATTTTTATTTTCAATACTCCACCTTGTACTGAACTGGTCATTGCAGAGGATAATATTTCTTCTTTCTCTACTTTTGAATCAAATCCTTCTAGCATATGTGCTTTTATTGGTGTAAGAGCTGGTACATCTTGATTAAGCTTTGCTCCGATTACCTCTCCTCGAGTTAACACTCCATCACTAAGTTTAATGAGAAGTGAATCTTCAAGCTTCTCAAAGTTCATTGGATTTTCTAAATCATCTATCTTTATCATATCTCCAGCTTTCATATTATTTCTTAGAACTGCCTTTTTTTCTGAATCTGGAAGTTCTAAATCTTCATTAGATAAATCCATTTCCTTAATTCCCTCTAACATATCAGGTGTTATAGGAGTTAATGAATCAATAGTTTTTAAAATCTTAGCTCCAATAACTTGACCTATCTTTGCACAGTTTTTTGGTATTGAAAGTAGTCCTGAATCTTCAAGATCAGGAAATATTCCTGGATCTTCAAGATGGTCTGCTGATATTATTGTACCTGCCTCTGTTCTACAGCATACTACAGCAACCTTGTTTTTAAATTTTTCTGCTTGCTCAATGCTTATTGACATACTTATCCCTCCTTAAGTAATCTATTTCTTTTCTTCCATAGGAAGTCTTCTTGTTAATTCATGATCAACTGTCCTAAATATATGGTCTGTATGATGATATACCGGTATCCCCATATTAGGAGCACAACACATTACCGTATTTGTGCAATCGCTACAGTTTGATATTAAAATTCTTTTAGCACCTTTTTTCTTAAGCTCCATTACTCCTTGAACTTGCCCAGGACAATCTCCTGGTGTAAGGCATTTATTTGCACCCCTTACTTCTACAACATTTTTACATTTTGTCACTGCAACAACCTCTGACTTCATCTTTCTCGCTATATCTCTAAGTCTAGTCTCATCTGCACCACAGGCACATACTAGAATCCCTATCGGTCCATCATACTCTGGCAAAGGAATAGTAACTATTGCACCACCAGATGTTTTTGTAACTACAGCTTTGTCAATATCTCCTGCCTTACCTGTATATGGTCCTCCAATTATTACCTCTCCAAAATCCCCAGCAATTCCTCCACATTTATCAATAAGACCATTTATGGAAGTTCCAATAGGTACTTGAAAGAAAACATTAGATTCTTTGCCACTTTTTAATTTTCCACCTACAGTAATATCTTTATCAATTACAGGCTTTGAATCTTCAATTGCCCTTGTAAGATTTGCCAAGGTTTCACCATTCATTACTACACATTTAGCCTCTATAGGCAACTCTTCTGGAGTAAGCCATATGCCAAAGATTTCATGAATTATTGCTCTTTCTTCACCCATAGGATACATATCTCTAAGTTCTTTTATTTCCACATCTGTTGCCTGCCCAATTGCATCTTTTAATGAAGAGATAGCTTTCTTATTTTTAGATTTTATTGCTATATATCCCTTTGGAGCCTTTGTAGCCTCCATAGCATATCTAATACCTTTTATAACTATCTCAGGATTTTCTTCTAAAAGTTTTATATTATGGTTTAAAATAGGCTCACATTCTACACAGTTTGCAATTACATATCCATCTGGAATTTCTGATTTAAGCTTTATATAAGTGGGAAATCCAGCTCCACCAGAACCTACTATACCAGCCTCATAGGCAGTTTCTGCTATGGATTCACATTTTTTAATCTTTACATAATCTTCTTTATCTATAACTTCTCCTTCTATTTCAATAGCTTCTTCTGTTATATTTATAACCTTACCTGTTACACTAGAATGTATTTTAGCTCCAAGTCCATTTGGTTCAGCGATACATTGACCTCTTAGCACCTGGTCTCCTATTTGTACTGTTGCCATACAAGGAGCACCTACATGTTGTCTTAACGGAATTATATATAATGCCATCTTCTCCCTCCCAACAATCATTATTGATAATTATTTGTTTATCACTCATGAATGTTTAATATGCAAATATTATGCCATGACTAACTGTCTAATGGATTTATACACTAAAGTTTATTTATTATAAATATTGATCACTATAACCCTTGTTATTGCAAGCTTCCTAAAGGTCTAAAATATTTCTTGTTTCCCCATTAATTTGTTGATTATTAAAACTCCTTTCTTTTCAAACAAACAATAATACTGTACATGTCAGATATCTGACATGTACAGTATTATTTTAATTCATATTTATTATCTATATCTTCTCCAAAACCTAGTAATAAACAGAGTTCATGGATATTAATAATAATATCTTTATTGCTTATTATAATAAAATGATTACAAGTCTTAGTGTCAGTTTTTTGCATTTCAGTGTCAACTAATTGACACCATTAGGGTATTCAGTTAAATTATATAAATCTAATTTATAATACAGTGTAGATCTTTTTATATTTAACAATTCTGCCGCTTGAACTTTATTACCTTTTACCTTGTCTAGAGCATCTATAATTATACTCTTTTCAAATTCTTCCACTGCCTTCTTTAAATCAAAAGAATTATCTATATCTAAATTTATAAAAGATGCCATATTTGTACTGCTTATTATTTCAGCAGGTATATCGCTACTTTCAATTATATTATTCTTCGATAAAATTACTAATCTTTCAATAGTGTTTTTTAATTCTCTTATATTACCTTTCCAATGGTAATCAGACAGTATCTTCATGGCATCAGGAGATATAAGAATCTTACCCTTATTGTTTTTCTCTGAAAATTCTTCAATGAAATCTTTTATAAGCTCTGGTATATCCTCTTTTCTCTCTCGAAGTGGAGGTATTTCTATGGATACTACATTTAATCTATAATAAAGGTCTTCTCTAAACTTACCTTCCTCCATAAGCTGTTGTAAATCTTTATTTGTTGCAGCGATTATCCTAGCATCTACCTTTATAGGCTTGCTACTTCCTACTCTATATACAATTCCATCTTGTAATACTCTAAGAAGTTTCGCCTGCATAAGCAAAGGCATGTCACCAATTTCATCTAAAAATAGAGTTCCCCCATTGGCTAACTCAAATTTTCCTGGTCTTCCCTTCTTATAGGCACCTGTAAAAGCTCCCTCCACATATCCAAATAACTCAGATTCCAAAAGATTTGAAGGTATAGCACTACAATTAACTGGAATAAAATCTCCCTTTCTATCACTTTCTTGATGTATTGCCCTTGAGAATACTTCTTTTCCAGTTCCACTTTCACCAGTAATTAGTACACTTGCATCTGTCTTGGCTACTTGTTTAGCTATAATCATAGCATCTACTAAGGCTTTAGATTTTCCAATAATTTTACCAAAGAAATA
Organism: Bacillota bacterium; assembly: GCA_023388495.1. Taxonomy (GTDB): domain Bacteria; phylum Bacillota; class Clostridia; order Tissierellales; family Tissierellaceae; genus Tissierella. The sequence goes on along the minus strand of JAEWGC010000006.1, from coordinate 81,252 downwards.
TTTATCCTGAGTTATTTCCTTCATTTGTTGCTTTAGGATTTCAACCTTCGTCTTCTCACGATCTAATTCCATATATAAATTAGTGATTTCATTAAGATCTCTATCGGTGGATACTGCTCCTATTAGCTCTCCTTTATATATAAGGGGTATAGCAGATATTATTACATCAGATTCTCCTTTAGGTTTATGCTTTAAATTTTGGAAGGTCTTTTTCTCCTTTAAGGCTCTTAGAAGCAAAGCATTTGGAAAGAATGTTTCTATATGTACTCCTACTATTTCCTTTGCCTTTATATCATATAATTTTTCAGAGCTGGCATTCCAGAATGTAACTATACCTGAAGTATTTATGACGCAAACTGCTTCATGAAGATTTCCTAGTATTAGCCTTAATTGAAGCTCTATTAAGTTCTGGTATTCGTCCATTTTATCACCTACTTCTTTCTCATGGCTTTAATTTTATCATACTTTTTAACAACTTGCATAAATATTAAGATTGATTAGTGAAGTATTAAGGGTTAAAATGAATATGAATATTGCTTATAAGGAGGCGAATATATTGGGTAAATTTATATTTACTGGTGGTCTATTAATAAAGGGGACAGGAGAAGTAGTTGAAAATTCTATGGTAGTTGTAGAGGACAAAAAGATTAGATATGCTGGCCCTAAGAAAGATTTAGAATTCCAAGGTGAAGTAATTGATATAACTGGTAAGACTATTATGCCTGGTTTAATTGATGCTCATCTTCATTTTAGCGGAAATTTAAGTGATAATGATACAGAATGGGTACTTGAACCAATTACTCAAAAAACCATAGTTGCTGTAGCTCAGGCTAGAGAAGCATTAGAGCATGGATTAACAACAGTTGGAGAAATTTCTAGATCTGGGATACATATTAGAAATATGATTGAAAAAGGTATTATCCCTGGACCTAGGGTTATTACAACAGGTCTTGGATTCTGTAGAACTGCTGGACATGGAGATTCTCATAACTTACCTTTAGACTATAATAATGATTCTCATCCATGGGCTGAGAGAGTAGATGGACCATGGGAACTTAGAAAAGCCATTAGGAAAAGGCTCCGTGAAAATCCAGATGCAGTTAAAATCTGGTCTACAGGCGGAGGAATATGGAGATACGATGCTAAAGCTGCAACTCATTATACCATGGAAGAAATTGAAGCAGTAGTTGACGAATGTAATATGGTGGGCATTCCTGTATGGTCCCATGCCGAAGGTTATGAAGGTGCTTTAAACTCATGTAAAGCAGGTGTATCTGCAATTATTCATGGACAAGAATTAAATGAAGAATGTTTAGAGATTATGAAGGAAAAAGACATTACCTTCTGCCCTACTTTACAATTCTTCTATGAATGGTTTACAGTCTATGAGCCACCTTACAGACCTATACATGATAAATATCCAGGCAATACAACTGCCGAGAAGGAATTAAATCGTATAATTGACAATCTACAAAATGCAAATAAAAAGGGAATCAGAATCACTGTAGGATCAGATTCATTTTGTAGTAGCTTAACTCCTTATGGAAAATATGCTATAACAGAAATGTATGCCTTAAATAAAGCAGGTTTATCTGAAATGGAAGTAATATTAGCTGCTACTAAGAATGGTGCTGAAATGCTAAAGATAGATGATATTACTGGAACATTAGAAGAAGGTAAATTTGCTGATTTAATCATTCTTCAAGATAACCCTCTTGTAGATATCCACAATATTTCTGTTGAAAAAATGGAAGTAATCATGAAAGAAGGACAATTTGTAAAAAGAACTTCTATTTAAATATCTATAGATTAAAGAAAAGGAGTAATAGGTAATCACCTATTGCTCCTTTTTATTATAATTATTTTTTTACTTGACATTAATATTATTTATAATTATAATCAAGTTGTAATCATTACAATTTAGCAATCATTACTTTTATTTTAATGCCTATAGTACTAAATATATAAAGGATGTGACGCATATGAATATAACCTTTGAGGAACTAACAAATGAACTAAAAAACAAAAATATTCGTCTTTCCCACCAAAGGCTAAAGGTTTTAGAATATATAAATAATAATAAAACTCATCCTACTGTTGACCAGATATATACTGATTTACAAAAGGAAATTCCTACATTATCAAAAACAACTATCTATAATACTTTGAATGCATTAATAGATGCCAATCTAGTAAGACTTCTAACAATAGAAGATAATGAAACTAGATATGATTCTACAACGAAAAATCATGGACATTTTAAATGTGAATCTTGTGGAAAAATATTTGATTTTGATATAGACTTTGATTCATTGGCAATTGAAGGCCTAGGTAATTTCAAGGTTAATCATAAAGATGTGTATTTTAAAGGCACGTGTCCACAATGTATAAAAAAAAATAATGATATATAAAGACAAAATAGTCTTTTTAAAAATATTAATTAAATCAAATGGAGGAGATAAAAATGGAAAATAACAAAACAATTAATAATCTTATGGAAGCATTTGCTGGAGAATCCCAAGCAAATAGAAAGTACTTAGCCTATGCAGAAAAGGCAGAATCAGAAGGAAAGATAAATGCTGCGAAACTATTTAGAGCTGCTGCTGAAGCTGAAACTATTCATGCCCTAAGACATTTTAAAGTAGCAGGTAAAGTTGGATCAACTGCTGAAAACCTTGAAGATGGGGTTAATGGTGAAACTTTTGAATTTGAAACTATGTACCCACCATTTGTAGAAGCTGCTGAAGCTGAAGGAAACAAAGCTGCTGTTCAAACATTTACTTATGCAATGGAAGCCGAAAAAGTTCATGCTAAATTATATAAAGAAGCTTTAGGAGACTTAGATAACTCAGAAGAAGTATTCTATTATCTATGCCCTGTTTGTGGAAATATTGAAAAATTCGTACCAGAAAAATGTAGTATCTGTAATGTAGCTGGATCAAAATTCATTAAATATTAATATTTAAAACTCCCTCAGATTGAATCTGAGGGAGTTTTTATTTTATTACTTTGATATTGACTTTGCAGCATGCTTACTGGATATACCACCACTAGTTAACCCTAACTGTACAGCACTTCTTGACATCTATACTTGGAGGTTTTTACATACATGGAAAACTTTCATCCTAATTGACAAACTTATCTATATTAGATATTATTACTTTTGTATATTAATATTAGAGATTTAAAAATATACTAAGAGGAACTTTGTTAATATATAAGAAAGGATAACAAAAATGAAAAAAATAATATTAAGTGCTGATAGTACATGTGATTTAAATGACGACTTAATAAAGTATTTTAATGTCAATTGCTATCCTTATACCATTCTTCTAGACGGTAAAACTTATAAGGATAATGTGGATATTAAACCTAATGAAATTTATAAAGCATATGACGAAAAAAAAGTTCTCCCAAAGACATCTGCTATAAATGTTGCAGAGTTTTATAACTTTTTTAAGCCTTGGGTTGATGATGGCTATGAAGTAATACATATTAATCTTGGAAGCTCCCTTACAAGTGGGCACAATAATTGTTGTATAGCAGCTAATGAATTAAAAGGTGTTTACCCAGTAGACTCGCAAAACCTTTCCACTGGCTCCGGTCTTTTAGTTCTGAAAGCCGCAAATATGATAAGAGAAGGGCATAGCGCAAAAGAAATAGTAGATAAATTAAATAATCACAGAAAAAATATACATATGAGTTTTGTTTTAGATACTTTGGACTTTCTATATGCAGGTGGACGTTGTTCAAAGGTGGCATCCCTTGGATCAAATCTATTGAAAATAAAACCCGTTATTAATGTGGACAACACTTCAGGCTCAATGTCCTTGGGAAACAAATACAGAGGGTCCCTTGATAAAGTTATAGTCAAATATATTAAAGATACATTATCTAATTATACTAACATTAATAATGAGCATATCTTTATCGTTCATTCAGATATAGACAACGAATTTATAACTCTTGCTAAGAACACAGTGTTAGAGTATATGGATTTTAACAATGTTTATGTAACAACTGCAAGTTGTACAATATCTAGCCATTGTGGCCCAAATACTCTTGGTATAGCGTTTGAAACTAAATAATAAATAAAAATCTTCACCTCAGTTTTGAAGTGAAGATTTTCTTATTATTCTATCCCTAAAATTCCAATGGCAATCATTATCGCAATTATAACTGCATACTGGAACTTAGTTAATTTCTCCTTTAAAAATATACGTGACAATATAATAGATACAATACTATAAGATGATATAAGGGGTGCTGTAACTATGGAGTTTTCCGCCATGGCGAAAACATAAAAGAACTGACCAAATGTTTCAAATAGGGCTGCATATAGCTTTACCTTTTCTTTTCCAAAACTAAAGGATTCTTTTTTGATGAAAACTAAATATATAAATGCTATTATACCTACTATCATAAAACTAAACTCAAAGGATAGATTTGCTTCTGCTTCTGTTAATACTCTATCTAAATAAAAAGCATCTGCAAAAGTCCCTATTCCATCTATTATGCAATGTGAACCACTCACCACTTAAGAAGTGGGGCTTCATAAGTCTGACGATATAAGGAAATTAATTCATTAAAATCGTTTTCCATAAAGCCGTATTCAACTACGAACATATCTGCGCCTTTTTGTTACCCATATTTTATCATATAATATAATTAATAAAAGACAAAATTTAATAACTATATAAATTAAAAAATTTTAAGGAGGTATTTTATGAAACATATCGAATTATTACAGAAGTATTTATCATGATGAAGAAGGTGATTTTGAGACTGTCGCTATATTTGAAGACTATGTTGCATACTATAGCAAAAATATATGGTTTATAAATTCCATGCTAAAGTAATCTTTTAAGGCATCCCTGATTAATCAAGGATGCCTTAATTCGTACACTAATATTTCAATTATAAACAAACTCTTCGCCACGTTCTTCTAATACTGTAATTTTAGAAAGATGTATGACAACGCTTTGATATCCATCATCTCTATCTACAATTTCAATGGTTCCAAGGACTTCTATCCAATCATTAGGCTCTGGTATGTTTCCATCATAGAAAAATTCAAATCCTGCCACACCGTCATTGCCACAACATCCAGGTCCATAGCGAATTATATAATGATATGTTTTCCCTGATTCAGTATCTGTATATTCATCATAAATACCTTCCAATTTTACTGTTCTTCCTTTATAATCATCTGGGTTAAGGTAAATATCGTTACATTGGGCAATAAACATTTTATCCTTGATTTCTAGTATTTTATCGCTAGCTTTATTATCCAGACTGTTTTCTGACTTTATGTTCTCTTGTTTCTCCGACTCCAATGAATTATTTAATTCACTTTCATCTGTTTGCTTTTGAGTCATGGAAGATTTCTCACATCCAATAAGAAAAATTAACACAACAAATAAAATGGATATTAAGAACTTTTTCAAAGTAACACCTCCTAAATCTTCTTTCCCAAAAAACCTACTATGGAAAATGCACAAAAGGCTGCAAGGTTTACTACTACAACACTTGCTCCAGTAGGAACGGAAAAACCAAAAGAAATCACAATTCCTATAAAGAAACATATGACCGATAAAACCCCTGAGTTTATAACACCACTCTTAAAGCTTCTACACACTCTCATGGACGTGAGGGCAGGAAAAATAATCAAACTTGAAATCAACATAGCTCCCATCATCCTCATTCCAATCACAATAGTAAGAGCCGTTAAAAGTGCAATCAGCATATTATAAAACCCAGCCTTTGTTCCAGTTGCTTTTGCAAAACTTTCATCAAATGTGACTGCAAAAATCTTATTGTAGAACATGACATATAAAATCAAGACAACAGTTGATACTACAATGCTTAGATAAACATCACTTTTACTCATAGCTAGTATACTACCAAACATATAGTTACACACATCTGTATTCATTCCACTTGTCTGTGAAATCATGATAATACCTATAGCAAGGGCACTGCTAGAAATCAATGCAATCGCTGCATCTCCCTTAATGTTGCTATTCTCGCTTATACGAAGCAACAAAAAAGCAGCCAGTGCTACAACTGGAATAGATACTTCTAGTGGAGCCATATTAAATGCCATTGCCACAGCTAATGCACCAAATCCTACATGAGATAGCCCATCTCCAATCATAGAATATCGCTTTAATACAAGGCTTACACCAAGTAACGCTGCACATAGAGAAACTAAACTACCAACAATAAGTGCTCGGATAATAAAGGTATAAGAAAATAGATCATATAACATCTCTAGCATCTTAAGCACCTCCCAACATTCGCCGGCAAATATCCGTGGAAAGATAGTCCTGTTTTAAACCGTAAAATGCAGCTTTTGTATCCATATGCAATATTTTATTTCCATATTGTAAAGCGCTATCAATATCATGTGATACCATGATGACTGTAATGCCCTCTTCATGATTTAATTTGTTTATTAAGTTATACAAGTCTGATGTCATAATAGGATCAAGACCTGTAACAGGTTCGTCAAGTAGTAACAGTTTTTCAGTAGCACACAGAGCCCGCGCCAAAAGTACTCGTTGCTGCTGTCCACCAGACAAATCACGATAGGATTTCTTTTTTAATTCATTAATACCGAGTTTGATAATATTATCATCTGCCCGACTTTTTTCTTTCTTAGAATAAAAGGGCAGTAGTCCACGACGATTCAAACATCCAGAAAGGACTACTTCAAATACATTAGCAGGAAAATCCTTTTGTACAATGGTCTGTTGAGGCAAATATCCTATTTCCGTCTGCTTAATACCGTTAAAAACAATATTGCCTTTCATTGGTTTCAAAAGACCAAGAATTCCCTTAACTAATGTACTCTTCCCTGAGCCATTTTCTCCTACAATACAAAGATAATCTCCCTGTTCTAAATCAAAACTAATATCATTCACAGCAAGGCAGCCGTCATATCCCATAGTCACATTTTGGCAATCAAGTAACTTCATGTATTAGTTCAACCCCTTCTTTAAATTCTCTGCATTTTGTTTCATCAGAGAAAGGTAGGTAGCTCCTGCCTCAAAATCATCTTTTGTAAGATTGTGACAAGAATGAAGTAGCAGCATTTTAGCTCCAGTTTGTTCACTAATAGCCTTTGCTATATTTGCATTACTTAATTCAATATAAAAAACATGAGATATGTTGTTCTTTTCCACTGTATCCATTAAATATGCCATTGTTCCAGCACTACATTCAGTTTCTGTACTACATCCATTAAAAGCAGCTCTATACTCCAGTCCAAATTCATCTACAAAATATCTAAAAGGAAATCTATCACCAAAAACTAATAAGTTATTTTTAGCACTACCTACAATATCTATAATTTCATCATCTAATGCTTGAATTTCTCCGCAATATGCTGCTGCATTTTCTATATATGTGCCAGCGTTCTCAGTATCAACTTCGCAAAGTACTTCTGCTATAGCATTTATCATCAAAATAGCATTTTTAGGAGAAGTCCAAATATGCTCGTCATACTCAATATGTTCTTCTGAGCTATGTTCTTCATCTTCTTCCATGCCTTCTATAATTTCTTCTTCAACTGGACTAACACAGTCTATCAATCTAATAATTTTTTTATTACTTATATCCATTGACTCCAAAATACCTTTTACCCATTCATCATTTTCCCCTCCAATATAAATAAATACATCTGAGTTTTGAATTTGTATGATGTCTGCAGGTGATGGATCATAGGAATGAGTTTCAGTACCCGGTTTAATGAGCATAGTTAAATTTGCTTTGTCTCTAACTATAGCCCTTGTAAAATCATATTGTGGAAAAATTGTTGTCACAATATTTAATTTGCTATCCATCTTATTGGTATTTATATATCCTCCGTCTTTTGGAGCACAACCAGCTAGAGTTACGGTCAAAAGTGTAACTAACATGATAATAATAATATATTTTTTCATGGAAAATAAACCTCCTAATTATTTGTATTCTTGACCTTAAAATACTAAGAGGCTTTAATTATCCAAGCGAACCTTCAATCCAACTAAAGTACTATATTTTTTTCTGATGTGAATTATCTTTAGATATGCAAAGTATAAGAATCGGAAAAAACCAAAGGAAAAAAACATAACACAACAAAGTTCTGTAATATTCTTCAGAACCTTTAAACAATCACTAATCTGTATACATATATGACAGCTTTCTCCAACACATTTATGATCAGCATGAACAAGAAGGAAACTATCCGTTAATAAAGAAGCTATAACGATACAAACAAAAATAGCAAGAGCAGCTATTCTTTTCATTTGACAATATTTTTTATGCATAATATTTTCTCCTCATGTAAATGTAGATTTCACTACTTCGGAATGCAATTTTCACAACATCCATAGAACACTGTTTTAATGCTATCAAACCAAAATCCATGTTCTTTCTCCATATGTATAGAAAGTTTATCAATAAAATTACAATTCACATGAATTATCTGTCCACATTGTACACACAAAAAATGATGATGTGTATGTTGTTCCGTTTTATCTGCGTATTGAAAACAGGCACTCATTCCATTAGGCATATCATATTTTAGAACTACACCCTGATTCACTAATTTATCTAAATTTCGGTAAATTGTTGTCTTACCAACTTCTCCTTTTAAAGATTCTACTATCATATCAACTGTCACATGTTGATTATTCTTTTCTTGTAAAAAATCTAAAATTAAATCTTTCTGACGTGTCTTATAGCTACCTCTAGTGCTTTTCACTCATACCCCTCCAATATGAAAACAATTACCATTTTCATATATAATATATCTTTATGTAAGAGAAGTCAATAAATAGACTAAAGCTTTAAGAATAGTATGAGTCTTGGCATTATCAGGCATAATTATAACATTCTTGCCAATAAGGATATTAATTTAAAAGTTTAAAGCACCCTTTTATTAAATCAAGGATGCTTTATCTGTATATTTCAACTTATTTTCTATTTTTACTGCCTTATTCCACACCTAAGATACCACTGCCCACCATCATTGCAATTATTACATATCGAAGTTTAGTTAATTTTTCCTTTAAAAACATACTTTGTTAGCTGTCTTTGAAGTCTTTTATTTATATATTGATTAATTCTCTATCCAATATATCATTATATGTTTCAAGTCCCGTAATCTTCGCAGCTAATTCAGTTAATGGGATTATATCTTTTCTATCAATATATTCTAGGGAAAATTTTCTATTTAAAGCCATAAGCTGTTTCAAACCTGTAGATATTCTACTTATATAAGAATAAACGCCTATAGCACCAGGAGAAATGTTCACCGCATCATTACCATACAATCCCTTAAGCTCCCTTATACCACTAAATATTTCCTCTATAGTAGAACCAAATCTTTGGTAATCTTTAGGTACTATTCCTTCATTTATTAGTTCTCCTAATTGTTTTCCAGCCATAGCTGCTGCCATGGCTGCTCTTCCTATTCCCACAAGGCCTATATATGGAGCACCTAAGGCTAGTCCTTTAAATACTTGATCTTCCATAGCAAATCCGCCTGCAATTGCAACCTGTGGAAGTGGATAGTTTTTTTCCTTCATTTTCTTTAGAACATTATATAGCATACTTTCCATATATACTGTAGGAATACCCCATTCATTCATCATCTTACTTGGGCTATTCCCTGATCCTCCACCTGCACCATCAAATGTAACTAGATCCACACCAGTTTTTGACGCAATTTTAAGAATTCTAATTAAATCTTCTGGGTCAAATGGTCCAGTTTTAAAGCATATATGCTCTGCACCTAGTTTCCTTAGTTCTTTTACTCGATTAATTAATATATCCTCATTCCATATAGGTAACTTACTAATTCTTTCAAATACCTGACCTATTCCTTTCTTATAGTTTTCTGCTATTACTGGATCAGATGGATCTGGATATATTAAATATCCTTTCTTCTGAAATTCTAAGGCATCTTCAATGTTTTCAACTCTTCCCATTCCTTGGATTCCCTTAGACCCTTGTCCAAATTTAAGCTCAACAGATTTAACTCCTAATTTAGTAATAGCATAATCTAATACTCCTAAATTTTCATCATCATAATTTCCTTGAAGAATAATATCCCCATAGCCTCTGCAGTATTTTCTAAATGATAATACCATCTCTTCAATAAGGGGTGATGAAATAACTTTTCCATTTTGTAAAATTAAACCTTTATCTTTAGCTATTACATCTTCACCAATTACAACTAATACTCCTGCTAAGGCAGCTCCAGCATAATAGTCCTTCCAGTTAAGTTTTGCTATAGCTGGTAAAACTATGGGTGCATTTAATTTTATTTTATTATTTATCCCAAACGTAGTATCAATATTTGCCTTAGGAAAAGTTGCTGAATCTGCATCTTCAGTACATCCTAATGCACCAAAGACTCTTCCATTGATGTTAAAGTGAGAAAAATCCAGTGGATAATTCTTCTCTGAAGCAAATTGGTTAATATCTGTTTTATAAGGATAAATTGCTTCTGAGCCACGAACTGCTGATAAACCTATTTCACAGATGCCAGTACAGGTAGCTGTACATACTGCACACATACCTGAAAATTTAGACAGATGTCCGGAATCTCTCATTTTTGTATTGGTTATAGAACTTGCTAAAGATGGACTATATGACATAAAAAAACCCCCTTTTTAATTTCCACACTCATTATGGTGTTGATGCTCATTACAAACTGAACCTGTTGATTTAAGTGAACCTTCTAAATAACTAATTACAGCGTTATACCTCCATTTCTTCTATTTTCTTTATAATATCTACAAGATAGTCAGTATCACATGTTTCTATTAATCCTTTATCGCATGCTGATGCAAACTCTGGATCAATTGGCATCTTCGCAAGTATATTTATATTATGTTCCTTTGCAATTTCATCAATATGGCTATCCCCAAATACTTTAATTTCTTTTCCACAATCAGTACATTTTAAGTATGCCATGTTCTCAACTAGCCCAATAATTGGTATATTCATCATTTCTGCCATCTTAACTGCCTTAGATACTATCATTGAGACTAGTTCTTGTGGTGATGTTACCATAATTATTCCATCCACTGGAATCGATTGAAATACAGTAAGGGGAACATCTCCTGTTCCCGGTGGCATATCAACAAACATGTAGTCAATGTCTCCCCAGATGACATCAGTCCAAAACTGTTTAACAGCGCTAGCTATTATAGGTCCCCTCCATACTACAGGATCCGTATCATTTTCTACTAGCAAATTAATAGACATAATATTGATACTTGTTATACTTTTAACTGGAAACCAACCAAGATTATTTGCCGTAGCCTTTTCTTTTATTCCAAAAACCTTAGGTATTGAAGGCCCAGTAATATCCGCATCTAATACTCCTATATTATATCCTTTTCTATTCATTGATGCTGCTAACATAGATGTAACCAGTGATTTTCCTACACCACCTTTACCACTTACTACCCCTATTACTTTTTTAATATTACTGAATTCATGTGCTTTTTCTAGGAAGTTCATAGGAGCTTCTTTTCTATCATCACATTCTACACTACAAGTATTACAATTTTGATTACATTTTTCGCTCATCTTTCTTCTCCTTTATTCACTTATGATTTTCATGGTGTTATTAAAGACTTCTTTCACTGCATCTACGTCTACGGCATCTCCTACATCCATGCTTCTTTTCATTTTCATCATAAAGCATAAAGTCCCCACCTTCTATCCTCAACACATTTCCATTAACCAAGGCTTCTGCAATTTTTTTTCTTGCATTGTTATATATCCTTTGGACTGTTGTGCGAGCTACATTCATTCTATCAGCACATTCTTCCTGCATCATCCCTTCTAAATCTATAAGACGAATAGTTTCATATTCATCTACTGTCATAATAATTGGTTTACTTTCCGTATTTTCAACATCTAGGGGCCCAAACATATTGCTTTCAGGTAAACAACATACCTTTCTCCATTTTCTAGGTCTTGCCATTATTATTCTCTCCTTATAATTGTTGGTTATTGACATATGCCCATTTAACATTATTATATGACATTTTGAACATATGTCAATAATTTATTTTAGTCGTTTTTATTATTCTACAGGAATAATTTATTGTACAATTTCATAATTAGTTATGCTAAAATGAATATGACATTGAAACAAATATTTGGAGGTAAACTATGAATATAAAATTGTTAGAAGCTTTCTTAGCTGTTATTGATAATAAAACAATGGCTGCCGCTGCTGACAAGCTTTTTACTACACAACCTAATATTTCACTTATGATTAAAGATTTAGAAAACTACTATTCAACAAGATTATTTAATCGTGTTTCTAAAAAGCTCTATTTAACTCCGGAAGGGCTCAAATTAGAAAAGTATGCACGAAGAGTAATTGCTAATTTTAAGGAAATGAATAATGCAATGTTTAACCAAAACAAAACAATTCGTATTGGTAGTAGTGTTACCGTCGGCCAATACTTATTAAATGGCTATCTTAAAAACTTGAAATCCTCCATGCCAAATATAGAGTTTGAAGTGGTAATTAACAATACAACAGAAATCGAAAAGCTAATATTGAATAATAGAATTGATGTGGCTATCGTCGAAGGTAAAATTAATTCCAAAAATATAATTGAGGTTGAAATTTTAAAAGATGAGTTAATAGCTGTAATTAGTCATAATTATCCCCTTGATAATGATATAAATAAATTGTCAGATTTAGAACAATTGCCTTGGATTTCCCGTGAAGAGGGAAGTCATCATAGAAATCAATTTGAAATTAAAATGAATGAAATGAAAATTCATCCACAAATCGTATTTAGAGCAACGAATTTAGAAACCATTATGCAAGCTGTCGAAAACAAATATGGCTTTGCTATTATTTCTAAAATAGCTGCTGAAAAAGCAATAAAAAAGCAAAGCTTAAAACAATTAAACTTTGCCGATTATAGCTGTCCACGCTCAATAAGATATATCTATAATAAAGGTCAAGATGAAAATCCAATTATATCTCAAATTCTAGAATGCATTGATAATAAATTGTAGAGTAGTGCCGATAACACCTGTCCCTATAATAATACTTACTGCATTCAATTTATATTTCCTAAGAATTATAAATCCACCTATAAATAAGACAAACTCAAGCCATCTAAATTCACTAAGTACTATGTTATGAAAATTAGTATTAAACAAAGCAAGAACTAATATTGAAACACCAGCACTAGCAATTAAGGCTACAACAGCAGGTCTTAAAGCTCCCAGTACAGTCTGAACTCCAGAAAAGTTCTTGTATTTATAATAAAAGTAGGCAAGGGTTAAACAAATGATAAATGCAGGAAGAATAACACCAAGGGTACATACTACTGCACCTAAAGTACCATATACTCTTTGGCCTACAAAGGTGGCTGAGTTAATTGAGATTGGCCCTGGGGTCATCTCAGCAATTGTAATTAAATCTGTAAATTCAGCCATGGTTAGTAATTTATGGATGTTGACTACTTGCTCCTGAATAAGTGGAATCGCTGCATATCCACCACCAACACTAAATAAACCAACTTGTATAAAACTAATAAATAGAGTCCATAGAAGTCCCATTTCTTTTCTCCTTTCTATAGTCCAAGAAAACGGAAATAAGCCCAATTCCTAGACAAGAAAATATGATATACATAGCACCCAAGTTAAAAAAGTATGTAGCTATAAAAGCAACTACCATAACAGTCATATAAAGAACATTCTTTGTCTTGATTACATTTTTTGCTAAATTAACAACCACATCTAAAATTACAGCAGCTACTCCTGCTCTCATTACTTGTAGTGCAACTGCGATTACTTGATTACTCTTAAATTGCTTATAAAAAATTGAAATTAATGAAATAATAACAAAAGGCGGAATAATTGTACCTAATATAGCAACTATACTTCCTAAAATACCATGGATTCGATATCCTAAAATTACACTTGCATTGACTGGAATAGGACCTGGACTTGATTGTGCAATAGCAGAAATATCAAGCATCTCATCTTCTTCTAGCCAATTTAATTCTTCAACAAATTTCTTCTTGTAGAGGGAAACTATTACAAAGCCACCACCAAATGTAAATGCACTTAAAGTGAAGGTTGATATAAAAAGTTTCCATAGTCTGTTTTCTTTCATATACATCGCTCCTTTACATTTACAAGTTTAACAACTTATCATTAATATGTAAAATATATGTTTGTTATCATATCAATAAGAAAACCTTATTGATAATTGTAATACACAGAAATAGGAGGTGCTAGATAGTACCTCCTTTCAACCTTATTAGAGTATTAAATCTATTATTATATTTTTCTTCTACAACAGCTTATCAAACCTATTATTATAAATAAGAATGCCAATAGACATTTAAATTCATTTAAAGGAGCTAATCCTCTTGATAACCTAAATAAATATATACTTCCTAGCTTTTTATAATTTACAAACCAATTCAGCAAATAGTAGGATAAACTTCCTAATAGTGCATATACCTTATTTTGTGTAATTCCAATTAATATAAATCCTATGGAGCCTAAAAATACTCCTATACTTAAAGTCTCGTAAAAATAAGTATTATAATTTATTGTGCAACCATTTTTATTCATATAAAACAATATTCCTATTATAAATAATGAATATAAGATTAATGCTATCATCAATCTTATTAAATATATAAAAACTAAAGATGTTTCTCTTACTCTTACAACTTGATATATACCAAAATCTAATTCTGGCTCTAATATTGGCATTATAAGAGTTAGCCCTATTAAGGGTATAAATCTTTCTAAAGGAAATAGTGACTCTATTTCATTTAAATTGCTAAATCCATATATTATATTAGTAAATAATAATATAACAAAAGATATGCAAATTCCTGAAGATATATTTCTTTTTATTTGAGCAATTGTTATTTTATTTAGTTTTTCCAAGAAAATTTCCACCTAACTTTTCTACTCTTTTTTCATCATATATTTTTTCTGCAATTGCTACCATTATTAAGGCTATCATCACATAAGCAAGTCTATTTATTAATATTTGATTTACATTACTCATATATTCTAAAGTATTCCCTATTGTATTATGACGTAGTATAAGGCTCATACCATACCCCCCACCTTCTATACTATCATATTTTGAATTTATATCTAAAAACCACCATGCTAGTTGAACTACTATTCCTAAAGGGGAATCAGTTACTATAGTTAGAAACGTACCCACTCCCAATGATATCATCATAGTTGGTATAAGCCATATTATTGTATATTTGTAGTAAGCTAATACATCTATATTCTCTATTCCAAAATGAGCTATAACCCTGATATTGTAATAAGTTGCCATAGCTAATATTATCACGGCAAGTGATGCCACCATAGCTAAATACCTTCCCCAAACCATGTCCCTGGTTTTTACTTGTCTTACATAAAGTAAGTCTTGGGATTTAGAAGTTCTATCTAGATACCAAACTCCTACAGCTAAAAATACTGGTATTAGTGCCAATGATATTCCCATATAGTCTGAAAAATGTTTTGCATATGCACCTGAAATCTTATCTTCTTCTATTATTAAATTATATTCTTCTAGGGCCCTATCATAGTCTCTTTCAGCTTTCCCAAACATTCCTATTAAATACTTATCTCCATAATATGATCCTTTTCCTACGGCAGTATCTACTGCATTCATTAGTTCTTTAAACTCTTCATTAGTTAAATCTTTTCTTATTTCAATATGTTCTAATATGGTATTCTGAGTTTTTATTTTCTCTATTGTCTCAAAAGATTCTCCAGTTAAAGCAGATATTATTTTCCCTATTTGTATATCTTTTTCCTCCGAAAGTCGTACTGCTTTATAAAACCCATAAGGATAGGTAGTATAGCGGTTACTTTTATATTCTGAAATTAAATTATCTAATGCTCTTGGTTTTATTATTTCCATATCTGAGCTTTGGTAGGTTCCATAGGATTCCTGTCCTATAGTTGGTTTTGATATTCTATCTGAATTGATATCAAAACCTATTTGACTTACAGCAAAGGCTATTATCAAAATTGTTACTACGTAAAATAAAGGACTTTTGATTATTCTTTTTGATTCTATCTTGAAGATATTAATCATTTCCTTTACCTCCCATGTCATAGATTAAACTTAAATAGCCATCCTCGATTCCAGGCTCGCATAGTCTGAATATACTTTCTGGTTTCCCCGATGATATAAGTTTTACTATAATCTCTGTTCCATTATCATGATGACTAGTAATCAAATATTTTTCATTATATTCATGGAACTTATTCCTAGGTATGCTGGCTGTATATGTACAATTATTAGCTTTGTTTATTAAGCCTCCTACTGTGTCATTAAATATAATCTTACCATTATTTAATACTGCTACCTTTTCACAGGTTGATTCTATATCCCCCACTATATGTGTTGATAAGATGACTATCCTTTCTTTTGCTATATTTGCAAGAAGATTTCTAAATCTAATTCTTTCTTCTGGGTCTAGCCCTGCCGTTGGTTCATCTACTATAAGTACCTTTGGCGAGTGGACTATAGCCTGAGCTATGCCAAGCCTTCTTTTCATTCCTCCCGACAGGCTTTTTACCTTTTTATTTCTATCATTCCACAAGTTTACGATTTCAAGGGATTCTCTTACTGCTGTTTTTTTATTTTCTCCTATCATATTAGAAAGTGTGGCTAAATAATCTAATGCTTCCATAACATTCATATTTGGATAAATATTAAAATCTTGAGGCAAATATCCTATCATCTTTCTAATCTTTTTAACCTCTTTAATATCTACACCACAAATCTCTATGCCTCCACTTTTTATAGGAAGTAAAGTTACTAAAGATTTCATTAGGGTAGATTTCCCAGCCCCATTTCTACCTAATAATCCAAACATACCTTTTACTATTTCTAAATTTACATTATCCAATGCTTGTTTATTTCCATAAAAGACATTTAAATCCTTTATTACTATTTTATCTGACATAAAAAATACCCTCCTTTATCTTTAAGAAGAGTATATATTATAATTATCTATTATTTATCTACGGCTATTGTTTTTCTAAATTTTATTTCTACTAATCCGCCTTTTGTATTATTAAATAATTTTATTTTACCCATATGTTTTTCACACAATTTCCTAGAGATATATAATCCAAGTCCCATATTTTCTCCTTTTGATTTGTTCTCTGTGAAAAAGGCTGCTGTTCCATACTTTAATCCCTCTTTACTAAATCCCTCACCATCATCTTGAACCTGAATTATAAGATAACTCTTATCTTCTTTTACAGTTACTTCTACTATATTTTGGGCATATCTAAATCCATTAGTTAATATATTTTCATATACTTCTAATACTATATTTTCATCTAAATATAAATACTGAGATTGTAAATCATTCTTTATTTTAAACTTTTTTCCTGTTGAAAGAGCTTCTCCTATTCTCTCCATGTTGTTTAAAATTTTCTCTGTTTCTATAACCCCTATATGTAATTCTAATTCATTAACACTTTTCAAGCTACTTCTTCTCTTAATATATTCGTCTAATCTATTAGCCTGTGCTCCAATACTTATTAATGTCTTTTCTAACTTTTCATTGTTCATCTTTCCCTCTGGATAATATTTTAGAATCATATCACTATATCCTCGAATAATAGTTATTGGTGTACGTATATCATGCTCAAAGGAAGCCATCATCTGCTCCATTTCATTTAATTCCTTCCATATTCTTTCCTTTTCTATTTTTAAAGACTCTATGATTTCGTTATTATCACTTAAAAATTGAAGCATCTCGTCTTTATAAATCTCATTTTGGAGTAACTTTTCATTTTTTATTTCTAATTTTATAAATTTTAATTCGTCTATTGGCTTTTTAATCTTATCTTTATAATAGAATGAAAAACCAAATACAGAAAAAATAAACATATTGATGATTAGTGAGAATTCTTTATATAACCCTAATATTCCAGCTAAGTTTTTCTGAAAGTTTGTGGGTCCATTAGGATTTATCCGATAATATGTAATTATTTCTTTACCTTCTTTGATTACCTCCTCTACGAAATATAAATCTTGAATTTCTACTACATACCAATCTATTAGAATCTCGATTATTTTATTGAATGACAATGCAAGTATTAAAAATATTAGCATATATGTTATAAAGCTAGTCTTTAACTTCTTATTATATGTTAGTCCATCTAGCCATTCCACTTATATCCCGTCCCCCATACTGTGTTTATGTATTCATAATTAGTTTGTTTTTTGAGTTTTTCCCTTATCCTTCTAATATGCTCTGCTACTACAGAGCTATCTCCCACTCCATCAAATCCCCATATAGAATCATATATCCTTTCTTTGGAAAATATCTGTCCTGAATTCATAGATAATAGTTCTAAAATATCAAATTCAGTTTTAGTAAGATATATTTCTTCCTTTCCCATTATCTTTCTTGCAGAATAATCTATCACTAAATCCCCATGAAATTTCACCTTAGTCAAGGGAGCTCTTCTATTTTCTCTTCTAAGATGAGCATAGACTCTAGCTCCTAATTCTTCTAAGCTAAAGGGTTTTATAATATAATCATCTCCACCTACCATAAGTCCCTTTATTCTATCCTCCTCTGAAACTCTGGCAGTTAAAAACAATATTGGAACTGACACATACTCCCTTATTTTCTTACAAACATCTAGTCCATTAATTTTCGGCATATTTATATCTAGTATTATTATATTTGGATCAAGTTTTAGTCTCTCAATAGCTTCCTCTCCATTATAAGCTGTTAGTACATGATAATCGTTTATTTCAAAATAATCCTTAAGCATATCTACTATATTTATCTCATCATCTACTACTAAAATCTTATACAATATGATACACCTCCTGATTATATTGTATATCAAAACTTACTATATTTTATCAACATTTATAAAATTAAGCTAAATATTGAATATCTTATAATACATGGGGATATACATACTAATAAAAATTCCTCTAAAATCGAAGTCTAGAAGACCAAAATACATCTATATATTTAGTTAAAACCTTCTCTACATACCCTTAGAACAGAATAATTACGTCATAAGCTGATATTACCCCCTTGGCTTATTAATATCCAAGAATAAGTCTAATCTAAGATAGTTATCTCCATCTGAATCTGTAATTCCCATTTCTCTAAATCCAAATAAGGGACTATTCTCATGTTATTTACTTAACTCTTTAATAACCCTAATTTCAACACCTTTTCACTCTACGTTTTTATCAATTTCATTTAGCTTTTCTTTAAGAATTTCTAACTTTTCATAAGTATCAAGTGGGCATGTTCCTACAAACAGAAAGCCATTGAATGTCACCTACACACTCAACGGCTTAAACTATTGATATTTCTAAATTTTATTGTTTTTCTATCAACACAACAGTCTCAACATGATTTGTCTGTGGAAACATATCCACTGGTTGAATTTCTCTTACCTTATATCCTTTTTTCACTAAATATCTTAAATCCCTTTCCTGGGTTTCTGGATTGCAAGATATATATACTACTTTTTCTGGTGATAGTTTAACCAATGATGATAGGAACTTCTCATCACTTCCTGATCTTGGTGGATCCATTATTACCAAGTCTATCTTTTTATTTTCATTTGCTAGTTTTACCATAAAATCTCCTGCATCATCATTGTAAAAATACGCGTTTTTAATATTATTCTGCTTTGCATTTTTTATTGCATCTTTTACAGCATCCTTATTTACTTCTACACCAATTATGTCTTTAACCTTGCTACTGACTATTAACCCTATGGTACCAATTCCACAATATGCATCTATAACTGTTTCATTTCCTTTTAGCTTAGCCATTTCAATAGCTTTATTATATAATACCTCTGTCTGAATTGGATTTACCTGATAAAAGGACTTAGCTGAAATCTGAAACTTTACCCCACAAAGAATATCCTCTATATATCCTTTCCCATATAGTACAATCTCCTCATTACCAAGTACTACAGATGTCTTACGATTGTTGATATTCATTATAATTGTTGATATCTCTGGATGTTTTTTTACTAAGGCTTTTATATAATTGTTTTTCCCCGGAAATATCTTTGATGATACTACTAATACTACCATTACTTGACCTGTAGAAAATCCACGCTTTATAAGGACATGCCTTAAGAAACCCTGACCTGTATCCTCATCATAGGGCCTCATTTTAAATGACTTCATAAAACCTTTGATAGTTGCTATAATCTCGTCTGCCTTACTATCTTGAATCATACACTTATCTATATTTATTACGGAATGTGTATTTTCCCTGTAAATTCCTGCTATGATTTCTCCTTTTTTATTGTAAGAGAATGTTGAATGGACCTTATTCCTATAGTAGTAGGGGTCTTCCATAGTTAAAATATCATTTACCTTACAAAAAGAACCCAACAATTCCTCAACCTTAGCTTGCTTGTACTTACTTTGCCCTTCGTAGGACATATGTTGTATTTGACAGCCCCCGCACTTGTCATAGTATGGACAGGGTGGCTTTACTCTATATTTTTCTTCTATACTTCTCGCCTCCAATTCTTTGGTGCAAATAATGCTATTATAGTAAATAACTCAAGCCTGCCTAATAACATAAGTAATGAAAAAAATGCCTTTGCAGCTTGACTATATCCATTAAATGTGTTTGTCGGACCTACAAATCCTAACCCTGGACCTATATTTCCTAGGGTTGCGGCTACAGAGCTAGCAGCAGATTCTAAATTTACACCTTCCAATGATATTAAAATCGTAGATAAAACAAATATTATCATATATAACCCTGTAAAACTATTGATACCAGCTATGGTTTCATTGGGTAAAATCTTGTCATTAAGTTTAACGGGAATAACTGCTCTAGGATGAAATATCTTTAGTATTTCTCGCTTGACTAGTTTTAATATAACCAGTATCCTGATTACCTTCATCCCCCCAGATGTAGATCCTGCACTAGCTCCTATAAACATAAGCAACAATAAAATCGCCTTGCTAAAAGTGGGCCAGATATCAAAGTTGGCCGTAGAGTATCCAGTCGTTGTCATAATAGATCCTACCTGAAAAAAAGAATCTCTAAAGGCTAATCCCATGTTAGAGTAGGTAGTTTTAAATAGATTTATAGCAATTGCAACTACTGCTATAAAAATAATTGCAAAATAAAGTCTTAGTTCCTCGTCTCTAAATACATCCTTTATTTTTCCTTTAAATAAAGAATAATATAAGGAAAAGTTAACCCCAGATAATACCATAAAGCTTCCTATTACGAGATGAATATAGGTACTGTTGTATGCACCTACACTGGCATTTTTAGTAGCAAATCCTCCAGTACCTACAGTTCCAAATGTATAAACTAAGGAGTCAAATAAAGACATTCCTCCAAGCTTCAATAATATAACCTGAATTACAGTAATGGCAAAATAAGTTATATAAAGGATTTTAGCCGTATCCTTTATTCTTGGTGCAATTTTCCCTGCAATAGGCCCTGGACTTTCTGCTTTAAATATTTGAAAACCGCCTATTCCAAGGGCAGGTAATAATGCCAAGGTAAAAACTAAGATTCCCATACCACCTATCCAATGAGTAAATGAACGCCAAAAAAGGATTCCCATAGGTAATATTTCTACATTTGTAATTATTGTTGCACCTGTAGTTGTAAATCCAGATACTATTTCAAAAAATGCATCTATGTATGTAGAGGTGCTACCTGATATATACAAAGGAAGAGCACCTAAAAGAGATATAAAAATCCATCCCAATGCCACAATTACTAAACCTTCCTTTGCATTTATATGTCTATTTCGACTTCTCTTTCTAGTCAATATAAAACCAATCATGCCTGTTATTAAGATAGTTATTAGAAAAGCTAACTTATCTGATTGATCTGTATATAGTGATATAAATAAAGATGGAGTCATTAGTATAGACTCTAAGATTAATATACTACCTAATACCTTTAGCACGATTCCATAATTCACTTAGTACCCCTCCCTTATTTGACTTAAAGAACATCTTTAAGGTTGGTAAGTCCTCTGTTAGGCAAAATACCACTATTCTATCATTTGCATTTATTACCGATTTTCCGTTAGGAATTATAACCTTTCCATTATGGACTATGGCACCAATTATTATGCCTTTAGGCAGTTTTAATTCTTCTAATGTCTTCCCAACTATGGGTAAATCTTTTCCTACAATTATTTCCGTAACTTCTCCATCTCCACCTATTAATAGAGAAACTGACACGATCTTTCCACCACGGATAAATTTTAGTATATTACTTGCTGTAATTACAATAGGATTTAGAGCTGCATCTATTCCAAGTCTATCAATTATTTTTGTATAATTTTGTCTACTAAGCTTTGAAATTGTCTTTGTAACTCCAGATTGCTTAGCCATAAGAGCCATAAGTAAATTTTCCTCATCGTAACCTGTTACACCAACAAATGCATCCATTGAATTCAATCGTTCTTCCTCTAATAGATGTATATCTGTACCATCTCCATGAATTATAAGGACATTATTAAGTATTTCTGATAGCTCTTGACATCTTTCTTTGTCCTTTTCTATTAATGTAACTGATATATTTGCCCTTGATAGCTTATCTGCAAGATAAAATCCAATATTGCTACCACCAAGAATCATTACTCTTTCTATCCCTTTTCTAGTTATATCCTGAGTAAATCTATTGTTTAAATTGCTTATATCCTCACTCTTACCTATGACATGAATTATATCATTAGCTAATAGTTCTGTAGAACCGCCTGGAATTATTATATCTCCGTCTCTAGATATGGCTGTAATAAGCAATCTATCAAAATCTTCTAATTCCATTATTTTCTTGCCTACAAATTCTTCCATATGCTCAATATTAAAATCAATCATCTGGACTTTTCCACTGGCAAACTCTCCCGAATAGAAACTATAGTTCTTTAACAAATATTTTTCAATGGCTTGAGCCGTTGCTAAGTCGGGATTTACTATGTGGTCAATTCCCAATTCTACCTTTATAAAATCTAGCTGTTCCATATACTCAGGATTTCTAATACGTGCTATAGTTCTTTCACAGCCTAGTTTCTTTGCTAGAGAGCAAATAAGAGTATTGGTTTCATCACTATCCGTTGATGCCACTAATAAATTGTATTGGTTTATGTTTAATTCTCTAAGTATATTTATATCTATACCATTTCCTAAGACAGTTAAGACATCTAAATGCTCATTTACAAAATCAATTACCTTTGGATTGTAGTCTATTACTGTAACATCTATATCTTCTAGTACCATAGATTCAGCCAGTTTATAACCTAGCTTACCGGCACCTACTATCATTACTTTCATCCTCGTCACCTCATATTTAATATATCAAATACTTCTATAAAATAATAGGGGGAATTTATTACTTAATATGAGCCTATCTTATTGTAAAAAAATCTTTACATTTGATTCTTTATCTTTTTATCATTTTACTAGAAGTGAATGCCAATATATATATATCTTTATAAACTATTATAAGGCTCATCTCTGAATTTAGACATTGCTTACTTTTCTATTAAAGGGTAAAATGTATAGGTACATTTCATTATTGTTAAATTAATTAGGAGGTAGATATATGATAAAATTTAAAGAGCTATTTGCTCCCAAAGACTTAACTGAAGGTACTCCTTGGAAAAGAATTGTTGAGTTTGCAATACCTATGTTAATCGGTAATATTGCTCAACAATTTTATAATACTGCTGACTCTATTATAGTTGGTAAATATATAGGTGATAACGCCCTTGCAGCCGTTGGTAGTGCATCTCCCATATTAAATCTCTTGCTTGTACTATTTGTGGGAATTGCTGTAGGTGCTGGTATAATGGTATCCCAATACTTTGGAGCTAAGGACAGAGAAAAACTTTCTCGTACTATTGGTATATGTATAACATTGACTCTAATTTCATCAGTAATCATTATGATTATTGGACCTATGGTTACTCGCCCATTACTTTCTCTTCTTAATACGCCAAGTTCTATTATAGATTGGTGTGCAAGTTACCTCATCATTTATTTTATTGGTATTGGAGGGCTTGCTTATTATAATATTCTAGCTGGTGTTCTTCGAGGTCTTGGGGATTCCTTATCAGCACTTGTGTTTTTACTTATTTCCACAGTTTTAAATGTGGTCCTTGATATTTTATTTGTCGCTAGATTTAATATGGGAGTCCCAGGTGTTGCATTAGCAACTGTTATAGCACAAACAATATCAGCAATACTTTGTGTTCTTAAACTATTAAAAATGAATGATAGCTTCAATCTGAGCTGGAAGATGCTAAGGTTAGATAAAGAATATTCCTATAGACTTATCAAGCTTGGGTTGCCTTCTGGATTAACTCAGGCCATATTCTCTCTTGCAATGATTGTTGTACAGTCTTTAACTAACAGCTTTGGAGAGATGGTTATAGCTTGTAATGTTATTATTATGCGTGTAGATGGCTTTGCCATGATGCCAAATTTCTCTTTTGGAAGTGCAATGACAACCTATGCGGGCCAAAATGTAGGGGCTAAAAGAATAGATAGAGTAGAAAAGGGAGCTAAGGATGGCACTCTTATCTCTGTTGGAATTTCAACTACCATAACGATTTTAATTTTGGTTTTCGGAAGATATCTAATGGGAATATTTACGGATACTAAAGAACTGGTAGATTTAAGTATGCATATGATGAGAATCCTTGCATTAGGTTATATTGCAATGGCTGTAACACAGTGTCTATCTGGAGTTATGCGTGGTGCAGGAGATACAGTTACACCTATGTGGATTTCACTTATTACTACAGTTGTTCTCCGGGTACCTGTGGCTTATGGTATTGCTTATTTCACACGAAGCGATGCATATCCTACTGGAAGACCAGAATCAACTTTTATTTCTCTGTTAGTTTCCTGGACAGCTGGGGCAATTATAACTACAATTTTCTATAAAAAGGGTAATTGGCGTAAAAAAAGCCTTACTGATGAATCTTAGTAAAACCTTTATATTATAATCCCTCAAACTTAAGTTTGAGGGATTATCTACAATAACTACTCTAACTCACCAACTATTTTCTCACTAGCCTTTATTAGTCAATATTATTGTTAATAAGATTATTTTTAACCAAGTAAAAACGGATAGTCTATCTGGTTCTTCGTTTTTTGTGGCTTGGCATATAAGTGTCCATCTGAGATTAAGCGGTCACAAAATAAGTATATAAAATCCCTGAAGGCAATAACACCGTTTGGTATATTTTCTTCGCTTGCAACGTTTTCAAACATAGGGCTAACCCACAATTTCAAAAATAAATTCGCATGGCCTTTCACCTTTGCTATTTATCGGTGAAGAAATTACTTCTTTTGTTTTCAGTTCAATACCAAGCTGTAACTGTAAGTGGCGACGGCCTGACCCGGCACAACAGTAACAATACGACAGCGGCATGACGCAATCCCCAGCGTTGTTATTTTCCAAAGCAAGCTCTGAAACCCTTACGCCTGTTATAACTGCGGCAGAGCAGACGCATTTATATTTCCCATTGTTATCAAAAGACCATTTTACTGATAATGTGTTGTCAGCGTTGAGGATGATTTTTTCGGAGTCGGAAGATATGCTGTTGACATGTGCTATCCTTTCACTCAATGTTTTATCCCCGATTTCCTTGCCGATTTTTTCACACCGTTTTAGAAATTCCTTGCCGCCGGTACATGCGCTCGAATCCAAAATCTGATGCAGGGTATCTGAGTCCAGTGTGCTTTCCATCCGCTCAATCACATTGACGAGGTTGCCATTGCCTATTATTTCTTTAGTGGTTTTGTCATCAACATTATTTTGGGCTAATCCTTTTTTTATTCCATAAATCCTTGCCATTTTATTTTCCCCCGTTTTTAATTTATTCTATCATAGATAATATGACAATACCACGTCAAGTTAGTAATATTTTTTACGAATAACTTACCCTGTCACTAAACGGCAAGCAATTCTTCAACTATATTCAATTTTTATTATCCACTATTCTTTCACCAATAAGGTCACACACTCCACATGCCTTGAGGTGACAATAAAGATGTCGTAGGATGATATTACCCCCTTGGCAGAATGGTATTTTTGTAAATTTCTTCAATTCTATCCACAATCTTTTAGTATTCTATATCTAATTCTGCTAAAGCATTTGATATTTTTCATATCAGAATTATAAGCAACAAAACCTTCAAATACTATTTATTTGAATGCTTTGTTATTTACAATTAAAATATTATTTAACACATAATTTACAATACTATTATTTCACATTTTTATTAAAACCATAGCCCTATTCTCTTTCTTGATTTTGGCATAAATTTGTCTTTAAATTTTCCATAATACGCATCGGCAATATCATATAAATCGTCTAATATTAAGACATCATCAAACGGTATTTGGTCTTCAAGATTTATTATCTCTTCTCCAATATCTATCACATAATCCTTTAATAGTGGATTAATCATACAAATCTATATATCGATTGCGTTCTGGTATTTCAGTGGTACGTGCCATAAAATATGAAAGTGCTTTGTTTAAGTAATAAAAATTGCTCTCAGAAGCATTTCCCATATCAAATTTATATGGCTCCCATTTTCTACTTGCATAGTCATCACAATAATCACTATGATTTACCAATCCTTCTATACTGCTTCTTTTTTCAACTAAGCACTTTAACCAAAACACTCATGTTACCATTGCTTTACCGTCATCCATATTCTCTGCCGCTAAATATAAATTTGGCATAGATGCCCAATCCGTAACATATCCCATCTCATGGAACATTGTGTTCACAATCATATTGAGATCAATATTATCTTTTAGCCCTTCGATTTTATATGTTGGTAGATCATCATAAAGCCTTGAGGTTACGATTATCTTTTTACCTCCATCATGAGTCCTCCCATCAGTATTATATGAAAAACCTTTAATATAGACCAATTCTATCTCTTGTAGGGCTTCAAGTGTAAGTTCCCCCCAAAGATATCTAGTGTATATTCAATAACATCTTTTAAAAAAGTATCTAGTTCCATATTATATTTGCAGAATATCCTCATGTGACACTTACTTTACCATTATGAATACAATTTATAAATCCCATATCATAAAAAAAAGAATAAAAGTGCTGATTTTATTTTATATGAAATAAAATCTTTCTATACCTCCAAGTCAAAACTTCTTGGCGAATATTTAATATCTAACCCATATCCTGTTGCCATAGCCCACTGACGAAAACCAAATGTGACAGATGTAATGATATTGTTAGTTTTTTAATGCTTTTCAGGAGCAGTACCTTCGCCAGATTCTTTCCACCCACCATATATTTTTACATCATCATCTGTAAAACCAATTTGATATTATCAAAAGCGAATCATACTCTTCTATCTTTAATTGCTAAAAGGTACAATATTAATTACAAGCATACCTTCCTCTGACTTAATTGGCTTTAATTCCTTTGCAAAATAGGCCAAAGAGAGGCATCTATAATATTTCTAATGCCACAGTAACTTCAAAAGGCAACATGTTTCGTATAATAATACTGCAGTTTTCTTCATATTATCTTTCACTCTATGAACTTATATTTCCCATAAATAATTAATGTTGATCATAAATCTAGTGCCATGACACATAATATAAAATGCGGCTTATCTTTATTTTAATATATCAGGCAATTTCTATACATTTTTAATAAAATCTAATCTAAGCTTACTAATATTGACTTTTGGAATGCCCAAAAGCCTATCATTAAATTCACCATGACAATCTGAACCTGCAGAAATCATTAAATTATTTTCATTACAAAACCTTACATAATACTCTGCGTCCTCCATATTTCTTAAATATGGAGAAAAACATTCAATACCACAAATTCCATAATCTTTCCATTCCTCTAAAATTTCAATTGGCAGATTATCTCCCTTTGTATAAGCACTAGGATGTGCCAAAAATGGATATCCACCTGCATCTTTAATTATTTTTATTACTTCCTTAGGACTTTTAAAACATAATTTCTCATTGCTTGAATTTACAATTTTGAAATATTCATTCATATTTTCAACTATATTTATATCTAATAAATAGTTTAAGGACTCCCACCCTCCTCTTTTACTATCGTATTTATATGAAAAATAGTCTTCAACATCTTCAATCTTACCTATTTGTTTTACAAATTCAATAATCCTGGTATTAAATTCCCTTCTTTGATTTTGATTAAACTGGATAAGTTCATTTAATTTAGGATCTCTATGATTAAAATCATAAGCAGTTATATGGTGCTCCTGATTATTATAAGTGCACGAGATTTCTGCTCCTATAACATAATTTATATCGTCTGGAATACTATCTAACATCTTAATGCTACTTTCCATAGTATCATGATCTGTTATTGAAAATACCTTTATATTGTTTTCTATAATAAGTTCTAGCAATTCTTCAATTGTCCAAGTTCCATCAGAAGCGGTAGTGTGAATATGCATATCTACTCGGTAATCTCTTTCTTCCATAAGCTCACCTCTTATTTTTATTTTGTCTTACTACTACAATTCCAATTTTGGGATCCAATGATAACTTTATATGATCTAAAAACCTTTAAGTTTACTAAAAACACAAATTATATAGAAAAATAAACATTTATCTTTAATTTTTTATATTTACTTACTCAAATCTCAACTACTTATGTACAACATATTATATAATTTATATGCTAATCGCTCAACTGAAAATTCTATTTCCTAAGCTCTATTTTCCAAATTTTCCTCTGTCATCACTCAAATTATCCAATGTAACTTATATTTCTACCCATTTTAAAAGGTCAATAAACAGTATTTTTTCACTAATTTTCGACCCAGATTTCACTCTCAAACAACTATGTGTTGTGAGCAAACACTATTGATTTATTCCTTCTTTGAACCACAATACTTCACCAGAGTTATCAAAAGGCTCCTAAATAGGCTTCGCTGAAGCTCGTATCTTTCGATATTCCTAACATGAGATGTGCACAAACTTTTCTCCAGCCGTTTCATTACTTCACAAATCGTGCTACAGCTTCAACATAACTTGAAGTAACATAAACATATTGTAGATATCAAGTACCCCTTGATGGAAGAGTATGCTTCTAGAAAGTAGTTTTAATATTCATTTTAAAATGTAAATGACACACCAGTATTTAATAATACTAATTCATCATATCCCTTTTATATAGTTTGGCTTTTATTTATGTTTTACAATCTGCTTTTAAATTATAAACATCAAAAACCTCAATTTTGGAAGGCTTTGTTCATTACAATTTATATCTTTCTTGAAATTTCCCATAAGGATGTGATTCATCTTTATTTTCAACAATAACCAGCTTACTATCAGCAATCATCATATCAACATAAAAAGCATACCAACTATCGCTAATATTCAGATTATATTTTCCTAAAAGCTTTCCAATAAATTATGTCATAATATAATCATTTTCTGGAAAATTCTTTGTGATAATTAAATCATAAAAGTTTTCTAGCATAGAAATTAACTTTCCATTTATAATTGTCCGTAATGCTGCATTCTCTAGTACTAAATTATCCCAATAATCACTATGGATTTTCTTTTCTATTTGGAATAATAGTTTTTCGAGGTACAAGAACTGATAAAATATAGTATTTCTTCCTCTTATTATTGCAGGAACTTTAACAAACTCATAAGTATAACTATCAAGATAATCTGTTTTATAAACTTCTGTAAAGATATCATGCATCTTCTTTAATATATCTTTTGCATAGCTATCATCTGTTGAATTGCATGATACATTAAGTTTCTTGAAATCTACTATTATAAGTAATGCATTTAAATGTTCCATATACTCTTTTTATAGATCTTTATTTTCCATAGATCCACCTCCACTTTTTATTTTTTCTTAATTTTTATTTAATCCAACTAAGTCTCTATTCCAACGATAGTAAATTATTACCTAAATAACCCTATACTAAGGGCTTCTTTGATTATATCCCTCTTGGTTCAATGTAACCGATATCTCTTTCTTTTTCACAAACGATGTCTTTATTACATTCTTCCTCCTTCTGAAAAATTTTCGTCTTTAAGTTATAATGTTTCTTTCCCGATTCCGGATTTAATTGTTCTATGCTACCAACCCTTATATAAGTCGCGACATTTAAACTTCTTTTTTCTTTACCTATATTTTTATGATTATCTTTTTTCATAACTTTACCATTTCTTAAGTTTAATATTTATCTTACATAAATGATAAATTCAATTTGATTAGGAAACAATCTATTAATAGATCCTTATATTATGCAAGCAGTAACATATACCCTATTCTTGTTACTGCTCTTACTATTTTTAGTCATAATAGTCTACAATCTGTTCCATTACAATTCCTGACTTAAACTGTATCTGCAATCTCTCACCTTTATTTACTTTGATTATCCCGATTAATCTTCTTACCAAGTCCTCATCAAATTCTCTTACCTGTGGCCTTACGGTCTTTAGGGTACTATCCATTTCCATTAATCTCTGTTCATATCTGTTTCCCTGCTTTTTATCTTGTACCAGCCTTATTCTTGCCTTTTTAAGCTCGTTTATCTCTTCTGATATCCTTTTGTACTCATCATCAAAGTCTTCTGCTATAGCTCCTAATTTGGCGTTTTCTTCGATTAAGGTCAGCATATCTTTTTGCAGGGATTCTATTTTCTCGTCATATTCTGTAGATATGTCTTTTGTAGAGTATCCGCCTATAACTCTGATTACATTCTCCCTGAATGCCCCTATAAAGTCCCCATTCTCCTCTACCACACTATTTATGGCTGTCATAATGGCATTATGTAGTGGTTCTTCTTTAAGTGTAGGTGAATTCTTACAGTTTGCTTTTGTACCATTCTTTAACCTATTTTCACATCGCCATACTGCAGTCTTATGTCCATACTTTGACCAGACTTGTCTTCTGTAGGGATGTCCACATTCACTACATACCAGAATTTCTGTTGGTGCATATTTAGAGATATGTGACATGTCACATATTGATGGCTATGTGCTCAAAAATAATATGGGACCAAGTGATATAGAAATGGTATAAATACACACATCCTCCATAAACCTCGTCCCATATTTTAAAATATAATTATACTAATTTTGACAATTTCTCCATCAAATCACTATCATCATTCCAATCTGAAAGTGTAGATGTAGTAATTTCAGGATATGCTTTTTCAAGGGCGTCTCTTTTTCGCTCTGTATCAAGCTTTGCATAGATTTCCGTTGTTGATATATCAACATGCCCTAATATATCTCTAATATAAATCAGGTCAATTCCTGCCTGATATAAATGCATTGCCTTTGAATGCCTGAAAATATGTGGAGTGATTTTAAAATCAGAAAGATGTATTGAGGATTCAATAGCACGATTTTCATATTTTTTAATAATATATGAAATTCCTTTCCTTGTGTATGGAGCATGGTGGCAATTTATGAATAAGGGAATATTTGCATTTTTTGTATCTGCATATCCTAAATCTGATAAATATTGTCTTAATAGTAAAACAGTATTTTTCATTATTGGAACATGCCTTGTTTTTTCTCCTTTTCCAGTCAATGTGATAATTGAAGGTGGTTCAAGACGAATATCTCTGATTTTAAGGTCACATAGCTTACTAACCCTAGCCCCTGTATCATAAAGTACAGTTAATATCACAAGTTCTTTTCTTTCAGATAAAATTGAACGATTTGGAAGAGCTAATAAAGATTTCATTTCTTCTGGTGTCAAATATCCAACCACTGTTTTAGGAGTTCTTTTTTGGGGAATAGCAAGTATCTTCTGGCACAAAAATAAATGCTCAGGTGCTTCAATTTGTAAATATCTAAAAAATGAATTTACTGCTGTTCTTCTATGATTCCTTGAAGTTATGCTACAACCTCGGGATTTTTCAAGCCAATCATAATATTCTTTTATGATCTGTGGTGAGATTTTTGAAAGGGTTAATCTCTGAGGTACAATATCTTTTTCTTCTTTACAAAATGTTAAAAATAACTTAAATGCATCCCGATAAATTTTGATTGTATTGATACTTGCATTTCTTTGACCAGCCATATATGTTGTTAGAAAATTGGTCAGGTGATAGGAAAAATCAGAAGCCTTCATATTCTTCACCTCCGAAAAACGGAATAATGTCTGGGTAATATTTCTCTAAGGTTTCTTCTATCATTGGATATATTTCAGCTGTGATTCTTAGATAATAGGCTGTATATCTAAATAATGTATGACCCATATATGCCTTTAAATAAGGATAGCAGGTATTTAAATCTTTGCCTTCTAGTACCCAATTTCTAAGGCAATGAACAGCAAAAGTATGCCTAAAATCATGAATTCGTATTTGGTTATTCTTTCCACCATGAGAAATTTCTGCATTTATTAAAAATCTACGGAAATTACCATAAATATTCATATATTTAATAGGGTCATCCGTTTTTGATGGAAAGAAGTATTTGTGTGGGCTATTACAATGAACCAAATTATAATAATTTTTGCATCTTTCATGCATATCTTGTGATAGTGGAACAAGTCTTTCACCATCATTTTTTGATTCCATAATCTTTAGTATGCCATTTTCTAAATCAACATTATCAGTTAATAGATTGCTTGCTTCTGAAACTCTAAGACCGCAAGAATACAATAATCTAAAAAACACAGGCATTATTAAATGTCTGTTTGGATTTTGGGGAGAAAAATGACAATTATCTGTAGCATTAAAGAACCTAGTAAGTTCCTCTCTACTGTATATATGGGGTATATATCCTTTCTCTGGATGCAAAGTTTTAGTTGGAAATATATAGGCCTGTTTACCCTTATCACATTGATATTTTGCCAGATGACTTGTAGGGGTCATATTTAATCGTAAGGTTTTGGGGGTTAGATGTCTATCAACACCTAACTTATACCATGCCATTACTATGTCCTTAGATAAAATACCTTCATTTTCAAAATTTTCATGGCAGAAATTATCAAATAATTTTAAAACTATTGAGGGACTATAGTATATATTACCTAGTCCATGTTTTAATTTAATAAAAGCCTCGATATCATTTGCAAATCCACTTATAAATGTAAAGTCATTAAAATTTGCCATCTTGACCTACCTCCTAATTATTAACTTCAAGAGCACAGTGCCTAAGTCTATTAATATCAACGCTTAGGTATACCGATGTAGAATCCAATGAAGCATGACTTAATATACCAGATATATCACTTAAAGATATATTTTCTTCCATAAGAGTAGTTGCCAGAGAATGTCTAAGAGAATGCATCCCGTCTCTTTTCTTTGCACTTATAGGGAGTTTTGCTCTTATCATATACTTTTCTATGGTCTTATAAAGATGGTTCCTTTCAGAAAGTTCAGTATAGGGTGGCAGATGTTTTAAAAACACATGTGGGTTATCTACATTTGGTCTGGCATTTTGAACATAATCAATAATTGCCCAGCCCACATCTCTTAAAAGAGGTAATGTAAGTGGCTCCCCAGTTTTTGATTGTACAATAACTATTTAATTTTCTTTCCAGTGTAAATTTTCAAATTTTAATTTCTTAACATCACTACTTCTGAGTCCAAGCCTAGCTACAAGTAAAATCATGGTATAATCTCTTTTTTCATTTGGATTGTTTTGATCTATTACATTTAATAATTGTTCTACTTCATTTTTTGTCCAAAAAGACGGTAACTTTTGATGATAGGTTCCTCTTACACTACCAATATATTTTGATAAATCCTCATTCGTAAAACCTTCTAAGTATAGGTATCGTAAAAATAGTCTTACGGAGCCTGTATTGTGTTTAATGGTGGTTTTTTTAAATTCTGCTAGAGTTTCAATATATTTAAACATTATCTCTGCTGACCACATGTCCATGCGTAAATATTCATTATCTTCTAAAAACCTCATAAAGCCTACAATATTACTTAGATATCCTTCAATAGTACGACTAGAATACTCTCCTTCTAGCAGATGTTTACCATAAGAATTTAAAATTTCAATATATTGAGGATTAGTCAATTTTGTTATAGGGGTGTAGCATCTTAAGGGGATTTTACCATATTTATTGTAATGGTCTAAAATTAAAATAGCTCTTTTAATAAAATTTGTACTGTGATTCTTTAAGCCCTCTTTGCTGATTCTAATTTCAAGATACTCCATTGCAAGCTCAGGATTGAATTCATACTTTGATATCTTTGCATTAACACTATCATGATCATCATAGTATCTCATGAGACATCTTTCTTTTTCTTCTGAGAGATTATCTTTTTCAATTGACTCTAGTATTTCATCTAGATAATCAATTACTTCATAATTTGATAGTTCAATGGGTTCATTTGATGTTTCATGATAACCGTATTCATTTTCTATATCGTAGGTGGTAATATTAAGGGGCATATATAATTTTAATATCTTCAGTTCCTTCACCTTTGGAATCTCCATTCCAAGATTTTCTAATAAAATATTAGAAAGATTTTGATTATATCCATGATAGATAATGTAGCCCTTATCTGAAAATGCACCTACTTCGTTTGCCATTTTTACTTGGCCATATCTTTTAAAATCAATATACTCTTCTAAATTAGAATCATATCCAAAATGCCCTGACTCACAAATCATATATCTTCCATAGCTTTCATCATTTTTTATTCCATCAAATAATTCAAATTCATACATAGATTCTGCAAGTACAAAGACTTCATAAATAGTTCGAGGCTTAACATAATCTATCAACTTTTCAAAATGTATTATATTATGACTCCCCATCTCACTATAACGCTTTGCTAAATTGTTTAAGGTATCCACCTTAGTTACTTGTGTTGTACTTGCAGAAACAACATTTAATATACCATCAGGAAAACTATTACTATCAATTGCTACTTCACAATCATGCAGATAGGGTGTTTCTAATCTCATCAGTGCCTTTTCAACTTCAATATCTGAACACGGAAGATAAATATATTCATTCTCTCTCTTTGCAGTCAACTGTACTACTGCTATTGTTTCCTTCCATTGATATGGAGGAAACTGCTTGCCATTATATACTTGCTCAGGTACATTGCTGTTTCTATATAGGACTCCATATGGTGTGATTATAGGGTTAGGATTGTTTTTTATTACATCCATTACATATGATTCACCATCAAGTTGGTCTAATTCTTTTGATGCTACTGCCATTTTTTCAGTTAGATATAAGTCTTTTCCTACAGCTTCAAGATTATTAAAGTCGCTTACAAGACTATAGCAATGTATATTAAAACTCAAATTTATTAACTCTGCCATTATCTTAGGGTTTTCTGCAAAGGATGCAGCATAAAACTTTTCTATTTCCTTTGGACCAAATCCATCTAGCCTTTTCATTAAATAATTCAGCTCATCTATATTACAATTTTTATCCTGCAGTATCCTTATAAAATTCATATCCATACTATTTTCTATATAGCAGTTTGGTTCTGTAGTCATTTCTATTCCTAGTTCATTACATATTTCATATAAAGTTTCTTCATCACTCGGAAACCATATAGTCCTTGGCTCTTCATTTTGCTTATTTGTTCTTTTGATTCTAATATACAAGTTCTATCCCCCCACCTATTTAGTGATTAAAAATATATCTGTACCATATCTTGTGATTAGTGATGCATTAATAATTGTCTTAAAAGCTGTATCATCAATTAAATCCACATCAGATATCTCACTGATTTCAATACTTTCTTTTCCTGTCCATATGGTTTTAGCCATTTGGTATATGGCATAGCCTTCTGTACTGATTTGTTTAAGGTTACTATTATTAAAATCAAATACATTTAATTTTACTGTATGTTCTGTGAGCTGCCATAAAATTTCATCGTAAGTCAAAAGAAATATCACAGCAATGTATCTTGGGAATATATCGTAGATGTCAATATCTTGTTCGTAAATCGCACGATAGAATCTTTCCTTATGCTTAGGATTTAAAAATATGTCTCCTTTAAAGTTGCTTATAAGAAGTTTAAGCCTATCTTTAAATGAATAATTTTTTATTTTTGCAAAGCAGCATTTCACTAAATCCTTGTATTCCATTTCATAGATATTTATCTTTGCATCAAAAGGAATATATTCACAAGTAGCACATCCATCCCTTTCATTAATCACATTACATTTACAGTCTTTAACGCCTCCTTCCCAATTAAAATAATTGTTAATGACTATGCCACTTCTCCTTGGTTGAAAATTAGGCACCATAATCATCAGCTGTTCAATCCCTTACAAGGATGTGCCATGCATAAATAACTTTGACATTGTTCCCAGTCCTTTCTCTTATATATTTTGAAATAAAAAAAGGCGAGGTCTATCGGTCATTAGTTGATCGAAGACTTCGCCTTTTTATGTTTCTATATTCAGTTTTACTTATATAAAATAAATGCATCAAGATTTTTACATCTTAATGCATTTATAGTTTAACTTTATCGATTTTTACATATAATTTAATATTCAATTATTATAGGCTATAAATCAATCCCAGCCCCATGCCCTGTACATTCTATTAACAAC
Organism: Bacillota bacterium; assembly: GCA_023388495.1. GTDB lineage: Bacteria > Bacillota > Clostridia > Tissierellales > Tissierellaceae > Tissierella. The sequence continues at coordinate 44,650 of JAEWGC010000006.1, read as the reverse complement.
TCGCATATTTCTATATAAACTTAAAGACAGCCAATTAACATAGTCATAAAAGTCCTTATACATATTAAAAGAAATAGATGTTAATTCTCCAACTGCACTTCCTGCTAGGCTTGCAAACACTGGAGATAATACAACAGATACTCCTCCACTAGCATAAGCCAAAATACCCGTAATGGCAGCTTTTATAATTGTTCTACTTACATTTATATCGTAATTTTCAAGACCTAAATCATTATTTAAAGCGATTATGTAATCCTCGGCTGTTTCAGATTGATTAAACAAATCAAATATAGATGGAATTAGGTCTTTTAATGTATCTACATCGTCAATTACTGGTATTAAATCATTATACAAATCTTTACTTATATTTTCCTGTTCCTTTAAAGCATCAAATATCCCTTGATAGTTAGTATTATTACTATATATTGAAATTACACCAGAAACCACATTTTTTAAATTTCTAGATGTATTAATAGCAGATCCTTTAGACATATAGGTATCATATGTTGTCCTATCATCATTAGTAATCCAAGCGCTAAAGTATCCATCATGAGAATTATAATCGACAGGAGTGACTACCGAAGGATCACTTACATCTATATAGTGAGATAAATACATGTATACTGTCTCTATCTCCAAATCTTTTGCATTCCTATCAATTTTTTTATTTTCATTAGCTATATATGAAGCATACCCTATTCTATTTCCTAAAAGATTTGCATTTTCTCTATCGACACTGCTTTCAGAGGACAAAGTCTCTAAAGCGTATCCACTAGGTTCAATCTCTAGTGAATCTACATAGTCCTCTAATTCATTGTAAAATAGAGCATCTTTTTCAGCAAGATTTAAGAAATCATTAAAAGTTATCCCAAGAGGCTCAAGAACACTATTAATATATGCTATATCTGATATAAAATTAGACATAAACTCATTGTCTATGGTAGTAATATTATAATTAGATGCAAATATGGTTGAAGAATAAGACATTAATATAGTTATTATTAAAAAAATACTGACTAACCACCTATGTTTTTTCAAAACAACCAGCTCCTTTTTATAGTTTATTAATCTAAAGTAACATACTATAGACTTAATTATCTCGTACCCATAATTATCTTTATCAAACAATTCAAAACAATTCAAACTAGGCATATTATAATGTACTATTTTTATGCAAATTTATTCTATTAAGTAGATAGTAGTCCGCATCAGTAATGTTATATACAGGATGTAACCCATAGTATATGCCAATTATAAGGCACTGTATAAAGTATCTTATATCAATTACGATACCTATTTTATCTATACCGAAAAATTCAAGTTTGGAGGACGGCCAATATATAAAACCTGATAAAAACATCTTCTTTAAAAAAATTAAATAAAAAAGATAAGTTGAAATGAATATCAACAATATTATAATTATATGTGTACTCTTTTTAATACTACCTTTATTAATTAAACCAATAGGTTTATTACGTTTATTACCTTCCATATAAGGTTTACCTGAAGATATTCTTGGTTTACCTAAAAGTATAATATAAAAAGCTAATGCAAAAACTATAGACCATCGAGCTGTATTTTGGTAAGGATCAATACGATTAGGATATGTTATAAAAGTATCTAACCACCACCCAAAAATAAAATGACCAGAAATTAATACTATTAATAAAAATTTCCTAGATAATTTAATTATTTTTACTGCTCTTTTTCTTTCTTTAAATTCAATCATCTTATTATAAATAAATAAGGATCTTTCATATTCATCTATAGGAAGTTCCTTTTCTAAAAGTGATTCGCAATTAGGGCAAATATATTCGTCATCATAACAATAAAAATTACACTTATGACAATTCATAGTTGGTCTCCTTTTTATGATACTAGTAACAATTTCATATAAAAACCCTAAAACGATTTTAGGGCGTTCTAGTAGTATTTTAAAATATGCATTTAAATACTAAATTAATAAAGTTAATGCACTTGAAGTTAAACCTATTGTTTTTATTGAATGTTGAATATTTATATGCCTATATACATTATAGTATATAATTCATCTATTAACTTATCAACCCAACTTTTCCGTTATTACCCTTTCATCACTCAAATTTGCCTATGTCATCTATAAATCACCCCAAAAATAAGGGTCAAAAAGCGGTGTTTTTTTCCGATTTTTGACCCAATTTTCATCCTTCAACCACTATATATTGTGGTTAATCTCTGTTTTTTTCTCCCAAACCACAATACGTCATCAGAATTATACTCTCAACGTGATCTGTATATGAAAACATATCTATCTACTGCTTCTAGTACCTAAAATATTACTAATACCTTATTTCTTAATATTAGCCTTCCTTATAAAAACATATCCTAATATATAGCAAACAATAATTACAAGAAATGCTAAAATCATTGTGGTAGAACTATGAAGCCTTGAAGATAACCAACCATATATATTCGAAAGCCCCACTACTAGGCTGGTAAGAACATTACTTGTTATTTGTAAAGTAATAGCAACTATACCAAATCCTATCCAAAACTTATATCCAAATCTATATTGTAAAACCCCTATTAAATTAGTAATTGAAATAAATGTTAGAAAAAGTAAAGATAAAGTTAAAACTATAAATAAGATATTATTAGTTGCCGTATTAAACAAACCAAATTCCACCATTGGCTTATAACCTAAATATCCAATAATATATTTATCAATAGTTTGTAGAGCAGCTTGAATAGATGCAAAAATTAGTACCACAAGAATATTATTAACTATAACTGATTTATAGAAATCTATTCTTGTAACTCCAAAGCTAAGGGCTAATGAAAAATCTTCATGATACATAATAATACCATAAACAATGAAGAATATGAATATAGGCATTATATTTCCTCCAACTATAGAAAATACATCCTCTTCACCGCTAAACAAACCTATTCTTATATGGGGATTAAAATATATCATCACTATATAAGTTAATATATTAAGTGTTAATAAAACACTCCAAAATACTAATACTGACTTTTTAAATCCATATTTCTGAAATTTAAAAGCTCTTTTAGTTGCATCCATTAGAATAATCTCCCTTCACAATATTTTCAGTAAGATATACAAATAATTTTTGAAGTGGAATATTGCTTATTTCAATATTCTTATCCTTTATATATTTGATCTCTTCCTCCGTTAAATCACCATATATACCTACTATCTTAGTAGAACCGAAGTCTTCCTTATGAATTATTCTCTTACCTTTGGTAATGGAATCAATTAAATCCTCACGACCAGATAAGAAGTAAGATCGTTGTATAAGTGAACTTACCTCATCCTTTAAAGTAACTCTCTCATCATTCAGAATAATCACTTCTTCAAATAGATTGGCTACCTCATCTATAAGATGTGTGGATACTATTATTGTTCTCGGGTTTTTTTCATAGTCTTCAAGAAGTAAATTATAGAACTTATACCTCATAGCAGCATCTAGACCTAAAGTCGGTTCATCAAACATAGTAATTCTTGATCTTGAAGCAAGACCTATGATTAATCCCACAATGGTTTTATTTCCCGTTGATAATTTAAGCAGTTTTTTCTTTGTATTTAGATTAAATTCCTTTACTAAATAATCCTTATATTCTTCATCCCAGTTTTTATATATGATTTTTGCTATAGCTAATATATCCCTTACCTTTCTTTCTCCTATAGAATTGGGAAAATCTTTTACTAAGCAAATATCCTCAACAGCCTTTGAATTTTCAAAGACTTCCTCACCATCAAGTCTAATTTCTCCGCTATTTCTTAATATTTGATTAGATATTAGACTTAATAAGGTGGTTTTTCCTGCTCCATTTCTTCCAAGTAATCCGTATATTTTGTTTTCTTCAATATTTAAATCAATATCCGTAAGGACCTTATTTTTTCCGTAGGATTTGTTTAGGTTTTTTATTTCAAGCATTCTATTCCCCTCCCTTTAATTCTTTAATATAATCTATAAGCTCATCTATTGTTATTTCTAATCTATCAGCTTCAGTTATTATTTCAGGTAATATTTCTTTAAAAAATGAAGATTGCCTTTTTTTAATTATCTTCTTTCTCGCTCCTTCTGCTACAAACATACCTATACCTCTTTTCTTATAAAGAATACCTTCTTCCACTAAAATATTTAACCCTTTTCCAGCCGTTGCTGGATTTATCTGATATACCTTTGAAAACTGATTTGTAGAAGGTGCTTGTTCTTCCTCTTTTAAATTTCCTAATAGAATATCATTTTCTATTATCTCAGCTATCTGTACATAAATTGATTTATCCGAGCTTAAATCTAACAAATTAACACCTCCTTAGTCCATTAGTTAGTTACTTATGTAATTAAGTATATGACTATTCGTAATTTTTGTCAATAGATTCTCTAAAATATTTCTAAAAAAATAAGGTACCTTTTTATAAGGCACCTTATTTCACTAATACATTTGGTAATGTATAATAATCCGTCACTCCAGATATTATATTGCTTTTCCCTATTCTAGTATAAATTCCAGCAAATTTCTCTTTATACATGAAGAGTCCTACTATAGATTTAAATTTTTCTATTTTCAATTCATCATCTTCAAACAAAATATGTTCCCTTGTAAATGGCTCGAAAAACTCCTGATAAAGATAGTCCTTATCCCAAGATTCATCTAGTCTTTCTTTCCATTCTTCTTGGGATAAATCTCTACCTGAATATACTCCTCTTGAAGCATTTAAATCTAAGGGCTTCATAATATACTTATCTTTGTTATTTAGTACATCGTTGTATACCTCTCTATCTCCCTTAAATAGTCCAGTAATAGGTATATGATTCTTTACAAAATCTCTTTCTTCTTCAGATAAAAACTCTAATGTATCTTCATCATGTAGTATCTTAAATATTATCTTATTATGAACAATTTGAGATCTTATAGAACCTATACAGCAAAAGGCATTGTTTTTATATGCATTGATAAAGTCTGGTACTTCATGAGCCTTTTCTATTAGTTCAAAGGTAACTATTCTTCTATATACCATATCAATTCTATAATCTTCACAGTATAGATGTCCATCTCTATATTTTAAATCTCTAGGATCAGCTATTATAGCATTATATCCCTTTCCTATAAAAGCATTTTTAAATACTTCAAATTCTGCCGATGTTCCAGATTCAGTGAAATCTACTATTGCAACATTTGGGTTTTGGATTTCACTATTCCATTTTCTAAATATACTAATACTGTCATCTACCCATCTATTTATTAATTCAAATAAGGATAGCTCATGTTCCTTAGAAAAATCCTTTAATCCTTCAGTCTGAAGTAAAATTCCACCTATTGTATTGTCTTCATTCATGGCTGAAGATCCATCTGTATTCAATTCACAAAACTTATAGTTATTCTCATCCTCATAAAAAAGATCAAATCTTCCTATGGGAACATTAATATCATAGCCATTATCTACAAGTATAAGTTCCTCTAAAAGTGGGCTGTATTCAAACTTTTTTCTAAATTCTTCGGAATCCAAGTATTTTTGTGTTACCTTATTTGTTATGGATATTAAAATATCCCCAATTTTATTGAAGTTTTCTACATCCTTTTCTGTATAAAACATTGGATGATAAAGAAAAGGTACTGGCTTTCCCTTATATATTGCAGTAGAATTTGCAACCTTATCCTTTGCTATTTTATAATCTGCAAGATATCTTTGTGGATCAGATTTGATTAAGTTTATATATTCCTTATTTATATCCTTCCAATTCATCTCCTCACCTCAACTAAATTATTTAATATACACCAATTTAAAGATTCCTTTTTTCCATTTATAAAATTTTCTTTAGTAATTTCATAGGGGTTTTTCCCTTCATTTAACATTTTCTCAAGTGGCAAGATATATCTAACTTCATCCTGACTTAATCCTTCTTTTGCTAATTCAACCAGCCATTTACCTACTTCAAGAACTGTTTTATCCTTTAATTGACCCCTTAGCCCCTTTTCTATAATATCTTCCTTAGCCCTTTTTATATCTTCTATAGTTATGTCTTTAATAAACTTATATACCTTCCCAAGATTGTTTTCATTATAAAATATTCCCTTTAATAAAGACACCCCAGCAAAGTTTAAAGGATAAGGGACAGAGTCCATCATTCGTATTTCAATATATTTCTTAGTTCTTACATCTGGAAAGAACATAGTTAATAGATGCTCTAATTCTTTTTTATCATAATCCTTAGGATCAAGTATATCTTTAACCCTTTTTTCTCCTGTTGGAATTATCTCTCCATCTTTTATCATAAATATAGGTGGTCTACTTAGTATATATTCTGCATATTTTTTATAACCAAAATCATCTTCAAGAGCATTATCAACTATACCTGATCTATCATTATCACAATTATTCCATATATGAGTTCTTAGGTTATATTTATTCCATTGCTCTCCTTCGAAGTAAAATCCATTATCAAATAGAGCATATAGAACTGGTGATAAGGCATTTGCTACTCTAAACTTTCTTCTATAATCCTCTTCAGACTTGTAATCTAGGGATACCTGTAATGCGGCTGTTCCCTTCATCATATTGTGTGCATGCTTTCCTTTAGTTTTAAAATAATTAAACATAATATCATATCGCTTCTTAGGTAAAAGCTTTATCTCTTCTATCTTAGTCTCCGGATGATAGGACACAGGAATTAATGCCTGATTTTTATTATCAAGCACCGGAATTATTTCTTCTAAAAACTCTAGATATTCCTTTTCAATATCTTCTATATTACTTTTAGCATCTATACTAAGCTCCAACTGGCTACCTGGCTCTAGGGTTATGGTTTTATTATCTTTATTTAATTCTAGGATATATTCTCCCTCATACCTTCCTTCCCAGCCCTTTTTCTCTAATTCCCTCAATGTTTCCCCTACTCCATTTTCACCATAATAGGGAATTGTCCTCAGGGTGTTCTTATCTATTACAAAATGTTCAAATTCAATACCTAGTTTAAAATCTTCAATAGTCTTTTCCCCATTTTTTAAATAATTAGCTATTTCTTCTATTTGGCTATTATAATCCATATATTTCTCTCCCTTTAGGTTTATGTATTTCGTGACCCTAGATATTAATACCCATATATTATAATTTTAATAATATTATGCTAACTAAGCAATAATATTATCATATACATATATAAATGATATAATCTTGTTATCTTAATTCATTATGGAGGTGTCATGATATGAATAATAAAATTAAAATTGGAATAGTAGGTTATGGAAATCTTGGAAAAGGGTCTGAATTGGCTATCAAACAAAATCCCGATATGGAGCTTGTTGCCATATTCTCAAGGAGGGAATCAAGTCTACTAGATACAAATTCTAATGTAGTAAGTATCTCTAATATATTAGACTATAAGGATAAAATTGATGTAATGATTCTTTGCGGTGGCTCTGCAAAGGACTTAGATGAACAAGGACCTATGGTAGCTAGTCATTTCAATACAGTAGACAGTTTTGATAATCATGGAAGAATTCCTGAATACTTTGAAAAAATCAATGATGCAGCATCTAAATCAAAAAAGCTAAGCCTTATATCTATTGGATGGGATCCAGGTCTTTTCTCTCTTAATAGATTGTTGGGGCAATCAGTTCTGCCTATGGGTAAAGATTATACTTTTTGGGGTACTGGTGTAAGTCAAGGTCATTCAGATGCCATTAGGAGAATTAAAGGCATAAAAAATGGAGTCCAATACACTGTACCTGTTAAGGAAGTTCTAGATAAAGCTAGAAATTGTGAAGATATAGATCTACCTCCTTGCGAAAGACATAAGAGAATTTGTTATGTGGTATGCGAGGAATGTGAAGATTTAACTAGAATAGAAAATGAAATAAAAACTATGCCCAATTATTTTGCAGGCTATGATACATCTGTATCTTTTATATCTGCAGAGGAGTTTAAGACTAACCACTGTAAAATGCCACACGGCGGATTTGTTATTAGAGCAGGCAGTACAGGACTTGGAACTAAACAGAAAATGGAATTTAGCTTGACCCTTGATAGTAATCCAGAGTTCACATCGTCAGTACTGCTTGCCTATGCTAGGGCGGTTTACAAAATGGCCAGTGAAGGAAAAACTGGGGCTATGACTATATTTGATGTTCCATTAGGTTATTTATCTCCTAAAACAGGAGAAGAATTGAGGAGAGAACTGTTATAGCAAAAAACTCTGGTCCTATAATAGACCAGAGTTTTTGTTATCTTATACTTTTATATCTTTCTACATTATCATCACTTAGGAATTCATATGCATTATTTATCTGTTGAAATATAGTCGTTGCATCTGGTGACTTATTTAAATCTGGGTGATATTCCTTTGCCTTTTTTCTATATGCCAGCTTAATTTGGTATTTATCTGCGTCATATGAGACACCTAGCAAATCGCAGCTCTTTTCATATTTACTTTTAAACTCAATATTTGGATTTACATAAGTATTTCCATATCCTGTATTTTGATAGTTTCCGCCATAATTACTATAGCCACCAGAATAATTTCCTCTTTGAGAGTTCTGATATTCACTCCACTGTCTAAATCTTTCTTCCCATTCCCTTTGCTGCTCGGCCTGTCTTCTTTGTTGCTCTCTCCTTATCTTCTCTTCTTCCATTCTCTTATATTTATTACCATATTCATTAAATGAATCAAATTGTGCCTTTTTTCCTTTTATTAAATTGTCGGCATGGTCAAATAAAAACTCTGTTACCATATATTTTATATATTTTAAATATGATATAAACTTTGTTCCTAGTATTGGAAATATAACAAGAAATAAAATCCCGAAAAATGTTATGGGATTAAATAGGAGTGCTGGTCCCAATATCATAATGAGCAGACAACCACCCATTGAAATAAGGGCAAGGAAACCTCTGCCTATATTTATTACAAGCCTTACTATAAATTCAACTATATTAATAAAAACATCAAATACTACGGAAAGAATACTGGCAATACCGTATAAGGTCTTACCCCATATTTTTTTAAGTATATTCATTAATTTGAACCTCTCTTTATTAAATTAGTCCTATTAAGTTCTCTTCTCAAACTTTTCCTTACATTTTGGACAAGTTACCATAAGCTTCCCTTTTCCCTTTGGAAGTCTTAATTTAGCCTTACAATTTGGACATTTAAGGTGCTTGTGAGTCTTAGACTCTTTCACTCGATTTTCTGTTCTTTTAAACCAAGAGTAAACTGGACTCATAAAAATTGCAAATTTATAATTTTCCATACTACGCTTATTTATATTCTTTGAAAACATTCTAAAGATACTAATAATCAAAGGAATATAGCCTATATAATGTAGTATAGGAATATTAGCCAATCTACCTGATAAGGTTAAAAACAAAGACAATAATACTAATACAGTTGAGAGTTGGTCTCCACCATATCTTCCAGCCATAAACTTATTTAACCAATTCATATGCATTACCCCTAGTCTATATTTTATCAATATTTTACTATTAATGCACTAAATTTGCAATATATACCACCTAATTCATTAAATACTCCATAAATTTTTCTGAGGATGGTGATAGGGATACTCCTTTTAATGAACATATTCCAATACTCCTTTTAGGTATGTCTTCAACAAGATTAACCTCATAGAGACTTCCATTTAATAGATAATCCTCAGAAAACTCTTTAACTACACAAGCTAAGCCTAACCCTATCTTAGCAAATTCCAAAAGCAAATCATGAGACCCTAGCTCAATTTCCGGACTTATTTTTATACCCTTGGAAAATAGATAGTCTTCTACATACTGTCTTGATCTAGATCTATTGTCTAAAAATATTAAAGGATATTTAATAATTTCTTCATAGGTAATAGCCTTTGAAATCAAACTTTTATATCTTTCACCTAATACAAATATATCATGTATATCTTTACACTTTTCTATGTCTAGGGAATTATCTTTAATAGGTAAATTGCATATCCCTATATCAATTTCACCAGATTTTATTAAATTACAAAGCTCAACTGTAGTTCGGTTAATTATCTTTAATTTGATATTAGGATAGGATTTATGGAACTTTTCTAGATATGGTAATAAATAGTATCTAGAAATTGTATCACTTACTCCAATTTTCAATTCTCCTTCTTTTAAATCCCTAGATTCTTTTATTTTCTTTTCTCCTGCATCTAATAAACTGATTGCAGAATTAGTATATTCAAATAGCATCTTTCCTTCATTTGTAAGTATTACTCCCCTTGGTGTTCTAGTAAATAGTCTTATTTTCAGCTCATCCTCTAATTGCATTATGGCTTGACTTACAGCAGGCTGAGTCATATATAATTCCCTAGCAGCTTTAGAAAAACTTTGACATTTAGCTACTTTATCAAACACTCTATAAAGCTCCAACCTAATAGACATATAACCACTCCTTATATCTATTATACTAGATATTTATTTTACTTATACCATAATATATTATATATTAAAAGTGTAAGATATCAAATAGGATATTAAACAAAAGGAGCGATATAAATGGAAAGAGTAGTGGGAACTGTTGTAAGAGGTCTAAGAACACCCATTTTTAACGAAGGAGATAATGTTATAGATATTGTAGTTGACTCAGTATTGAATGCATCTCAAGTTGAAGGCTTTAAAATTCAAGATAGAGATATAGTTACTATAACAGAATCCGTAGTTGCACGTGCTCAAGGTAATTATGCTAATATAGATGCTATTGCAAAGGATGTTAAAGAAAAATTTGGTGATAAAGCTATTGGTGTAATATTTCCAATCTTAAGTCGTAATCGTTTTGCCATTATATTAAGAGGTATTGCTAAAGGCGCAAAAAAAGTAATCTTGATGCTTAGCTATCCTTCTGATGAAGTTGGTAATCATTTAGTGGATATGGATGTTCTTGATGTAAAAGGCGTAAATCCTTGGACAGATGTATTAAGTGAAAAAGAATTTAGGGAATACTTTGGATACACTTTACACCCTTTTACTGGTGTAGACTATATTGAATATTATAAATCCATAATAGCTGAATACGATATTGATTGTGAAATAATATTCTCAAACAATCCAAAGACTATTTTAGATTATACAAAAAACGTAATTGCATGTGATATACACACTAGATTTAGAACTAAAAGAATATTGAAGGAAAATGGTGGAGAGAAGGTCTATGGTCTTGACGATATTCTTACATCTTCTATAGATGGTAGTGGATATAACGAAAAATATGGTTTGCTTGGGTCAAATAAATCAACGGAAGATAAGATAAAATTGTTTCCTAGAGATTGCCAACCAATTGTAGATAAAATACAACAATCAATTAAAGAAAAAACCGGTAAAACTGTTGAAGTAATGGTCTATGGCGACGGTGCATTTAAAGACCCTGTAGGAAAGATTTGGGAGTTAGCTGACCCTGTGGTTTCTCCTGCATATACTTCAGGACTGGAAGGAACTCCTTCAGAAGTAAAATTAAAATACCTGGCTGATAATGAGTTTGCTGATCTAAGAGGAGAAGAATTAAAGGCTGCCATATCTAAATATATTGAAAACAAAGAATCTCAACTTGTTGGAAATATGGCATCTCAAGGAACTACTCCTAGAAGACTTACCGATTTAATAGGTTCTCTTTCAGATTTAACTTCAGGAAGTGGAGATAAGGGAACACCTTTAATCTATATTCAAGGATATTTTGATAATTATATAAAATAGCTTAAAAATGCTAATCTAAATTTAGATTAGCATTTTTTTACTCCATATCTAAAATTTTACATAGATTTAATATTCTCCTAGTAACATTTAACCTGGTTCTTACATTGAAATGTTAAAATTAGTAAGAAAAATAATTATTAATATAGTCGTACTAAGGAGATGGTATAGTTGAAAAGCTCTTATATATCAATACCCATTATTAAAAATATGAATAATTGGTTTAAAAACTTATTTAGATTTAAAAGTATAGGTACAGCATTATTGCTTACGGTTACATTGATTATTGTATTACTATCTGGAACCGTCAGTTTAACAGCTTACATAATTTCTAAAAACTCACTAATAGATACATCGAAAGAATTACTTCTTAATAAGGCCCACGATTCTGGTCTTATAGTAGATGAGAGAATCAAAAATTATTTAATTTCAATCAATTCCTTAGGCACCCTAGACCTATTAAGCAATGTGAATAATTCATGGGAAGAAAAATTAGATTATATTCAGACGGAAAAAAAGAGACTTAATTTATCTAATATTGGTATAGCCTCTATAGATGGATCACTTAGGCTAGATAATAACAAAGTAGTAGACATTAGTAATCTTTGGTTTTTCAAACAGGCTAGTCTAGGCATCCCTTCCTTTTCTGCACCTTTCTATAGGGAAGAATCTGGACAAGTAGATATAGCTATGGCAGCTCCATTAAAGCATGATAGAAAAGTAATAGGGGTATTAGTTGCATATAAAGGTGCAGAGGAATTCTATGGAATTGCTCAAGATATACATGTAGGCGAAACAGGTTATGCTTACATAATAGATGAAAATATAGATGTGATATCTCACCCAACCTTAAATTTAAGTAAAGATAATGAGGCTACTAAGACAAATTTAAGAGACTTAATAGGTAAAGTTGACAAGGGTTCAAAAGAGCAAATAGATAATATATTACAAGAAATAAGAGCAAAAAAAGTAGGAATAAATTGGTACGAGCAAAATGGAGAGAAAATATATATAGGTTATGCTCCTATCCCATCGAAAGGATGGACTGTTTTAGTTCATATTACTGAAAAAGAAATCCTCTCTGAACTAAATAGATTAAATACCTTTTTTCCTGCTATTAGTGTATTAGCACTTGTATTTGGTATATTAATCTCATACCTTATAAGTAAAAAGATATCTAATAGGATAGTTAATATTAGTAATCAAACTACAAGTTTATCTGAATTAGACTTAAGTTTTTCCATAGATGAAAAGATCACAAATAGAAAAGATGAGATTGGTATAATGGCTAAATCAATTCAGTTAGTAATAAATAGTATTAAATCTTTTGCCCATGAGATTCAGACCTCATCCCATTCATTATCTTCTTCATCTATAAGCCTAGCAGCTATAACACAGGAATCCTATGCATCGTCAAATTCAGTTGCTGAAGCAGCAAATAATATAACTGCTAAAGCTAATTTTCAACTACAGGAAATACTGGATGTATCGAATGAAATGAAAAATGTAAATAATAGTTTTGATTTTGTATTAAAACAAATACACACTGTAGAGAAACTTAGTAAAGAAGCTCATTTCAAAGCCAAAGAAGGTAAAGAATCCATTGAGGAAGTAATTGTCCAAATGGCAAATATTAAAGATAGTTCACAAAAAGTAAAATACTCATTAGAAGATATCAATAATAGTTCTAGAAAAATGGATGGAATAGTCTTAGTTATTGAAGAAGTGGCAGAGAAGACTAATTTGCTAGCATTAAATGCTGCAATAGAAGCAGCCCGATCTGGTGAATATGGTAGAGGTTTTTCTGTTGTAGCAGAAGAAATTAGACTTCTAGCAGACCAAACTAAACACTCTACTAATGAAATCAATAAGTTAATTAAGGACAATCAAAATATAATTACTTACGCAAACCAAAATATGGAATATAGTAATTGTGAAATTAATAAAGGCGTTGCAACAGTAAAGGAAACTAAGATGGTCTTTGATGAAATATCAACTACGATTGATAATGTAGTTGAAGAAATGAATGAAAGTGCTGTAGCCATAGCTAGTGTTGACATTAATCTTAATAATGCTATAAATTCAATGATTAAAGCAGAAAGTATTGCTAATGAAGTTACTATGGAAATTAATAATATTTCAGCTGCTACCGGGGAGCAAATATCTTCAATGGCTCAAATAACCACTTCAGCAGATTCCTTAGCGGAACTAGCTGATAACCTTAAAAATCTAGCTAGTAAGATAAAGTTAGTTGAGGATTAATAAAAATAAAGCTACTCGCTGGTAGCTCTATTTTAAATTCTATGAAATTCTTTTATTCCACAGTAACCGATTTAGCCAAATTCCTTGGCTTATCTACATCATTACCTTTTATAACAGATGTATAATAGGCAAGAAGCTGAGTAGGTACAACCGTTAAAACTGGTGCTAATATATTATCTACTTCTGGTATATAGATGGTTTCATCGGCATGATTTAAGCTTTCATCTAGGCCTTCCTTTACTATGGCAATAGTATAGGCCCCCCTAGCCTTTACCTCTTGTATATTTGAAACCATCTTCTCATATAGATGATTCTGACTAGCTATGGCTATTACTGGAGTATCCTTTTCAATTAAAGCTATAGTACCGTGCTTTAATTCTCCTGCTGCAAAGGCTTCAGTATGAATATAAGAGATTTCCTTTAATTTTAAAGCCCCTTCCATAGAAGTCTGGTAATCAAGTCCTCTTCCTATATAAAATGTACTCTTTTTATCTTTTATTTTTTCTGCTATATTTTTAATTTCATTAGATTTCTCAAGGATTTCTTCTACCTTTTCTGGTAATTCCTTCATCTTTTCAATAATTTCAAAATAATAGTCTTCCGTAATACTTCCCTTAATATTTGCCATGTGAAGCGCCACCATATATAAAGCAACTAATTGTGTAGTATATGCTTTTGTTGAGGCCACTGCAATCTCTGGTCCTGCCCATGTATAGAATACATCATCTGATTCCCTAGCTACAGATGAGCCTAGTACATTGGTTATTGAAAGAATTCTTGCTCCTTTGTTCTTAGCCTCTCTAATTGCTGCAAGAGTGTCTGCTGTTTCTCCAGATTGACTAACTGCAATAAGTAATGTATTCTTATCAATAAATGGTTCCCTATATCTAAACTCTGAGGCCACATCTGGCTCTACTGGAATCTTAGCAAATTTCTCTATCAAATGTCTTCCTACTAATCCTGCATGATAAGCTGTACCACAAGCTACTATATAAACTTTTGAGATTTTATCCAAATCTTCTTTAGTTAGTTTTATATCATCTAATACTATTCTTCCACTATCATCAAGTCTTCTTAATAGAGTTTCTTCAACGGCTCTCGGTTGTTCATAAATTTCTTTAAGCATAAAATGATCATATCCACCCTTTGATGCTGATTCTATATCCCAGTCTACTGTAAATTTCTCTCTTTTAGCTTCATTTTTATATTTATCATAAATAGTTATTTTATCTTTTGTTAAATGAACTATATCACCATTCTCTAGGAAATATACATCTTTTGTATATTTAAGTAATGCAGGAATATCTGATGCTATGAAATTCTCACCATCTCCTACTCCAATTACTAGAGGACTTTCTTTTCTAACTGCAATAAGTTCATCTGGGTTATTTGAGGAAATAACTCCTAGAGCATATGCTCCTCTAAGTCTTTCTACAGCTTTAAATACTGTACTTAGTAAATCACCATCATAAAGACTATCTAATAGATGTGCAACCACTTCTGTGTCTGTCTGTGATTTAAAATTATATCCATTTTTTATTAATTCTTCCTTAAGTATACTATAATTTTCTATAATCCCATTGTGTACTACTGCTATTGTTTCTTTTTCATTAAAATGAGGATGAGAATTCACATCGGATGGAGCTCCATGGGTTGCCCATCTTGTATGTCCTATTCCTACTCTACCTACTAATGGATTTTCTTTTAAATAATCTTCTAATACAGAGAGTCTACCTTTTAATTTTTTAAAATCAATATGACCTTTTCCATTTACTGCAATACCAGATGAATCATATCCTCTGTATTCTAGTTTTTCTAATCCCTGTAATATAACTTCTTGTGCACTTTTATTTCCTATATATCCTACTATTCCACACATACTATGGCCTCCTAATTTAGTGTGCAAATATTATATCACTTTTTGTTTTATTTGTATAAGTTTTTTTCCTACCCAAATCTTTCCTATAAGTATATTTTCATTATATATTTATAGTATTCATTACATTAAGATAATATTTTGAGATAATATTTTGAGATAATATTCTAATTTTTTCTTTATTATAACGATAATCTATAGTTAATTGGGTAAGTATAGACTATCATTATTGAAGAGGTGATTTTATGAAAAATTTAATAAGTATTGAATACTGTACTTCTTGAGGCTATTTAGGAAGAGCAGTTGCTCTAGCACAAAGTATACTAAATGAACATAAAAATTCCTTAGATATGGTAAATATAATTCCATCCTCTGGCGGTATTTTTGAAGTTAAATTTGATGATAAACTTGTTTTTTCTAAAAAGGAGTTAAATCGCTTTCCAAATGATAATGAGGTTGAAGAACTAATCCGACAAAACCTAGTCTAATTTTATAGAGCTACTGAAAATCAGTAGCTCTATCTTATATATCACTTTTATAATCTACACATCAATAACCTTTAATCCATTCCCTTATTTAGCCTAAGTTTATTTAATCTTATATGACTTCCATTTTCCCATAATCATAGCGCCTAATATATTTATATCTTTATCTATTAATATCATATCTGCATCTTTGCCAATTTCGATACTTCCCTTATATTTATCAATTTTTATGGCCTTGGCTGGAGATAGGCTTGCCATTCTTATTGCATCGCTTATAGGAATATTTAAGTGATGTGTTATATTATATACTGCATCTCTTAGATTTAAAGTAGATCCTGCTAAATTTCCAGTTTCTAATCTGGCACTACTATTTTTTACTATTACCTTTTGTCCTCCTAGCTCATAATCACCATCTGAAAGCCCTGCTGCCATCATAGCATCTGATACAAGTATTAGCTTATCTGCCCCTTTAATTTTAAGGGCAATTTTTACTGCAGCATCATGTAAGTGAATTCTATCATATATAATTTCACAGTATACTCTCTCATCTAACAATACGGCTCCTATTATCCCAGGCTCCCTATGATTGAATTCTCTCATCCCATTGTATAGGTGAGTGGCAACAGTAGCACCGTAACTTATACCAACCTCTGCTTCTTCAAAGCTTGCATTACTATGGGCTAATGCCACTGTAACATCCTTAGATCTTAGATAAGATATAATATCTAAGGCTCCAGAGGTTTCAGGGGCTATAGAAACCATCTTTAGACGTTCTTTAGATATATGGAGAATTTCTCTTATCTCTTTCATATTGGGATTCTTTATATATTTAGCTGGTTGTGCTCCTTTTTTATCTAAGGAGAAAAATGGTCCTTCTAAATGTATCCCTATTAGCTGAGACAATTCCTCTTTATTCTTATAGTCTACTAAATTTCTTATGGCATTAGACATGTTTTCATAGGAAGATGTTATCACCGTTCCCAAGTAAGATGTAACACCATTTTTCAAGTGAAATTCGCCAATATTATCTATGGCTTCTTCAGTGCTATCCATGATATCAAAACCCATATTTCCATGATTGTGAATATCAACAAAGCCAGGTGCTAGAAAATTCCCTTTTCCATCAATAACTAAGTCTATATCTTCCAATTTTATTTTATCTTCTATGTTTATTTCAACTATTTTATCTCCCTCTACTACTACACCATATCCGAAAAGTATTTCGTAAGGGTTAATTAAATTTATATTTCTTATTAAAGTTATCATACTATCACCTTTTTTCTTTAAATTCCATAAGCTTTTTCAGTTAAAATAAATATTATTTTAAAATTTACTATAATATATCTTATTAAGAAATTATATCATAATCTTCTATAAATAATTGTTTTTAAGTTAAATCTACCTAATGAAAGTGTTAAAAATTTTTTACTCAATTTTAGAGAGCTACCTTTGACTAATAGCTCTCTTTTCTACATTATAATCATATTAAAATAAAGTATATAAATATCCTCCGTATAGTCCTAATAAAAGTATCCCTGTAAGCTTCCCCATCCTTTCAAAGAGTATCCCAAATAATATAAATATCAACGTAACTATTGTAGCCATAGGAACATCTAATGTTAATGTTTGTCTTGATATAATCAAACCTCCACTACTAACTAGTGTCGAAGTTCCCATTATTATAGACATATTGATTATATTAGCACCTACTATATTTCCTATAGATATATTTTGTTTTCCTTTTACAGTAGCCGCTAAGGCTGTCACAAGCTCAGGTAAAGATGTACCTACTGCAAGTAAAGTTAAACTAATAACTTGTTTGGGGATTCTTAAAAACTTTGCTATCTCAACTCCAGTTTCTACTAATATCTCGGCGCCACATATGATGAAAACTGATCCTATAATAAATTTAATTCCATTGGACATTATTTCTTTCTTTTTAATATCTTTTCTATTTACCTTTTTATATCTTCCATTTTCATTTTTATGATCAAATATATTTATAATAACAAATAAAATGATTAAGGATAATAGGATTTTCCCTTCAGCATGAGTAATTATGCCATCAGATGCAAAGTAATAAAATATACCTAGATATCCAAACATCATTGCCCCTTTTATGCCAAAAAAGCTATCTTTTACTTTTATAGGCTTTATTAATGAACAGATTCCAATGATAAAGGCAATATTACATATATAGGAGCCTAAGGAATTACCTACTGCCATATCTGTAAAACCATCTTTACTTGCTAATGTGGAAACAAAAAATTCTGGTAAAGTAGTAGCTACACTAACTACTGTGGCACCAATTATTCCAAAGGAAATTCCTATCTTCTCTGCCATCCAAATAGTAGCATCTAAAAACCAGTCTCCTCCTTTTACTATCATCATTAAACCAACAATAAACAACAAACCAATAAAAAAAGTCCCCATACGATCCCCCTAGAACACCTTATTCTTTAACTAACTATTATATTTATATAGAAAATTATCTTTTATTATTACAATATCTTCAATGTTGTAACATATGTTATTTTACAGAATAAAATGTTAATAGTTTGAAATAATTGAGAGGTGCATAATATGGAAAACATATTATTAGTATTAGCATTATCTTTAGATGCCTTCGTAGCTAGTATAGCCTATGGATCAAATAAGATAAAGATACCCTTTTTATCTTTGGTAATCATTAATATTGTTTGTTCTAGTTTGCTTGCATCAGCCATGTTCTTCGGCTCTCAAATAAAAAAAGTCTTACCAGAGAGCATCACATTGACATTGAGTTTTGCTATATTCTTTTTACTTGGAATCTATTATCTACTTGAAAGTATCATTAAATCATATCTTAAAAAAAGATTTGATACTTCTGAAAAGGTCAGGATAAAATTATTCGATATATGGCTTATTATAGATATCTACGTTGATGGGACTAAGGCAGATATTAATAAATCAAAGATACTTGATTCAAAGGAAGCATTATACCTTGCCGTTGCGCTATCTCTAGATTCCTTAGCAGTTGGATTTGGGAGTAGTCTAGGAAATACTAATTATTTACATGTCATAGCACTATCCTTAGTAGTAGGTATAATTTCTATTTGGAGTGGAATATTTTTAGGGAAAAAAATTGTTGAAAAAACCAATATAAATTTATCTTGGTTATCAGGTATCATGCTAATAATACTAGGAATATTAAAGTTAATTTAAATACTAATAAAACTTCCCTACAACTACTTAGTTGTAGGGAAGTTTTATTTAATCTTAATATAATCTACATATTTATATTCTAAATCATCTTGTTTATATATTTCCGATTCCTTTATTATCTTCCAATCATCGAGTAAATCTAAGTTTGGAATAAAGGTGTCTGCTTCTTCAAAGGATTTAAAAATTTTAGTTATATATGCTTTATTGCAATATGAAATAGTCTGCTTTGCAATTTCTCCTCCACCAATAATAAAATTCTCCATTTCATTG
The DNA here is from genome assembly GCA_023388495.1 of Bacillota bacterium. Taxonomy (GTDB): domain Bacteria; phylum Bacillota; class Clostridia; order Tissierellales; family Tissierellaceae; genus Tissierella. The sequence goes on along the minus strand of JAEWGC010000006.1, from coordinate 24,849 downwards.
TTTGGATTTAATTTTTCTAAAAGCGGAAATAACTCCTCTAGAGAATTAATTACAGTAGCACCAGGAGCATTATAATCCTTATCTCTTGTTATAACTATGTTCATTCTATTAGGTAATGCTTTTTTATCTGGCAAAGATTCAAATGTTCTTCTTCCCATTACAATTATATTACCTTCTGTTAGCATTCTAAACCTTCTTAGGTCTTCTGATATCTTATATAATAAGTCTCCATCGTATCCAATGTTCCAATTATTATCTACCGCAAAAATTAAAATCATATATCCTCCTATTAAGTCACTTGTTATATAATATTATTTTATACTGATATCAAATCCTGATACTATTTCCTCATAACTCATTATAGCATATTCTCTTCCTATTTCAGTTAATTTAATTATATTATCCTCTACATATATTCTTTTATTCTCTTTAAGATTCTTTATTATGGATCTTAAAAATTGTTGATTCCACTTTAAATGTTTTTCAATGGTATGGATTCCATTTTCAAATGCTTCATCTTCTTTTCCTTCATGGTTATATAAATGAAACATTAGTGATTTTCCTGCAAATTCAATTCTTTGACGTTTTCTTCTATTGATAGTGGTTAAAAGTCCCCTCGAAGGTGAGAAAACAAATACCAATAAAAACACTATCCCAGTCACCAATGCCATAGAACCAGCTATGGAGACGTCTAAAATTGAGGCAAATTGATAACCTAGAACTCCATTTAATCCACCTATTAAACCACTTAAAATAAGCATCTTTTTTAAGTCATCTGTTATGAGATATGCAGTAACTGGAGAACCTATCATAAATGCAATAACTAATATAGAACCTACAGCCTCAAATGCTCCCACAGCAGTTATTGACACTATAGTCATCAAACTATAATGTATTAGTGCTGGTGAAAATCCTAGAACAGTTGCTAAAGCAGGATCAAAGGTTACTATTTTAAGCTCCTTAAATAATATTATTACAAATAAAAGATTTATTATTAAAATAATCCCCATAGAATAAATAGATTTTGCTCCTATATCCACTCCAAATATTTTCATACGATTAAAAGGTGCGAAGGCAAGTTCTCCTAATAATACAGAATCTGTATCTAAATGAACTGAACCAGCATATTTGGATATAATTATAATAGCTATACTAAAAAGTAAAGGAAATACTATTCCTATGGCTGAATCTTCTGATACCAATTTAGTGCTATTTAGTATCTCAGTTAAAAACACTGTAAATACTCCCATAAGAGCAGCACCCACTATTAAAAAAGGTGATGCTAAGCTATTTACCATAAAAAACCCGATAACTATACCCAATAAAATTGTATGGGTTATTGCATCTGACATCATAGACATTTTTCGAAGTACCAAAAACACCCCTGGAAGAGAACATGCCACTGCTACTATAACTGCTATAATTTGAATTTCTAATTGTGGTGACATTTATAACTCCTCCTTTTTAAAATAATTTTCCACATATTCAAAACCCTTTTCAGTTATTGCCCATTTATTAAAATAGTCCTTTTTTGCGAGTCCTCTACTTCCTAGAGATTCTAATTTATTCGTAAGCTCTCTAGCTGCTTTTCCAGTAGTAGATTTATTTGGTTTAATTATAAATATATCATGACTATGATTTATATCTTCATGGTTCATAGCCAATCTATAAAGATTTACCAATACTTGATCTTCATTTATTTCTCTTTGTTTTTTTCTATCTCTAAAATATTTCCATATCAATCCCCTATTAGGTGCAAATCCTAGGCTAATGATTACTATTGTACTTATGACAATTACTATCATTGGACCTGTAGGTAGTTTTGAAACTACCGAGCTTAATATGGTTCCAATAACTCCTGATATAGCACCAAATATGGCTGATAATATTACCATAGCAGATAATTTGTCTGTCCATTGTCTTGCAGCTACTGCTGGTGCTGTAAGCATAGCACTCATTAAAATAACCCCTACAGTTTGCAGTCCTATAATAATTGCAGTTACTACCATGGCAAATAGTAAAGTTGTTATCCCCTTTGTAGAAAATCCAAGGCTTTCTGCATATTCTGCATCAAAGGACACTATCTTAAATTCTTTCCAGAAAATAATAGTCAATGTTATTAAAACTATTCCTAATATCCCCATAACTTGAACGTCCCTCTTAAGCAAGGTTGATGCCTGCCCAAAGATAAATTTTTCTAAACCAGCTTGATTTGCATTTGGTATCTTTTGAATATATGTTAAAAGAACAATTCCCCCGCCAAAGAAAACTGATAATATCAATGCTAAAGCACTATCAAACTTAATTCTTGAATATTTAACTATAGAAATAATAATAAATGTAGATAGCAGCCCTGATATTAATGCTCCAAGTAGCAATATTTCTGTTCTTTTAGTTTGAGTCATTAAAAATGCTAATGCAATACCTGGTAAGGCTGAGTGAGAAACTGCATCTCCTAATAAACTTTCTTTTCTTATAACAGCAAAACTACCCAATACTCCAGATATTATCCCTAAAAGCGCAGAGCCTAAGGATACAATTCTTAAAGTATAATCAGTTAAAATAAGGTCTAATATTGACAATTTCCTCACCTACCTCTTCAAAATTTGACCTGTACTCCTATAAGTTTTCTTTAGATTTTCATCTGTGAAAACTTTATTAACAGGCCCGCTAGCTATTATCTGAGTGTTTAACAATACTACCCAATCAAAATACTCCTCCACAGTTTGAAGATCGTGATGAACAACTATAATAGTCTTTCCCCTATCCTTTAATTCTTTTAAGATAGATATTATAGCCTTCTCAGTCTTAGCATCTACACCTTTAAATGGTTCATCCATAAAATATATATCCGCATCTTGAACTAATGCTCTTGCAAGGAATATTCTCTGTTGCTGACCACCTGATAATTGAGATATTTGCCTATCTGCAAACTCTTTCATACTTACTTTTTCTAAGGCTTCCATAGCCTTTCTTTTATCTTCTTCCCTTGGGCGTTTTATCCATCCTAATTCCCCATATCTTCCCATAAGAACCACATCTAAAACATTTGCTGGAAAATCCCAATCTACACTTTCTGATTGTGGCACATAACCTATGTGCCTCCTTTGAGATTTGTAGCTTTGACCATTGAATAATACATTTCCTGATACAGGCTTTATTAAGTCTAGCATAGCCTTTATTAATGTTGACTTTCCTGCGCCATTTGGCCCTACTATTGCCATTAGAACAGCCTTCGGGATATTAAGATCAATATCCCATAAAACCGGTTTTGCCTGATAGGCAACTGTCATATCTTCAACTTCTATTATATAATCAAGGCTCATATTTCATTCCCCCTTATCATTTATCTTATTATTTTAAGGCGTCAATAATTGTATCTATATTTGCTTTAAATGTTCCTATATAAGTTTCAGCATCAGTTCCTGCATCGCCTGTAGAATCAGAATATAGCTCTCCTCCGATTTCTACTTCAAACCCCTGAGCCCTTACAGCTTCCTGCAATGCTTCAATGCTCTTTCTTGGAACTGATGATTCTATAAATATTGCCTTAATCTTTCTTTCTACAATGAACTTTGCTAATTCACGAACATCAGATGTTCCTGCTTCTGAAGCAGTGCTTATCCCTTGTAGCCCTTTAACTTCAAACCCATAGGCATTGCCAAAATAATTAAAAGCATCATGAGCAGTTATAAGAACTCTATTATCTTCTGGAATTTCAGATATCCTTTGAACAATATATTGTTCTAGTTCGTCTAATTCACTTAAATACTCCTCTAAATTCTTATCATATTCATTTCCATGTTTCTCATCTAATCTTTTAAGTCCTTCTGCCACAGTTTTAGCTGCCTCTTTCCAGAGTCTTACATCAAACCATATATGAGGATCAAAGCTCCCAGGACTAGAAATAAAATCAATAAAACTTGATTCATCTATATCTTGTGATACCGCTAAAACTAGCTTTTCACCATCTTCCATATTTTCAAATATCTCTCCCATTCTGCCCTCTAAATGAAGACCATTATAAACCACCATATCTGCATTTTGCATTAGTTTAACATCTCCAGCACTGGCTTTGTATAGATGGGGATCCACTCCCGGTCCCATTAATGCTTGAACAGTTATATACTCTCCCCCTATTTCCTTCACAAGATCTGCAACTAAAGTAGTTGTAGCAACAACTTTATATTTACCATCACCAGTCACATCATTTGTATTTCCACATCCCGTTGCTATGACTGTTACCATGGATAAAACCATTATTAAAATTAATATTCTTTTCATTCCTATTCCTCCCTTATTATATTTGACCCATGGGGACATAATTCTGGATAATTTAAATACTTATCTAAGCTCTCTTCTAATTTTTCGCTAGTTACATGTTCTAATTTTTCTGCTTCCTCATGTACTTCATCCCAACTGTACCCCAGTTTTTCCACTAGAAAAACTTCCCATAGAAGATGTCTTCTTCTAATCCTCTTAGCTTCTTTAGTACCATGTTCTGTGAGTCTTACACCTTGATATACTGTATATTCCACATATCCATCTCCTAATAGCTTTTTTATCATTTCAGATACAGAAGGAGGAGCTATCTTAAGTACCTTAGCTATATCCTTATTATTAACCTGATTAGTCTCTCCACCAAGTTCATAAATAGTTTTTAGATAATCCTCTTTACTTATGTTCATATTCTTCCTCCAAACTCTTAATGTTAGGCATGCCTAACTTATTCATATATTACCCACTTTTTATACTTAAACACAAATTTTATTAAAAAATATAACCTTCATAACTTTAAAAAGTTATGAAGGTTATATTTTTCAATTTGCTTTGAAATTATAGATTGGCTTTATTATATGGACAATCTCTGCTGTGTCTGTGATATTATTCAATATTTCTTCAATTGACTTATAGGCAAAGGGAGATTCATCTAAGGTATGCTCATTTATTGAAGTAGAATATATGCCTTCCATAGTCTTTTTTAAATCTTCTAAAGTAAGGCCTTCCTTTGCAACATTTCTACTCATAAGTCTTCCAGCACCATGGGGAGCAGAATAATTCCAGTCTGGATTCCCTTTACCTATGGCGATTATAGATCCATCCCTCATATTTATAGGTATAAGAATTTTTTCCCCTTCATAGGCTGATATAGCACCTTTCCTAATAATATTATCCTTGAAATTAATATAGTTGTGAATGGTTTCAAAGTAACTAAAATCATTTAATCCTTTTTCTAATAAATTTGTAAGAATGATATCTGCCATCATCTCACGATTTATAGTTGCATATTCTTGACATATCTTCATGTCATGTAAATATTTTTCTCTATATTCCCCAGTTAAATAGCATAGGGCTTTAGGGTATTTAGGCTGTAACTCTTTATATTCTTTTTCTAGTTCTTGAAGAACTTTCTTTATTTCCTTTCTTCTGCCTTCTGCTTTATATTGAGTAATTATCTCTTCTCTTTTTACAAAGTAGTCTTCTTTTCCACTACACAAATCTATTGCAAGCTTCTGATAAATCTCTGCAACCTGTTTACCTAAGTTTCTACTGCCTGAATGGATCACTAAGTATTTGTTATTTTGAAAATCTATTCCAACCTCTACAAAATGATTACCGCCCCCGAGAGTTCCTATACTTCTTTCAATTCTTTTAGTATCCTTCAAATCTCTAAAACAATATAAATCATTTAGCTTATCAAATTTAAACTTTCTTTCATTATGAGTAGATTTTCCTGAAGGAATTTTTTTGTTTACTATATCATCTAATCTTGGTAAGTCTATGTCTATATCTCCAAGTTCTACAGTAAGCATGCCACATCCTATATCAACCCCAACAATATTGGGTATTACCTTATCTCCCATATCGGCTGTAAAGCCAATTACACAACCCATACCTTGATGAACATCGGGCATTATTCTAACCTTAGAATCCTTTATGAAGTCTTGATTCAATAACTCAATAATTTGATCCTTTGCACCATCCTCAAGATTGTCTGTAAATACCTTAGCCGTACTAAATTTCCCTTGTAATTCCATTTAACCACCTCTTTTTATACCATACTATAATTGTATTGTATCATAACTGTTATATGAGTTGTAAACCCTTATATGAGTTCAGTAGAATAAAAAATACTCCATCCTTCATAGGTTAGAGTATTTTTTAGTTAAATTATTTTATTGATTTTTACTCATCTTGTAATGGCAGAATTCTTGATTTTCAATTTCAATATTATTTATATAGGTAAATCCATATTTTTGAATTACTCTGTTTGAAGGTATATTATGTGTTAAGGCTATTGCATTTAATACCTCAATATTAGTGCTTTCAAATAAATATTTTACTAATCCTTGTGCCGCCTGAGTTGTATATCCTTTAGACCTATGATCCTTTGAAATCGCATAGGCTATCTCTCTATTGGGTGATGGTAATTCATCTTTTAAACCTGTACAGCACCATCCAATAAACTCATTTGTCTCCTTTAATATAATACCTAGAAATAGTAATTGATCATGGATATTAGGGATGACTTCTAAAAATTCTTTATTACTTTTTATATGAAAATCTATTAACCATTCTTTACGCTGTTCTTTTGTAGACTTCCAATCAGGTAAATAATCTGTTATTTCAGGTTGTAATGTAAGGTTATATAGTTCATCCAAATCTTTATTTAAAAAAGCCTAGGATATTCTCATATCCTAGGCTTTTAAACACAACAACTTCATCATGCAGAATTTAATTAAAGTTAATATTGGTATCTACAAAATGTTTGTGTATACTTCCATTAACCTTTACTCCATATTGTTTTAAAGTTTCATCTAATGCTTTAAGTGTTATATATATCTTTTCCTCCGAACAATTTTCTCCCATATGTCCTATTCTTATTACCTTATCTTTTAAGTAATCAAAAGCTCCTGCTATCATTATCCTATGTTTTTCAATCATATTGCTATTGATTTCATTGTAGTTGATTCCTTCTGGTATTACAATTGTAGTTACTGTATTAGAATGTCCATCAATAGGATATAACTTTAGGCCAGATTTTACTATTGCCTCTCTGACAGACTCTCCTAATTTTCTATGTTTAATTATATAATCATTTCTTTGTAATATTCTATCTACTGCTTTTTCCAAACCATAGATATCACTAATAGGTTGAGTGTAAGGAAACCACTTTTCCTCATACCAATTTTTCCATATTGCCAGATTACAATAAAATGACCCTATAGGAATATTTCTATTAAGGATTGCACTCCAAGCTTTTTCACTAATACTTAAGAATGTTAATCCAGGAGATGCAGATAGGCATTTCTGACTACCACCTAAAACCATGTCCATCTTCCAATTATCTACATCTAATGGCTCACCACCAATTGCTGAAACTGAATCTACTACAGAAATTATCCCATATTTATTAAGCAAAGGACATATTTTGTCTACAGGATTTGTAATACCTGAAGGTGTTTCACAATGTACGACAGTTGCATATTTAAAATTAGAATCATTTTCTAAAAACTTCTCTAATTTTTCTATACTTATTTCCTTTCTATAATCTTCTTTAAAATAGACTACCTCTGCTCCATATATATGAGCAAAATCTCCAAAACCTTTTCCAAATATCCCATTATCTATACATAGCACCCTATCCCCTGGCTCAGTAAGAGAAGCACAAGCTGCTTCTAACCCCAATATTCCTTCCCCACTTAATATAAGCACATCTTCTTTTGTTTTTAAAAGTTTCTTTAGCTTTTCACATACTTCCTTATAGTGTTCAAAGAAACTTAGATCTAAATCTGGATTTGTAATATTTCTAGCCATTGCCAGTCTTACGTCTTCATGAACTTGTGTTGGTCCTGGTGTCATCAATAATAACTCTCTCATAATATACCTCCCCATAAGTATAAACTTCATAAGTGTATTGCTTTGTTTCAAAACCGTATCCATCCTGTTTCTATTCTATCAATACAGTTTATCTATGTCAACACTTAAAAAAAGAATAAGCCATTATACCTTATGTATATGGGCTTATTCCTTTAAAATTGTTTTTTCATTATGCTGAAAATATATCCTCTGCTCTTTTATAGCTCATTTTACCCTCCCCAAATATATTCTTTTAGGAATAGCAATGGCTATAATAAAATATAATTTTTCAATTAATTTGCATTAGCCAGTGCTATGCAAAAATAACATATCCTCTCATAAAGCAATCCCACTTCTGAGGTTAGTATACTTCATTAATATATCTTCTGCAATATTTTTCATTTATTAAATTAGGAAAGAGTGATTATTTTTATTTCCTTTGCTCGGCAGCAAGCTTTTATATCGCCTATAGTTTGTTTAAATAGCTCCGTAAATTTATCCTCAGTGGTAATTACAATCTCTTCTATTTCTGCCTTCATTGATAAAGAGTTTTCAGACTTATACTTTCTTGTTTCAGAAATAATGTCCTTTAATTTCTCTCCAAAGATAATAATTTCATCATCAGTAGGTTTTTCACTTTCCCAACACAACTTGTGTAGAGAAATACTATTTTCATGCTGCCTAAAAAATTCTTGATAAATATATTCAGTTATATGTGGAACATAAATAGCATATAACTTCAATATATTAAGCATGCAATAATATAGGGCATATTGTGCTGACTGTCGCTCTTTATAACCATGAATTTCAGGTTGATATAAACGTTCCTTAACAATCTCAAGATAATAATCACATAAATCTTTCCAGAAGAAATCATCAATTTCATGTCGAGCAGACCCTATTTCATACTGATCAAGAAGCTCTTTTGCATTAATAGTAGTTTGCTTACATCTCTCAATTATCCATCTGTCTATAGGCATTAAATCAATATCAGCATTAATATCAATGTCTTGTAAATGAGATATTGAAAACTTAGCTGCATTCCATAGCTTTGTTATAAATCTTCTAGCTATACCTAATTCATCAATTGAGAAAAATGTATCTGTTCCAAGCTTAGAATTAGCAGCCCAATATCTTATAATATCAGCAGAGTGATTTTCAATAAGCCATTTTGGTGCTAACTGAGAATTACTCTTTGACTTGCTAATTTTCTCTCCCTTTTTAGCAAGAACAAATCCAGAGATCATGATATCCTTCCAAGGAATTTCACCTGTATGGTAAATGCTTTTAACTATAGCGTAGAATGCCCATGTTCGTATAATCTCATGAGCCTGTGTTCTCAAACTCATTGGTAAAATCCTATCTGAAATATCATTTTCTTCTTCCCATTTTGCATTTATCTGAGGAGTAACTGATGAAGTAGCCCATGTATCAAAAACAGAACTCTCAGGTACAAACTCTTCACATCCACAAGAGCAAGGATGATTGGGTTTTGTTTCAAGAGGATTCACAGGTAAAGCATTTTCATCTGCAATTATAATCTCACCACAATTTTTACAGTACCATATTGGGAAAGGAACACCAAAGTATCGTTGGCGAGATATACACCAATCCCACTTAAGGTTTTCAACCCATAATACATATCTGTTTTTCATATATTCAGGATACCAGTTGATTTCATCAGCTACTTTTATAAATAATTCTTTATTAGTAAGGATATCAATATACCACTGTTTTGAAGGTAAAATTTCAATTTCCTTTCCACATCGCTCATGTACAGCTACAGTATGCTGAATGGTTTTTGATTCTAAGATGAATTCACCTTCTGAAAGCAAATCAATAATATATCTTCGAGCAGCTAGAACCTTTAACCCTCCTATTAATGGAACACTTCCATCCATTGTTCCATCAGTTAGAATAACCTTTTTATAGGGCAGTTTATAAGCCTCATACCACTCTACATCAGTACTGTCACCAAAAGTTGCACACATAACTACACCTGTTCCCTTATCCATATCAACTTTGTCGTCTGCTAATATAGGGATTTCATAATCATATAAAGGAACCACGGCATTTTTACCAATATATATCCTATACCTAGAATCCTCCGGATTTACAAATAGACAAACACAACCATATAGCAATTCTGGTCTTGTTGTAGCTACCGTTAAGTCTTCTTCACCTACTTTAAACTTGATGTAATTAAATGTAGCATCCTTTTCAATAGTATCTAACTCTGCCTGAGCTATCGAAGTCTGACATTCAGTACACCATAGAACAGGTGATTCTTTCATATATGCCTTTCCATCTTTCAAAAGTTTTATAAAGGATTTTTGTGATATTCTCTGAACCATAGGGTTAATTGTTTCATATTGAAGTGACCAGTCAACTGAAAACCCCAAAGACTCCCATAAATCTTTAAAATCTTCTTCATATTTTGCAGAGGTTGCAACACATTTTTTTATAAACTCGCTTCTCGGAAGGTCTTTGGCAATAATGCCTTCATCTTTTTCAACAAGCCTTTCCGTTGGTAATCCGTTATCATCAAAGCCAAAAGGATAAAAAACATTGTAGCCTTGCATCCGTTTGAAACGTGCTATCATTTCTGCCTGTGTATAGGAAAATATGTGTCCGATGTGCAGACTGCCACTAACAGTAGGTGGCGGCGTATCAATAGAATAAATTTCATTCTGACTTTCTAAGTCAAAGCTATAGATAGAATTTTCTTTCCAAAGGTTTTGCATCTCTTTTTCTATTTGTCTAAAGTCATATTTTTTCTCCATGGTAATACCTCCTTAAATTTTACGAACACAAAACAAAAATCCGCCCTAAGCTTTTTATACTTGCTTAGGGCGGATTATATATAAGTCCGCGGTACCACCTAAATTCAGATATGACTATCTGCACTCTGTCAATACGAGATAAAGTATATTATCTGATATTGCTTTCCTTTTAACGGTGGAAATTTCCGTTGAAGCCTACTAAGATCATATCTTTTCAGTTCACAACTCAAAGGCTACTTCCATACTTCCTTCACGAAGATTTTCACCAGCCATCTTCTCTCTCTGCTTCAGGTGAGTATGTACTACTCCTTATCAACGCCATTTTGTTCGTGTTCGTTTATACTATGATATTTTATTATGCCCGAAAAGTCAATATTAATATCATAATTTTCTGTAATACTTCATAATGCCAACAATATAGCAATGATATGCTTGCATTTTTACTCTATTCTTCCATTGTTACATATTCATTCCTAATTAATAATTTAAGCAAGTCATAAAAGGTTTTTCCATAAATCTAGGTTTAAAATGTGGACATTCTTTTTTTATTATATATAAGTCTATTTGTTCCCATAATTTTTTAATAACATCTTGCCTTTTAATTAATCTCTCCAATGATAAATCCCATAGAGCAACATTATCCCATAATCTTTGTTTTTCTTCATTTAAATTTAATATCTTTATATCATAGAGATACTTTCCAATCTTGGTAATACCAAGCGATATAAGTGAATTTCCTCCATTAAGAGTTATCCCAACTACAACTTCTAAATCTTCAAACTTCTTTATATTATTTTGTAATGACAACATAAAATCATTAATTTTATTTTTACTTTTTAAATTTACATATGGTCTTGTCATAAAATCATTCTCCTTCCAAACTAATAATCATATAAATTGTAATCGTAACTGTATAATTTAAATAAAATAAAAAACCATAGATTTTACTCTATGGCTTCAATAATAAACTAATAATTAAGCTACTCGAAGAGTAAATATAAAATCATATAGCAATAAAATGGTATATTAAATAAACTGAAAAATAGTTTTACCATTTTTTATTAATAAATGATCTTATCTTACTTCTCCGTGTCAAATTATGCTTTTCGAATATACAGCACTAATCTAACCGAATAGCACTCCACCCTTCAATATTATACTGTTACAAATTGAATTATTTGTAAATTATATTAAATGGATTGTGTAGAACATTTAAATAAATCATTATAATCTTTCCTGTTATAATATTATATAAATAATCTTATACTTAAAACGCATAGTACCCTATAGATATATAAGCTCTTACTGTACAGCTTGATTTCAAAACTCTTAATCTCTAAATCATACTCGCCCAACTTTATATTATACCTATATCCTTCGAATTAAGATACCCTTCATATATACTGAATCATTATGAATATGATAGATCTTTTCTTTTTCTTCTTCCGTACATCCAATCAGTATTTTAATTTCTGAATCCTTTTTTAATAGATCTACAGTACACATTATTGCATCTATTCTTTGTTCCTTATCTGTTCCCCTCCAAACATCAATTTCCCCACCATCCATTGATATCGTATCCTTTAGATAACCATAATCTACTTCATATAAAAAATCTGGATATCTAGGATGTACCGTTCCCTTTGGTCTATCAATAATAATCTTAGATTGTTGCACCAAACTATCTAATGCATTCCAAAATTCTACACTATATTCCATAAACATTTCCTCCATCTATATAAGCTTCATCAACCTTTATTGAAAATATTGTGACAAAACAACTTCATGTTATATTTGTTTTGTAAAATCTACTTCCGCAACAACACCGTAGTGGTCACTTGCTGAAAGGTTGTTTTCGGGTGAAATATCCGTTCCAAAGATTCTTACATTTCTTAGTGTTTTCTCAGCCCAATTGTCCAATATATATATCCTATCAACTACATTGGGAATATAGAATGTATTTTTGCCGCTCCATCTGGGATTGTTTACAAAATCAAGGGTGGGTCTTAATGGCAAGTCATTTAATATCGCAAAGGCACTTGATATTTCATCCCAATACGGATTTGATTCACTTCCGTTTATTGTTTGTTCACCATTTAAATATCTATGTATACTTGAATTAAACCCTCCATTAAAATCTCCTAACATAATAAAGTAATCCGCTTGTCCCTTTTGCATATGAATATATCTATCTATGGCAACAGTCTGTTCTTCTTGTGTTTTTATGGAATCCCAAGGTAAATGAATATTTGTTAATGAAAAACATGATTCTCCTGCCTCAAAAATCACATTGGATAGGTTACACTAGATAGGACAGGTTTTCTCCGAACATGATATAATAATATTAGGAGGAGAAAATCATGTCAAAAAAATACTATGAGGAAAATTTCAAGAAGCAGCTTGTTAATATATACAACCAAGGTAATCATACCTATAGAGATCTACATGAGCAATATGGAGTATCTCCATCAACTATAAGGCAATGGGTAATAAGATATAATAATACTGAATCTTTTGATGCAAAAGACAATATGACTGATCAGGAGAAGGAATTAATTGAACTAAGAAAAAGAAATAAACAACTGGAAATGGAGAATGATATTTTAAAGCAGGCGGCACTACTACTAGGCAAAAGGTAGACCTAATTATTTCTAATAGAAACAAATACAGTATTAGTGCCATGTGTAGCTTATTAAAGGTCTCCAGAAGTTTAGTATACTATCATCTAAATAAGAAAGAATCTAAATCTTTGGATGAGGATTTAGAAATAGAGAAGCATATAGTAAAAATTTTTCACAGAAGCAAAAATAACTATGGAACTAGAAAAATTAAAGTTGAACTTGATAACTTAGGTTATCAGGTTTCTAGAAGAAGAATAGCTAGAATTATGAAACAAAATGCCTTAGTATCCAACTATACAGTAGCCCAATATAAGATTCATAGCAGGGGCTGTAATGAGTCTAAAGTTTCTAATATAGTTGATAGACAATTTGATAATAGAGCCAAACTAGAGGTAGCAGTAAGCGACCTTACTTATGTTAGGGTAGGTAGCCAATGGAACTATGTATGTACATTGGTAGATCTATCTAATAGAGAGGTAATAGGCTACTCAGCTGGGCCCAATAAGGATGCTAGTCTAATAGAAAAAGCACTGTTAAGGTGCAGATATTCCCTAAAAGATATAAAGCTATTTCATTCAGACAGAGGCAGAGAGTATGACAATATAAAAATAGATAATATTTTAGAAACCTTTGAAATAAAACGTTCTTTAAGCCGAAAGGGAAATCCCTACGATAATGCAGTAAGTGAAGCAATGAACAAAGTTTTAAAGGTAGAATTTATATATCAAAATACATTTGAAAGCTTAGATGATCTAGAATTACAGCTTGCAGAATATATTTACTGGTATAACCACATAAGGATTCATGGATCCTTAGGTTATACATCACCAATAGAATATAGGAATAAGGCTAGCTTAGAATTAGCTGCATAATCAGTATTTAAAAAGTTTATTCTTGTTCGGAATAAATTTGTCTAAAAAAGGGTTGCCTTTCCACTTCTACAGCAAATTTTATTCCATACAAAGTATCTTTATTGTTTTGCATAACTTTCTGCTGCAAAACAAATATAATAACTTAAACCTGTCTGTTGTCCTTCAAGCATTTGCCTATGAAAATCGTCGGTTATTAAAAATCGGGTTTGAGCTGCGAAACCTTCTGAATCAATATTCATATCTTTTTGCATGTACTGGATATGCTTTTCAATTTTATTTAATACACTTTTGTCATTGACACTTACACCATTTCTTAAGGAATCTACCATAAAGGATATGAACTCAGTTGCTTCTTTAGCCTTTTCATTCATTTCATCTATATCGATTTCCTTTGTATCAATTCCATATTCGTATTTTTCCTGCAAATGCTCATTTTGATAAGCAATTGCTTCCTCCCATTCCTTTTTATTTAATCCATTAAACATTTTTTCTTTACTCATAGATACTCCTTTCTCTTCATGTTGAATTGTTTCTTCCAGGGTACGCAAAATGTCTACAAGCCTTTGCTCTTTTGCTTTTAATAATGAGTATTGTTCACATAGACAATTCAGTCGATTTGGCTTATTGTCTAATGCATCTTTAATTTTTTCTAAAGAAAAATCCAACTCGCGATAAAATAAAATCTGTTGCAATCTTTTCAATTCCTTGTCTCCATAATAACGATAGCCGTTTTCAGCCACTCTTTCTGGCATTAATAATCCAATTTTATGATAATGGTACAACGTCTTAATTGATACACCAGAAATTTTAGCTACCTCATGTACTGTATATACCACTTAGCATCACCTCACAATTAACTATAAACTCTTACCTTAGGTTGGAGTCAAGTCATTTTTAAAATACTTTTTATAAAGAATGTCTATATAGATTAAATGAATACATACAAAAGCTTATACTAACTATTGTAAATATAAAAAGTGCAATAGTATACGGTATCACTCCTTGGCTATTAACAACAGTTCTCTCTAAACTTATTGCCCAATCAACAGGATTGATTTTGCTTATCCATCTTATCCATTTTGGCATTAATTCCTTAGACATAAATGCAGAAGATAAAAACATTAATGGCATAGAACAAAACTGCATTACATTAATCATAGATTCATGCTTTTTAGTAATTAGAGCTGTACTGATAGATAAAGAACCTACAGCCATAGCAAATATTATTGGCACAACAATGTATAATAATCCCCCCAAAAAACCCAAGGGTAATCTAGCTCCCATTAATAGAGAAATCAAGATTAGTATTACTGATTGAATTAATTGAAGAACAATAAGATAAGGCAAATCACTAAATACAATACTCCGTCTTCCAATTGGAGCTACTAAAAACCGCTGCAATACACCACTTTGCAAATCGGAAATAGTTCCCAATCCAAGGTAGATGCCGATAAAGAGTGCGTTCATTATTATAATGCTGGGAAGCATATAAGCAATGTACGAATTGTGCTCAAATCTAGATATCTTAGTAATGCTTGAAAACAAATTACCAAACAATACCAGCCATATTATGGATTGAAACATTGAAATAATAATAGCAATCGGATTTTTTAGCACTGGATTCAATCTTCGTAATGTCATCTTCCAAATGATTCTTAACATAATTTAACCTACTTTCATTATTTAATTTTTATTCTAAAACTTTGTCCTGTTAACTTACTTCTTTGTGTATTTAAGATAAACTTCATCAATTGTCGGTGTAATAACAGATGCATTTAAAACATTGATTTGATGAGCAGCGAATACTTGAAGAATATCGACCAAAGTAGATGAGGCTTTAGCCACACGTAATTTTATTATATTGTCTTCAATATTAACTCTATAGACATTTTCTAATGAAGATAAAGTTTTTTCAATGATATCAGTTTGGAGTTCCGCTGTACTATCCAAGGATATATGAATCATATCTTCATTTAAAGCTTGCTTTAAGGATGCAGGTGTTCCCTCAGCTATGACTTTTCCTGCATTTACAATTGCAAGTTTATCTGCTAGTCGATCTACTTCTTCTAAGTAGTGAGTAGTAAGTAGAATTGTAACATTTTCTTGTTTAGACATAGACAGAATAATTTCCCATAGCGAAGAACGTGCTTCAGGATCTAATCCAGTAGTGGGTTCATCTAGAAATAGAATTTGTGGCCTATGGATTAACCCTAATGCAACATCAAGTTTACGTAGCATACCACCAGAGTAAGTCGCTGCTATTCGATCTGCTGCTTCATTTAACCCGAAATCGTCCAGTAATTCAGCTACACGAGTTCTTAATTCACGACCGTTCATACCGTATAATTCTCCTTGTAGGATTAAATTTTCCCGAGCAGTACCTTCTCTAAAAACACCAGAATTTTGTGAAACACATCCGATAATTTTCCTTATACGATTCGGTTCAGTATTTACATCATAATCAACAATTCTAACTGAACCACTGTCTGCTCTAGTAAGTGTAGTCATTATTTTTATTGCTGTGGATTTTCCAGCTCCATTGGGACCAATAAGACCAAATATGTTCCCTTTGTCAACCTCGAAACTAAGGCCATCAAGTGCTTGAATGTTTCCTTTGTAAGTTTTTTTCAAATTTTCTACCTTGATTAACTGTTTTAATGTCATAATACACCTCCATATATTTTCCTACCACTTTCATGGTCAAATATAAGTCTAAGGTGTCCCCTAAAGTCAATGTCAAGTGTTTTTTCATAAAAAAATAAAATCTACAGATATAAGGTTATTGATTTTTAATTTATATATTTAATTTATATAAAACAAAAGCACCAAGACTTTTACATCTCAGTGCTATTGATATTTTAAATTTATTTTTATAATAAAATACATACAATATGTTAAATAGACAAAACTTAAATAATGTGCGATATAATTAAATAAACCAATTCTCAAAAATCATACCTGTAAAAGCAAAAAAATTAGTTATTATATGAGCAATTGTCACAATTTTAATAGATTTTGTTTTATATGAAACCCAGCCCCATAATAATCCCATAAAAAATGAACCACCAACTAATGAAAGAAATCCACCTTGATATACCATTCCTTTTAAGAAATATAATGATATATTCCAAATACCAAAAAATATCGTCGGATATACATATGCTAAAAAAATATTATTATTAAAAATATTATTATTAAAAATATTATTAAAAATTCCACTCCAAAACAATTCTTCAATAGTTCCATTTATTATCGCATATACTAAGGCAATGACCAAAACCTGGAATTCTGATACTGGAGCAAAATTCTTAAATACAATAAAAAAAGTAGCTATACAGGGCATAAGTGCCATCAGATACCATATAACTTTTTTAGATGACTTAATGTTGGATTTTTGAGAATAGACTTCTTTCAATCCACCAAGCCCATCACAAATATACAAAGAAACTGGAAGGCAAAAAACAAACCAATATATACAAAATCCTCCTATATATCCTGCAGTTTTCCCTATTTTGTGAGTTAATAATGGTATTAATAACAACATTGAAATGCAAAGAATTGGCGCTGTACAAAGCATAATAAATTGCTTTTTATTAATATTTCCCATAATAATAATTCCTTTAACCGCAAATTTGTTCACCATAATTCATTTATTTATATTATATTATTCATCTACAAATCTATCAACCAACAAGCTCATCTTTTAAACTCTTACATCCCCAATTTTAGTCCCTAAACCACTATATGTTGTGGCCAAGCCCTATTATTTCTTCTTTGAACCACAATACGTCATCAGAATTATACTCTCAACGTGAGGCGTTCTTGGAAACTGGTCCATGCATTTAACCTTCTCCACCTTATATCCTCTTTCAATAAATACTTTTAAATCCCTTACTAAAGTAACAGGATTACATGATACATATACGAATACCTCTGGATTAAAGTCTATAATTTTATTTATAGCCTTTGGATGGATCCCATCTCTTGGTGGATCTATTACTATTAAATCTGGCTTTTCATTTAACTCATCTACTGCCTTTAGGACATCACCATCTATAAATTCTACATTATCTAAATTATTTAGTTTAGCATTTTCCTTAGCCTTTTCCACTGCCTCTTCTACTATTTCAATACCTATTACCTTCTTAGCTACAGGAGCCATTATTTGGGCTATAGTCCCTGTCCCTGAATATAAGTCAAATACCACCTTATCATCTATATCCCCTGCAAACTCCCTCACCATGGAATATAGCTTCTCAGCTCCAAAGGTATTGGTTTGGAAAAAGGAAAATGGTGATATATTGAATTTTAATCCTAACAATTCTTCTACAATATAGTCTCTGCCATAAAGTAAATCAAGTTTATCTGCCTTTACAACATCGGATAAGCTATCATTAGTGGTATGAAGAATTCCTGCCATCTTTCCTATAAGGGAAAGATTATTTAATTTATCAACAAATCCTTCCTTATCTAACTCACCTTGACTAGATGTCACTAGATTTATCATTATTTCTCCAGTGGATAATGCCTTTCTAACTACAAGATGCCTTAGAAAACCAGTGTGGGATCTCTTATTATAATATGAAGTATTTAATTCGCCAAAATAGTTAAGTACTGCTGCAAGTATACTAGTAAAATCATTATCTACTATATTACAGTTTTCTACATTTACTACCTCATAGAATCTACCCTTACGGTGAAGCCCAAGAACTAATGGTCCATCCTTTTCCTCATCACCAAAGGTATATTCCATTTTATTTCTATATCCACTGACTACAGGACTTTTCTCTATACCTAAGAAATTAATATCTAGACCTTCCTGGTGAAATAATTCCTTTACCTGCTTTTCCTTTAGCTTTAACTCATTTTCATAAGATAAGGACTGATAGGTGCATCCCCCACAAAACCCAAAATGTGGACAGGTTTCCTCAGTCTCAATTGGGGATTTTTCAAGTACATTTACTATTTTAGCTTCAATATATCCTTTTCTCTTTCTACTTACCCTTGCCTCTACTTTTTGCCCTTTTATTCCACCTTTAAACTTAACATTATGATCTCCATATATAGCCTTACCTTTATTTGGAAAGCCAACTTCCTTTATTTCAAATTCTATTAATTCATTTTTTTTAACCATTATTCCACTCCTTATGTTTACCAGAATTTCTCTAGTATCCTCTTCATTTCTATATCATTTCTTATATTTTTAAATCCTAACCATTCATTTGGAAACAATTCCTTATATTCACGAGTTCCATATCTATCATCTATAAGTAAAATAGCTCCCCTATCCTCTGGAGATCTAATCACCCTTCCTGCAGCTTGAAGTACCTTGTTCATACCAGGATATACATAGGCGTATTCATAGCCCTCCCCTAAGTTGTTGGTAAAGTAATACTTAATTATATTTCTTTCAAAGCAAATTTGAGGAAGCCCTACACCTACAACGACAGCACCTATTAGCCTTTCTCCAGTTAAATCTATGCCTTCTGAGAATATTCCACCCATTACTGCAAAGGCAATAAGATTGTTTGCTTCTTCAAAATTTAATAAAAACTTTTCTCTTTCTACCTCAGACATATTACCATCTTGAATGATTATATTCAAGTTTTCATTTCTATTTATCATCAAATCATAAATATTCTTCATATAAGCATAGGAAGGAAAAAACACAAAATAATTTCCCTTTTTTGCATTAATAAATGATTCTATAAGTTTTACAATGTCTATATAAGTCCTTTCTCTATCCTTATATCTAGTGGAAATATTATTCCCTACCATAAGGCATAGATTTTCCCTTGGAAAGGGTGAGCTAAGCTTTATATTATAATCACCCTTTTTACCTCCAAGTAAATCCATATGATAGTCTAAGGGAGTTAAAGTTGCTGAAAAAAGTATTGAAGCTCTTCCCCTATCTAAGGCTTCTCTTAGTAAATATGATGAATCTACGCAGTATAGTTTTAATATTATATCTTTAGATGATTCCTTAATATAGGTCACATAATGTTTATCATATAACTCTGCAATTTTATTAAATGTAATTAGATTAAAATATAATTCTAGAACCTTATCATATTCTTCGTGATTCTTTTCATCTATGAGCCAAGGCTCAAGAACTGTCATAAGTTTTTTAATAGGATAATATAAATCTCCTATTTCCTCTCGTTGATAATATTCCCCATCTACCTCTAAATCCTTCTTCAATTTATTTAATATACTATTTATTTTATTCAAACTCTTATATATAGGAGGAAAGCTTTCTTTAAATATATCCCTTATATCAAGAAAACTACTTTTACTTATCTCAGCAGAAAACATTTCCCTAGATCTATCTACTAGATTGTGAGCCTCATCTATAAGAAATACATATTTTTCCATAGGATTATCAAAAAATCTCCTTAAATATACCTGTGGATCAAA
This sequence comes from Bacillota bacterium, assembly GCA_023388495.1. Lineage (GTDB taxonomy): Bacteria > Bacillota > Clostridia > Tissierellales > Tissierellaceae > Tissierella. Next base: position 4,296 of record JAEWGC010000006.1, on the reverse strand, counting down.
AACATAGTTATAATCACAGATAATCACATCTGCCCAAAGACTAATATCTAGAACAAATTCAACGGGACATACCTTATGCTTATTTGCATAAAGAGTAGCCACATCCCTAGTGATTAAATCTTCATTCTCAAAGATATCCATTATGGCATCATTAACCCTGTCATAATGTCCCTTGGCAAAGGCACAATCTCTAGGATTACATTTAACTTCATCATTTAAACAAATCTTATCTTTTGCTGTAATTACAATAGTCTTAGCTCTAAGCCCCTTTTTCATCATCATCTCCATGGAAGCAATAGGAACTTCCCTAGTTATGGTCTTGGCCGTAAGATAAAATATCTTTGATGTAATTTCTTCTCCAATAGATTTAATAGATGGAAATAATGTAGACATGGTTTTGCCAATCCCAGTGGGTGCTTGGGCAAATAGACTTTTACCTTCTTCTATGGTTTTATAGGTAGCTACTGCAAGCTCCCTTTGGCCTTTTCTGTAGTTACTAAAGGGAAATGACAATTCCTTAATAGTTTTATCCCTTGTTTCTCCCCAATAAAATGTAATACTTGCCCATTCTATATATTTATCTGTTAGGAATAAGAAAAATTTCTCTAATTCTTTTATAGTATATTTTCTCTTGAAAACTTTCTTCTCCTCAGATTCTATATGAAAATATGTAAGTTGTATATAAATATAATCTAAATTATTCTGTAGAGAATAAATATATCCATAGCATTTAGCCTGAGCCCAGTGGAGCTCATTATAGTCCTCTTCAATATCATCTAAATCTCTAGTGGTACTCTTTATTTCATCTATAAGATACTCTCCACCACTAAAGAGTACACCATCAGCACGACCTTGAAGCTCTATTATAAAATCATCATAATAGACATTGTGTTTCAAGGTAACCTCTGGTGTATACTCATGTCCATAGGATTTTTGCACCTTTTGATGGGCTTTGGTACCTTCTAGAGCTCTAGACATAGACATAAAGCTATTGTCTATATCTCCAGACCTTAGAACAAATTCAACTAAATTTCTAACAGATACCTTAATGACATTTCTCATATTATCATCCTTTTAACATCTAGCAGATTTCTCTTTCCTTTATATTATATCAAAAGACACTCCCTAAAGAAGTGTCTTTTATATCATTTATCACTTTCTATTAATATATTTTCATAGTTGATAATCCCTAAAGGACTCATTCTTGCTCCTACTATACCTTTCTTTGATGCTAGAGCAATCTTAGGATGATAGATAAACACCCATGGACAATCCTCAATTATAATCTTTTGGATGTCCTTATATACCTCCAGCTTTTTATTAGGATTGATTATTTCCTTTGCTCTATCCATAAGTTCCATAACCTTAGGATTATTATATCTAGTAAAGTTTGTTACATTATTATAATTAAACAAAGGCTGTAGATAATTATCAGGATCTCCCGTATCAGCTATCCATCTACCAATGAATATATGACATTTTGCAATAGTCTCAGGTCTTAGATAATCTCTTGGAGAAATTTTCGAAACCTCAAGCTTAATACCCAAATCCTCTAAATCCTTTATAACATATTGACTAATTCTATAGAATAAGGCTGATTCAGGCTCGTCTCTTATGATTACCTTTATAGGGCCTGATTTATATAAGCCCTCCTTATTTAAAATCTCCTTTGCATGGGAAGGATTATATGAGAATCCTTGTAAATATTTATTATCAACAATCCTAGGAGGAATAGGTCCCTTAGCCTCTTCTCCTAAATCGCCTAATATATCACTTATTATCTTCTTTTTATTAATTCCCATATTTAATGCTCGTCTTGCTTCCTTGCTCTTTGCAAATATGGAATTTCCCTCTAAATTAAATCCAATATAATATGTTCCCATGACATCATTTAAACTAATTTTTGTCTCTGGTAACTTTTTAATTTTTTCAAGATCTTCCTTGTTGTTAAAGGTGGCAAAATCATATTTACCTTCTATAAAGCTCTCTACTATATCATCATGTTTATAATTAACTATAATCTTATCCTGATAAGGAGCACCACCATAATATTCTGTAAAAGCCTCTAATACACAATATTCATCATTGACCTCACTAATAATATATGGACCACAACCAGTTAGTCTTCCTTTTTCAGCATCTTCTTTGGCCAGTATACATGCACTAAATTGACCTAGATTCAATAAAAATCCACTATAAGGGCTAACTAACCTAATAGCAATTCTATATTTATCAAGTACCTTGATACCAGTTATTTCTTTTACCCTTCCATTTACATAGCCCTCTGCCCCTTCTATATGCTCTAGGAACCAAGTATTAGGAGACTGAAGTTTTGGATTCATCATCATTTCATAGGAATACTTCACATCATCAGCTGTGATTTCTCTTCCATTATGAAACTTAGCTCCTCTTCTTAAATGGAATATCCAAGTAACCCCATCATCCTCTACATACCAACTTTTTGCTACTCCAGGGGAAATTTCTCCAGTTGCACCAATATAAAGGAGTGAACCATAGATATTGAATAGTACTTGGGCACTATCCTGGTCATTTGCCAATTGGGGATTGAATTCTAGTGGTTTAGAGTTTAAGGATATATTTAAAATAGATTCCTCTAATTTTCCTGTTTTGATTTCTTCCAATAGCTTATCTGATATGGCCATTAAATCCTTAGATACTCCTGATAATATATCTAGAGAAGTTCTAGTATATTGAGTATTCAAGGATGCAATATCTACAAGAGATGTAACTTTATTTGAATTGTTAGTCATATCAGATGTAAGACTAATTACGTTCTCTAAGCTTTCCGTTTGCTTGGCTATAGCATAATTTATTTCCTCAGTAACCTTTGTTGTATTATTAACAGCTTCTATTATTTCATTGAATACAACCATAGTATTATTGGCAATATCTGTTCCCTCTTGAATCTTCATCATACTTTCATCCATTGCCTTAATGGTATTATCAACCTCTTCGTTAATCTCTTTAATAACATCCGCTATTTCCTTAGTAGATTTAGCACTATTATCAGCAAGCTTCTTTACTTCATTGGCTACAACAGCAAATCCACGACCAGCTTCCCCTGCCCTTGCAGCTTCTATAGATGCATTTAGAGCAAGTAGGTTTGTATTATATGAAATATTATTTATTACCTTTAGCATCTCATTAATATGCTCAGATTTTTTATTTAGATTATTTACCACATCTCTAGCATAAATTACAGATTTTTCTATTTCCTTCATAGCATCGATGGAGTTATTTACAGCATCATTTCCAGTGTATGCAATACTTAAAGTATCTGATGCAATTTGTCTAGAGTTTTCAGTACTGGCATAAACCTCCTCTGCCAACGCAGAGTAATTGCCAATCTCATTTATAACATTATGAATAGAATCCATCTGAATTTCTACATGATCGGCTAAATCATATGTAATCTCAATTAAGTTATCAGTAGCAAAGGCTGTTTCATCAATTTTCATTGCAAGTCTTTCAACTATATGTTTTTGATTTTTCTTTAGTATTCCCATATCCTTAGATAATTCTTTTACTTCCGCCTTGCTACAATTTTCTTTAAATATAGGTTCATCTTTTTTATCATTTTTTCTTAAAAATTTTAACATCCAATCCCCCCTGTTAGCAGAAAATGTAAATATTATATATTATACACTAAAAATATTAGCTTGTCCTTATTATTATAATATTCTACATATATTCTCAAAATCCTTCTTTTTTCATAAATATATGAAAAAACCTTTACATTTTAAGGTAAAGGTTTTATTATAGCCATTTTTTATTTATCTTCTTTACATTATAATCTCTGTCACTCACTTTACAATAAGGACATTTTCTAACTCCTAGTTCCTTATCCTTCATGAATATAACAGGCTTTGAGCAATAGGGACACCAAAGCTCCTTTTCCTTTAACTTTACTCCCTTTGGAATACTAGTATCAGGATTCTTATTATTTATATTTATTATAGAAAACATATCTGTTTGCTTGTCCATTTTATCACCTGATTGTCTTAGATTAACGTTAGAACTTGTGTTTATTATATTCTACTATGAATATAGGAGTTTGTCAAAATTGAAATTCTAATAGATTACTATATTTTCATTTAATTACCTAGTATGAAACTTTCCGTAAATAAACAAAATATATAAAAACAATATAAGTAATTGCGAAACTATTAATAAAAATTGAAGAATATAAATATTAATCCTTCAGAATTTAAAAACAGTATTAAGAAACAGAGATTTAGTATGAATAAAAGAATGGCATTAAAAAAGGGTATGCGA
>JAEWGC010000020.1 GCA_023388495.1 Bacillota bacterium | reverse complement strand
GTTGATTCGATTTAACATATACAACTCCAGTAAATATTCCTGCGAAAAATATATCTACTACTCTATGACCATGCATCATACCAAATATAAGTGCAGAAATAACTATAGCAAAACTATCTCCATATTTCCTCAGGTTTTCTAATAATATTCCTCTATATACGATTTCTTCTACAATTGGTACTATAATTCCTTGTAAAATAAATATTCCAACCGCTAATTGCTCTTCACCTATACTAGTAAAATATAGAGGCGAGAATAAATTACTTATTATAATAGCTAACGGAAAATATATAGATAAAAATATAAATACATAGAAAACTCCCTCTAATATATCAATTTTTTTCTCTCTTAAAAACATCTTTTTAAAATCACAGGGAAACAATAAACAAGCTATAATCAACATAAACCCCATATTAAATAGAAAACCATTAGTAGATTGATTATATATTCCCACTTTCGAGAGAATTGGCAGAATAAGTCCAAATGAAAATATTTGTAAAATAAATAATAACCCTACCTTATTTGATATTTTTCTTAAGTCCTCTTGATTAATTTTTTCCATATATATCTCCTCCTACTTGCCACCTTACCATATTATCATTTTAATTGTAATTCAACCTGCAAAACTGGGCATTATTTCTGCAATATTAGCCTAAACATTAATTTAAACCAAATAAAAAAGAGTCACTTTTATCCTATTTAAAAGTAACTCTTTCTATCCTTACATCTCCTTTGCTAATCATAGCTTAAACAAACTTCATTAATTATTTTTTATAGATACTTACTATCTACTAAACATAATACTGTGCCTGAGCGTTCCACAGTTTATGGTACTTCCCTTGCTCTTCTTTTAATAATTCTTCATGTCTTCCTCTCTGAATTATTTTACCCTCGTGAAAAACTACTATATCGTCGCAAAATCTACAGGAAGATAGTCTATGGGAGATATAAATTGCTGTTTTATCTTCAACAATTTCATCAAATTTCGTATATATTTCAAATTCTGAAATAGGATCCAGTGCCGCAGTTGGTTCATCTAATATAATAAATGGTCTATTTTTATATATTGCCCTAGCCATGGCAATCTTTTGAGCCTCACCGCCAGATATCTCCATTCCACTTTCATCAAAATCCCTATATAGTGGAGTGGATAATCCCATAGGTAGAGTATCTAATCTTTTATTAAATCCTACTTCTTTTAAACATTCCTCAACTCTATCTTCATTATATTCCATATTTGCCCCTACATTTTGCCCAAGTCCAAAGGAGAACAATTTAAAATCCTGAAATACTACTGAGAAAATCCTTAGATACTCATCGTAATTATAGTTCTTTATATCTATACCGTTTAATAGTATTTGCCCTTCTGTTGGGTCATATAGCCGAATAAGAAGTTTTATAAATGTGGTTTTTCCTGATCCATTCATTCCAACTATGGCAAGTCTTTTACCCATATCAAGCTTTAAGTTTAAATCCTTTAATACATATTTTTCAGTACCTGGGTATCTAAAACTAACATTTTTAAATTCAATTTTATATTTATTATCTAATCTCTTTTCCATTGGAATACTACCCATATATTTTCCGCCACTTAATTCTAGAAAATGGAATAATTTATTAAAATATACCTTGTTTGCTATGGTATTAGAGATTGCCGTAATTATATTATTAACCCCTTCAAACAATCTAGAAATCGCACCAGTATATTGTACTATTTCTCCTATGCTAATTGCCTTAACTATGGCTTTCCAACCTACAAACAGGTATATTGCCCCAATGGAAATATTACCTGCTAAACTGGGGATTATATTACCTACTCCAAATATCCTAGCAACTCCTTTATACATTTTATTTAGTTCATCATACATTTTCTTATTATGATTCTGAGGCAGTTTTTTACCATAAATCCGAATGTCTTTTCCTGATTTATAATCAAGGGATAAAAAATCATAGGCTCCACTTAATCTAAAAAGTTCATTAGAATAGCTCACTACATAATTGGATAGCTTGGTATTGGCCTTAGCCAAGGATATGAAGGAAGTCAGATTAACAACTATTAGGAATATTATAAATATAATATTAATACTCATATTGCTAATTCCATTAGTAGATATATCAGCCAAGAAAACACCTTTAGCCAAAACAATTGATAATATTACTGTAACAACACCATGAGTCGCTATATAGGTAGAGTGTATAAGACTGCGAAAACTATGATTTCCGTTTTGTTCAAGCATTTTTATGTTTTGAACTATATTTTGTGTCTCTTCTTTTTCAATAAATTCATAGTCCAAATCAATTATCTTTTGATTTTTCGCCATTTCTAATTTTCTATACATCTTCGCTTCATAGTATTTATCCATATTATCTAAAATGTTCTTTATAATGCTTAATATTAAAGTTAATCCAATTGTTAATAGGATGTATTTAATAACTTCCTCTTTTCTATCCCCTATAATTAGAGAATTAATAATCATTTTTGAATAATAAATAGCAATAAATGGTGTAACTGCAGTAACTATTCCATCTAATATATTTACAAAAAGATACATTATTTCATGGGAAATTACAAATTTATATGCTTTAAGAATTATATTATCTTTTCTATTCATTTAATACACCCCCTATTTCTTCTTTGTAGTAATGACTTTGGATTTCAAACATTTCTCTATATCTTCCATCCTTATCCATTAGATCTTCATGAGTACCTTCTTCTACTATTTCACCATTTTCTAAAAACAATATTCTATTACAAAACTTAGTGGAGGCTAGACGGTGAGAGATGAAAATAGCTGTTTTATTCTTGGTCATCTCATTATATCCCTCATAGATTTCAGACTCAGCTATGGGGTCTAAGGCTGCTGTTGGTTCATCTAAGATATTTATTGGGGCATTCTTATACAAAGCCTTTGCTAATAACAGTCTTTGATTTTGTCCTCCAGATAAATCTATAGCGTTTTCCCTACTGGTTCTAACTAGATAGGTATTTTCTTTTTCTGGTAAAGAATTTACAAAGTCTAGTAGACCAACATCCCTTAAAACTTGCTCAACCCTTTCCAAATTAGGATTTTCTTCTCCCAAGGTAATATTGTTTATAATGGTATCTGGCATTAAATATATATCTTGGAATACCGTGGAAAAAATCCCATAATAATCATATATATTATAATTTTCCTGGTTTACTCCATCCACTAAAATTTCCCCTTTAGTAGGCTTTAAGAGCCTCATAAGTAAAGATATAATAGTAGTCTTACCCGCTCCATTTATCCCCACAAGGGCAATTCTTTCACCCGGTTCTATTTTCAAGTTAAAATCCTTCAAAACATAATCTTCCTCGTCCCCATATTTAAAAGATACATCTCTAAATTCAATACTTAGAGCTTTATTCTTATCAATTTTATATTGATTATCCTTCCTATTTAATTCATCTTTTCTTTCAAAGAAATCCCTCATTATATTAATTTCTGAAGAATAATTAACATAGCTATTTATCTGTCTAACAATGCTTGAAAGCCATTCTGAAAAGCCTACCACTGCTCCAAATAGTAAAATAAAGTCAGAAACCTTTATTTTTCCTAAGAAGAATAACCCTATTAAAAACAAATAGGCAAGGCCATCTCGACAAAATACTATTAAACTATCTATTATATTACCTATAGCATTTTTCTGTATTTCCTTTTTATACTCTTTAGACCAATTGAATAAATAGTGATGGAAATTGTCCATAAACCAGTCCTTCATTTCAAATAGTCTCATATCCTTTGCAGCTCTAAAATCTCCCGTTTTAGATGTTATGTAATTCAGTCTCTTTGCATCCATACTTCTCTTTTCAATGCTTTTTTTCCTATAATTAGCATTATATTTTCCATAAATTAAATTAATAATTGCACCTAAAAAAATTATAAATATTAACCATATATTTATATTAAATATTAAACTACCATAAAAGATTACTCCTGCAATACTTGTTAAGAATTTTCCTGTTTGCTCTGCAAATCTGTGTAGGAAAGACCAATCCCCTGTATTTACAATTCTCATTACCTTTGATTGTTCTTCCATTCCACCTCCAGCCACCAAATAAGAATAATCTATATCCATTAATTTCTCTTGGTATTTTTCCATACTAAAATAAGACCTCATATTTATCCCTAGGGCATATTGCTTATATTCCATAATCATTGTTAGGGTTTTGCAGACTACTATGGATAATACTACTATTCCTATATTTTTAATGATTTCTATAGATTGTAAATCACTTTCTATCCCATCAATCAGAGTCTTAGGTAGGTAAATAGAGAAAAAATTTCCCAATACTCCAAAGGGAATTACAGTAAATATTAGAAAAAATGCTAGTGGATTGACTCTTTTTATACTTCTCAACATGTACACTATGTTTTTAAAAGTTGAATATTTTTTGCCTTGTTCATTAGTCATACTATCAGCTCCTTTGTCAACATTATAGCAATCCTTAATAAGTTTTCTTATTTTTGTCGTAGAATGTTATTTTTCTATTGTGAAATGCAAAAGCATATCAAATTGATATGCTTTCTTCTTCTATTAACGGAAGTATAATTTCTGTTGCAAAAATATTCCTTTCACTTTGTCTATTAATCATACCATTATTCTTCACAACTATACCATCTATCCTAATAATACCGTAGCCACGATTTCTTTCGTCCTTTGTTGTAAGAAAACCACTTCCTCTTTTATTTAACTTCCCTTCAAAGGAGTTGCCCACATAAATATAGAACTGCTCCTTTTTTTCTGCAATATAGATCCTTATTAATCGCTCCTCTTCATTAGTTATTGTCATACATGCTTCTATGGCATTATCCAATAAATTTCCTATGATAACACAAAGATCTATATCTGAAATACCTAATTTATTAGATACTACTGCATCAACATGTACAGCTATTTTATTCGATTCCGCTATGGAGATTTTACTATTTAGTATGGAGTCTACCATAATATTTCCTGTTCTAATCACTTGGTCTATACTTGATAAATCTTTATCTAACTCCCTTAAATACTCCTTCATTTCTTGGGTTTTTCCTAGTTCAAGATATGCAATCATAACTTGAATATGATTATGATAATCATGTCTCCATCCCCTTATCTTATGGTATAGGCTATCAATTTCTGATACATGATTTTCTATTAGTTGAGATTGATATCTAGAAATTCGTTTATCTACTAACCTTACTAAAGCTATTCTATATAGCAAATAAATTGATAATAAAATAAATATAATTATTATAATAAGAATATATAAATCTATTGTAACCTTCATTTTATATCACTCTTGAAATAATCAAAAAATCTCCTATATACATCCTTGTAACTTCCTCGACTTATAGGAATTACGCTATTGTTTTTAAGTATTATTTCCTTTGTATTTATTCTTTTTATATATTTTAAACTCACCAGATATGATCTATGAGGCTTGATAAATTCATCTTTTGAAAGAATTTCTTCCATTTCACCTAATGTCTTTCTTATATTTATAATTTGTTCCCTATTATAAATATACAATTGATGATCCCTGATCTCTACATACATTATAGAGTCTTCATTGATTCTCTCTATTACTCCATTAGACTCTATTAAAATAGATTTTAAATTTGTATTTCTTTTATTGACAGCTTTATTTAAGCATTTTTTCAGTTTTTCTTCATCAATAGGCTTTATTAAATAATTTATAGCATCAACATCATATCCCTCTTGCATATAATCTGATATAGCAGTAATAAATATTATTTGTATATAGTTATCCTTTTCACGTATTAGTTTCGCAAGTTGAATCCCATTTAATTTGTTCATTTGGATATCCAGAAGAAGGATATCATAAGAAGAATCTTCTAACCAATGAAAATGAAAAGATTCACCGGATCTAAATAATTCTATATTACAGTCAACCTTTTCTTCAGCTGCCCATTTTTCCACATAATTATTAAGTAATTCTAATTGCAAAATTTCGTCATCACAAATAGCTATACGCACTATATTCACCTACCTATCGGCTTGTCCACTACATCTCCCTTACTAATCTCCATTGTTCTCTAGCCATATCGTTTAACCCAGGATTCATTTTAGTTGAATGAAGGTTTAAGCATGTATTAAACCAAGATAAAGCCTCATCCTTATCATCTATTCTTCTTGACAGCTCTCCTATTAAATAAGACAACTTACTATCATCCATATTATTTCCTGATAAAGATTCTGTATTATATGCTTCTATAAATCGGTCTTTAGCTAGTTTCAAGAATCTAATTTCTTCATCTTTATTTTCTTTTAAACGATATAGCCAGCCTATATTTAAGCAGATATTCCCCTGCTCTAGTTTTTTTGCTTTGAGTAAAGAGCCAGCCAGTAATGCTAGTTTATAGGATTCTATTGCCTCGTCCAGATCCCTTACTCCTCCAAAGTCTCTACTATTCCATCTTGATGATATATTATCTATGATTATTCCAATTTCATCTTTTCTAATATCATTAAACTTGTTTTCAGATGCGGCATATCCACAATGGGGACATACGAATATATTATACTTTATTGGATTTTCACTATTATAATAGTTTAAGAAATCCTCATCTCTTTTTAAAAGTCTTAACTTAGATGTCCTTACTTTTTTAGTCACAAATTCCTTTGAACAAACAGGACATTTTACATTTTTGTCAAATAGTTCATTTACTTCTGTCAACTTATTAAATCTCCCTTCTCTTTCTGTTTCTTTCCTTATTAGTCATTTGTACTAGCTGGTACTGTAGGTCCAACCTTATATATATGGTCTTTTTTTCTATAGTGGTCTAGAGTAATCTGTTGTTTTGATAAAACCTTTCCATTTTTAATTATACTCTTGTAGGTCTTCACTTTATATCCTGTTCTTCCCTTTTGTATATCTATTTTAGTGCCTGGTTCTAGCTTGTTATCTACTATCCTCTCAGTATTAGGTTTAATAGTTTCAACGATTTCCGGAGTTATCTTTATTTGATAACTCTTTGCCTTTGTATCTCCATAAATATATATATACACACGATCACCTACTACCTTTGCATAGGTATATATAGGAAAATCAAAATCGTTTCTAAATTTCAAATCTAAATAACCATACGACACTGCAGCATCTTGCCCATAAGGTACATAGCTTGCTGGTATAGAATGAGGGTGACGTTCAAGTATGGTAAGATCTGCAAGGAGTAGAGAATTATACATAGTAGTTGAGGTCTGGCAAACTCCACCTCCAAGCCCTGGTGTTAGTTCTCCACCTACAATTACATTGGCCTCCTTATAACCAGATTGTGCGGACCTTGGTCCAGTAGTGTTATTATATGAAAATTCTTCACCTGGTAAAATTAGCTTATTGCTAATTGCCTTAGCAGACAATCTAATATTTTCTATTCTTCCTGCACCACTTCCCTTAAAGGAAGTGGAATATTCACCTATTACTCCATTTATTCTTGATAGAATACTTTTTTTAACTCTTGGCTGAATATCCTCTACTGGAATTTCTATATCTCTAAGCTCATAAATGTTTTCGTCTATTTTTGCTGCTAATTGATCTTCTAATACTTTCTTTCCTATAACTTCATCTGTTACAGTAATCTTTCCATTATTAAAATTCAATACAGCATCTATAGGCTTTTTGTCTATTTCTTGGGAAATACTCTTTACTATATTTTCTAACTTAGTTGGTTCATAAAAGGATTCTAATGATACTTCTACTCCAGATTTAATTTTAGCTATATCCCTTAGCCTTCTGATAAAGTTTCCTTCTCTACCAAGTCTAAAAGCAGTATTGACCCCTTCATCATATTTATATGAAAAGCCTAATTGTTCTAATCCAACCTTATATACCTTTTCTCCATATATTAAATTCATGGATTTTTTACTTATCTCTGCTTCTTTTTTTGTTTTTATATATTCTAGGGCTTGTTTCATTGTTTTATTACTTACATCATATCCATCTATTGTCACACCTTTATAGATGGTATCTATATTTAAGATATTCTTGTAAATATAGGTTCCAGATCCTAATCCTATAGCCAGTATCATTACAATAGTAAATAATAAAATCAATGCACCTTTTTTCATTTAAATCCTCCAATATAGAGTATTTATACTTTATTCCCAATAGACTTTTATATTATCTCCATCTTTTAATTCCTCTAGGTATTCTGCATCCTTATTATTTACTTTAAGAATTAACTTTCCTTTTAAAGAAGATAAATCAAAGTCTATATAGTCAAAAATATCTACAAAAACAAACCTATCCTTTTTATAGTATATTTCCATTTCCTCATCATTTATTACTAATTTAATGATTTTCTCATCATGTCTTATATTATTATCTTCTTTAGGATCAGTTATTCTCCTAACTATATCTCCCACTTTCAATTCGTAAGTATTAGGCACCTTAAGATCATTGACTAAAAATTCATCTAAAGCTTTTCCTTCCTTATACTCTAATACTAGCTCTTCTAATGTCTTTATTTCTTCTACCTCAATATATACACTAGGTCTTAGAATAATATTACCATTTATCATCTCATTATCTACCTTAATAGATTTAACAAGATTTACTTCTTTTCCTTCAAAATATACAGTCTTATCCATCTGTATTATATCATAAAGGTATGGAATAGTTAAAGGTTCCACTGTACTAGGGATTATTTCTATATTAGCTTTATCTTGAAGTCTAGTTTTTAAATTAGCTGGATTTTTATCTACTAAAATTTGAGGATGTGTTCCATCTTTACCTTTAATTATTCTCTTCTTTCCATTAATATAATATATGAAATCATTAGATTTCTTCGGTAGCAAATCTCTAGGATTATAGCCTGTTAGTATAAGGACATCTGACACTTTGATATCTTCTGTATTGAATATGCGAATTTCTTCACCATTGAAGCTTACTTTTATAAAATTCTTATACTTATCTCCAGCACCTTCTATTGCAATTCCTATAGGAGTTATCATATCTGGTCCATTGACTTCTTCTAATCCTTCTATATTTTCAATGATAGATGCATCTCTTATGGCAACTCTTTCCTTTGGAAGTCCTAGCCTTTCTGCAATAGATTCTCTTAACATAGGCATTTGACTACTTCCACCAATTAAAAAAACTGCATTTGGTGCTTTTCCATTATACTCAAGTATTTTTTCTGATATTTCAGTTGCAATCTTTTCAATTATGTCTTTTATGGTATTTACTATTTCTGTCGTAGTTAATTTATACGGTATACCAACTATATCAATAAATTCATGCTCTTCTTTTTTGCTAAGCTGTACCTTCAACTTTTCACTGCTATTGAAATCAAGTAAATATGCCTTTGCTAATCTTTCTGTTATCTCATCACCTGCAGTCGATGTCATTGCATAGGATGTAATTTGTCCATCTTTTGTAATGGCAATATCTGATGTACCTGCTCCAATATCTACTAAGGCTAGATTTAGAAGTCTTAGCTCCTTTTTTATAGCTACATTTATTGCGGCGATTGGCTCCAATGTAATACTACCTACTTCTAATCCAACCCTTGAAATTACAGAATACAAGCTTTCTATAACTACTTGTGGCAGGAATGTAGCTAGAAGTTCTACACCTATCCTCTCACTTTTATGTCCTTCTAATCTTTCCATCCTATCTTCATCTAAATAATAATCAACTACAGTATATCCTATACTATAATATTTGAAGTTCTTATTTGCTTCTATCTGGTTTATTTCTTCCTGTGCCCTTTGTATTGCCTCTAACTCTAGAGCTTCCACATCAAACCTAGATATCTCTTTTAAACCATCAATATTTTTTTCCAACATAATTTTATGAGTCTTTAGAGCTCGTCCAGCAGCAGCTATGGATACAACCCTTAGCTCTTCCCCTGTTTTTTCCTCTAATTCTAGCACTATTTCCTTAACGAGCTTTGCTACTCCATCGATATCATGAATCTGACCATCATACATATTCCTTTTTTTATGTTCCTTTACTGAATAGGCTAAGACCTTAAATCTTTCATCTTCTGTATATTCTCCCACTATACCTATAATCGTTCTAGTTCCAATATCTAAAGAAAATATTAATTCATCTCTCACAATACCACCTTCTTCCTATTGTTTAATTTCTGTTTTATAATCCATAGGAAAATCTTAATCTTCCCTTATGTAAATTTTCCGTAATGGATTTCAAAAAAGGCTACCTTTTAATGTTTATTGGGGGCCTTTTTTATAGTAAAAACAATAATCAGTTATTGGACATATATCACATAAGGGTTTTCTAGCCTTACAAATTCTTCTTCCATGAAAGATTAATAGATGATGTGCCTTTGACCACATTTCTCTTTCTATATTATCCATTAAATCTTTTTCCGTATCTAGGACATTAGAACTATTAGCCAAGCCAATTCTATTGGATACCCTAAACACATGAGTATCTACTGCAATAGCTGGAGTATCAAAGGCATTTGATAAAACTACATTTGCAGTCTTTCTACCAACCCCAGGTAAAGTAGTTAGTTTTTCCATAGTACTAGGCACTTGACTATTATGTTCATTTATAAGAAGCCTACATGTCTCTAGGATATTTTTACTCTTAGTCTTGTAAAATCCACAGGATTTAATCCTTTGCCCTAATTCTTCTTCAGATAATTCTACATAGTCCTCTGGTGTTTTCAGTTCCTTAAATAATTTTGATGTAGTCTTATTCACTTGAACATCTGTACATTGGGCTGAAAGAATGGTTGCTATTAGTAATTCAAAGGAATTTGTAAAATCTAGTTCTGCCTTTGCATCTGGGAATCTTTCCATTAACTTATCCAGTACAATCTTTACTTCTTCTTTTGATAACATTTTTTTCATTATATCACCTACAATATTTCTTTTTCTTCTTCTATTATTTCTACCCTACCATCTTCATCTATAAATTTTATCACATTTGATATGATTTGATTAGCAATATTTACATCATTTGTTACACAGGCAAATCCAATTATGGAAGTTTTCCAACTATCGTTTAAGTCTATTTCTGCTATGGCCACATTAAACCTTGACTCAATTCTTCCTATTACACTTTTTATAACATGTCTTTTGTCTTTTAAGGAGTTTGATTCATATATTAGTAGCTTTAATTCACAAGCACCTATTATCATATAACCACCTCTATACTATATATTCTACACCTTATCCTATTCTATGTATATGTATAATAAAAAGGGAGAATATCTCTCCCTTAAATTATTTTAATATATTCATTTCTTTTCCTACTTTTTCAAATACAGCTGCTGCTCTATCTAATTGTTCCTTTGTATGTTCTGCAGTTACCATACATCTAACTCTTCCTGTTCCTCTTGGAACTGTTGGGAATACGATACCTGATACGAAAACTCCATTTTCAAGTAACTTTCTACTGAATTCCATAGTCTTCGCTTCATCTCCAATGATTACTGGAGTAATTGGAGTTTCACTATGTCCAGTGTTATATCCTAAGCTGCCAATCTTTTCTTTCCAATATCTTGCATTATCCCATAGTCTATCAGTGTATTCTGTTGATTCCATTAACATAGTTATTGCCTCAGTAATTGCTCCAACAGCTGCTGGTGGTAAAGAAGTACTAAATAATACTGGTCTTGCTCTATGACTTAACCATTCATATACAGTTTTAGACCCTGCTATATATCCTCCCATTACTCCTATGGCCTTTGAAAGACAACCCATTCCAAAGTCTACTCTACCATGTAATCCAAAATGGTCAACAGTACCTCTTCCGCTTCTACCTAATACTCCTGAACCATGGGAGTCATCTACATAAGTCATAGCTTCGTATTTTTCTGCTAATTGAACTATTTCAGGAAGTTTTGCAATATCTCCATCCATACTAAATACACCATCAGTAATGATTAGGATATTTTTATATTTATCTCTAGCATCTTTTAATACTGCTTCTAAACTATCCATATCAGAGTGCTTATAAACACCCTTTGAAGCCTTTGACAATCTACAACCATCTATTATTGAAGCGTGGTTTAATTCGTCAGATATTATTATATCTCCTGCTTCTGTTATAGCTTGGATTGTACCAGCATTACAATTAAAAGCTGATTGGTATAGGAATGCTGATTCATCTCCTTTAAATTCAGCTATTAATTTTTCTAGGTTTTCATGAATATCCATATTTCCTATAATAGTTCTAACAGCACCTGAACCTGCACCATATTTTTCAACAGCTTCAATAGCAGCTCTCTTAAGCCTTGGATGGTTAGCAAATCCAAGATAGTTATTTGAAGATAAGTTTATAACTGGCTTACCATTTAATATTACTTCTGGTTGACTTGGAGTTTCTAATACAGGTAATTTCCTATAAACCCCATCCTTCTTAAGTTCCTCAATTTTTTCCTTTAAAAAATTTAATTCGTGAACATTAGACACAGTAAAACCTCCTAATTTTTCTAATATTTAACACAATTACATTATAACATATATTTTTTATAACGAATAGAAAAGTTCTGCTTTAATTTTCTATAAATAATAACTTTTCGTACATGAGTTTCAAAAAAGGCTTCCTTATAACTTCAATAGAAGCCTTTTTTATTTATTGGATAGGCTTGTTAAAAAAATATTAACTATAGCCCATTCTGCATATTCCCTTATTATAGGATTAGAATCCCTCAACTCAGGTATAAGAAGATGTATATTTTCTATTTTTTTCATATTGCCCAAGGCAATTATGGCATTTCTTTTGAGGATAGTCTTCCCTCTCCAGCTACCTGCCATACTTCCATATTTTTTCTTAAACTCTCTATTAGACATAGATAATAGTTCTTCTATATTTATATATCCATGAGCTTCAGGGATGAACTCCTCATGGCTAGACTTTTTCACACCATTATTCTTAGGACAAACTAATTGACAAGTATCGCAGCCATATATCTTTATCCCCATTTTCTCCCTAAGGGAATTAGGTATATTATCCTTTGTTTGAGTAAGATAGGATATACATTTTTTAGGATTAAATTTACCTTGTCCTTCCAAGGCTCCAGTGGGACACGCCCTTAGGCAAAGATCACAGTCCCCACATTTGTTTGAAACCTCTTCACTAAATTCCAAGTCTAAATCAGTCAATATATACCCTAAAAAAATAAATGATCCATACTCCTCATTTATAATAGAACAATTTTTCCCATAATATCCAATACCAGCCTTCCTTGCCATCTCCCTATCTAATAATGGTCCCGTATCTACAAAATACTTATACTCAAAATGGACCTGTTTTTTTATTTCTTCAATAAGGAGTTCTATTTTTTGTTTTAAAACTACATGATAATCTATTCCCCAACTGGATTTTGATAGTTTACCCCTTAGTGGATATTCAGGTTTTTCATCATAATCTACATTATAGGAAATTCCTAGAACAATAATGGATTTACAGTTTGGCATAGTGATCCTAGGATCTATTCTCTTATCTATATCATTTTCCTCAAACTCAGTTTTTATGCTCTTTTCTTCCCTATATAAAAGATAATCCTTTAAATTATATAATGGTAGCCCATCTGTAAAGCCACAAATATCTATACCTACTTCTTTAGATTTATCAACTATATATTGATTTAATGAATTCATCTATATTCCTTTCTAAGCATTTGGATTTCTTTTTTATATCCATCTAGTTCATTTGGTGTTTCTAAATTAAAAGGCAAGTTTCTCAGTATTGGATGGTTAATAATATTTACTATAGCATCAAAACCTATAGTTCCTTCTCCTATAACCTCATGTCTATCCTTGTTAGAATTAAATTCTACCTTACTATCATTAAGATGAACTGCCTTTAATCTATCTATACCTACTATTTTATCTATCTTTTCTAATACTCCATCTAAATCATTTACTATATCATATCCTGCAGAATATAAATGACAGCTATCTATACATATTCCTAAATTTTTATTATTATTAACTCCATCTATTATAGCTTTAAGTTCTTCCATATTTCTACCTACTTCTGTCCCCTTACCTGACATACCTTCAAGTAAAATTACTGTCTCATTATTTTCATCTATTGCATCATTAAGAGCATTTACTATTAACTCTATGCCCTTTTCACTTCCTTGTCCTACATGGGAACCAGGATGAAATATATAATAGGTATTTGGAATAATTTTTAATCTCTCCAAATCATCCTTTAATATCATCTTTGCAAATTCCCTAGTCTCTTCTTTATTTGAAGCTAGGTTCATAGTATAAGCTCCATGAGCAAAAAGTGGTGCAAAATTATTATCTTCCATCAATATTTTAAGCTTATTTAATTCATCTCGATCAATTTCCCTTGCCTTACCACCTCTAGGATTTCTTGTAAAAAATTGAAATGTATTTGCTCCTATAGATATTGCATCTAGTGCTGCATTATTCAATCCCTTGGAAATAGATAAATGACAACCAATCTTTAACATTATAATCATCCTTTCTCTATATATTATAATACCACATTGTTATTTATTTTTAACTACTTGAAAAAGATAAAATATGTTATAATTGAATTTAGGATTTAGAAAGGAAGTAGTACTATGTTCAATTTAAAGAAAAAAGCCTATAAAAAATTTGACTATATATTATTTTTAACCACTCTATTACTATGTGGTTATGGTCTCCTTATGATAAGAAGTGCAACTCTAAGCAAAGAAACTATGGCCTTTGTAAAAACCCAGGGTATCGCAACCATTATAGGAATAGTTGCCATTATTATATTAGTCCTATTGGATTATGAGTTTCTAGGGAAATTATATATTCCCATTTATGTAGTATGTAATATTTTACTTATAGCGGTTCTTATATTTGGTACAGGCGATAAAGAGTGGGGTGCCCGTTCATGGCTTACCTTAGGTCCTGTAACTTTTCAGCCAGCAGAATTTGTTAAGATTGGTTTAATTATATCCTTAGCCAAATTTATAGATAATCACAAAGAAAGTATAAATGAACCCTTTACTCTATTAAAAATATTAGCCTTTGCCTTTACCCCTGTAGTACTTATACTCCTTCAGCCAGATGCTGGTACTGCTATGGTATTTGTATTTTTCATAGCTGCAATGCTATTTATTGCTGGGATAAAGTGGAAGTATATTGGTTATGCATTGTCACTGGGACTACTTAGCCTTCCTGTATTATGGTTTAAACTTGATAAATATCAAAGAGATCGTATATTTAACTTTTTAGATCCAGAAAGGGATACTGTAGGCACTGGATATCAGGCTGCACAAGGTAGAATAGCCATTGGTTCTGGTAAAATCTTTGGTAGAGGCTTGTTCCAGGGTGTATATACCCAATTTAATTATATCCCAGAAAAGCAAACTGACTATATCTTTGCCGTAATTGGTGAAGAGTTGGGTCTTATGGGAGGACTTGGACTGATCTTTTTATATTTTGTATTACTTAATAGGTTTATAGTAATAGCTAGAAAATCTAAGGATTTATTTGGTTCCTTAATGATAGTTGGATTTGCAGCAATGTTTCTTTTCCACATATGGGAAAACATAGGAATGACTATAGGCCTTATGCCTATAACAGGTATCCCCCTTCCATTTATAAGTTATGGAGGAACGTTTCAATTATCTAATATGATTTGTATAGGTATAATCCTAAGTGTAAGTGTTCATAGAGAAGAATTAACTTTTTAATAATAAAGGGGGACGTGGAAACGTCTCCCTTTATTATTAGTCCACATAAAATACTTTATGGTCTTCTAGCCTCAAACAAGCCATCCTACCACCTTCATAGCAATTCCCCGTATCTATTCCTATTTTATCATTATAGATATCATCAAACCAAATTTCATAGGGTAGCTTTGATTCTATTTCAAATAGCTTGTCTATATATCTTCTAGGTGAATGTCCAAATATGGTTATCAAACTATCTAAAGCCTTACTTTTCAAGAAATCTTCCCTTACCCAAACAAGTCTATCCCTTTGCTCTATCAATGCTTCTTCTAGTGACATTTCTCCTATATTTTGGAATAATCTAGCTGGCTCAAACCCAGCGTGTACCAGTAGATATTTATCATCTATTATCTTAAAATATGGAAGCCCTTCTATATAGGATAAAATTCTTTCCTGCTCCTCTGGAGTTCTCTTATGGAAGCCTTCAATAGTGGGTTCACAGCCATTCCTTCCCCATCTTTCTATTTGTTTTTCATCTTTATATTTTAAAGCATAAAGCATCATTTCATCATGGTTCCCCATAATCACTTCTATCTGTGGATGATTCATGACAAATTCTATAGTTTCAATGGATTTTTCCCCTCTATCAACTAAATCTCCAATTATATAAAGCTTGTCTTCATCACAGAGTTCAATAATTTCAATCAATCTTTTCAATCTATCTAATTTACCATGTATATCACTAATTACATATTTCATATTCTATTTCATCTCCTTAGTTAAAAAAGATACGGATTTACTTTGCTTTTATTGTACCATCATTTGGTATAAATAAAAATATGAAATTTAATTATTGTTATTAAAATAACTTAGAAAATCATTTTATATAATAAAAAAACAGGAGAAACTTCTGTGCCATAGATATTGGCCCCTCCTGTCTTAATGTCTTAGTTATTTATAAAATATTGAATGCTTTATCATCTTCATATATTAGTCAACGACAAAAATAGTAGATCTATTCCGATTCCATCGCCACCAGTAGTTATACCTACTAAGTTTTCAAATCCTTCTAATATATACCTATTTATCTACTAAACCTAACATCTCCCGATGAAGTACTGACTTTAATAGATTTTTCCCCTGAACCTATTGTAAGATTAAACTTTCCACTTCTATCCTTTTCAATACTAATAGGTCCATCATAATAAACATCACCTGATGAAGTAGTTCCCTCCACTTTATAATTAGCATCATCTCCA
This sequence comes from Bacillota bacterium, assembly GCA_023388495.1. Lineage (GTDB taxonomy): Bacteria > Bacillota > Clostridia > Tissierellales > Tissierellaceae > Tissierella. Next base: position 17,519 of record JAEWGC010000020.1, on the reverse strand, counting down.
AGCTTAATAGAAACATCACCAGAGCTGGTAGTGGCATTAATATTTTCATTGGACCTTGAGTTATCTAAGAAAATATCACCAGAACTTGAAGCTGCTCTAATTTCACCTAATGAATCATTTAATATAATTTCTCCAGAGGAAGTAGTTAAATTAAATACTTGAGCTTCCAAATTTTCTAGCTGTAAATCACCAGAGCTGGCTGAAACATTTAGATTCTTTCCTACTAAATCCTTCATATAGATATCACCTGAAGATGAAGTAGTATTTAATTCACCATTAAATGACTTAGGTACAAATACCTCTAGAACAACATCAGATTCTACCACTGAATAACTATTACTATTATGCTCAAGCTTGATATTTAGCTTACTTGATGTTTTTTCAACCTTTAATTCTGGCACTACATTTGTCTTCATCTTACCGTAATAGTGAATGCGGACATTATCTCTATCCTCTGAAGTTACTTTAATATCTATAAATTGAGAGGATATTTCTATTTTATTTACTCCATTTATTTCAGAAAGCCTTTCCTCATCTATTGTTTCCCATTTTAAATCCCTAGAACTTATGCCAAACCAATTCCAGTTCTTGCCAATGCTAAATATAGACTTATTTCCTTCTTTAACCTTAACTCCATCCCATCCTACAGAAACTTCATCATTACCGTCTTTAACCTTTATACCATCCCAGCCAACAACTACATGGTCTTTACCATCTTTAACTTCTATTCCATCTGTGCCTATTTTAACCATCCCACCCCTAGAATTAATATTTAATAGGTTACCAGTTTTAGAACTTACAAATCTATAGTTGTCATTATACCTTAGGGATAAAAGGCCTACTCCAAGGGCAATTAAAGCAACTGCTACTAAAATTGGAACAAATTTTCTAATATTCATATCAAAACCCCCTATTTATTAATTAGTTCTACATTCCACCTAATATATTTAACTGTAAGCTTATAAAATTCCTTTGTTAGATATACAGATAATATTATTCCTAAAGCACCTAATGCCAGCAGTCCTATACCAAAGGATATAGAAGTAAGTATATGAGGTGCTGGTATTGGAGTAAAAAATGTAATTGGAAAACCAAGCAATGCTACAATTCCCCCAATTGAAAGACTAATACCTATGCCATATAATCCAAGCAAAATACCTACTAATCCAAAATAAGGACCTGCTACTATTATTACATTAAAAGCTATAAGTGCTAATGTGATTAATACCTTTCTTGTATTATCATTGGAGATATTTGTATTATAGTCACTTTTATTATAATTAGACTTATATGCTCCTATATAATTACTTGCAACCTCTCTTGGATCTCCTAACTCCTTAGATATTTCTTCCTCTGATTTACCCTTGGAAATTCCTATATCAAAATGCTCCTCATAATCTGAAAGGATATCTTCTATTTCAGATATAGGTAACCCCTGTAATGATATTCTAAGTCTATCTAAATATTCTTTTCTATTCATGATAAATCCCCCCTTAATATATTATTTACACCATCTATAAAACTTTCCCATTCTATTTCCAATTCTTCATAAATATCCTTGCCTCTATCAGTTAATCTATAGTATTTTCTAGGGGGACCCTCCTGAGACTCCTCTAGATAAGTAGTTACATATCCCTCAGTCCTAAATTTTCTAAGTAAGGGGTAAATAGTTCCCTCAGAAATATTTATATATTGTGAGATATGCTCCACTAACTCATAACCATAAAAATCCTTTCTATCTAGCAAGGAAAGAACACAAAGCTCTAAGACTCCTTTTTTAAACTGAATATTCATAGGCCTCTCTCCTTATTCTTTTCTAACTACACTATATCATATGCTACCTTTTATTGCAAGGTACTGAAATAAAAAAATAATGATAAAATTTATTTTATAATTAAGGTGCAAAATAAGATAGGAGACAATCCCCTATCTTATTTTATTTAACTCCCTTAATATATCTTGATACTCTAAATCAAGCTTTTCCTTCTCCTCTTCATTTGTGGAGGTGGAAAGAAGTCCTATTACTTGACTTAATCTGTTTTCTAGTATTGCCTTTTTATAGAGTAAATCCTTTAGCTCATTCTCCTTACCCCTATTATTATATTCACTAAAGGTTCCTTTGAATGTGCTAATTTTTTCATTCTCAATAATCATTATCGTATCCCCTACATTTTCAACCAATCTCCTATCATGGGAGACAAATAATAATGTGCCACTATAATTTTTTAGTGCCTCCTCCACTGCTTCAATTGAATATATATCTAAATAATTTGTGGGCTCATCTAATATCAACATATTAAAGTCACTTAGCAATATCTTAGCTAAAGACACCTTTACCCTTTCTCCACCGCTTAATACGCTGACCTTTTTATATACATCATCTCGTTTAAATAGAAATCTTGCCAGCATATTTCTTGCATCGGATTCTAGGTATATACTTGATTCAAGAATGTTTTCTATTATTGTCTTATTCTCATCTAATATATTTAGATTTTGACTAAAATAACCTATATTGGCCTTCTTAGAAATATGAATATTAGGTGCATTCTCCATTATCATTTTCAATAATGTAGTCTTTCCACTACCGTTATTACCAATTAAGGCTACCTTGGATTTATTGTATATCTGAAAATTAGAGTTTTTAAATAATGTCCTTTGCCCAAAAGATTTAGTAATGTTTTTACCTTCAATAACTACCTTTGAAAAAATCTCATCACCTTTTATATCTACTTTTATTTTATCTATTTCTCTGTTCTTTTCCTTTACCTCTAATTTATCAATTCTTTTAGCTATTGATTTAACTTTATTGTCCAAAGTTTTCTTGGCCTTTTGTCCACCCATTTTGTGAAGTCTAGCCTCAGAGTTTCCCATTCTTTTAGGTGGCCCATTTATTTTATCTGACTTTTTTTTCGTATCAATTAGGGCATTCTGTAATCTTTCCTTCTCTTTTATATATTTCTCATATTCTAGCTCTTGGGTTTTCTTTTCTAAATCCTTCTGCATCCTATAATCAGAGTAATTCCCCTCATATATCTTAATTTTTCCATCTTCAATCTCTACTATCTTGTTACACACCTTATCTAATAAATCCCTATCATGAGAAGTGATGATCATGCATCCATCAAAACTAATTAATTTTTCTACTAATAAATTAATTCCATCAAAGTCAAGATTTGAAGTTGGCTCATCTGCAAGAAGAAACTTCCTATTATCCGTTAGAAATCTAGCGATTTTTAACCTAGTTAATTCTCCACCACTCATAAACTCCTTATTCTTATCTTTTAATCCAAATTTACTTATATATTCATTATCTACTTCTCTATTAACCTCATCTTCTAACTGTTTAATATAAAATGGTTCCATAGTTGTCTTTATAATTCCATTATCATGATTAAGTTCCTTTGCAATTAAGTTTAGCAATGTAGTTTTTCCTGAGCCATTTAGCCCAACCAAGCCTATTTTATCATTTGAATATACTTTCAAATCTTTAATATCTAATATAAGTCTATATCCATAATATTTTTTTAAATTATTTATATCTAAAATCAACATAAAAAATCCCTCCTAAAACCTGAAGGGACTAAATATCTTTTATTATCACAAAAGGCATAAATCAACCAATAATAAGGTTAATTTAAATAAATAATAAATGATTATTAATCCACTTCAGAACATTTTTGCATCATAAATAAACCTAGCTAGTAGGTGTTATTATTCTAAGATCAAATTATTCCTTTAAATTTAGTGGATTATATTCTCATTATTGCAATTTCCATCCTTTTCTATTATTTATTTAACTAAATATTATCATGTATTAGTTAATTTTTCAAGGAAGTTTACCAAAAAAGACAGGAGAAACGTCCCCCTGTCTTCGCACTTTCCTATCTATTCAAAAACCATTCTATTAAATCACAGCTAATACTAATGGATTCTCTATATATTCCTGGGATTTCTTCTTTTGAGAACCATTTTGCATCTACTATTTCATCCTTATCTACTTTTATCTCTCCATCAAGATACTCTGCTGTAAAACCTATCATCATAGAGTTTGGAAATGGCCATGGCTGTGAGCCAAAGTATTTTATATTATGTACCTTTATTCCAGTTTCCTCGAATACTTCCCTTCTTACACAGTCTTCAAAAGTCTCCCCCATCTCAACAAAGCCTGCTAAAACACTATACATTCCCTCTGGAAACATTCTATTATGTGCCAATAATAACTTGTCTTCCTTTGTAATTGCTACTATTATTGCAGGAGATGTCTTAGGCCACACCATATGGTCGCATCTAGTACAAATCATTGCTCTATCATTTCCACTGATTTTCATAATCATCTTTGAACCGCATATTCCACATCTTTGATTGTTTCTTACATAGTCTAATAACAATAAAGCCTTAGATGATACTAGAAAATCATCATTGCTTATACCTCTAGAGTAAGTCCTTAAATCTATAAATTTGTAATTATCTTCAACAATCTCTTCTATTTCTCCACAATAACAGTTAATTCCATTATATGCCCCTAAGCATTGTAGATAATCTATTCCTATTTTAAGTTTATCTAAATCTTCCCTCTTAGGTATAGTATATTTATCATCCTTTATTCTTACCATAAGTTTATCCTTATTAAATAAATATAGAAAATCCTTATTCTCTTCATCATATAATGGCTCTTTTGAAGGCTCAAACTTTATATATCTTTCCATATCTTATCTCACCCTAATCATTTTGTTCTTCTAAAAAGCATTTTCTGCAAAGAGGTTCATATTCATCTGTTGCCCCTATAACTATTCTTTCCTGAGCCTTAGTCTTTCTATGACTTACCCAAGCATCTGTTCCACATTTGGCACATACTGCATGGTGCTTATATAGATAATCTGCAATAGGCATTAGTTCCTTTACTATTTCAAATGGCTGTCCAGTAAAATCCATATCTAGTCCTGCTAGAACAACAGTTACATCTTTCTCCAAGAATTTCTTAATAGCTTTTACTATATCTTCTATTTTTCCACCTAAAAATTGAACTTCATCTATAGCTATTATATCTGGATTATGTTCTTTACAATATTCGCATATCTCTTCTATATTATTTACCATTACTGCATTTAATGTTGTATTATCATGGGTTCTTATTTCTGATTTAGAATATCTAGTATCTACTGATGGCTTAAAAGCAACAGTCCTATACCCTGCTATATTAAATCTCTTTACATCCTTTTCTAAGCTAGATGTTTTCCCTGAAAACATGGAGCCTGTATGGATAATTAATTTTCCTTTGTACTGATGCAAAACAATTCCTCCCTTTAAATTATTACTCAAATATTATATCATCTTTTACAACTTTGGACAAAATTAATATTTTTTTGTAATTTCACATATTTCCTTACTTGGGAATACAATGAAGTACTATATATTATTTTCGGGAGGGATCCTATGGATGACAAAATTTTAGTCGAAATCAGTAATATCGGAATGACATACCATACCTTAGATGGAGAAACCGAGGCTATTAAAGATATAAATTTAAATATATTAGAGGGAGAAATTGTTGGAATAGTTGGACCAAGTGGATGTGGCAAATCTACTTTACTCTCAATAATATCAGGCCTCATTGAGCCAAGTAATGGAAATGTACTGATAAATGGCGAAAAGGTAACTAAATTTAATAGAAATATCGGCTATATGTTTCAAAAAGATCAACTATTAGAATGGAGAAATATTCTCCAAAATGTAGTACTTGGACCTGAGATCCAAGGAAAATTAAGTCCTGAGGTATATGAAACTGCTGAGGAAATGCTTAAAAATTATGGATTAGGTGATTTTATAAATAGTTACCCAAGCCAACTATCAGGAGGTATGAGACAAAGAGTTGCTCTTATTAGAACACTTTTATTAGAACCAGATTTACTTCTTTTAGACGAACCATTTTCTGCATTAGATTATCAGACAAGACTGGCCATAGCAGATGAAATAGGTACAATACTAAAACGAGAGAAAAAAACTGGTATATTAGTCACTCATGATATAGCTGAGGCCATTAGCTTATCTGATAGAGTAGTGATACTCTCTAAAAGGCCTGCTACTATAAAGGAGATAATAGATATAAAACTGACCTGCCCTGAAGGAAATAATACACCTTTGGGCTGCAGAGAAGCTCCTGAGTTTCGTTATTATTTCAATAAAATATGGAAGGAGCTGGATGTTCATGTCTAATAAAAACATTTCTAAGGAACATGAAAATTACTTGATTAATGTAAAAAAAAGAAATAGAAGTATATTATTTACTCAAATAAGTATTTTGATTTTGAGCCTTTGTCTTTGGGAAATAGCAGCTCGATTTAAATGGATAGATACCTTTTTAACTAGTTATCCATCACAAATCTGGAAGCTATTTTTAAATTATATAAAACAAGGCAATCTATTCCATCACGTAGGGATTTCTGTATTGGAAACTATAGTGGGATTTATAGGGGGGACATTATTAGGTATGATTGTAGCTGTTGGACTTTGGTGGTCTGATTTTTGGGCTAAGGTACTTGATCCTTATCTTGTTATGCTAAATAGTCTACCTAAAACTGCCTTAGCTCCTATTATAATTATTTGGGTTGGTGCTGGCTATAGTGGGATTATAGTCACTGCTATTACAATCTCAATAGTAGTAACCATAATGAATATGTTTGAAAGCTTTGTATCAGTTGATCAAGATCAAATTAGACTCCTCCATACATTTGGAGCTACTAAACTACAAATTCTACAAAAAATAGTTATACCATCTTCTGTCCCAGCCCTTATAAATACTTTAAAAATCAATATCGGATTATCTTGGGTTGGGGTAATTGTAGGAGAGTTTCTAGTATCAAAAGCTGGTATAGGATATTTAATAGTCTATGGTGGTCAGGTATTTAAGCTAGATATTGTAATGATGAGCGTATTTATATTAGCAGTTATATCTGTTCTTATGTATAAGCTCATTGCCATATTAGAAACTAAGTTCACGAAATGGTAAGAAAAAAACGGTGCCTCGCACCGTTTTATCACTTTTTATATAAATTTACTTATATTCTACTATTTCTACCTTTTCCATAACAACAGGCTCTATTGGCTTGCTATTTGCATCAACATCTACAGCAGCAATCTTATCTACTACATCCATTCCTTCAAACACTTGACCAAATACTGTATGCCCGCCATCTAGCCAGTAAGTACCACCTAGCTCCTCATAGGCATTCACTACTGCCTCAGGGAATCCTTTTTTCTCTCCTGCTTCTCTCATTTGTCTAATTATATCTGCCTCAGTTTCTGTTTTTTGTACTATGAAAAATTGGCTTCCATTAGTATTAGGTCCTGCATTTGCCATAGACAATGCACCCCTAAAGTTTCTATAGTTTACGCTGAACTCATCTTCAAAAGGTTTACCCCAGATACTTTCACCACCTCTACCAGTACCATCTGGATCTCCTCCTTGAATCATAAAATCATTGATTACTCTATGGAAGCTAACACCGTTATAGTATCCATCCTTAGCATGAGTTTTAAAGTTTTCTACTGCCTTTGGTGCTGCTTCTGGAAAAAGTCTAATTTTTATTTCTCCATAGTTTGTAGTGATTACTGCAATTTCTTCTCCCTTTTGTGGCTCTTTTAGTTGTTCTAATGTCATATCATTTCCTCCTTCATTGTTATCTGTTTTTTCTACTTCTTGTTTCTTACAGCCTCCTGCAATTAATACTAAGGATGCTATTAATATTAATAATAATTTTTTTATAGTTCCTTTATTCATTTTTTCCTCCCCTATCCCTTTTAGTACTTTCAATAGAATACCATATTTCGTAAATTTTGTATATATTCTAGTTAGGTAGTTTTATTATAAACTTAGTTCCTTTTCCTAATTCACTGCTAAGCTCTATGTCCCCACCAAAATATAATACTATCTGTTTAACTATTGCCAATCCTAGGCCAGATCCTTCTTTATTATTAGCTCTACTTTTAGAGACTCTATAAAACCTTTCAAAAATCCATGGTATATCTTCTTCCGGTATACCTATTCCACTATCCTCTACAATTACCTGAATTCCTTTTTTATAATTTGATATATCAATTTTTATATTTCCCTCAGGTTTATTATATTTAATACTATTTTCAATTAAATTAATAAGTATTCTTCTAAATAAATCCTTGTCTCCATTTATCATATTAAGGTTGTTTTCTACTGACAACTGGACATTTATATTATTGTCTCTTATCTGAGGTTCTAGCAATTTTAATACCTTATATATCTCATCATATATAGGGACCTTTTCAAGCTTCTTCACTTCTATAACGCTTTCTATTTTTGATAAAATTAGGAGTTCATTTATTAGTCCCTTTAGTCTTTCAGTTTCAAATTCTATTATATCTAGAGCCTTTTCTCTACTTTTTTCATCTAATTCCTTTATTCTCAAAGTCTCAACAAATCCACCTATGGAGGTAAGAGGAGTTCTTAATTCATGGGACACATTTGCAACAAAGTCCTTCCTCATTTTCTCTAAGCTTATAATAGTTGCATTTGTATCTTTTAACTCATTAATCATATATTTTAATTTTCTTGCCATTTGATTAAAGCTTACTGAAAGTTCTTCTATCTCATCTTTAGTATCTACAATAATTTTATTATCAAAATTCCCCTCAGATATATGTTTTGATGCTTCTGTTAATTCTTTTATAGGTTTAACTATTTTCCCAACAGTAATATATGAAATTAAAATAGCGAAACAAACTCCAATTAATGTAGCAAATAAAAGATATGATATAAATTCCTCTGCTATATGATCTACTTCGCCATAGCTATCTCCCAACCTTAATATTATCTCTTTATCCCCTATTTTTATTGGAGGTATGGCTAAATAGAAATATTTTTCTCCTGTTTCTCCACTATATCTCTTAACTATAGTTCTTTCACCTTTCATAGCATTTCTAAACTCTTGAGATGATGAATGATTATTAAATATAATACTATTATTTATGGAGTCTGCAATAGGCCATCCAGTTATATCTATAAATGTAACTCTTGAATTTATTCTAGTAGATAAATCTTGAGCCAATCTATAAAAATTAACCTTTTCTTCATTTTTATAATTTTCTCTTAATAAATTCTCTATAAGGTTAATATTTGTATGTAATTTTTCCTCTTTACTGCTTATATAACTGCTTTTTATAAAATAAAAAGCAAGTGCTCCTGTAATAAGAGCACTTAATATCAAAATAACAATATAATTGGTGAGTATTCTTTTTCTCATCGTCATTCACCTATTTCATCCTATAACCTATTCCTCTAATGGTTTCAATATACTCAGTATCTGTATCTTCTTCTAGTTTTTTTCTAATATTTCTTATATGAACATCTATAACTCTACTATCAGTTTTTGTTTTATCAGCACCGATCTCATCAAAAAGAGTTTCTCTAGGAACAACTCTGTCTTTATTTTCAATAAGTAACTTTAAAATCTTATACTCTGTAAGAGTTAATTCTATATTTTCAAGCCCTCTTTTTACCTCATATTTAGTAGGATCAATAGTTATATCCCTAAAGTTAATGATAACAGGATTTATTGAAATATCATCTCTAACTAGATCTAGCTTTTCAACTCTTCTCAATACAGTTTTAATACGTGCCTCTAGCTCTCTAACTCCAAAGGGCTTAGTCACATAGTCATCTGCTCCTATGCCAAGTCCCTGAACCTTATCGGATTCTTCACTTCTGGCAGTTATCATTATTATTGGAATATCCTTAGTCTTCTCATTTAGTCTAAGCATTTGACATATTTGTAATCCATCTATATCTGGTAACATTAGATCTAGTAATATTAAATCAGGAAGAAATGAATTTGTTTTAGTTATAGCCTCCATCCCTGTATATGCAGCTATTACTTCATATCCCGAGACTTCTAAATTCATTCGTATAAGCTCTACTATATTTTCTTCATCATCTACTACTAGTACTCTCTTTTTAGTCATACTACTTCTTCCTTTCCAGAATATGGTGAATTAATTTTTATATTAATATTATACCATTAATTAGTGATTATCTATATCAAAAAATGAAGAATTAACATTAGAAGAATTTCCATTGGTATTGTGAGGTATTTTCTCTCCCTCAAATATAACACTAATTACTCCGTGAATTTGATATATCTCTCTATAGAAATTAGTCACGTTAAAATTAATAGGCTTCTTGACTAAGAAACGGATTTCCATTATTCCATCTTCTTCATCAAATTTATAATCATTATTTACAATAGCAATATCCTTAATAGATACATAGTATTTTCCAAATAATGTTCCGATCTGGCCTATGATACCTGGCCTATTGGCAGCAACCACCTCAATAGTTTTATATTTCTTTCTAAGTATCCTCTTTTCAAAAATACCTAAACTCATTAAAGACACTAGAACAATACCCACTGTAACTATACCACCTAAATAATATCCATTGCCAATGGCTAAGCCAATACCAGCACTAACCCACAAACTAGCAGCAGTAGTAAGCCCATTTATATTATTTCCCGTTCTCATAATAGTTCCCGCACCAAGGAAACCTATTCCACTTACAACCTGTGCTGCTAGTCTAGAAGGATCTCCATTTCCAAACCCATCCATAGAAACTAGCATAATCAATGCAGACCCTACACTAACTAAAATATGGGTTCGTAGACCTGCAGGTCTATTATTTACTTCTCTTTCCATACCTATTAGTCCACCTAATATGGCAGATAATATAAGTCTTGCTACTATTTCTATTCCAGGTATCATATACAAAACCCCTTCTAAATAATCTTAATTCTCTACTTTGCCTTTTTTCTTATCTATTATTGACATTATTACAGGTGTCATTAGTGATAACACAGATATACCTATTAATACCCAAGATATGGTACTGTTAAATAATGCCATATAATTACCTTTACTCATAATTAATGTTCTTCTTAAACCAGTTTCTCCAATTGGTCCTAAAATTAATGCTAAAACTATTGCAGCTGAGTTTAAATTAAACTTTTTAACAAAATATCCCATTATACCGAATATAAACATTACCCATACATCCATCATATTATTTGTAATAGAGTAGGACCCTATAACTGATAATGCAAAAATAATTGGTATAAGGACAGAGTCACTTACTTTTGAAACCTTTGCAAAAAGTCTTACTCCAAATAATCCTAGTATTAGCATAAGTATATTAACTACTACAAACCCTGCAAAGAAAGTGTAAGTTATTTTTCCATGGATAGTAAATAAATCTGGACCTGGTTTTAATCCTTGAATAACTAATCCACCTAATAAAATAGCAGTAACACTATTTCCCGGTATACCTAAGGTTAATGTAGGTATTAGTGATCCACCAGTTACAGCATTATTTGCCGCCTCTGGCCCTGCTACTCCCTCTATTATCCCAGTTCCAAAGGCTTCCTTATCCTTTGTAAATCTCTTAGCTTCATTATATCCAATAAAGCTTGCAATTGTTCCACCTGCTCCAGGTAAAATTCCAACTACAGTTCCAATTACTGAAGTCCATAAGCTGATAGGAAGTATTGTCTTAATCTCATCCTTTGATAAGTACACCTTATCTTTAACTTCCCTTGAGCCCTTCATATCTCTAATCTTTTTCTCTGCTAATAATAATACCTGAGACATGGAGAATAAACCAATTAAGGTTGCCGTAAAAGGTAAACCTTGTAATAATCCATTGTTACCAAAGGTAAATCTTGGTACTCCTAGCATTGGATCCATTCCAATTGTAGATAATACTAATCCTAAAGCTCCAGATATTAGACCCTTTAGCATTGATTTAGAACTTACTCCTGCTATTATGGTTAAACCAAATATTGATAACCAGAAATATTCTGTTGGACCAAATTTTAAAGCTAAAGTTGCTAGAGGTGGTGATAAGGTATAAAGAGCAATAGAACTTATTATCCCACCTATAAAAGATGCTATTGTAGCTGTTGCCAATGCCTTACCTGCTTGCCCCTTCAATGTCATAGGGTAGCCATCTATAGCTGTTGCAGCTGCAGAGGATGTTCCTGGAGTGTGTAAAAGAATGGCTGATATAGATCCTCCGTACATGGCTCCACAGTATACCCCAGCCAAAGCTATTAATGCTGTTTCTGCTGGCATACCAAAGGTTATAGGTATTAAAAGTGCTACACCCATAGCAGCTGATAACCCTGGTAATGATCCTACAATTATACCTATGGCCACACTTACTAATGCTGCAAATAAATTGACCAATTTAAAAGCATTTATAAAACCAAACATAATATTTTCCACTATTATCACCTCACTATTAAATTATAAATCCTGTAGGAAGAGGAACTTTTAATAAAATTTTGAATAAAACGTATATACAGGCTGCAAATCCTACACTAATTAATGCACTACTCTTCTTATTAACCTTTAGCCCAAATAAAGTAACTAAAATATATAAAATTGTTGAAGTTATATATCCAGCTAAATTTATGGCTCCAACGTACAATCCACTAATTCCTAATACAAATAATAATTGCTTTATTTCAAGTCCTTTAAACGCACTTGATTCATCGTCCTCTTTTTTAGAATAAGTAATAACTAAATGAATAAGAGTAAGAAATAATAGTACAGAAGTCACAAATATTGGATATAATGTGGCTTTACTTGGAAGTCTAGAAATCATAAAATAAAAAGCACCACATATGGCAATTAGAATATAACCCAATAATAAATCCTCTTTTTTCATAGCACACCTCCATATTGATATAGAATTGGGAATGAATTAATTCATTCCCAGTTTTCATTCTTTAGATTAATTCCTAGTTATATTAATTAGATAGATCTAGAATATTTGATATTTCCTTTAGATATACTTCCTCATTTTTAATATATGCTCCTAATTCCTCTGGACTCATATACATAATTGGAAGATCTGCATTTTTAGCTTTTTCCATATGCTCTGGACTTTCTATTGCTTCTTTAAATTTATCATGTAAATAATCTATAATTTCTTGTGGTGTTCCCTTCGGAGCTACTAAAGCCCTTGCTGAACCAAATAAAATGTCATATCCTTTTTCCTTTAATGTAGGAACCTCTGGGAAATTTTCAAGTCTTTCTTCTGTGAAGGAAGCTAAAATTCTTAATTCTCCTGAGTTTACTAAAGCAGCAACTTCAGATATCTTAGCAACTGATGCATTAACATGTCCACCTCTTAATGCTGCTAACATGTCTGTTGAACCACCAAATGGCACGTGAGTTACATCAATATCAGCTTCATGTTCAAAGTGAGCAGCTCCTATATGGTTTGAAGCACCTGTACCGTTGTTAGAAATAGTTAAGTCTCCTGGATTTGCCTTAGCGTAATCAACAAACTCTTCTAAAGTCTTCCATTGGCTTGATTCTTGTACTACTAGTACACCTGCATCATAAACATGGTTTAGTATTGGAACTACATCATCAATAGTGTACTTTGTATCTCTTTCTAATGTTAAGCTAACAAAAGTAGGTAAATTTATAAAACCAATAGTATATCCATCTGGCTTTGCTTTAGCTAATTCTGTATAACCTAATTCTCCATCAGAGCCCTCTCTGTTTATAATAACTAGAGGTTTACCAAAATTCTTTTCTGCTTCTGATGCTAAAATACGTGCTCCTACGTCTGTACCACCACCAGCTTTATAAGCAACTATGATTTCTACAGCTTTGCTAGGATAATTTGCTGTGTCAATTTGATCTCCTGAAGTTTCTTTGTTTGCACAACCAACTACAGATAAAACTAAGACAAGACTTAACAGTAATAATAATACTTTTTTCATTTCCTCTCTCCTTTTTATTTGTAATAATCAGAATAGCTATATATAAATCGCTATTCTAAACACACAAAAAAATCATAGTATTGTTAATTTTTTATGTGTTCAATGTTAATATAAGGTTAATATAATGTTAATATCGCGTTAATTATACCATGCTAATTTATAAATAGCAATATAAAAGAGCTACTCAAATAAAATAAATATTTGAGTAGCTCTTTTATATTATCTATCATTTATTATAATACTTTTAATAGTATGTTATAATAATTATGTAATTTATTATGGAGGTCATATTTATGAATATAATTGAAAAAAAATGTAAGGTTTGCCCTGTAGGCTGTAACCTTAAGATTGTTAAAGATGAAACCTTAGATTCTGAGTACTCAGTTGAAGGTAATAGATGTAATAGAGGTAAGGAATATGGTATTAATGAAGTATTAGAACCTTCAAGAGTCCTTACATCTAGAGTACTACTGAACAATGGCCCTATGGGAAGACTACCAGTTAAAACTAATGGAGTTATCCCTGAAAACCTAGTTGATGAATGTATGGAAATAATCAAGGTAACTGAAGTCTCTGCTCCTATAGAAAAGGGAGATATTATAATAGAGAATATATTAGGTACTGGCGTCGACGTAGTAGCAGCCAGAAGAGTAAAGTGAAATTATTTATTTAGTATGTAACCCTTTTCTTAAGAAATATATAAATAACGAGGTTAAGATAATCCCCTTAAATACAGTACTTACACTCATACTCCACCATACTCCAGTCATCCCTAAGACTGTCCTTGATAAAATTAATGCTCCTGGAATTCTAAGGGCATTTAGTACAATTCCCGTTGCTGCTGGTATTTGAGTTTTTCCTATTCCGTTAAATGCTCCTGCTGATGCTATTTCAATAGTTATAAAAAGCTGAGAAAATCCTAATATTCTAAGATATACAGCTCCCTGAGCTATTGCAGTAGCATCCTCTGGTGTAAATATTTTAAATATAGGTCTGCCTGCAAATATAAGCAATATAGTTGCAAATATTCCTATTGTACCAACTATCCTAAGCCCCTTATAGTATCCTTCCTTTACCCTATCATAATTCTTAGCACCATAGTTTTGTCCTACAAAGGCTGATATGGCTGTAGAAAAACCCTCTGCTGTCATCCATGATATAGACTCTATTTGTGAACCTACTGATTGTACAGCTACTGGAGTTGGTCCCCATCCTGCTAATATTTTTGTTAAAACCATAGATATAGATGCATGGGCTCCCGATTGTAAGAAGGCTGGAAATCCTAGTTTAAATATCCTTTTTATATAATCTTTTTCTGGTAATTTAAAAAGATGTAAATGAGAAAATAATGCCTTATTTCTCCTTGATACTACTATATATATTGAAGTAACAACAACCTGAGCTATTACTGTAGCCAAAGCTGCTCCCTTTATGCCCATTTCTGGAAATGGTCCTATACCAAAAATTAAAACAGGGTCTAAAATCATATTAGTGACCAGCCCCATAGTATTTATGATAAAAGGTGTGACACTATTACCTGATGCATTAAATACTGCTGAATATATTGGATTAATGAAATGAAATATAAATCCACAGGCTATAATCACTAAATAATCTATTGCCATTTGTATAGTCTCTATATCACCTAAATTAAAGAAACCAATTATCCTATGTCTAAATGTTAATAGCATAAGTGAATACATGATTCCTATAAATATATCTAGTTTTATACCATTAGAAATATATTCTCTAGCATCTTCCATATCATCTCTTCCATAGGCTTGTGATACTCCTACACTTACTCCGATTGAAGAAATCAATACTAAAGACATGCCAAACCACATAAAAAAGCCTACAGTACCTGCTCCAGCCACAGCCTTGGTACTAAGTCTACCTAGCCACATCATATCTGTTAAATTATACATCATCTGTATAAAAGATGTACCCATAATAGGCAATGCTAGCTTAGTGAGAGTACTAGAAATATTTCCTTCTGTTAAATTAATGTTCTTTTGCATACAATTCTCCTCTAGTTAAATAATATAATGTCTATGTTTTGTGACTCTAAACAATTTTACATTATATATAGTCTTTATTCAAGATGATAATTAAAAAAAGCGTCTACGACGCGTTAGTTTTGGTCGTACGAAATTTTAGATTAAAAATTAAGTTTTTTTCTGCTCATATTGATACTTTATTTGTTTTTTGGTATATATAAATTGGTGATAATATGAGCAATCATTCCTTTAAAATTAAAGATATTTTTGCAGACCACTGGGATTCATTTATCTTAGAAGGGTATCCCATTCGCCCTGCTGTTTCTAAAAATGTTGATAAAATTATTAAATGTGGCGACCCTTCCATGGGTCATGCCCTTTATTATTGCGATCATTGTAGCAAATTCAAGAGTGTATACTTTACATGCAAAAGCCGCTTTTGTAATTCTTGTGGAGCGAAGTATATACAGGATCGTGCTTCTAATATTTCTTCTAAACTTATTAATTGCAAACATAGGCACATTGTCTTTACTATCCCTGAGGATCTCCGCCTTTTATTTCGTAAAGATAGAAAGCTACTTCATTTACTTTTCAAGGCTAGTGCTGATACTGTCCTTTCTTGGTTTGCTAAACTTAACAAATCTGAAAACTTTAAACCTGGCATTATTTCTACTATGCATACTTTTGGCCGGGATTTAAAGTGGAATCCCCACATACATATGATAGTAAGTGAAGGTGCTTCAGGTTTTAAAACTATTTGGCGTAAAATTTCTCATATTCCTTTTAATATGCTTCGAAAGAGATGGCAAGCCACTATACTGGATTTTCTTCATAAAAAGCTTGGTACTTCTTTCTATAGGCTTAAATCTCGCCTATTCAAGAAATACTCTGATGGATTTTATGTTTATGCTAAATCCAATATGGATTCAAAGGCTACGGATGCTGTTAAGTATATTATTCGATACACTGGACGCCCTGCTATGGCACAGTCTCGTATTCTTGATTATGATGGTGAGATTGTTACCTTTTACTATGATCGCCATGAAGATAACCAGCGTATTACTGAAAAAATTCATGCTTTTGAGTTTATTAAACGCTTAATTATCCATATTCCTGATGAACAATTTAAAATGATTCGTTATTATGGTCTTTATGCTAAGGAGTATCTTCACTCCTCTAAGCTTTATCGTATGGAAAGCTTAGGCAAAAAGAACCTTAGGAAAAAATATTCTCATTGGCGTGCTCGTCTTCTTCTAGCTTTTGGTATTGATCCTTTATGCTGTTCTTGTGGTCATACAATGGAACTTGTTGATATTTTTCATTCAAGCAAGAACCCTTATATTGATAATTTATCTCCTCCTAGGTATAATCATAGTGTTTAAAATTTAATTACACTATGGAGGTTTAATAATTATGAATATACTTGAAGGTTTCACAGAAAAAGATGATTTAGTAGAATTTATTTGTACTAAATGCAACTATTCCCTTTGGGTTCCACGTTTTATTGTACAAGAATTAGAAGAAGACAATATATTTAATGGATTTGATCCATCAGTTCCACCTCAACCATTTTGTCAAGTTTGTGATGGCATAATGGCTCCAAAATCTTATACTGGTATTCGTGGTGTCCATTACGAATACAAAAAATAGTCTAATACATTAGGCTTTATTGGTATGCTCATTATTTTTTGAGCTTCCTTTTTTT
>JAEWGC010000004.1 GCA_023388495.1 Bacillota bacterium | reverse complement strand
CTGCAGCCGTTCAGACAAAACATTCTGTTGCTGAAAATACTACTTCTGCAGGAGTGGTCTTTATACATTCTTCCATAGCTGGTCCTGGTATACCATCTCTGTCGCCGATAATGATAACTTTTGAGTTTTCATTAAAAATTGACATCTTGCCACTTCCTTTCTTTAGTTTTATATTATATCTTAATTTTTTATATATTTTATATTAATTAGAATCCTCTTGCTGACATTTTGTTAAAGCCAACTTCATTAGTTGCACCTGTAATAGCTTGGATTTCAACTGTGATTGTACCATCAGCTGCTAAGCTTCCATCGAATCCACCAGCTATAATATCAACATAGTCTAAAGTACCGATTACTTTGTCCATCTTTGGTAGTACGATAACTTCGTTAGCATTACCACCTGTAACTACTGCGTTAGCTGAAGGATCAGCATCTGCTAAAGATTGGCTAGCGCCGTCTCTTCCTGCATATTCGTCAGTAATTATTACAGTATCAATACCTTTAGCTTCTATTTTCTTAGTATTCATGATAAGGTCTGTATCTGGGTTACCGAAACCTTCTTGTGAAATTATAACTCCATCAAGTCCTAGGTATTCAGCAAGTTTAGCTGTCCAGTTTGATGATCTCTCTTTGTCAGCTAGATACACGTTTTCGTTAGTGATAATAACACCTACGAAGTTAAGCGTTTTACCGTGTTGAGCTAGTAAGTCGTGAATAACTGGGTTATTCATTTGGTGATAAGTTGTATTCTTATCGCAAGCTGATACACAGTTACCACTTACAATAGCACCATCCATAATTTCTGTTGGATACATTATAGTTGGTACAATTTGTTTAGCGTCTACTCCATATACATAAGTGTCATGAAGTAATCCTTGAGTTTGAAGCATTTGAACATAACCTACTTTTGGAAGGTTTGGATACTTCTCAATTCCTTTTAAGAATGTATCTACTTCATATACTTCCACTGTATCTGGTGTTAATGATTTTGCAGTTTCTGCAAGGTAAGCTGCTGCTTTAAATCCTGCAAATCTTACTGCTCTTTCATGATCGTGTTGTTTTAATCCTTCTACAGGTTCACATTTTAATACTATGTTTATTGTTTTGGAGAATGGAGTAAACTCTGCTCCAGGTCCTGTCATATCTACAATACCCTCTTGGAAACCAACGATTTTACCAGTTGTCATTATAACACAACCTTTTAATACGTTAGTTTTTCCTGAACCTACAACATCAACCTTTGATAATATTCCTGGGAAAACACCTCCTGGACCTTCCACCTTAACTCTTGGTTCTACTACGTCCTTAACAGGTGTAATTCTAACACTCTCACCAGGTTTTGCAATATCTACGTCTACTGATGTAAGGTGCTCATCTTCTTTAATTAAGTTGATTAACTCTTCTTTATTAACTGTTAGCACCCCGTTTTCAAGTTTGGTTTCATTACCAAATTGAACATCTTTAATTAGCACATGGCCTAATTCCAGACGCATAAATTCACCTCCTCTTATTTTAGCAAGTATCTATATCTCAATTCTGGGCCCGAGGCCCAGAATTAAAACCACATTAACTAGATATATTTCTTAATTAATTCTTCAACTGATTCCTTAGTAGCTTCATCTGCTACTACTGCATCTATTCTTTCTCCACCTTTGTAAATAGCGATTACAGGTAATCCCATAACCTTTTGTCCTATTGCTAGTCTTCTTGCTTTTGTAATATCTAATGATGTAAATTTAATTTTATCACCATATTGCTCTTCAAAAGCATGCACATGTGGCATAAGTGCCTTACATGGTTCACATGTTGGTCCCCAGTAGTCAACTAAAACATATCCTTCTGCTTGTAATACTTCTGCCTCAAAGTTATCCTTATTTAGTTCTAACATTTCTATTATACCTCCTAATTTTATTTTTAAGCACTATTAATTTGTTATTTATTAGTCTTCAAAGTTTTCATTTATATATTTTTCAGCTTGAACCGCAGCAATAGCTCCGTCTGCAGTAGCTGTAACTACTTGTCTTAATGATTTAACTCTGTTGTCTCCTGCTGCAAAAACTCCAGGTACATTAGTCTTCATATCATCATCAGTTCTTATATACCCATTTTCCATTTGAATTATTCCATCAAATAATTTTGTAGCTGGACTATATCCTACGAATACGAATACTCCAAATGTACCATCATCTTCATCTGCAAATATTTCTGTTTCTTCACCAGTTTTAACATTTTTAACTACCATTGATTCTAAGATACCATCACCTTTTAATTCAGTAATAGTAGTATCCCACATAAAGTTCATTTTTTCATTTTTAAATGCTTTTTCTTGAATTGATTTAGCTGCTCTTAACTCATCTCTTCTATGAACAATAGTAACTTTTCTAGCGAATTTTGTTAAGTACATAGCTTCTTCAACTGCTGAATCTCCTCCACCTACTACGAAAACTTCTAAGTCTTCGAAGAAAGCAGCGTCACATGTTGCACAATAAGAAACTCCTCTACCAGTTAATTCTTTTTCTCCTGGACATCCAATAGGTCTTGGAACTGCACCAGTTGCAATAATAACTGTTTTTGCTTGGTATTCTTCATTTTTACCTTTTAATACTTTGATTTTTCCTTCTAATTCTACTGATTTAATTTCATCATTAACTCTTTTTGCACCAAATTCATTAACTTGCTCTACCATTCTAGCTATTAAGGATGGTCCACTAGCATGCTCTATAGATCCTGGATAGTTAGCAACTTCATCAGTTGTTGCTATTTGTCCACCTTCTCCATCTTTTTCGATAATTAGAGTATTTAGTCTTGCTCTTGATGCATATAGACCTGCTGCTAAACCTGCTGGACCCGCTCCTATGATTATTACATCATAAATCATTTGTCTTTCCTCCCTTGTAATTTTTTATGTAGTTCTTCAATATAACATTTTTGCCAAATTTTATTAATAATATTCTCTTTTGAAATATTATTTGTGTTCCCTAATTAAGAACTAGTATATTTTTTGTCAATCTAGACTATTTGATTATAAACCCATTTATTTTAAAAAATCAAGAAGAAATTTTAAAATAAGAGTTTTAAATGATTCTAGTGGTTCATTTTGATAATAAAAAAGCTTTTGAGATTATTTTTAAAAATAAAAAAACAGAATAAATAGGTCTATTGTCTTAGGCCTACTTACTCTGTTTATTTACCTGAGAGATTCTCCAATATATGGATTGCTCCTTCGGTGCTTTCGCTTTCCAGAGTTCTGTCACAATACGGTCCTTTTGCCTGAGAATTTCATTGTGGATCGGCTTGCCCATCAACTTGTTCCTTCGGCGCCATATATGCTATATTATGGTCTCTTCCGTATTAGTCATCCAGATAATGTATAATTTGACACTTTTTTCACAGTTCATTAACATTATAATATATAAAATATAATTATACAACCCTTTTTTATATTAATATTATTAATATTTTTATATATTTCTAGGTCTTGTTTTAAAGTTGTCAAGGACATATAAAGCTATGTTGGAACAGTGGTCTGATACTCTTTCTAAATTAGATATAGCATCTAAAAATACTATTCCAGGTCCTGTTGAGCATAGTCCTTTATTTAGTCTATCTATATGATTAGTTCTATTTTTTGTTTCCAGTTCATCTACTTCATCTTCTATAACCAAAACTTCCTTAGCTAACGCCTCACTATTTGTTTTAAATGCCTCCATTGCCTTTTGGAAACCTAATTGACATTTACCAAAGATTTCATGTAGTTCTTCTATAGCTTCTTCAGTAAAATTAAGATTACCCTCCATTCTCTCTTCAGCCAACTCAATTATATTTTCAGCATGGTCTCCTACCCTCTCTATATCATTTATATTATTGAAGAAGACATTAACCTGCTTATGTTCCTCATCTGATAATGGAGCATTGGAAAGCCTTACTAGATAATCTGTTATCTCTCTTTGAAGCTTATTTATTTTCTGCTCTTGCTCTAATGCTGGTTCTATTTCATTATATTTTCCTTCTACAAAGGCTAGTTTAGCCTTTTCTAGATTTTCCTCTACATAAATTCCCATTCTGGCAATTTCTTTTCTTACTTGGCCCAATGCTATAGAAGGAGTTTCTATAATTCTAAAATCAAGAAACTTTGCTTCCTCTGATTCATGTCTGTCCTCTCCAGGAACTATAGCCTTAGCTGCCTTAACTAATAAACCAGCAAAAGGTAATTGAATTGCTACATTTATTAAGTTAAAAAAAGTATGTGCATTTGCTATTTGCCTTTGAACATCATTTGGTGATATTTTAGTTACTAACATCTCTATTGGTATCCTTAATATTGTCATGAATATAATTGTGCCTATTAAATTAAATAAAAAGTGTATAATTGCTGCTCTTTTAGCTGTTTTATTTGCCCCAACTGATGATATCATGGCTGTTGTAGTAGTACCAATATTTTCTCCAAATAATATAGGAAATGCTATATTCATAGTTATTAGCCCTTGACCAGCCAGTGCTTGTAATAAACCTATTGATGCACTACTACTTTGAACAATAGTTGTAAGTCCTAAACCTACTAACATACCAAGAACTGGATTTTCTAAACTAATCATGATATTAGTAAATGCCGGCAAATCAGCTAAAGGCTTTAAACCACTTCCCATCATATCCATACCAATGAATAAGATACCAAATCCAATAAGTATCTCAGCAATATTCTTAGCCTTTTTCTTAGAAGTTGCTATCCAGATTGCTACACCTATGGCTACTGCTAAAGGTGCGTAATCTGTCAATTTAAATGCAATTAATTGTGCAGTAATAGTAGTACCAATATTAGCACCCATAATGACACCCACTGCTTGAGATAGTGACATAAGTCCAGCATTAACAAACCCAATTACCATAACTGTCGTAGCAGAACTACTTTGAACAACCATAGTTACTAAAGTACCAACCACAACTCCCATTAGTCTATTATTGGTAAGTACTTCTATTAACCTTTTTAATTTTTCACCTGCAGCTTTTTGAAGGCCTGTTCCCATTAAATTCATTCCGTATAGGAAAAGTCCCAGTCCACCGAGTACGGGTAGTGCTATATCCATAATTGACCTCCCAGATAAGTTTATTTGCCTATTTATTCTTTTGTTTATTTATTCTCACTTATATAATACCATATTTATTGGATTTGTATAATTAAAATATTATTCTATATTAGGAAAATTTAATTGTCTTAAAGCTTCGTAAATAATGATATTTACTGAATTTGCCAAATTAAGGGATCTAGCTATATTACTTTTCATTGGTATTCTAATACCCTTATCAAGGTTCCCATCTAATATTTCATGAGATAAGCCCTTTGTTTCCTTCCCAAATACAAAAAAAGATTCGTCTCTATATTCTCTTTCCCCATAGTTATTTTTTGCCTTAGTAGTGGCATAATAGAAATCCCCATTAGGATACTTTTCCAATACTTCAAAGAAACTATCATAATAATGTATCTCCACTAAATTCCAATAATCAAGTCCAGCTCTTTTAAGTGCCTTATCATCTACAGAAAATCCTAAAGGCCTTACTAAATGAAGTACGGTTCCAGTAAGGGCACAGGTCCTAGCAATATTTCCTGTATTTGAAGGTATTTCTGGTTCCACAAGTACAATATGTAATGCCATGATAAATCTCCATCTCCTATTCTAATACAAATTTCTCTATTACTTTAGCTACACCATCTTCGTCATTTGAATCTGTAATATAATCTGATTGTTTTTTTATTGATTCATCACCATTTCCCATGGCCACCCCTAATCCTGCAAATCTTAACATTGACAAATCATTCTCACTATCTCCAATAGCTATTACTTCCTCTGGTTTAATTTGAAGTCTAATACATAATTCCCTTATAGCTTCTCCCTTCGATACATTTAAACCCATAGCCTCTATATTATTTGCCCAAGAACTTGAGGTAGATATATCTTCTAACTTATCTAGTTCACCTCTTAAGTCTTGGAGTTTTTCATTATTATCATCAATAAACAAGAATTTATATACATTTAAATCTGTAAGCCTTACTATCTCTTCTATATCCTGAAAAACTTCTATATCTATGCTAGTATTCTCATTTCCTTCATTGTAGAATTGAAGAACCTCATCAACTCTAACATGAGAATAAAATTTAGACTCATCGTAGAAATGATAATAAATATTTTTTTTCCTAGCAAGATTAACTATTTCTTTAACCTTATTATTATCTATAGGTCTTTTATAAATAATACTAGCATCCTCATCTACAATAATTGCACCATTACATGCAACTATTGGATTCTTTAAATCTAAATTTCTAGAATAGGACAAAGCTGATTTAAGTACTCTTCCAGTAGATAGGATAATGTGAACTCCCTTCTTCTTCGCCATTTCTATAGCATTTTTAGTTCTCTCTGACACTTCATTGTTCTTATTTAAAAGTGTGCCATCCATATCTATAGCAACTAATTTATATTTCATCTTCCTCACTCCTCAATTACTTAATATAACATAAAAAATAAAATAATGAAATATAAATTTGATGGTTACAGTGCAGTTAAATAAATAGAATCTGTATGTTTGTTTTTATCTATAGCAACCTTTAGATTATATGCAAATTCAATATTTTCCTTTGTGATAACTTCCTCCGGTCTTCCAATTCCTATAATTTCGCCTTCATTTAACATAATTATTTTATCAGAATATCTAGATGCTAGATTTATATCATGAATTACTACAACTATAGTAGTACCTTTCTCTTGGTTCAATTTCCGTAAAAGATTCAATATCTCTATTTGATGATTTATATCTAAATGGGAGGTTGGCTCATCTAATAAAATAATAGAAGGGTTTTGAGCCAAAGCTTTAGCTATTATAACCCTTTGTCTTTCACCGCCAGAGATTTCTGTAATAATCCTATCCTTTAAATGAAATGTATTAGTCATTTCTAAGGCTTCTTTCACGATCTCATAATCATTATCATCTTCCCTTTGAAATCTTCCTTTATATGGATGCCTACCCATTAATACTATATCTTCTACAGTAAATTCATAATCAATAATAGTATTCTGTGGTACTAACGCAATTTTCTTAGCTAATTCCTTAGTTTTTATTCTATTAATATCAATACTATCTACAGTTACTTTTCCTCCACTTGGAGTATATATTCCATTAAGATTCTTTAAAAGCGTTGATTTTCCTGAACCATTTGGTCCTATTATACTTATAAACTTTCCCTTTTCTATATTGAAGGATACGTCTTTTAATATCGTTTCTCTATTGTATCCAAATTTTAAATTTTTCACTTCTAGCGCGTACATAATAATACCTCCGGTGTTGTATTATCTTTTACTTTTTCTTAGTAAATATAAGAAAAATGGCCCTCCAAATAATGCAGTTATAATGCCTACTGGGATTTCTACTGGGGAGATGATAGTCCGAGCAATGGTATCTGCTGCCACCATAAATATTCCACCTATTAAAGCCGAAGAAGGCAACAATATTCTATTATCTGGTCCAAGTATAAGCCTTGCTATATGAGGAATGATAAGACCTACAAATCCTATGATCCCTCCTATGGATACTACCATAGATACCATGAAAGTCCCCAATATTAGTATATATATCTTAGTCTTTTCTACATCTACTCCTAGACTTTTAGCGGACTCTTCTCCAGTTAACATAATATTTAAATCCCTTGCAAAGAAATTTATAAAAATCATTGAAATAATTACTGGAATTGATATTTTAATCAATGGATCCCAGCCCTTACCTGCCAAGCTACCCATAGTCCAATATATGATTTTGGCCATATCCTTACTATATATAACCATAAGAAAGGACATTATAGCTGTTAAAAATTGGCCTATAGCAATACCAGCTAAAAGTAAAGTTGTTACTGGAACCTTATTCTTTATTCTAGCTATATTATAGACTGTAAACACTGCTCCTAATGCCCCAATAAAAGCAAAAATTGATATTGTAGATATATTTATCATTGCTATATTGATTCCCAATATAATTGCAATACTTGCACCAAGGGCTGCACCTGAGGATATACCTATTACATAGGGATCAGCCATTGGATTTTTAAATATTCCTTGAAAAGCGGTGCCAGCCATAGATAGACTAGCACCAACCAATACTCCTAATAATACCCTTGGTAACCTTATAGACCAGATTATAGTTTGATGTGATTTTCCTATATCTGAAATGTCTATATAATTTTTTATAATAGGCATTTTTGAGCCTACAATTCTAAAACAATCAATAGGACTAATATTGGCAGTACCTATTACTGAAAAAAATCCAATTGATAGTATTAGCACCACTGACAATACCGTTAAAATTAAACCATATTTGCCCTTGCTTATGCTTTTCTTCATTTAAATCCCAACTTTACTTAAATAGTTCTGGATGAATAGCTTTTGCTATTACCTCTAAAGTTTCAATTATTCTTGGTCCGGGTCTAGACACTAAGTTTGCCTCATTTCCTTCAAATACATATACTCTATCATTTTTTATAGCTGATATACTATCAAAGCCTGGTCTAGCTTTTATAGATTCTACAGTTTTATCTGGCATATCCTGAGCTGCTAAATAAATCTCTGGATCTCTTTCAACTAATTGCTCTAAATCATATTGAGGGTAAGCCCCTTCTGCATCTTCAGCTATATTTTTCCCACCAGCTAGAGCTATAAGTTCATCCATAAATGATCCTTTACCTGCTGCCATAAGTGGGTCGTGCCATATTTCATAGAATACCTTTACTTCTTCTTGACCTTTTACCTTATTTATTATCTCTTCTTTTTTATTATTCATAGCTTGGATAATTTCCGCCGCTTCTTTACTCTTTCCCGCTGCCTTTCCTACAGTCTCAATATCTTTCATTACAGACTCTATAGTTTCAGGCATAAATCCAAGGACCTTAATTCCTGCATCATTTAATACCTTATTCTCTTCTTCATTTCCAGATCCATAAATCAATACTAGATCTGGTTCTAATTCTATTATCTTCTCTAGATTATTTCCTTGAAAATCTCCTACAACTTCCTTTGTCTTCGCTTCTTCTGGATAGTCACAATAAGATGTTACACCTACAACCTTGTCACCTAAGCCTAATGCAAATAAAACCTCTGTATTATTAGGCGCTAATGATACTATTTTCATAGGCTCTTCTTCTATGGTCACTTTATTACCAAAACTATCTTCTATTTCAACTGGGAAGGCTTTAGCTTCCTCTCCAACATCCTTGCCCTGTGAGTCTATATCTTCTACCTTTAGATTTTCATCTAGTTCCTTCTTTGGTGCACATCCTACAACTGCAAATACTATTAGCATCAATGCTAAGAACAATGCTAAGCCCTTAAACTTTTTCATCTTATCCCTCCAAATTTTATTTTATCTAAAGTGCTATAAAAGAGTATGTTTAACAACAAAAAAACTTATGCCTTTAATATAAGGATAAGTTTAGTTCATCTCATCCCTCCCTCCGAGGCTCAAATATAGGCAGGTATCCTGACTCATGGTTCATCCTAATTCCAAGGCCTTCCCGGTTTCCCAGTGGCATAGTCTTGGTTTCGTACCCATTTACAGTAGCGGGGGCTGTAGTGGTATTTCACCACTTTCCCTTTTAAGCTTCATCAATATGAAGCACCTATAAGGCTATTCTCTTTTAATTATATATTATCATATTATATTTTATACTTCAATATATTAATCCCATCTCTATCAACTGTAGCCATCATAGTCTTTGGATTAAACTTTGGGGATTTATCTATATCTAATTTGCATTCAAGATTTTTATCATCTGCAACCATAATCAAAAATTTACTAGAAGATATCTTTATAGCTTGAACTCTATTGTCACCAAGCATTATGTCATTACAATTATCTGCTAAAATAAAGTATACTTTTTCTATTGTTTCTTCTTTTATCTCCATATTTAAAGTTTTACCTAAGATTTCTGCTAGATAATCTTTTGACTTACACAAGATACTTGTATGATTCCCTTCTAATATTATTTGATTCCCACCTAGGTATCCCAATGTGCTGTTTGTCGTTACAGTACCATCTCCCTGATTTGTCCTAATTGACTTTATGGGCTTTCCATCCTCCCATTTTGTTTTTTCCTTTCTACCTGCTCCAACTACAAATTCTTTGTTGGTGTAAATACCCTTTCCACTTATTACAAATAATTTATCTTTATCTATATATTCATTATTTAATCTATTTAAAAACTCATTATTTATTGACATATTATCTATTGAAATTTCTCTTTTTATTCCATTTTCTTTATGATATAAATAATTCCCATATCTATAGCTAGGTAACAAATCTTTGGCTACAGGAAACATATCTCTCAAGGCTCCTATATAATTTATATTATGGAATAAATGATAGTATAAGATAAACCCAAGCTTTAATCCATTGTATAGAATATTATCCTCTACCTTTGCATAAGGAAGTTTTCCACCGCTCCAAAAATAATAAGCATTTACAGCACCTAAGTTTGGTGTACCTATCATAATTAGTTTGTCAACAGAAGAAGGACTAAAATAAGTAATATAAGCCCTTCCCAACAATCCACCTAAGCTATGTCCAATGATGATCACCTTATCCATAGAGGTTTTATTCTTAGCCATTTCTATAGTAGGAAGCAAATACTTATCTACTGATTCTAATACAGATTTTCTCCAATCATAATATGAAATAAATATGTTTAAACCTTCTATATAACCCATGGAATTTAATATTTGGATAAAAGGCCTATAAATCCTTTCTGCAAATCCAAAGGAAAAATCTCCTGTTCCCTTGATTACATCATCTCCCATAGAACCAAAAAGTCCTGGTATAAAAACAATAGGATAATCCATATCCATTCTCCTTTCTGTTTTTATATCAGGATATTCTAGTTAATTATATAATGTTATCTTTTTCTAAATTTAATAGTTTATCTTTTAATTCAAGACCACCAGCAAAACCAACTAACTTACCATTTGAGCCTACAACTCTATGACAAGGAACTATAATAGCTATTGGATTTTTATTCAATGCTCCGCCAACTGCTCGTGGTCCCTTAGGACATCCTACTTTTTCAGCCAGTTTCTTATAAGTCAAAGTCTCTCCATAAGGTATATTTAAAAGCTCCCTCCACACAGATTCTTGGAAGGATGTTCCCTTGAAGGATATTGGCACAGTAAATTCCTTTAACTCTCCCTTTAGATATTTTATTATTTCCTCATGATAATTATAGTCCTTTTTATCTACCAAAATAGGAGTACCATAGTATCTTTCTATATACTTATGGTTGTCCCCTTCTTCTGCAAATATAAGGGACACTATCCCTTCATCAGTAAAATATACTGTTAATTTACCTATAGGTGATTCAAATGAGTAATATTTGGGATTCATCTCTACATCTCCTCTTTATATCTTTAATTTAACTCTAATGTATAAGTATCTTTTCAGAAATTTTATTATAGTATAATCCATAGATATAATTTTGTCTACAATGCTGGACTAGCTATTGAGTTTTGTAATAATACTTTACCCTCTTAATTTAAATAAACTTGATAATTCTCTTTAACTTAATTTTCTCTTTTACATTTCTAATCCCAAATCAAAAAATTTACTTTAATTTACTTATAATTAATTTTACTTCCACTGATGTTATTATGAAGAATACTATTAAAGCAAAAATTACTCCTCCTTCCTGAAAGAAAACCTTATATTTTTCTTTGTCTTTTTTCAATTGTGGAATAATCTTTTTTATTTGAAAAGCCCTTGCTTTCTTGATTTCTGGATAATTTTTTCTCTTTGCTATGATATATAATGCAAAGGCTATAGTCATTGAAATAATAGTTAATATTAAGAATTCTATATTTATATTTTCTATTAAAAAAGATTTTCTTATCCAAAATACCAATGAAGTAAAAAATAAATTTATAAACA